>NZ_JACYUI010000003.1:0-700288 GCF_014841665.1 Pseudomonas sp. CFBP 8772 | reverse complement strand
TTTCTGGTCATGTAGAACTCCTCGATAAATGTATTTTCCACTTATCGAGGTGTCCGGGGAAATTAGACCACTGCAGTCCCACTGGCACACCGCGTACTCATAGTGGGACCGGCTTCAGCCGGGAAGGCGTCATGGGTCACGCCACACCAATCCGAACCTTCACACCGCAAATCGGCAACTGACAAACCGATCTCCGCCTTCAGCCACCGGCATGCGACAATCACGCACCGAACAGCGTCGGCCTTTTCACGGTCTGACGTTGAGACACTTGCGCGGATGAACCCGATGATCAATGCCCTCGTCTTTTTCGCAACCGTGATCGGCATGGAGGGCTTCGCCGTGTTTGCGCACAAGTACATCATGCACGGTTGGGGCTGGGGCTGGCATAAGTCGCACCACGAGCCGAGAACCGGCTGGTTCGAGAAGAACGATCTGTATGCCGTGGTGTTCGCCGGGTTCGCCATCGTGCTGATCGCGCTGGGCACTGCAGGGGCGCATCCGCTGGAGTGGATCGGCGCAGGGATGACCGCTTACGGCTTTCTGTATTTCGTCGCCCACGACGGCCTAGTGCACAAGCGCTGGCCGTTCAAGTACGTGCCGCGCAATGGCTACCTCAAACGCCTGTATCAGGCGCATCTGATGCACCACGCGGTGTCGGGCAAGGAGCGCTGCGTGTCGTTCGGCTTTCTCTACGCGCCGAGCGTTACTCGGTTACGCGCTCAGCTCCGACGCTTGCATGACGGCCCGTTGCACAAATCCGACCCGGACGTTGCCAAAGGTTCGCAGACCGCGCCGGCCACTGCCGACCACGAGTCACGCTAGCCTTCCACGCCCCCGCCAACACCAGTCGCAGCTTGTCCAGCTTGCTGGTCGAGACCCGCGCATCCCAGGCCCGCGCGCCGCGCTCCCTGACCTTCACCCCGATCTCGCGGTAGACGCACCCCGCCGTCGCCACTGCCCAGGCCGATCGCCATGGCAGCGCGGTCAAGCCGGCATTGGCACTCTCGTAGTACGGCTCGGCCATGTCCACCAGCCGCTTTGCCAATACGGCTACCGCTGGACGGTATTCCGGAGATGCAAGGCGACCGTGGGGAATGCCCAACTCATCCAGCCAGTCGCCCGGCAGGTAGCAACGCCCAACCGAAGCGTCTTCGACGATGTCCCGGGCGATGTTGGTCAGCTGAAACGCCAGCCCCAAATCACAGGCGCGGTCGAGGGTCGCCTCGTCACTCACGCCCATGATCTGCGCCATCATCAGGCCGACAACGCCGGCCACGTGATAGCAGTACTCCAGCGTGTCGTCGACGCGCCGGTATTCGCGCTGGCTGACGTCCATCGCGAAGCCATCCAGATGCTGCAGGGCGTAGCACTGCTCGATGCCATGGCGCAGGACAACTTCCCGGAACGCTTCGAACGCCGGACTGTGGGTCGGCGTGCCGGCATACACGGCGTGGGTCTGGGCGATCAGCCGTTGCAGCCGCTCGGTCACTTCCTGCTGACTGACCACCGTCGCCGAGTGCCCCGCTTCCTGGCCGTCAATGACGTCGTCGCAATGCCGACACCACGCATAGAGCATCACCGCGCTGCGACGGGTCACGGGATCGAAGAGTCGCGACGCGGCGGCGAAGCTTTTCGAGCCGACTTCAATGCTCTGGGTGGCGTGGTCGAGCAGCGCCTGATCGGCCACGCTCATGAATGCAGGTCCTCCAGCATCAGCCCGGCCGTGGCCTTGGCGGAGCCGATGACACCCGGCACACCGGCGCCCGGGTGAGTGCCGGCGCCGACCAGGTACAGATTGCTCAGGCTTGCGTCGCGGTTATGGGGGCGGAACCAGGCGCTTTGTCGCAGGATCGGCTCAAGGGAAAACGCCGAGCCGAGGTGCGCGTTGAGTTCGCCCTTGAAATCCTGGGGCGTGAAGATGCGGCTGGTGACCAGATCCTCGCGCAGGCCCGGCATGTAGTACTTCTCCAGGTACGCGAAGATGCGGTCGCGGTAGCGCGGCCCTTCCACTTCCCAGTCGATATCGGCGTTGCCCAGGTGCGGCACCGGTGACAGCACGTAATGGCTCGAACACCCCGGCGGCGCCAGGCTCGGGTCGGTGATGCACGGCGCGTGCAGGTACAGCGAGAAATCCTCGGCCAGCGCCGCGCCCTTGAAAATCTCCTGAATAAGCGCCTTGTAGCGCGGGCCGAAACACACGGTGTGGTGCTGCAACTGTGGCTGCGGACGCTTGAGCCCGAAGTGGATGACGAACAGTGAGTTGCTGAAGCGCTTGCCCTTCAGCCGTACGCCTTCCTTGACCCCGCGCGGGTGGCCGCCGAGCAGTTCGGCGTAGGTGTGCATCACGTCGGCGTTGGAGGCCACGCAATCGGCGCTGATCTGCCGGCCATCCTTGAGGCGCACGCCGGTCACTCTCTGGCCACTGGTGTCAATGCTGGCGACATCGGCGTTGAGCTCGAAACGCCCGCCGATGTCTTCGAACAGCTTGACCATGCCCTGCACCAGCGCGCCGGTCCCGCCCTTGGGAAACCACACGCCCCACTGGCGTTCGAGGGCGTGAATCAGCGTGTAAATGGAGGACGTTGCAAACGGATTGCCCCCCACCAGCAGCGAGTGAAACGAAAACGCCTGACGCAGTTTGTCGTCCTCGATGAACTCCGACACCATGGAATACACGCTGCGCCATGCCTGCAACTTCGCCAGCTGCGGCCCGGCCTGAACCATGTCGCGGAAGGACAGGAACGGCACGGCGCCGAGCTTCAGATAGCCTTCCTGAAACACCGCTTTGGAATACGCCAGAAAGCGCTGATAACCGGCGACGTCCTTGGGGTTCAGTGCCGCGATCTGGGTGTCGAGGGACTGCTGATCGTTGGCGTAATCGAACTTCGTGCCGTCTTCCCAGCACAGGCGATAGAACGGCGACACCGGCAGCAACTCGACGTAATCCTTGATGGATTTGCCGGCGGCGGTGAACAGCTCTTCGATGGCCGTCGGGTCGGTGATCACCGTCGGCCCCGCGTCGAAGGTAAAACCCTGATCTTCGTAGACGTAGGCGCGGCCACCGGGCTTGTCGCGTTTTTCCAGCAGCGTCGTCTGCACGCCCGCTGCCTGAAGCCGGATGGCCAACGCCAGGCCGCCGAAACCGGCACCAATCACAATTGCGGTTTTTGCTTGGGTCATTTCAATTCTCGTTGTGCTTAGGCGGGTGATGCCTGGCCTGGTAGTGCTTGGGCAGGTAACGAAAAGCGGCCTTGACCGCCTCGTCGATCGGTACGGGCGGTTTGCCGGTGAGCACGCGCAGCTTGTCGGCCAGGCTACTGCGCCCTGCGTAGAAACGGCTGATCAGGCCTTCGGACAGCCCGTAAAACCGCTGCATCACCTGCCAGCGATTGGACGGACGCCCGGCCAGGAACAGCATGCGATTAAGCAGCCGATAGAAACCCTGGGAGTGCCACGCGCGCTGCGCGATAGCGCGAATGCCGGCGTCCAGCGACTCGGCATCCAGCCTGGACTGAACGGCGATCCACTCCGCCAGCCGCACGGCATGGGGCAGCGAATAGCCGGTGGTGCAATGAAACAGCCCGGCCCGCAAACCGGATCGTGGCTGGCCCGCCGCTTCGCGCCAGAACCCGGCGAAATCCCCGGCCAGGGTGATCGGCAACACGCCCTGCTCTTCGCGCAGGCACTCGGCAATCTCCCAGCCCTGGGCGGCGGCGTAGTCGGCGATGTGCTGACGAAGCTGGTCAGATGAAAACGAATGCTGGTCGACGTAATGGGTGTCCTCGATCAGCAGGGTGTCAGCTGAAAAAGGCAGCACGTAAACGAAGCGGTAACCCTCCCCCTGCGCGACGCGGGCATCCATGATGATCGGCGCGGTCAGGCCATGGGGCGCCTGCAAACGCAGCAACTGACCCAGAAACGCCTGCTGCCCCAGCACCATGTGCGCCGTGGCCTGCACGCCACGGCCATCGATTACCGCGCGGGCCTGAAGCCGCTCGCCGCCTTCCAGCACCACGGCGTTGGGAGTGAGGTCGGTGATGCGTCGGCCGGTCAGGAGCGCATCGCCCAAAGCGGGCTCGATGACCTCGGCAAAGCATTCCGACGTGATGCTGGCATAGCCACTGTTCAACCGTCGCGAGCGTTGCGGGAAGTGCACGTCATAGGCCGACCAGCGCTGAACCACCAAGGGCTGCAGCCATTGATGCTGCTCAGCAGTGAGGTCGCCTTCGTGGTAGGACCAGGTGTGATTGCCGCCCAGGTGCGTCTGCTCTTCGATGCACAGCACCCGCAGCTCCGGCCGCAGCTGTTTGAGGCGCCAGGCGATCAGCCCGTTGGCCAAGCCGCCGCCGGCAAGAATCAAATCGTACGTCATGGCATCAACCCCGCCAGCACTGGCTCACCCGTGCGCACCACGGCTTCGACAATGTCGGCGGCACGGGAGGTGCCGCCAGCGTTCGCCAGTTCGGTCGCCAGGCGCTCAAAAGGCTCTGCGGACAGCCCGCGCAGTTGCGTAAGGCGCTCGCGAATCTGCCCTGCCCCGGCGCCGCGACGCAGTTGCAGGCCAATCCCGGCGTGGGTAACGCGCGAAGCAACGCCCGGCTGATCAAACGCGATGGGCATCACCAGCATCGGCGTGCGCGCCACGATAGCGTCCATCACGGTGTTCAAGCCGCCGTGGGTCACCACCGCATCGGCGTGTTGCAGCGCCCATTGTTGCGGTGCGAAATCGGTCACCCAGGTCGCGCCGGTCTTGATCAGCCGCTGCTCTTGCCGGGCATCGAGCCCGCCACAATGGGCTACCAGCAACTGCGCATCCAATTGCCGGCTGGCCGTGGCGATGCGCTTGAACATGTCATAGCGACTGCCCTGCAGCGTGCCGAGGCTGGCGAAGATAAATGGCCGGGCGGGGTCAATCGGCCATTCGCCCGGCTGTTCGGTCTGTGCCGCCCGCAGTGGCCCGACCGCGTGAAAATTGGCCGGTGGATGCTGACGGGGGAAATCGAATCCGGGAAGCGTCTGGCTGATCTGCGCATACGGCGAGAGGCATTCATGCAGCCCGTCGCGGGGCTCGATGGCCAGACGCCGTGACGCATCACGCAGCACCTTGCTCAACGGACTCATCAGCCAGTCGTACACCTTGCGGCTGCCTTCGAACATATGCTGACTGCGTTCATCGGTGGCGTAGGCAAAGGGCATCACCGGCAGCGGCAACTGCGGCTCGCGGTTGACCGGCAAGGCGCAGGCCACCGAGACATACGGCAAGCCCAGCCCTTCGGCGACCATGCCGCCCGCCGCTTCCATCTGATCGCACAGCAAGGCCTCGATCTGCCGCACCGCCAGCGCTGATGGCAGCTCGGCACTGAGCATGTGCGTGGTGTCGCACAGGTCGCGGATCACCCGGCGCAGGCGCAGCGGGTTATTGGAACAAGCGGCACGGCGCAGCGCCGCTTCAAGACTGCCCGGCGGATGACTGAGGGCACCGAGGGCGTGAAAGCCGATGCGCGGATCGGTCAGCCAGCGGCGGGCATCGGCCTGCTGGAAAAAGGTGACCTGATGACCCCGGTCGATCAGCGTCCCGGCCAGGGCCTGAAACGCCTGAAAGTGGCTGTAGAATGCCGGCGCCACCACCGCAAAATGGGTCATGACAGCAACGACTGCAGGGTGTTGGGCGCCAGCAAACGGGCCCTGCGCAACGCGCGCAGGTCCTCTGAACCGGTGCAGAAACAGGCGATGCGCAACTGGCGGATGACGATGTCGAAGTGTTCGATGACAGCAGCGGTGGACAGCGTCGCATTGCGCAGCACGCCTGCGGCCTGGCCGACGACATCCGCGCCCAGCCGAATGGCCTTGGCCACGTCGATGCCATTGTGAATGCCGCCGGAGGCAATCAGCGGCGTGTCGGGCAAGGCCTGGCGAACCATGGCCAGGCTGACGGCGGTCGGGATGCCCCACTGCGCGAATGCCATGGCGACCTCGCGATCGGCGGGGCTCTGGGCGCGCTCGGCTTCCACCGCAGCCCAACTGGTGCCGCCGAGCCCGGCAATGTCCAGCACCTGCACTCCGGCATTCACCAGCGCCATTGCCACATCGGCGGACAGGCCTGCGCCCACTTCCTTGACCACCACCGGCACGCCGACGCTGTGCACCACGCGCCGGATGGCGTCGAGGATGCCCTGCCAGCGCCGGTCGCCACCGACCTGCACCGCTTCCTGCAAGGGGTTTAGATGAATAATCAACGCGTTGGCCTGAAGCATGTCGACCGCACGGCGGGCCATGTCCAGGCCGTCAGGCTCGATCAGCTGCGCGGCGCCGATGTTGCCCAGCAGCGCGATGTCCGGCGCCAGACGCCGCAGTTCGCGGGTCAGCCCCTGATCTCCGCCGTTCTGCAAGGCCACCCGCTGCGAGCCGACGCCCATGGCGATGCCCAGTTCCTGAGCGGCTTCGGCCAGATGACGGTTGATCGCGGTGGCCCGCTCGGCCCCGCCGGTCATGGAGCTGATAAGCAACGGCGCGCGCAACGCGATGCCCAGCAGGGAGCTGCTCACGTCAATGTCGTCCAGATTCAATTCCGGCAGCGCACAGTGTTCGAAGCGGATGTCGTCCAGTCCGGAAAAGGAAGTACGCACGCTGGCGCGCCTGTCCAGCACGATATCGAGGTGATCGTCTTTGCGACGACCCATATCGCTGTGAGTCATACTCGCTCCATGCAGCTGAATTATTGAACGGGCCCTACGGTCTTCTGCAGATGCAATCTTGTACAAAACCGATTTTCCTGTACAACTTTGCCGTATCTTGAGGCATTTAGAAACAGCAGTCGTTCCGTGATGACCGGTCTCGCACGCCGAACCGCTCCGCGACGAACAGTTTTACCGCTAAAGCATAGGGAAAGACCGATGGCAGGTAACGTCGACACAACAATCAAATCGGGCTTTGCCGGGCAACTGGGAGACGTCCGGGCGGCAATCGAAACGCGCCTCTCCGATCTGCTGCCCGAATCCGGCAACGAGCGCGATCTGGTGGCGCTGGCCATGCGTGAATCGACGTTGGCGCCGGGCAAGCGGATGCGCCCGGTGCTGTTGGTGCTGGCGGCCGAAGGGCTGGTCGAGGCCAGCCATGAGAACAGTCGCACGATCAGGCGACAGGCCGTGGACCTGGGCTGCGCCGTCGAGATGATTCACGCCGCATCCCTGGTGCTCGACGACATGCCGTGCATGGACAACGCGTCGCTGCGTCGCGGCCAGCCCACGGTCCACCTGAAGTTCGGTGAAGACGTGGCCATTCTGACCGCCATCGCCCTGCTCAGCCGCGCCTTCGGTGTTGTCGCCAGCATCAGCGATCTGGCCGCCACCACCCGCACTGAACTGGTCGAGGTGCTGGCCAATACGGTAGGCATGCAAGGGCTGGTGCGCGGGCAGTTTCAGGATTTGCGCGACGGCCAGCGCAGCCGTGACGCGGACGAGATCGCCCTGACCAACAACCTGAAAACCGGCGTGTTGTTCGGCGCGATCATGGACATGGTCTGGCTCATCAGCGGCGCGCGGGACGATCAGCGGCCGCTGTTGCAGAACTTCGCCATGGAGCTGGGCCAGGCGTTCCAGATGTACGACGATTTGCGCGACCGCTGCGCTGACAGCGACAAGGATCAAGGCAAGGACGACGGCAAATCGACCTTCGTTTCGCTGTACGGCGAGGACAAGGTCAAGCGGCAACTCGCGCTGCACCTGTCCAGCGCCGAGCAGGCGCTGCGCGAGGTCTACGGCGATGCGTCGACCATCGCCGGCTACCTGCGGCTGATCTTCGAGAAGGCCGGGCTCAACGGCTAGCCGACTGCGAACCCAGCTTGGCAATGGCTTGCTTGAGCTGTTCGCCGTCCGAGAACCGTTCCTGACGGACGACCGCGCCGTTTTTCAGGGTCAGCCACTGCACGGTGTCGCGGTCGCCGTCGTAGGCCGAGGCGACCCGGGCTTCGCGGTCCAGCAGGATGCGGTACTTGGCCGAACGCATGGCAGGCACAGCCACCATCTTTACCAGGGACGGCATCTTCTCGATGTCCGCCACGTACACAACGTGACGCTGCTCCAGGTATCCCTCGGGATTGTCTTCCAGTGCGGCGTTGACCATCTTCGCCGCCGCCATGCTGCGGGCGATCAACAGCACCTGGGCCTGATCGTCCAGGGTATAAGCCTTGTCGAACTGGTCGAGCAGCGTCCATTTGGCGATCGGCTGGGGCGCGTCCTGGGCGAATGCATTGAGACTGAGAAACAGAGCGAGGGCCGCAAATTGCCGCATGGTTTAAATCCCTTCAGCAGGAAAGATTGAATAAAGATAAGCGCCGGGGACAGGGCTGGTCGACCCGCGCCTGTCCGCCATTCTGGAGCCAATGATGGCTCAACAAATGACGCGTGCGCCAATTTACCAGCAAGCGGTCCGCTCGGTTCGCCTGTTATGGGTTTTGCAGGTGATTTCCCGGCTGAAGCCGGTCCCACTAATCGACCGCGTACTCCCTGGGGTACAGGCAAACCTCGACTGTAGGACCGGCTTCAGCCGGGAAAGCGTCGGCAGTCACACTGCAGAATTTATGGTGTTCACACTGGCCTCTTCCCGGCTGAAGCCGGTCCTACTAAGGGTCCTATTACGAGACCGCGTACACCCAACGGGATTGGCAAACCTCGACTGTAGGACCGGCTTTAGCCGGGAAGGCATCGGCGGTCACGCTGCAGAATTGATGGTGCTCACACTGGCCTCTTCCCGGCTGAAGCCGGTCCCACTAAAAACCAGTCAGTCTCTGGGCCTAAGCGCCGCCACTGCTTCGATCTCGATCAGCATGCCGTCCAGCGCCAGGCGTGGGACGGGGATGAGTGTGCACACCGGCTTCATGTTGTCCGCCCATGCGAGATCCGCCTGCTCGACCCACAAGCGCAACCGGTCTTCGGAGTGATCAACCATCAGCAGCGTCAGTTTGAAGATATGCCGAAGGTCGGCCCCACGCGATTGCAGGGCGATGCGGACGTTAGCTATGGCGTGGGCCGCCTGATCGGCAAAATCCGGGGACAGCTGGCCTTGAGCGTCCTCCCCGCCCTGGCCGGCGACGAACAGCCACTCGGCGCCTGGGCCAACGACGGCAAGGTGGGAATAGGCGTTGGGGGCGGGATCGTACAAGCCTTCCGGGTTGTACAAGGTGAAGGGAGCAGCAGCGGGGGTTGGCGTCATGGGAGTGATCCTGAACGTAAGGGCGCCCAGTCTCGAACCTCCACCTAAGTGGAGGTCAAGTGGGCCTCACCGTCCGAATCGAATCCTGAGCCGGTATCAATTCTCCAGCGCATACCGCCGGCAATGCTCGAGATAGCCCTGCTCATGGCTCCCCACCAGATGCACGACGTTGCTCCATAGCCACGACGGCGCATCCAGGGTGTGCGAACGGTTGAGTTGCAGTTCTCGCATCCACGACGAGCGCGTGGAGAGGTCCATCTGCCGGGCGTGGGCCAGTCCGACGACGCGGGCCAGATAACCGGCGGCTTTCATGGCTTCGCGTTCGCTCAGCTGATCGAGTTCAAGCTTCATGTCCTGGGGCAGCAGCTCGCGGACGAAGAAGCCATGATCCAGCATGCGCGTCGCGATCATCCGGTTGCCGAGCCCCGGCGAAAGATGCCGGGCCCCTTCCACCACGCGCTTGCCGTTGTCCCGGGGCATGCCCGCGCGCGGAGTGCGCGGCGCGGCGGCAGCGACCGCTTCCTTGACGTCGAGCAGGCAATATTCCTGATCCTCATCGTCGCCCACGCTCAGCAGGACCGCATAACGCAGCAGGCCCAGGGAGCTGCAACCCTTGACCCAGTAGGCACAATCGAGCATCTCGACGCGGTCATCCTTGGATCGGCCTTTCAACGAGGTGACCAGAGCATGAATCTCCGGCGTCGAGCACAGGTCTTTCAGGCCATGACGCTCATCCCGGGACAACGACCAGAAATGCTTGCCCAGCGGAATGGTCGGCCGGGTGTCTTCGATGCGCTCTTGAGCCAGGTGCTTCCAGGTCCTCTGAACCGCGCTGCGCATCCCCGCCTTGACCTGTGCCGGACGTGCGGGCTCCTCGTCGGCGCCGTCTTCGAACGCCAGCTCATAACCCTGCATCATCTCTTCGAGCATTCTGGCGGTGGCGACGCCGGGCAGATCGGAACCCCGGGCAGCGGTGGCCAGTGAAAGCGCCAGCCGCACCAGATCGTGGGCCGGGTTACCGATCACGGTCTGATCCAGGTCGCGGATGTGGATGTCGATGCGCCCTTTCGAATCGCCGGTCGGGCCGAGGTTACCCGCGTGGCAGTCGCCGCAGATCCACACCGGCGGGCCACTGGGCAAACGTCGGCCAGACTGGCTGTGCAGCCATTCGTAAAACTGCACCGTGCTGCCGCGCACATAGGCGTGGGCAGAACGGGCCATCTTCAGATTACGTAATTCGTTGAGCGGCTTGAGACGTGCGGAGGGTCGAGGCGTTTTCATGAACAATTCTTTGCAGGGAGATGTAGCGTTGACTCGCCCTGAAGAGAAATGTTGCGGAATGTTTCACGATATCGCGACGGCCGACCTGAGTCATCTCTCCAGACCGGCCGCCCTGTGTTACAGCAACGCGCTCAAATCCAGCTTGTCCTGGGGCACCGGCATCGAGAAGTAGTAACCCTGCGCCTGACCCGCGCCCATTTCCCGCAGCAGATCCAGGGTCGCGGCATCCTCGACGCCCTCCGCCACCACCGTCAGCCCGAGGGATTCGGCCATCCGCACAATGGCGCGAACGATGGCCCGGCTGCGGGAGCTGGTGGTCAGTTCCAGGGTGAACGACTTGTCGATCTTGAGCCCGCTGAAGTGGTACTGATGCACGTAACTGAGGGAGGAGAACCCGGCGCCGAAGTCATCAAGGACCACCGACACGCCGTTGTCCGCCAGGTGTTTCATGGCCTGGCGTGCCAGCTCAGGCTCGGCCACCAGCGCGCCTTCGGTGAGTTCCAGGCAGATACGCGATGCCGCCACGCCATGCTGGTTGAGCAAACCCAGCACTTCGCTGGAAAATTCCGGCCGGGTGATGCTGTAGCTCGAGCAGTTGACGTGCACCGTCGGCCAGTGCGTATGGTCGGGATGGGCAAGGATCGCCACCACTTGCTGCAGCATGTACAGGTCCAGCCGGCCGATCAGGCGCAGGCCTTCCAGCGCCGGCAGAAACTGACCCGGTGCGACGATCCGGCCATCGGCCTGACGCCAGCGAATAAGGGCTTCGAGGGCCAGAATCCGGCCGCTGGCGACATCGATGATTGGCTGGAAGTATGGCACCAGTTCGTCGGTGCGCTTGAGGGCATTGCGCAGCGCGGTCTCCTGCTCCATCTGGTCGGACACCTCGCGGCGCACTTCCTGGTTGAACACGGCGTAGCTGTCGCGCCCGGCATTTTTCACCCGGTACATGGCCGTGTCGGCGTCGCGGAGCAAATCCGCCGGCTCGCTGTGAAACTGCAGGTCAGCGCCGACCACTCCGATGCTGCACGACGAAAACACCGCATGGCCGTCGATGTAGAACGGCACGTCGAACGCCAGCAGAATGCGCTCGGCAATCGCCACGGTGACGTCCGGCGGCGCGGCGTAGGCCAGCACGGCGAATTCATCACCGCCCAGCCGCGCCAGCAAATCACTGTCACGCATGCACTGGCGCAGCCGGTCAGCTGCCTGGATCAGCAGCAAGTCCCCTGAATGATGGCCGAGGCTGTCGTTGACCATTTTGAAGCGGTCGAGGTCGATAAACATCACCGCCAGTTCCTCGCCCTTCTCACAGAATTTCTCCCACGCGTCCCTCAGGCGCTGCTGCAAATGGCTGCGGTTGGGCAGGCCGGTCAGCGCGTCGTGGGCGTTTTCGTGTTGCAGCTTGGCGTTGGCGTAGTCCAGCTCCCGGGTGCGGTCCTGAACCCGCGCTTCCAGACGCAGATTGGCGGTATGAATGGCCTCGGCAGCGCTGCGTCGGGACAAGGCCGTGTCGATGTGGCGTGACACGAACGTCAGCAGCTCCTGATCGCGCAACGAGTAGCTGACATGGGAGGTGTAGCTCTGCACCGCCAGCACGCCACGCACCACGTCGCCGTCGAACAACGGAATGCCCAGCCACGAACTCGACCGGTTGACCTCGTTCTGCAGGGTGATCTCACCGATGCTTTCCAGCCAGCGCGCCTCGGCACCGTCGATCAGGCACGGCCGGCGCTGGCGGATGACGTATTCGGTAAAGCCCCGCTCGCCACGGCGCGGATCGGGGCGGCGGGTCAGGCGTTCGTCCACGTAGTAGGGAAACGTCACCTCGCCGGTGGCGTCGTCGAACAGCGCGATATAGAAATTAAGGGCAAACAGCAGTTCGCCAACGATACCGTGCAGGCTTTTGAACAGGTCGGTCATGTCGCCGGGTTGGCTGGACAGCTCTGTGATCTGGAACAGCGCGCTCTGCAAGTGCTCGGCGCGTTCGCGGTCGGCCACTTCGTTGCGCAGGGCGTCGTTCAGGCGGGACAGCTCAAGGGTGCGGCGGGCGACGGTTTCTTCCAGCTGCGCGCGGTGCAGGATGCGGTCCAGGGCCATCGCGACGTGGCGCGCCACCACCAGAAACAGCTCCTGATCCTCGACGCTGTAGACCCGGGCCACATCGTAGACCTGCATCGCCAGCATGCCGAACACGTCGTCGGAGGCGTTTTTCAGCGGCGCGCCCATCCAGAATTCGGGGCGATGGCCCACGCAGTGAAACCGATCCAGCACGCGTGCCCGCTCGATGGCGGCGGCGTCAACGAACAGCGCCTGCTCGGTGGTCAGCACATAACCGGTCATGGACAGCCGCTCGGGATCGAGAAACTCGTAGGTTTCCGCTTCGAGGGCGTCGAGGTCAGTGATGTCGATGTAATAAGGGTAGGTGATCTTGCCGCTGTGGCTTTCGTAGAGCGCGAGGTAAAAGTTTTCTGCGTCGATCAGGGTCGAGAGCTGCTGGTGCACGCCCTGCAAAAACGCCGAGCGGTCACGGGTGGAGCTGGCCAGGTAAGTGATTTCATAGAGCACCCGCTGGGTGGCCTGGGCCCGGGCCAGCGCATCGGTTTGCAGGCGCAGGCCGAGGCGGCCGGCCAGCTCGGCGAAGTACGGATCGTCGGAGTGCGCCTCCGGCATCAACAGCCAGCCCAGGGCGGACTCGCCATGGCCGGTCACCCAACGCTGCAGATGGTGCTGGCGGCAGTAGCCGTCGAATTCCTCCCGGGGGATCAACGTTGGCCAGTCCGTGGCGGAACAGCCCTGCCCCAGCAGGTGCATTTGCTGGCCGGCACGATAAGCGGCCCAGGTCAAGGTGGGTGCAGTCTGCCGGGCGGCGCGCAGCAAGGCGTCCAACGAACTTTCCCCGGACAACCCGACCGCGGTCAGGGCGTCGTTATCGACGGGCGCAGGCATACAATCGTCGGCAATGGACGTGTACCCGCAGGGGGTCGAAAGTGGGAAATTCATAGGCGCTCCATTGCCAGCGTCGGACTGCGCTATCTTCATGGGGTGTGACAGAAGGTTGCAAGCGGCATATTCGGATTTGCAGTCTATTCGCGACGAAAAAACCGGTTTCCACGACATTTATTGCAATTACCCGCCGCACGGCACGGTAGCGCCCTGCAAATTGAAAGATTTGACCCGGCACCCTGTTGACTCAGTGCGCTTCACACAGCTCGCCAAACAGCCCGGCGGCGACGGTTTCATGTTTCGGCATTGACCTTTGAGCGCCCTCGCCTGTCACTGAATACTGTCACCCGTCTTTTTGCCTCACTGGAGATGATCACCCAATGATAAAGACTTACAGCTACGCCGCGCAAAAACCCACTGACAAACTGGCCCCGCTGCAGATCGAGCGCCGCGAGCCGGGGGCCGACGATGTGCAGATCGACATCCTGTTCTGTGGCGTCTGCCACTCGGACCTGCACACCGCACGCAACGAATGGAACAACACCTTGTATCCGTCGGTGCCGGGCCACGAAATTGTCGGCAAGGTCACGGCCGTCGGCGCCAACGTCACCCACTTCAAGGTCGGCGACCTTGCCGGCGTCGGCTGCATGGTCGACAGCTGCCAGCACTGCGCGTCCTGCGCGGAAGGCGAAGAGCAATACTGCGAGAACGGCTTCACCGGCACTTACAACGGCCCGGTGTTTGGCGGCGAGAACACCTTTGGCGGTTACTCCGACAAGATCGTGGTGAAAGAGAAGTTCGTCCTGAAGATATCCCACAGCGACAATCTGGCCGCCGTCGCCCCGCTGCTCTGCGCCGGGATCACCACTTACTCGCCGCTGCACCACTGGAAAGTCGGCCCGGGCAAGAAGGTCGGCGTCGTCGGGCTGGGCGGTCTCGGTCACATGGCGGTGAAGATCGCCCATGCCATGGGCGCTCACGTGGTGCTGTTCACCACGTCGCCGAACAAGCGCGAAGACGGCCTGCGCCTGGGCGCCGATGAAGTCATCGTGTCGAAAAACGCCGATGAAATGGCGACCCAGACCAATCAGCTCGACTTCATCCTCAACACCGTGGCGGCGCCACACAACCTTGATCCGTTCCTGAACCTGCTCAAGCGTGACGGCACCATGACCCTGGTGGGCGCGCCGGATCAGCCGCACCCGTCGCCAGGGGTGTTCAACCTGATCTTCAAACGCCGCAGCATCGCCGGCTCGCTCATCGGCGGGATTCAGGAAACCCAGGACATGCTGGACTTCTGTGCGAAGCACGGCATCGTCTCCGACATCGAGATGATCCACATGAAGGACATCAACGAAGCCTACGAACGCATGATCAAGGGTGACGTGAAGTACCGCTTTGTCATCGACATGGCGACATTGAAAGAAGAAGCGTCGGCCGCCTGACGCTGAACGTCCCCGGGCCGGATTCCGCGGCCCGGGCACTTGTAACATCCTGTGATTTTTCCACTCGAGAAATATCCGCAACCATCCCCCGGTGCCTCGGTCACAACCCTTGAGCCATGGCCAGCACTGCCTGCTTTAACTGAGTCCGACAAGGCGCCAGCCCTCGTTGCTGACACAAACGCCACGGATTAGAAAGCACAGCTCACAAGTGCATGCACGGATTCAACGAAATGCCATGCCTGAGCATTGGTTATCGTTAACGCCTGCCGTCACTTTGAAAACTGCCGTTGCCCCAGCCCTACTGCATGCCGCTCCACCTGCCGTCCCTGCCCGCGCGTCCGCCCACCGTCGGCCGCCAGGTCTGACCCAACGCTGACGAGGAACCCTTTCATGACCGATCAGCCTGATCGCCCCAATAAAGAAGAACTGGCTTGTGACCTCAAGGCCTTCACTGTCCCTTCTCGCCGCAATTTCCTGAAATCCATCGGCGTGTCCAGCCTTGCTGCCGCGACGGCGCCGATCTGGACCCAGGCGCTGGAAGCCCAGGCCGCCGTCGCTGATGACCTCGACCCTCCGGCAGCCGACGAGCGGCGCATGACCCTGAAGGTCAACGGCCAGGCCCACACCCTGAACCTGCCGGCCAACGCTGCGTTGCTGGATGTACTGCGCGATCGCCTGCAACTCACCGGCACCAAGAAGGGCTGCGACCACGGCCAGTGCGGCGCCTGCACGGTTCACGTGAATGGCGTGGCGATCAATTCGTGCCTGTCCCTCGCAGCCATGCACGAAGGCGACGACATCACCACCATCGAAGGCCTGGCGCAAAACGGCACGCTGCACCCGGTGCAGGAAGCTTTCTGGGAACACGATGCCTACCAGTGCGGCTATTGCACTTCCGGGCAGATCATGAGCGCCGCGGCGTTGATGAAAGACAAGAACATCGGTACCGACGACCACAGCGTGCGCGAAGCCATGAGCGGCAACATTTGCCGCTGCGGCGCGTACAAGAACATCCTCGCGGCGATCCAGTCGGCGCGCATTAAAGTCCAGGAGGTGAGCTGATGAGAGCCTTTGATTACGTACGCGCCAGCAGCGTCGAACAGGCTGTGACGACCCACGCAAAAAGCCCGACGACCTTCTTCCTCGCCGGTGGCACGACGCTCCTTGACCTGGTCAAGCTCGACATCATGCCGGCCGATCAGGTGATCGACGTCAACCACCTGTCCCTCAAGCAGATCGAGGTGCAGAAGGACGGCAGCGTGCGCATCGGTGCGCTGGTCAGCAATACCGAACTGGCCCATCACTCGCACATCGTCGAGCACTACGCCGTGCTGTCCCAGGCGCTGCTCTCCGGCGCCACGACTCAGTTGCGCAACAAGGCCACCACGGCTGGCAACGTGATGCAGCGGGTGCGCTGCAACTATTTCCGCGACGGCTATTCGCCCTGCAACAAGCGCGAACCGGGTTCGGGCTGCGCCGCCATCGACGGCCATAATCGCAGTGTCCACGCGGTGCTCGGCACCAGCGACCAGTGCATCGCCAGCCACCCTTCAGACATGTGCGTGGCGATGGTCGCCATTGGTGCGACGGTCGAGGTGCAGGGTCCGAAAGGCAAGCGCAGCGTTGACTTCGCTGACTTCCACCTGCTGCCCGGCTCGACGCCGTGGAAAGAACACGCGCTGCTGGACGATGAGTTGATCACCCACGTGGTGCTCGCCGCGCCGCTGGCCGGCAATAAGTCCGCGTACCTGAAGCTGCGGGATCGCGCCTCCTACCAATTCGCCCTGGCGTCCAGCGCGGTGATTGTCGTCATGGACGGCCAGACCGTGCGCGAAGCGCGGGTGGCACTGGGCGGCGTCGGCACCAAACCCTGGCGTTCGATCGAAGCCGAGCAGGCGTTGAAGGGCCAGACCCTGACGCCGCAGACCCTCGAGAAAGTCGCCGCCATCGCCCTCAAGGGCGCCAAAGCCTATCGCCATAACGCCTACAAGATCGCGTTGGGGCAACAGGCCATCGTGCGCAATCTCGGCACCTTGAACGCCTGACCGGAGGATTCACCATGACTGATGCAATGATTGGCTCGGCACCCCGCCGCATCGATGGCCAGCGTAAGGTCACCGGCAGCGCGATGTACGCGTCCGACCATCACCTGAACAATATGGCTTACGGCTACGGTGTATTCAGCACCGTCGCCAGCGGCAAGATCACCGGCCTGGAACTGGACGCGGCGCGTAAATCGCCGGGCGTGCTGGAGATTCTGCATCACGGCAACTTCCCGCCGCTCTATCACAACTCGACGCTGCCGATGTCGTTTGCGCAGATCCTCAAGGCAGCCAAGTCCGACGAAAGCCGCCTGCCGTTCGAGGACGACACCGTGCACTACGCCGGGCAGTTCGTCGCCCTGGTGGTGGCCGATACCTTCGAGCACGCGCGGGCCGCGGCCTACAAGATCAAAGTCAGCTACAGCAAGACCGACGCGGTCGCCAACCTCGAACAAGGCTTGAAAGCCGGCCCCTTGCAGGACGGCAGCCCGAACCACACCCGGGGTGACGCCGCCGCTGCGTTCGACAGCGCGGCCCACAGCATCGACGCCACCTACTCGACCCCCGTCGAAACCCACAACCCGATGGAAATGCACGCCACGGTCGCCAGTTGGGAAGACGGGCGCCTGATCGTCTACGAAGCCACCCAGGGCGTGGTCGCCCACCGCAATTCCCTGGCGAAGATCTTCGGCCTGATCCCGGAGAAGGTCGAGGTGCGTGCGCCGTTCATTGGCTCGGGTTTCGGCAGCAAGCTGTGGATCTGGCCGCACTCGGTCGCCGCCTGCGCCGCCGCCAAGGTGCTCAAGCGCCCCGTGCAGCTGGTCGTGCCGCGCCAGCAAATGTTCACCACCACCGGCCATCGCCCGGAGACCCGTCAGCGCATGCGCCTGGCAACCGACGACAAGGGCAAGCTGCTGTCGGTGCGCCACGAATCCATCAACACCACGTCCTTTACCGACCCGTACAAGGAAAACTGCGGCACCTCGACCAAGAGCCTCTACAGCTGCGCGAACGTGCTGGTCACCCACAAGATCATCGAGGTCAATCGCGGCACGCCGACCTCCATGCGTGCGCCAGGTGCTGCGCCGGGGCTGTTCGCCCTGGAGTCGGCCATGGACGAGATGGCGGAAAAGATCGGCATGGACCCGCTGGCATTCCGCAAGCTCAACGTCTCCGAACGCGACGAGAGCCAGAACCTGCCGTGGTCGAGCAATCATCTGCAGGAATGCATCGACAAGGCTGCCGAGCGCTTTGGCTGGAGCAAACGCAACCCGGCGCCGGGTTCGATGAAGGACGGCACCGAGATCATCGGGTATGGGATGGCCGCCTGTAACTGGGACGCCTATCGCACGCCGGCAGAGGCGCAGGTTGCGCTGCGCGCCGACGGCACGGCCTGGGCCATTTGCGGGGTGCAGGACATCGGCACCGGCACCTACACCATCGTTGCTCAAGTGGTCAGCAGCATCACCGGCATCCCGCTGGACAAGATCGAGGTCGAGCTGGGCAATTCGTCGTTCCCGCCGGCGCCGGTGTCGGGGGGATCATGGGCGACCGCCAGTGTGCTGCCGGCCATTGCCGAGGCCACCCGCCAGGCCGTTGACCAGTTGAAGGCGTTCGCGACTGCGCCCAAGGGCGTGTTTGCCGGGGTCAAGGCCGACCAGGTGAGCTTCGAGCAGGGCCAGTTGAAAAGCGGCGACAAGACCTTTGCCATCGCCGACGTGCTCAAGGCGCAGAAGCAGTCCAGCGCGTTCGGTGAAGCCAAGACCGGCATGAACGACACCAGCAAGCATTCGTTCCGCTCGTTCGGCGTGCATTTCGTCGAAGTGCGCTGGGACCCGGGCATCTCGCGGCTGCGCGTGTCGCGGGTGGTGAGTGCGATTGATGTGGGCAAGGTGATCAATCAGAAAACCGCGCTTAACCAGGTCGAGGGCGCCATCGTCATGGGCGTCGGCATGGCACTGTTTGAAGCGACGGACTTCGACGAGCGCAACGGCATGCCGGTGAACAACAACTACGCCGAATACGTGGTGCCGGTGCACGCCGACCAGCCGGAGATAGACGTGATTTTGCTGGACTACCCGGACTTCGAGCTCAACGAGTTCGGCGCTCGCGGTATTGGTGAAATCGGCATCACCGGCCTGGCTGCGGCGGTGGCCAATGCGGTCTCACACGCCACCGGCAAACGCATTCGGGATTTGCCGATTACGTTGGACAAGCTGATGGAGTTGCCGCCGACGATGAAGGTCTGAGCCGGAAATCCCAGTGCGCTAACCGCCCTCTTCCCGGCTAAAGCCGGTCCTACGCACCGCATGCCGTCAGTGGGACCGGCTGTATGGTAGGACCGGCTTTAGCCGGGAAGCCTTTGATGTTGATTGATCGTTCCCACCCTCTGCGTGGAAACACCAAACCTGTGGGAGCGAGCTTGCTCGCGAAGATGTATCACATCCGCTAAACCTCCAGCGGCTGAAATGCAGTCTTCGTGAGCAAGCTCACTCCCACACATTCCGAACATCACCCACGTAATCCCTGCGCCGCACCCAGCAAGCCTTTGAATTTCCCATAACGCGCGCTCAAAGCTTCCTGCACCGCCGGCATCGGCTGATACCGCGCCTTCACCGCCATCCCCCGCTTCAGCCACTCGGCCCCCTCCCCGATCGAAAGGAACCCCAGCTTCGCCGCGCCAATGCAGGCGCTGAGTTCGCTGCCGTGCAACGTGTACACCTCGCGATCCAGGATGTTGGCGAGTAACTGCGCCCAGTATTCGCTGCGTGCACCGCCGCCCACCAGGGCGCAGGCGTTAACCGTCGCGCCGGCGGACAGCGTGGCGTTCATCGCGTCCAGCAGCCCGAAACCGACGCCCTCCAGTACCGCATAACCCAGCATCGCTGGCGTGCAGTCATGGGCCAGGTTCATGAATCCACCGCGCAACAGCGGGTCGTTGTGGGGCGTGCGCTCGCCCGCGAGGTAGGGCAGAAACAGTGGGCTGGAAACCGCCACCGGCTGATCGACCGGCAACTCAGCGTGAACCTGATCGAGCAACGCCTGCTCACTGGGCTGACCCAGCAACCGAGTGACCCAGCGCAGGCAACTCGCCCCGGCCAGCATCGCGCCCATGGTGTACCACCGCTGCGGCAGCGCGTGGCAGAAGCTGTGCACGGCGCTGCCCGGATTGCCCGCCGGATGGTCGGTGATCGCGACGATGGCCGCACTGGTGCCGAGGGTAACGAACGCATCACCGGCGTTGATCGCGCCGATGCCCACCGCCGAAACCGGGTTGTCACCCCCGCCTGCGGCCACGGGCAGACCCAGCGGCAGCCCCAGGGCATCCGCCGCCTCGGCACTCAGCCCGGCCGACGGTTGATCGGCCTCCAGCAACCGGGGCATCTGCTCGATCGTCAGCCCGGTGGCGTGAAGCATCGGCGCGTACCACTCGCGCTTGGCCACATCCAGCCACAACGTGCCAGCGGCGTCAGACATGTCGCTCACCTGCTCGCCGGTCAGCAGCAAGCGCAGGTAATCCTTCGGTGACAGCACGCTGGCGATACGCGCAAACACCTGCGGTTCGTGCTGCTGCATCCACAGAAGCTTCGGCGCGGTGAGCCCGGCCATGGCCAGGCTGCCGGTGACGCCGGCGTACTCCGGAAAATCGTTGTTCAGCTGCGATGCCTGAAGCACAGCGCGGGAGTCGTCCCAAAGAATCGCCGGGTACAGCACCTGCTCCGCCGCACCCAACAGAACGGCACCGTGCATCTGCCCCGACAAGCCGATGCAGCCGACCCGCGCCCATGCCTGGGGATCGCTTGCCCGCAACTGCCCGAGCGCTGACAGGCAGGCCTGCCACCAATCGGCGGGGTTCTGCTCCGACCAGCCCGACTGCCGGCGGCTGACTTCCACCCGCGCACCGGCCTGGGCCAGCACCACGCCTTCGCCGTCCAGCAGCACGGCCTTGAGCTCGGACGTGCCGAGGTCAAGGCCCAGGGAAACAAGGTGATTCATGAAAATTCGGTTCCTGAAAGTTGGTGCTTGAGCGTTCGGTGCTTAAGAGTTCAGTGCCTGAAAATCCGGTGACTGGCAGCGGACGCTCAAGGGCACCCGCACGAGTTACGAATCCGTAAGGTCGGCGCCAGTCGCTCCGACACTCGTTTGCCCTCGGGCTTATCAATGCGCTGCAACAGCAACTGCACCGCCCGCGCGCCCAGGGCCTGCACCGGCTGAGCAATCACGCTCAAGCGCGGCAGGAAAAAATCCGCCCAGTCGAAATCATCAAAACCCACCAGCGCCATTTGCTCGGGCACGTCGATGTGGGCGTCACGCAAGGCGTGCATCGCGCCAATGGTCATCAGGTTATTCGCCGCCAGAATCGCCGTGGGCGGCGGGTTCAAGCGCAACAACTGAGCAGTGGCGACCCGTGCGGATTCGCTGTTCGACTCGCCGTCGATCAGCAACTGCGGATCCCACGGTACGTCAGCGTCCAACAGCGCCTGCCGGTAGCCCTCGATCCGCTCCTCCGTCGTGCTCAGGCCGCGATGCCCGGCAATCATGCCGATGCGCCGGTGACCGTGGCCGATCAGATGAGCGACCAGCTCGCAGGTGGCTTGGCGATTCTCGACGCCGACCTGATCGAAACCCTCGACCGCCAGCCGGTCCACCAGCACGCTGGGAATCGCGTTGCTGCGCAGGTAGGCCAACGCGGCCTGCTGCGGGTCGCTGGACGGCGCGAGCAGAATGCCGTCGACGCGACGATGGTGCAGCGCCTGAACCACGCGCAGTTCCTGGGCGGGATCGTCGTGGGTGTCGACGAACAGCATCATGATGCCGTGGCGCGCGCATTCGGTTTCAATGGCGTGCACGGTCTCGCTGAAATAGTGATTTGACAACGCCGAGATCGCTACGCCAATGGTGTTGGTGCGCGAACGGGCCAGCGAGCGCGCCAGGGTGTTGGGGACGTAGCCCAACTCCTGAACCGCCCGCTGCACCGCTTCCACCGTCTTGGCGCTGACCTTGCGCGTGCCGTTGAGCACGTGTGAAACGGTCGACGTCGACACCCGCGCCCGCTTCGCCACGTCTTCCATTTTGATCACGGCAACGACTCCTTCAGGCCTGCGTCTCAGTGCTTGCTGGACCAGCCGCTGTAGGAACCGACGTTGTCGCGAGTGATCAGTTTCGGCGTGAGTTGGGTGACCGCTTCAGCCGGCTTTTTGTCGTTGAGCAGATCGTTACCAATGACCACCGCTTGCTGCGCCATGGCCCAAGGGTCCTGACTGGCCGAGGCCTGAATCGAGGTGTCGGCCTTGAGGGCCTGCTCGATGTCTGGCGCGCCGTCCACCGAGGTGATGACGATGCCGCTGCGTTTCAGTTGCTTGGCGGCCAGGTCACTGCCGATCGCCTGGGGGTCGTTGATCGCGAACAGGCCGTCGATTTTCGGGAAGCGCGTCAGGTAACCCTGCATCGCGTTAAGGCCACCTTCGCGGGAGCCTTTGGCGTCCTGATCGTCGGAGAGAATCTTGATGTCCGGCGCGGCGGCGAAGGCCGATTTGCAACCGGTGACGCGATCGGTGACGGCGGTCACCTGCGGGCCGTTCTGGATGATCACGTTACCCTTGCCCGACAGCTTGTCGACGATGAACTGGCAGGCCAGCTTGCCCGCTTCGACGTTGTCGGTCTGCACGGTGGCATCGACGCCGGCAGCGCTGACGTCGACGGCCACGACCTTGATGCCGGCGGCCTGGGCCTTTTTGACGGCCGAGGCAATGGCCTTCGGGTCCACCGCGTTGATCAGGATCAGGTCGACGCCCGAGGCAATAAAGTTGTCGATCTGCGAGAACTGCTTGCTCAGGTCGTAATCGGCGGAGACGGAGGTCACTTTGACAGCGGGGTTGAGCTCCATGGCCTTGGCCCTGGCGCCGTCGGCCAGGGTGACGAAATACGGGTTGCCCAGGGAACCGAGGGTGATGCCGACGGATTTCAGCTCGCGGGCTTCAACGCCCTGGGACAGCAACGCGGCCAGGCACAGGGACACGACAGCGGGGAATTTGCGTTTGACGTTCATGGGTTCTCTCTTGTGATTATTGTCGGAGTCTTCGTTGAAACGCGTGCAGCCATACAAGGTTGGATCAGGTCCGCGCACCGGATTGGCGATAGCGGTCCAGGGCCACCGCCCCGATGATGACGATGCCTTTGATGATGTATTGCCAGATATCGGAAACGCCCAGCAGCACCAGACCGTTGGTCAACACGGCGATGATCAGCGCGCCAATCAGGGTGCCGCCGATGGTGCCGACGCCGCCGGTGAAACTGGTGCCGCCGAGGATCACCGCCGCGATGGCGTCGAGCTCGTAGGACTGGCCCAACTGCAGGCCGTTGGCAGCGAACAGGCGGGAAGCGCTCATTACCGCGCCGAGCCCGGCCAGCGCGCCGGAGACCGCGTAGACGAACAGCAACACCTTCCACACCTTGATCCCGGACAGGCGCGCCGCTTCGGGATTGCCGCCCACCGAGTAGATCTGCACGCCCATCACCGTGCGGCGCAGGATGAACCACGACGCCGCGATGACTGCGACGGCGATGATCACCAGCCACGGCACGCCGAGCACCGAGTCGTTGCCGATGAAGGCGAACGGCAGGTCGGGGTTGAACACGGTTTTGTCGTCGGCCAGCAGACGCGCCAGGCCGCGCATGGCGGTGAGTGCGCCGAGGGTGACGATGAACGGCGGCAGGCGCATGAACGCGATCAGTCCACCGTTGACCAGCCCCAGCAGCAGGCCGAAGCCGACACCGGCGGCGATGCCGAGCATGCCGAACTGCGGTGACATCGACGCTTGCAGGGCGACCACTGCAGAGGCCGCGAGAATCGCCCCCACGGACAGGTCGATGCCGGCGGTCAGAATGACGAAGGTCATGCCCGCCGCCAACACCACGTTGACCGAAGCCTGCTGGGTGATAATCGACAGGTTCTGCCAGCTCATGAAGGTGTCGGTCATCAGCGAAAAGCCGATCAGCAACAGGATCAGCACCGGCAGCATGCCGACGGTGCGCATCAGTTCGCGGACCCGTTCACGCTTGCTGATGGCGGCAACGGTGGGTGAGTTTTCCAGGGGCAGACTCATGGCCTGGGTTCCTTTTTATTGTTGTTGAATGGGGTGGTCGAAAGTATCGCGGGCGCCGTGGGCCGCGGCGGCTGCGGCGTTCTCGCTCCCCGTCGCCAGATCGATGATCCGCTCCTGGGAGATCTCTTGCCCCGACGCCCCGCCGACTTCGGCCACCAGCTCGCCTTCGCGCATGATCAGCACGCGGTCGCAGGTGCCGATGATTTCCGGCAGCTCGCTGGAGATCACCACAATGCCGACGCCGGCCTTGGCCAGCTCGTTGATGATCCGGTAGATCTCGGACTTCGAGCCGATGTCCACGCCGCGGGTGGGCTCATCGAGAATCAGCACGTGGGGCTTGACCTCCAGCAGCCGCGCCAGCAGCACTTTCTGCTGATTGCCGCCGGACAGCGCGCCGACATTGACCTTGCCCGACGCCACGCGGATCGACAGCGAACGGATCGCCTCGATTGCCCGCTGTGCGCCACGGCCGCGATCCAGCACGCCACCGGCATGGGCGTCGGGCACGCAGGCGCAGACGTTGATGTTGTCGCGCACGCTCATGTCCAGAAACAGGCCCTGGGCCTTGCGATCTTCAGTCAGGTAAACCACCCCCGCACGGATGGCGTCGGTGGGGTTGCGCAGATCGGTGATCGCCTTGCCGGCCACTTCAAGGCTGCCGGAGGTGCGCGGATCGGCAGCGAAAATCAGTCGCGCCAGTTCCGTGCGCCCTGCCCCGACCAGCCCGGCGATGCCCAGCACTTCGCCCGCATGGAGATCGAAGCTGCACGGTTTGACGCGCTTGCCGTCGGCCATGTCGCGCACGCGCATCACCACCGCGCCGGGGTCGTAGGCGGCATGTTCTTTCTTGTAGAAACCGGAGAGGTCGCGGCCGACCATCATCTTCACCAGCGCCTCGGCCGACAGCGCGTCGCGCTCCAGCATGCCGACGTACTCGCCGTCGCGCAGCACTGAGACCCGGTCGGACAGCTCGTAGATTTCGGCCATGCGATGGCTGATGTAAATGATCGCCAGGCCCTGGTCACGCAGCTGCTTGATCAGCGCAAACAGGCGGTCGGTCTCCCGGGACGACAGCGGCGTGGTCGGCTCGTCCATCACCAGGATTTTCGCGTTGGCGTGCAGCGCCCGGGCAATCTCCACCAGTTGCCGCTCGGCAATGGACAGCACGCTGACCTTGGTGGAGGGTTTGAAATCGGCGCCCAGTCGCACCAGGACGTCGACGCAACCGGCCTCCATCGCTTTGCGATCGATGCTCCAGCCACGGCGCAATTCGCGGCCAAGGTAAATGTTCTCGGCGACGCTGAGGTTGGGGCAGAGACTCAGCTCCTGATAGATCACGGCGATGCCACGCGCTTTGGCAGACAAGGGGTCGAACGCGCTCAGGGCCTGGCCGTCGATGCGGATCTCGCCACCGGCGTCGGCCTGGTAAGCGCCGGACAGGATCTTCATCAGCGTCGACTTGCCCGCGCCGTTCTCGCCCATCAGGGCATGAACTTCACCGGCGTACACCTTGAGGGCGACATTTTTCAGCACACGCAGGCCGTTGAAGGTCTTGGAAATGGCGGTCATTTCCAGCACGGGCTGGGGAGACATAGCGGGGACGGCGCTCATGGCCGGGCGGCCGATGAAGCAGCAATGACGAGCGCGGACAGCACACGCGGCAATCGAGCAGACGAGCTGATCATGTGAATCTCCGAGGTTTCTTGTTTTTATGCCTGGGCCACCTCTTTGCGGGTGACACTCGGGAATTGCTTTGAAATATTTCGGAACAGCTGAATCCTAGAACAGCTGAATCGATTCACGCAAGCGCTTGCTTTGTTATTTGGAGTTGAGGTCGTGTGGTGTGAGGCCTGGCGCCTTCCCGGCTGAAGCCAGTCCTACTGCGCGGTGTTTCAGTAGGACCGGCTTCAGCCGGGAAGATGCCGGGGTGATCACCCTCGATTCTGCGGTATGAGGTCTGGCGCCTTCCCGGCTGAAGCCGGTCCTACTGGGCGCGGTGGAGGTCAGTCCCGTCGGGGTGCAATGGCAATTCAATGCACGTCGCTCATCGAGGTGAGACGTTTCAGCCTGAATTTGCGGTAGCATTGCTGGCATTTCGATGACGGCCTGAATCAGGAAGCCTTATGTCCAGAATTTCCCACTCCGCTTTGCGTCGCAAATTCCGTGAGCAGCTGGCTTCGCAGCACTGCGTCGAGACGGCTTCAGTGTTCGATCCCATGTCGGCGCGCATTGCGGCGGATCTGGGGTTTGAGGTCGGTATTCTGGGCGGATCGGTGGCGTCGCTGCAGGTGTTGGCAGCGCCGGATTTTGCACTGATTACCCTGAGCGAGTTCGTCGAGCAGGCCACCCGGATCGGTCGTGTCGCGCAACTGCCGTTCATTGCCGACGCCGACCACGGCTACGGCAACGCCCTGAACGTCATGCGCACCGTGGAAGAACTGGAGCGCGCCGGTGTGGCGGCGCTGACCATCGAAGACACCTTGCTGCCCGCGCAATTCGGCCGTAAATCCACCGACCTGGTCTCGATCGAAGAAGGCATCGGCAAGGTCAAGGCCGCTCTTGAAGCCCGGGTCGACCCGGAACTGACGATCGTCGCCCGGACCAACGCCGGGGTCTTGCCGGTCCAGGACATCATCGAACGCACCCTGGCCTACGAAAAGGCCGGTGCCGACGGCATCTGCATTGTTGGCATCAAGGACTTCGAGCACCTGGAGCAGATTTCGGAAAAGCTCACCGTCCCGCTGATGCTGGTGACCTACGGCAATCCCGAGCTGAATGACCGGCAGCGCCTGGCTGATCTGGGGGTGCGGGTGGTGGTCGCCGGTCACGCGGCGTACTTTGCCGCGATCAAGGCCACCTACGACAGCCTCCGTGCCCAGCGTCAGGTCACCCACAGCACCTCGAACCACAGCGCCACCGAACTGACCCACACCTACACCTTCCCGGAAAATTACGTGGCCTGGGCCAAGGATTTCATGGATGTGAAGGAATGAGGCTGTGGCGTGACGCCAATGTGCGTCACGCCACGTAAACCCCTGATCTACCCCTTCGATCCGTCGACACCGCGCCGGATCAAGCGGCTTGAAACAGCCTGGGGGTTACTTCAGGTGGGTCTGAAAGAACGCCGTCAGCCTGTCGAAAGGGATCAGATTCACCCGGTCATACAGGTCCACGTGCCCGGCACCCGGAATGATCACCAACTCCTTGGGCTGACCGGCCAGGCGATACGCCTCCTCGCTGAACTCACGGGAATGGGCATTCTCGCCAGCGATGAACAGCATCGGCCGCGGTGAAATCGTCTCGATGTCAGCGAAAGGATAGAAGTTCATGAACTTCACGTTGCTGCTCAGCGTGGGGTGCGTGGTCAATTCAGGCGACTGGCCCTTGGGGGTGAACTCGCCCCGTGGGGTCCGGTAGAAGTCGTAAAACTCACGTTCGATCGGGTTGGACTGCTCGGTGAGTGTGTCCACGGTGCCGCTGGTGTACTGGGTTTTGCCGCCGGCGAATTCGACGTCGCGTTGTGCAGCGGCGGCCGCGATGGTTTCTTTGCGTTGCTCGACACTGACCGAATGATGCAGGCCGTTGCGATTGACGCCGCCCATGTCATACATGCTCACCGTGGCGACGGCCTTCATGCGCGGATCGATCTTCGCGGCGCTGATGGCGAAACTGCCGCTGCCGCAGATGCCCAGCACGCCGATGCGGTCGCGGTCGACGAAACCCTGGCTGCCGAGGTAATCAACGGCGGCACTGAAGTCTTCGGCGTAGATCTCAGGGGACACCAGATTACGCGGCCGGCCTTCACTTTCGCCCCAGAAGGACAGATCGATCGCCAGCGTAATGAACCCCTGCTCGGCGAGTTTCTGCGCGTACAGGTTCGAGCTCTGTTCTTTCACGGCGCCCATGGGGTGACCGACGATGATCGCCGGGTACTTGCGGCCGCTGATCATGTCCTTGGGCACGAACAGGTTGCCCACTGTCTTCATCTGGTATTGATTGTTGAACGTCACCTTCTGCCGGGTGACCTGTTCACTGGTGTAGAAATTGTCAGCTCCGCTGGACATATCGGCTCCCATTGTTGCGAATGAGCTGGCCAGCAAGGCCAGCCCCATCATCAGCTGTTTCATGAATGTCTCCGGCGCAAGAGCGCGGCGCGAATGAAGTGTGCGATGCACATATTCATGGGGCAGCCCGGGCAGGCAGTAGAGCGATCCGGTGGCTTTCTTGCCCGATCCGATCAATCCGCAGGGGTGAGGCTGGACGGCTGTTTTACCGGGCCCGTACAGTTCCGGCTCGGCAGGACAGCAAAACCACGGCAACGCCGCGGCAAAACCAGGTGGGGGAAAAACATGGGCGACACCGCGATTTCAATGCAGGCAACAGGCAGCGACACCCGAGCCCAGTTGCAATCGCTGACGCGCATCATCGGCAGCCTGACGCCGGCCTCCGGTGATTTCCCCACCGTCATCACCGGCCTCGGCCTGTTTCGCCGCGAAGCACCCTCGCCGCCGGTCACCTGCATCCTGGCCCCGAGCATCGTGCTGGTGGTTCAGGGCGCCAAGGAAATGGTCATCGGCAGCGATGTCTATCCCTACGACACGACGCGCTTTCTGATCACCTCGCTGGACGTACCGGCCAACTCCGCCGTGACCCTCGCCAGCGCGGACGTGCCCTGTCTGGGACTGGTCTTCAAGCTGGACCTGCGCACCTTGACCGAGCTGATCGCCCAAGGGGACATCCCGGCACCGAAGGAGCGCACCGTGCGCAAAAGCGCGGGCATTGCCAGCCTGACCGCAGCGCTGCTCGATCCCCTCGCCCGACTGGTCAATCTGTTGCAGGAGCCCGACGCCATTCCGGTGCTCTGGCCCCTGTTGCAGCGCGAGATTCACTTCCGGCTGCTCCAGGGCGATCGGGCGCCGCTGCTGAGGCATATTGCTTCGGTCGACAGTCAGGGTTACCGCATTGCCAGGGCCATCGACTGGCTGAAGCTCAATTACACGACGTCCTTGCGCGTCGAAGAGCTGGCCGCGCGGGTGCAGATGAGCGCGCCGAACTTCCACCTGCACTTTCGCAACCTCACGTCCATGAGCCCGCTGCAGTACCAGAAATGGCTGCGCCTGAACGAGGCGCGACGGCTGATGCTCAACGAACACCAGGACGCCGCCAGCGCCGCGTTCAAGGTCGGTTACGAAAGCCCGTCGCAGTTCAGTCGCGAGTACGGTCGGCTGTTTGGCGCACCGCCGAAAAAGGACATCGCGCGGATGCGCAGCCAGGCTGCGGCGGGGTGAAGACCAACCCTCGCCAGCCCCTTAGTCTTTTTTTACCGGCCCGGCCAGGTAGGTCTGCTCGGTCACCGGCTCCAGCCAGTCAACCGGCTTGCCGTCCAGCGCTTCGTTGACCGCGACGTGTTGCATGGCGGTGGTGTCGGTCGCGCCGTGCCAGTGACGACGGCCGCAATTGCACCAGATCAGGTCGCCCGGACGGATTTCGGTTTTCGGCCCGCCTTCGCATTGGGTCCAGCCGACGCCATCGGTGACCAGCAGTATCTGCCCCAGCGGGTGGGTGTGCCAGTTAGTGCGCGCGCCGGGCTGGAAATTGACGACAGCCAGGCCGACCCGCGCCGGTGCCGGGGCGTTGAAAATCCGGTCGATTCTTACGTCGCCGGTGAACCAGTCTGCCGGCCCCTTGATGGCCTTGGCCGAGCCGGCGCGGTGGATCTGCATGTCTTCATTAGCGGTATCAGTGGCGCTCACGGTGGCATTCATAATGATCTCCAGAAAATGTGCAGGCAGCGTAACAAGGGCTTATTCCCGACAGTATCCGTAGAATGCTTTGATCAAAATGAAGGAATGCTTCGCAATGGCGGATTACAAACTCGATGACCTGGCGGTGTTCCTTGCGGTCGGCCGCGAAGGGAATTTCACCCGTGCCGCTGCCGCGCTGGGCATCTCACCCTCCGCCGTCGGCCAGACCATACGCCTGCTTGAGGAGCGTCTAGGCGTTCGCCTGCTCACCCGCACCACACGGAGTGTGACCCGCACCGAGGCCGGCGAGCAGTTGTTCAAGGGCCTGGCGCCACTGCTTGACGGCATCGCGGAACAGGTCAACGCCGCCATCGAGCATAGCGCCCGGCCTTCCGGCACGGTGCGCATCACGGCGGACGAGTTCGCCGCGCGTTACGTGCTCTGGCCGCGACTCAGACCGTTGCTCGATCAATACCCTGACATGACCATCGAGCTGGTCACCGACTACGGCCTGACCGACATCGTCGCCCAGCGCATCGACGCCGGCGTGCGCCTGGGTGACACCCTCGCAGCGGACATGATCGCCGCGCCGATTGCCCCGCCGTTGCGGCTAATGACCGTGGCGTCCCCCGATTACCTGGCGCGGCATTCCACGCCCCGGGTGCCGGAAGACCTGCCCGGCCATCGCTGCATCAACCTGCGATTGCCGACCCATGGCGCGCTGTATCAATGGGAGTACGCCAAAAACGGCCGCGAGACCCGCGTGCGCGTCGACGGCCCGTTGATCATGAACAGTGTGTTTCAGATTCTGCAGGGGTGCCTGGATGGCGTCGGTCTGGCGCAGCTCCCCGAGGGGCTGGTGGCCGGGCATATCGAGCAGGGCGAACTGGTGGAAGTGCTGGCCGATTGGTGCGAGCCGTTCGAGGGCTATCACCTGTACTACCCCAGCCGGCGCCAGCACACGGCAGCGTTTCGCGTGGTGCTGGAGGCGCTGCGGATCAATCCGCTGGTTTGAGAAGACGGGTCAGAAAAAAAGGGTTCAGAAGTCGAAGCTGAACTGATCCTGGGAGCTCAGATCGATGGTCCGTGAGATCACGAACGGCAGGATCGCGTCGGCGATCGGCTGCAGCTGTTTGCTGATGTAGTGGTCGTAATCGATGGCGGCCGTCCGCGCTTCCAGCGGCTCGGGGCCGGCCACCGTGATCACGTAGCTGATCCAGCCGCCATTCTGGTACTGCAACGGCCGACCCTGCTGGCGGTTGTACTCATCGGCCAGCCGCGCGGCGCGCACATGGGGCGGCACGTTGCGTTCGTAATCGTCGAGGGCCCGGCGCAGGCGCTTGCGGTAGATCAACTGGCCGTCGAGTTCCCCGGCCAGGGTTCGGCCCACGTACTCCCGAATGTATTCCTGAAATGGCTGACGCTGGAAAATCCGCAGATACAGTTCCTGCTGAAAGGTCCGGGCCAGCGGCGACCAGTCGGTGCGCACCACCTCCAGGCCCTTGTAGACCATTTCGTCTTCGCCATTGGCGCGGGTCACCAAACCCGCATAACGCTTCTTGCTGCCCTCCTCCGCACCGCGAATCGTCGGCATGAGGAAGCGCTTGAAGTGGGTTTCGAATTGCAGCTCGAGCGCACTCTCCAGCCCGTATGCCTCTTTCACATGAGCACGCCACCAGACGTTGACCTGCTGGACCAGCGCGGTGCCGATCTGCGCGGCATCGTCCTGCGCGTGGGCTTTTTTCAGCCAGACAAACGTCGAGTCGGTGTCGCCGTAAATCACTTCATAACCCTGGGCTTCGATCAGCAGCCGGGTCTGGTGCATGATCTCGTGCCCGCGCAGGGTGATCGACGAGGCCAGCCGCGTGTCGAAAAAACGGCAGCCGCTGGAACCCAGCACGCCATAGAAGGCGTTCATGATGATTTTCAGCGCCTGGGACAGCGGCGCATTACGCTCGCGTTTAGCGACTTCGCGCCCTTCGGCCACTCGCGAGACGATGGCTGGCAGACAGTGCCGCGTCCGGGAAAAACGCGCGCCACGAAAGCCTTCCACCGACGCACTGTCATCGGGATGCTTGAGGCCCTCGATCAAGCCAACGGGGTCAATCAGAAAGGTGCGGATGATCGACGGATACAGGCTTTTGTAATCAAGGACCAACACCGATTCGTACAGCCCGGGGCGGGAATCCATGACAAAACCGCCGGGGCTGGCTTCCGGCATGCGCTCGCCGAGGTTCGGCGCGACGAAGCCCTGGCGGTGCATCAGCGGGATGTACAAATGCTCGAACGCGGCCACCGAACCGCCACTTCGGTCCACCGGCAGGCCGGTCACCGTGGCGCGTTCGAGGAGGAACGTCAGCAGCTCGGTCTTGGCGAAAATCTGCGTGACCAGCTCGCAGTCCTTGAGGTTGTAACGCGCCAGCGCCGGCTTGTCCTCGGCGAACATGCGGTTGATCTCGTCCATGCGCTGATACGGATTGTCGATGGCCTTGCCTTCGCCGAGCAGCGTTTGCGACACGTTTTCCAGACTGAACGAGGGAAAGCTCCAGGTCGCCGAACGCAGCGCCTCGATGCCATCGATGATCAAACGCCCGGCCGCCGCCGCGAAAAAGTGATTGTTGCGCGCGCCGTGTTCGCGCCAGGTCATCACCTCCCCGCCGCGACCCAGGCGCAGCGGCACGTTCAGGCGCCGCGAGTGCTCGTGCAGCACGCGCAGATCGAACTGCACCACGTTCCAGCCGATGATCCCGTCCGGGTCATGGCGGGCCATCCATTCGTTGAGTTTCTCCAGCAGCGCGACGCGGGTGTCGCAGTACTCCAGCTTGAAATTCACCTGGGCGTCACCGCCGTTGGCCGGGCCGAGCATGTACACCTGACGCTCGCCGCAGCCATGCAGGCCGATGCAATACAGCTCGCCGCGCTCGGTGGTCTCGATGTCCAGGGACACCAGTTTCAGGGTCGGTCGGTAACCGGGATCAGGCCTGAGTTGCGCGTCCAGCAGCAGGCCATTGACGTCGGCCCGACCGCTGAATTGCACCGGCGCGGTGATGAAACGCTCCATCAGGTAACGCTCGGGCGGGCGGATATCGGCTTCGTAGACGTCGACGCTGGCTTTGCGCAGGTCACCTTCCAGGTTCATCAACTGGCGATGCTGCCGGGTGTACAGCCCGAGCACCGGGCGGTGGCGGAAATCACACAGCGCCAGCGGCTTGAGCTCGACATGCCGCTCGTTGCGCAACACGGCTTCAGCGCGCTCGCGGTGCTGCTCCGGAATGAACGCGACGGAGGTCTGGTACGGCAGGCGCACCTGGCGCGGGCCCTCATCGGTGGCCAGCCAGAATTCCACCTCGGTGCCGGCGTCCGTGTCGCGCCAATGCCGGGTCAGGACGAAGCCCTGCTGTAAATCCACCGCTGTAACCTCGTCACTGTTTATTTCAGAGGAGGATTCTACGGTGAATGATGCAGGAAAGCGCGGCGCCTGCCGGAACGATGTGGTTCCATGGACATCACAACAACTCGACCATCATCTGAGGGATCCAGCATGCACGTTCGACGTACCGCCCTGAGCGCTTCCATCCTCGCCGCCCTTTTTGCCTGCAGCGCCTACGCCGCCGATGTCTCCCCCGAGCAGTTATTGAAGAAGGCCGAAGCCGAGCAAAAACCCTATCTGGCCACGGTCAAGCAACTGGTCAACATCGACACCGGGACGGGTCAGGCGGCGGGCCTGAAAATGGTCAGCGCGGTGCTGGTCGAAAGGCTTAAGGCCTTGGGTGCATCAGTCGAGACCACACCGGCGACACCCTCGGCAGGCGATAACATCGTCGGCACCCTCAAGGGCACGGGCAGCAAATCCTTTCTGCTGATGATCCATTACGACACCGTGTTCGGCCCGGGCACTGCGGCCAAGCGACCTTTCCGCGTCGATGGAGAGCATGCGTACGGCCCCGGCGTCGCCGACGCCAAAGGTGGCGTGGCCATGGTGCTGCATACCTTGAAGCTGCTCGAGGACGAGAAATTCAAGGACTTCGGCACGATCACCGTGCTGTTCAACCCTGACGAAGAAACGGGCTCGGCCGGCTCGAAAACCCTCATCGCCGAACTCGCCCGCAAGCACGACTACGTGTTCTCGTTCGAGCCACCGGACAAGGACGCCGTGACGGTCGCGACCAACGGCATCAACGGCGTGTTCGTCGACGTCAAAGGCAAGTCTTCCCACGCCGGTTCGGCCCCGGAAGCCGGCCGCAACGCCGCCATGGAACTGGCCCACCAACTGGTGCAGCTCAAGGACCTGGGCGACCCCGCCAAGGGCACCACGGTCAACTGGACGCTGATCAAAGGCGGCGAGAAGCGCAACATCATCCCCTCCAGCGCCGCGGCCGAAGGCGACATGCGCTACTCCGACCTGAGCGAATCCGACCGCGTACTCGCCGACGGACAACGCATCGTCCAAGGCAAAATGATCGACGGCACCGACGTCACCTTCCGCCTCGACAAAGGCCGCCCGCCGCTGGCGAAAAACCCCGCCACTGACGACCTCGCCAAAACCGCGCAAGCGATCTACGCCAAAACCGGCCGCACCCTCGAACCCATCGCCATGCGCTTCGGCACCGACGCCGGTTACGCCTACGTCCCAAACAGCCAGAAACCCGCCGTCCTCGAAACCATGGGCGTCGTCGGCGCCGGCCTCCACGCCGACGACGAATACATCGACCTCACCAGCATCGCCCCGAGGCTCTACCTCACCGCAGCGATGATCATGGAATTGGCCGGGAAATAGAGCGGGGCTGACGCTCCTCAGGGCTTACTGAAAGTGCCAGTTCCGGTGGGACGCGGAGCGTCAGAGGCGGCATTACCACGCGGAGCGTGGGAACGATCAGGCATAGAACCGCAAGATTGATGGTGCCCAAACCGGCCCCTTCCCGGCTAAAGCCGGTCCCACTAACAGCAGCGCGTGCAGCCTGTGGGATTGGCTCGGACTGTAGGACCGGCTTCAGCCGGGAAGCTTTTGATCTTGATCTGCTTTTGATCTTCATGCGCAAAAAGCCCAGTCACCACCACGCGGAGCTTGGGAACGATCAGGCATAGCACCGCAAGATTGATGGTGCCCAAACCGGCCCCTTCCCGGCTAAAGCCGGTCCCATTAACAGCAGCGCGTGCAGCCTGTGGGATTGGCTCGGACTGTAGGACCGGCTTCAGCCGGGAAGCTTTTGATCTTGATCTGCTTTTGATCTTCATGCGCAAAAAGCCCAGTCACCACCACGCGGAGCGTGGGAACGATCAGGCATAGAACCGCAAGATTGATGGTGCCCAAACCGGCCCCTTCCCGGCTAAAGCCGGTCCCACTAACAGCAGCGCGTGCAGCCTGTGGGATTGGCTCGGACTGTAGGACCGGCTTCAGCCGGGAAGCTTTTGATCTTGATCTGCTTTTGATCTTGATCTGCTTTTGATCTTCATACGCAAAAATCCCAGTCACCGCCAATCGCGACTTGGGTGCAGGCCGAACGCAGACGACGCGCAGTGGGTCGAGCCGCATGGATGCGGCGAGAGCGCCGTCAGGGCATGGATGCCCGTTCGGCGCGGGCCCACGGAGCGAGACCGGAGTGAGGGAACCCTGAGGAACGAAGGGCCCAACCAGGAGCAAGCACCCTTGGTTACTTGGGGTGCTTTTCCAAGTAACTCGCCGAAGGCGAAAACGAGGCCGTTAGGCCGACGCCGTTGATCCTGGCGCCCTCAGCCTCAACACGTGTGCCCCATCAAACGGATCAACCAACCAATGCCCCCGCACCCCAAACACGTCACTCAATAGCTCCGGCGACAACACATCAAACGGCGAACCCAGCGCCACCAAACGCCCCCCGTCCATCACCGCCAGACGATCACACCCCAACGCCTGATTCAAATCATGCAACGCCACCACCGTCGTCACCGGCAACTGCTGAACCAACCGCAAAATCGACAACTGCTGCTGAATATCCAAATGATTCGTCGGCTCATCCAGCAGCAACACCTGCGGCCGCTGCGCCAGCGCCCGCGCAATATGCCCCCGCTGCTGCTCCCCGCCCGACAACGTATGCCACGCCCGATGCGCCAGATGCTGCACACTCACATCCGCCAGCGCCTGCGCCACAATCCGGTCATCAAGCTCACCCCACGGCGCCAGCGCCGACAGCCACGGCGTACGGCCCAGCTCAACCGCCTGCAACAGACTGATCGAATCACCCGTCTGCGCATGCTGCTCCACCACCGCCACCTGCCGCGCAATGTCTCGCCGGCTCAACGCCGACAAGCGCTGCCCACCCAGGCGAACGTCGCCCTGGGACGGCGTTTGAATCCCCGCCAGCAACTTCAGCAGCGTCGACTTCCCCGAGCCATTGGGCCCGACGACCCCCAGGTTTTCCCCCGGCCGAATCGCCAGGCTTACCCCGCTGAGCAGTGGCGCGCCCTTGACCGAGTAACTCAGGTCGCTGCCTTCGAGCATGGCGCCGGACACCTCCTGACGCGCGTTCATCGAGGACGATTCCCGCGGACCAGAATCATGGCAAACACCGGCGCGCCCACCAGCGCCGTGATGACCCCGATCGGCAACACCTGACCCTTGATCAACGTGCGCGACAGCACATCGGCGGCAATCATGAACAGCGCGCCGATCAGGGCGCTCAAGGGCAGCAACCGGGCATGGCGCACGCCCGCCACCAGGCGCACCGCATGGGGAATCACCAGACCGACGAAGCCGATGGAGCCGACAATCGACACCATCACCGCCGTCATCAGTGCGGCGGTGAGGATCAGCACCGCCTGCACCCGGCGCACCGGAATGCCCAGGGACGCGGCCGAATCGCTGCCAAACGTGAACGCATCCAGCGCGCGCCGATGCCACAGGCACACCAGCAAGCCGAGGACCACGACCGGCACCGACAGCGCCACCGACGACCAGCGCACGCCGCTGAGATTGCCCAGCAGCCAGAACATGATCCCGCGGGCCTGCTCGGCATTGGCCGACTTGGTGATCAGGAAGGACGTCAGGGCGTTGAACAGCTGGGACCCGGCAATGCCCGCCAGGATGATCTGGCCCGCAGCGGTCTGCCCCCGAGAGGAGCGGGCGAGCAGGGCGACCAGCGCAAAGGCGGCAATCGCCCCGGCAAAGGCGCCGGTGGACAGGGAGATCGTCCCGGCACCGATGCCGATGATCGCCACCAAGACCGCGCCGGTTGAAGCACCGGCAGAAATGCCCAGCAAGTAGGGGTCGGCCAGGGGGTTGCGCAGCAGCGATTGCAAAACCACGCCCGACACCGCCAGCCCTGCGCCGCAGGTGGCGGCAACGATGGCCCGGGTCAGCCGGTAATTCCAGACAATGCCCTCATCGATCGGGTCCAGAGGAAAACCCGCGGCCCACAGCTTGTTCGCCATTACCTGAACGATCACCGGCAGGCTGATCGACGTCTCGCCAATCGCCACGCCCGCGAGCACCGCCAACGCCAGTAATGCGATGGCCCAAGCGCCATGCCCGAAGATGCGGACGACGCTCGACCGGAGCATGCCGACAGACGTCATGGCGCGAGAGTGGCCCCGGCCAGCTGTTCGATACCGTCAAACAGCCGCACGCTGGACTCCATGGCGCTGGCGTCCATGATCACGATGCGATTGTTTTTCACTGCATCCATATTGCGGGTGACCGGATCAGAGCGGAGGAAGGCCAGCTTCTTCTCGTGATCGTCAGCCGGGAAGCGGCGGCGGTCCATGCGCGCGATGACCAGCACGGTCGGGTTGGCCTTTGCGATGGTTTCCCAGCCCACGGTCGGCCATTCCTCATCGGAGTCGATGACGTTGCGCATGCCGAGGGTGTCGAGCATGAAGTTGGGAATGCCCTTGCGCCCGGCCACGTACGGATCGACGTTGATGTCAGGGCTGGAAAACCAGAACACCGCCGAGACGGGTGGGTTGGCATGGGCTTTTGCCTGCGCCACAGCTTTGGCCAGCCGCCCCTGATAATCCGCGATCAGGGGCTCGCCACGGTCTTGCACATCGAAGATCTGCGCCAGCTGACCGAGGCTTTTGTACAGCGTTTCGATGCGGAAGGCTTCGAGGCGCGTGCCGTCGGCGCCGACCCGGTTGTTCTTGCCCTCGCAGTCGGACGGCAGGATATAGGTGGGGATGCCCAAGTCGCGAAACTGCTCGCGGGTGCCGACCGCGCCCTGTGGGCCGACCATCCACTCAAACTGCACCGGGACGAAATCCGGGCGTTTGCCGATCACCGATTCGAAGCTCGGCGCATTGTCGGCCAGGCGCTCGATGCCGTCGTTGAGGGCTTGGTACTGGGGCAGGACGGGGTTGAACCACAGTGACGTGCCCACGACCTTCGGGCCCAGGCCAAGGGCATAGAGCATTTCGGTGGCGGCCTGGCCGATGGTCACGGTTTTCTGCGGCGCGTGGTTGAACGTCAGCGCTTGGCCACAGTTGTCCACGGTCAAGGGGTAGGCCGTCGACGCCGCGAGCGCGGCGGTGGGCAAGGTCAGCGTGACGAACAGGGCGGCGAGGCGGCGCAGCGGCATGAACAGCGATCTCCAGAAAGCCTGATTGCTTGGCGAAGCAGGCGCTGGAAAGTCCATCCCGGCAGGCGCCCTGAAAGTGGGGGCGCGCACAGCGTGCGCGAAACGACGCACGAACGGGAGTCCTTCCCCGGACACCCCGCCGGTGAATGAATATGCTGGCCGGCAGGTCTCCTGACTGGCGCTTCATTGCCATGCTTCGGCCTTCCCGGGGTGACCCAGTGGCAAACAGGAAGCAGGGCTCGGCGCCTACAGTTGCGGGGACAGTTCCGTTTAAGCGCGATGACGCGCCCGGGATTCCCTATTAATTCCGAGTGGAAACCGGCGGCGGGGATACTAAACGATTCGGCGGGTGGAGGCGAATGCAGCGGTGGTGCGCCGGAGATGTATTGGCACCTCGCAGTAACTGGACGGACGCAACACCTGTGGGAGTGAGCTTGCTCACGAAGAGGCGGTACATTCACTTGATCTTCAGCGGCTGGAATGCCGTCTTCGCGAGCAAGCTCGCTCCCACAAGGTATGTGTTTGCAGCGCCATCGGCGTGAGCTCAACACCACCGGCTTAGAGCTTAAACGGCCAACCGACGATCTTCTTCGGCCGTGGCGTGGCGTAGGTCCGCACTTTGGAGGTCTTCAGTCCCAGGCGCACCAGCGATTCCGCCAGTGCCACCGCCGCGGTCACGCCATCCACCACGGGCACGCCAGCGCGTTCGCGGATGAGTTGATCCAGCCCGGCCATGCCGCCACAGCCCAGGCAGATCACCTCGGCCTTGTCCCGGTTCACCGCTTCGATGGCCTGCTCGACGATGGCCTTGACCGCACGCTCCGGCGATTCCTCCAGCTCCAGCACGCTCATGCCGCTGGCCCGCACCGAGGCGCAGCGCTCGTACACCCCGGCCAGCTTCAGGCGGTCTTCGATCAGCGGCACGGTGCGGTCCAGCGTGGTGACCACCGCGTATTTATGCCCCAGCAGCATCGCCAGGCTGGCCGCCGCTTCGGTGATGTCCACCACCGGCACGTCGAGCAGCTCCTGCAAGCCTTCGCGGCCATGCTCGCCGTAACCGGCCTGAATCACCGCGTCATAAGGCCCTTCGTAGGACATGACCCGGTCCATCACCGCGATGGCCGCCAGGTAACTTTCAAAATTGCCTTCCACCGACTCGGCGCCGAAGCGCGGGGTCAGACCAATGATCTCGGTGCCGGGCGAGGCCACGCTGCGGGCCTGCTCGGCGATGGTCTCGGTCATGGATGCGGTGGTGTTGACGTTGACGATCAGAATTCGCATGGACAGATCTCGCGCAGGGAACAAAGCCGGGCGTCTGGCCCGGCGTCATTGGCCACGATATCAGTCTTTGCCGGGGACCGGCGCCTGCAGGGCAATGAAGCCCTGATCGCGCATGGCTTGCCAGAAACCATCCGGCACCTGTGCGTTGAGCGCAGTAACGTCTTCGATGATCCGCGACGGCCGGCTCGCGCCCGGAATCACCGCCGCCACCAGGGGGTTGGCGAGAACGAACTGCAGCGCTGCGGACTTGATGTCGACCTGATACTGCCGAGCGATTTCCTGAATGTGCGCGACCTTGTCGAGCATCGCCTGGGACGCTTCCTGGTACTCGAAATGCTTGCCGCCCACCAGCACGCCGGAGCTGTAAGGCCCGCCGACGACGAACTCGGCGTTGTGCTGACGGGCCTTGTCGAACAGCCGTTGCAGCGGCTGGTCATGGTCGAGCAGGGAATAACGGCCAGCGAGCAGGAAGCCGTCGGGCTGGGCTTCTTCCAGGTCCAGGGTCAGTTCGCACGGCTCGACGCGGTTAACGCCCAGGCCCCAGGCCTTGATCACGCCTTCTTCGCGCAGGCGGGTGAGGGCGCGGAAAGCGCCGGTGCGGCCGATGTTGAAATGCTCGATCCAGGCATCGCCATGGGCGTCCTGGGCGACGTCGTGGACAAACACGATATCCAGTCGGTCGGTGTTCAGCCGTTTCAGGCTCGCTTCAATGGAACGCAACGTGGCGTCGGCGGAGTAGTCGGTGACAATCTTGTTTTTCAGGCCTTCGGCGAAAGGACCACTGCGCGTTTCGGTGTCGATCTCATCGGAAATCAGCCGGCCGACTTTGGTGCTCAAGGTGTACTGGTCGCGGGGGATGCCCGCCAGTGCCTTGCCCACCCGCTGCTCGGACAGGCCGGCGCCGTAGATGGGTGCGGTGTCGAAATAGCGGATGCCCTGGTCCCAGGCGGATTGAACGGTGGCTGCCGCTTCGTCTTCGTCAATGGTGCGAAACATATTGCCCAAGGGCGCGGAGCCAAAGCCGAGGCGGCCGATGATCTTGTCGTGCAGACTCATGGGGATTATTTCCTGTGCGGTGAGGCGTGTCTGGATGCGCGGCTCATGACGCCGTCTTCGCCCGATAAGGAACCGCGCGAGGAAAGCGGCGAGGCTTGTTTACTGACTGCTGATTGCCATAGGTGTTCTTGATAGTGTCGACAGGTCTTGTTGCACCTGAGGCGCCTGCTAAGCTCCACGCATTGAATAGAGTCTTCAGCAAACCTACCGAAACGAGGAAACTGCCATGCAATCTCACTCCCCCGATGCTGCGCCGCTTGCACCGCACCCCGGGCATCAGCCCGATGAGCCGGAAACGGAACTCGATGCCGATATGGATCCGGGGAACGAAGACCCGGGCTCCCAGTTTGATCGTGACGCCACGGTTCCCCTGATCGATCCGGATAAATGACGGCGTAGCTCATTACAGATGCACTTCGACCGCCAGCGGCAGGTGATCGGACAAATGCGTCCACGGCCGCGTGCCGAGGATTTTCGGATCATGGCTGGTGGCGTTGCGCAAATAGATACGGTCAAGGCGCAGCATCGGAAAGCGCGCGGGGTACGTTTTCGCCAGCCGGCCCTGACTGCGCTCGAAGGCTTCGTGTAAATAGCCGCAGCGCTGAAGACGCTTGTTGCCTTGCAGCTGCCAATCGTTGAAATCGCCGGCGATGACCACCGGGGCGTCCTCGGGCAGGGAGTCAAGCAGGTCGCAGAGCAGGTTCAGCTGCAATTGCCGATGGCTCTCCAACAGGCTGAGGTGCACACAAATCGCATGGACTTCCGCATGCCCCGGCACCTGCAGCACGCAATGCAAGAGTCCGCGGCGCTCCGGCCCGGTGATGGAAATGTCCAGATTGCGGTAATGCAGGATCGGGTATTTGGACAGCAGCGCGTTGCCGTGATGACCGTCGGGGTAAACCGCGTTGCGGCCATAGGCGAAGTCCGTCCACATGCTGTCGGCGAGAAATTCGTAGTGCGGCGTGTCGGGCCAGTCTTCGTACTTGGCGGCATGGCGGTCATGCCCGCCGAGGACTTCCTGGAGAAACACCAGATCGGCACCGGTGCTGCGCACGGCTTCACGCAATTCCGGCAGGATGAAACGCCGGTTCAGTGCGGTGAAGCCCTTGTGGGTGTTCACGGTCAGCACGCGCAGTTTGTGGACTTCGCGCAACGTGGCCGGGTCCGGAGGGGTAGCGTTCGAGCCAGAGGGGTCGTGGGTCACGCCCTCACTCCTGTTCGGGGGATGTGCTATTCCGACCGGGACGCGAGGCGGCAGTTCAGCTTTTAGGTGGGACCGGCTCTAGCCGGGAAGCCGTACCGCGCGTCCTCTACACCCGCGTATCGATCGGCGCCCTGCGTGACAGCACCACTGCCAGTGTCAATGCCGCCACCGACAACAACGCCGCAAAGAAGAAAATCCAGCCATAGCCCATGCCCAGCGCCACGGCACCCATCAGCGGTCCGGCAATGGCCAGCGCCAGGTCGAAGAACACCGCGTAAGCGCTGAGCCCGGCACCGCGACTGCTGTTGGGCACCTGCTTGATGGCTTCGACGCCCAGCGCGGGATAGACCAGCGACAGACCAAAACCGGTCAGCCCTGCGCCGATCAGGGCGAAGGTGGTGTCGGGTGCCAGCCAGAGCAGCAACAGACCCAGGGTTTCCACGGTGATGCAGACGATCGCCGAGCGAAAGCCGCCAAAGCGGTTGATCGCGTTGATGAACAGCAAACGCGCGACGATGAAACAGATGCCGAACACCGTCAGGCACCAGGCCGCGCCTTCCCAGCCACGGGCCACGTAAAACAACGTGATGAACGTCGTCAGCGTGCCGTAGCCGATGGAGGACAGGGTCAGGCTCAGGCCAAACGGCGCCACCCGGCCGAACACCGAGAAGAACGGCAGGCGCTCGCCGCGCACCACCGGGATCGCCGTTTTGTTGCGGATCAACAGCAACGCCCCGGCCGCCAGGACGAACAGCACCAACCCCAGGCTGGCAAAGCCCAGCGCTCCGACCATCACCACGCCAAGGGGAGCGCCAATGGCGATGGCGCCGTATGACGCAATGCCATTCCAGGAAATCGAGCGGGCGGTGTGCTCCGAACCGACCTGGCCGATGCACCAGCTGATGGTGCCCACGCCGATCAAGCCCTGGGACGCGCCGAGAAACAGGCGGGCGATGATCAGGATTGTCAGGCTGACGTCTGCGAAACGCTCCAGGAGGATCGCCGCCAGGGTCAGCACGCCGCTCAACGCGATGCCGGACAGCCCGTAAACGATGGCGCGCTTGGTGCCGATGGTGTCGCAGATACGCCCGGCCACCGGGCGACTCAACAGCGTCGCCAGGTACTGCGCACCGATCACCAGCCCCGCGACCACCGCGCTGAAACCCAGCTGGTTGTGCACGTAACCGGGCATCACCGCGATGGGCAGACCGATGCACAGGAAGGCAATGAAGGTGTAGACGACGATGGAGATGATTTGCAGGGTGATCGCCATCGAACTGGCGTCGCTGGCAGGCGTGTTGACAGGCGAAACAGGCGGCTGGGCGGCAGACATGGGGACTCTTCGCTGGAGCGGTGGGAGTGCCGCATCATCGCCCGTGGGGTCGGGAAATGAAAGCTGGCTAACGGTTTTTATCCGGGGTCAGACGGCGGCCGGACTTGCCCGTTCCCGGCTAAAGCCGGTCCTACGAGTGTTCGCATTTGCCTTCGTAGGACCGGCTTTAGCCGGGAACGCGTCGGAGGTCACACCGCAGGATTGGGGGCGCCTGGCCTGGCGTCTTCCCGGCCAACGCCGGTCCCACTGTCACAAAAAAGCCCCGTCACGGTGGACGGGGCTCCTTGGTGTCAGCTTCACTCTGTCAGCGGATTGCCCTGATCAGAACGCGACGCCCTGGCTGCGCAGGTAATCGTCGTAGGTGCCGCTGAAGTCGGTCACGCCACTTGGACTCAACTCGATGATGCGAGTGGCCAGGGACGATACGAACTCGCGGTCGTGGCTGACGAAGATCAGCGTGCCCGGGTAGTTCTCCAGCGCCAGGTTCAGCGCCTCGATCGACTCCATGTCCAGGTGGTTGGTCGGCTCGTCCATGATCAGCACGTTCGGCTTCTGCAGGATCAGCTTGCCGAACAGCATGCGGCCTTGCTCACCACCGGAGATCACCTTGACCGACTTGAGGATCTCGTCGTTAGAGAACAGCATCCGGCCCAGGGTGCCACGAATGACTTGTTCACCTTGAGTCCATTGGCCCATCCAGTCGAAGAGGGTGACATCGTCTTCGAAGTCGTGGGCGTGGTCCTGGGCGTAGTAACCCAGCTCTGCGGCATCGGTCCACTTGATCGTGCCGGCATCCGGGGTCAGTTCATTGACCAAGGTGCGCAGCAGGGTGGTTTTACCGATCCCGTTCGGGCCGATGATCGCAACGCGCTCGCCGGCTTCAACCTGGAAGCTGAAGTTCTTGAACAGTGGCTTGCCGTCGAAGCCTTTGGCCATCTGGTCAATGATGACCGCCTGACGGTGCAGCTTCTTGTTCTGATCAAAGCGGATGAACGGGCTGACGCGACTCGAAGGCTTGACCTCGGCCAGCTGGATCTTGTCGATCGCCTTGGCACGGGAGGTGGCCTGCTTGGCTTTCGAGGCGTTGGCCGAGAAGCGGCTGACGAACGACTGCAGCTCTGAAATCTGGGCTTTCTTCTTGGCGTTGTCCGACAGCAACTGCTCGCGGGACTGGGTCGCCACGGTCATGTACTCGTCGTAGTTGCCCGGGAACAGACGCAGCTCGCCGTAATCCAGGTCAGCCATGTGGGTGCACACGCTGTTGAGGAAGTGACGGTCGTGAGAAATGATGATCATCAGGCTGGAGCGCTGGGTCAGGATGTTTTCCAGCCAGCGAATCGTGTTGATGTCCAGGTGGTTGGTTGGTTCGTCGAGCAACAGCACTTCAGGGTCGGAGAACAGCGCCTGGGCCAGCAATACGCGCAGTTTCCAGCCAGGGGAGACCTCGCTCATCGGGCCGAAGTGCTGCTCGATGCCGATGCCCAGACCGAGCAACAGCTCGCCGGCGCGGGATTCGGCGGTGTAGCCGTCCATTTCAGCAAATTCGGTTTCCAGCTCGGCCACGGCCATGCCGTCTTCTTCGGTCATTTCCGGCAGCGAATAGATGCGATCGCGCTCGGCCTTGACCTTCCACAGCTCTTCGTGACCCATGATCACGGTGTCGATGACAGAGAAGTCTTCGTACGCGAACTGGTCCTGGCGCAATTTACCCAGGCGCACGTTCGGCTCGAGCATCACCTGGCCGCCGGACGGCTCCAGATCGCCGCCGAGGATCTTCATGAAGGTGGACTTGCCACAGCCATTGGCGCCGATGAGGCCATAGCGGTTGCCACCGCCGAATTTGACCGAAACGTTCTCGAACAGCGGCTTGGCGCCAAACTGCATGGTGATGTTAGCTGTGGAAATCAATTGCTTATCCTGGATTGTTTACAAGGGGCTGATTGGCGATGGCCTTCGACGCCTGGTGGCGATTGCTCGTGATCCAACCAGCAGCCTGCACGTCACCGATGACGGCGACATGACCTGATGAAGATGGGTGAACGGGAGCAGCGTCCGATACGGGTTCAGCGGGTGACCGACCTGCATCGACCACGCTTGCTGTGCGCCGGAAGACGCACAGGTCTGGGGCGCGCGCCGCGACCCCGTGAAAGGCTCAAGCGGCGCATGCGAATTCAAGGCGCGGCAGTGTAACACCGTCTTGGTTATCCACCTACCGCCGCTCGCCGGTGAGGATCACCGGATCAGGCGTGCTCGACCTGCGTCCTGACCTTGTTCACCGTGGAGTAATGCGAGAACACGATGCAGCCGATCAGCCGGGAGAACAGGCCCAGGGTTTCGACGAGGTCCGGGCTTTCGAAGGTGCTGGCTTTGGAATCGAGCAGGCACAAGGCGCCGAACAGCTGGCCGTCGGGCAGGCTGATCGGCACGCCGATGTAGCTCTCGATGGCGTATTGCTTGACCACCGGGCGACCCGCATAGCGCTCGCTCTGGCTGATGCTGGGGATGATCAGCGCTTTCGGGTTTGCGATCAGTTCGTTGCACAGCGTGGTTTCCAGCTCCAGCACTTCGCCTTCCTGGATGCCGATGTGAATCTCGTCATAAACCGCGCAGGCGACCCACTCGGAGTCGGTGAACTTGGCAATACCGGCGAAGCGCATGCCGGTCAGCCGCGTCACGAGCCTGAGGATATTCGTCGTCGCTTCAACCTCGGCGATCGCAGAACGCTCTGCGATGGTCAGCAAATCCGGGCAGAGCAGGGAATCCAAAGCCATTGTCGGCTCCATGTCAACGTGGGGTGGCATACCCGGATGGGGCCACATATGTGGCGCAGATTAGCATTTTGTAGGGCAAGCGTATCTCCCGCTCGGCGCGCTGCGACCATTTGTCATGGGGGACCCCGAGTTAAAGGCGGGTGCGGCCGCTGTCAGAGCTGGTGGTTGAACCGCTGGACGGCACCCACCACCTGACGCGCGCCTTCCTGGATCTCAACGATCACGCTGCCGGCCTGGTTGGCCAGCGACAGGCCTTGCTCCGCCTGGGCGCGGGTACTGCCCATGTCCTTGACCACATCATCCACCAGTTTCTGGTTCTGCTGCACCACCGCGACAATCTCTTCGGTCGCCGTGCTGGTGCGTCCGGCCAGCTGACGCACTTCATCGGCCACCACGGCGAACCCCCGGCCCTGTTCGCCGGCACGGGCGGCTTCGATGGCGGCGTTGAGGGCGAGCAAGTTGGTCTGTTGGGCGATGCCGCCGATGGTTTGCACGATGGTGCTGATCAGCAACGACTGCTTGCCCAGCGCTTCCATGCCATGGGAGGCAGAGAGCATCTGGTCGGCGATGCCGTTCATGGTTTCCACGGTGTTGTTGATCACCGCTGCCCCGCGCTGCGCCGAGACGTCGGTGCGCTGGGAGATCTCGAAGGCCGTGCCGGCCGCGACGCTGATTTCGGCTTCGCGACGTACCTGATCGGTAATGACAGTGGCGAATTTCACCACCTTGTAAAGCTTGCCCTGGGTGTCGTGGACCGGGTTGTAGGTCGCTTCCAGCCACACGTCCTCGCCACGGCTGTTGATGCGTTTGAACCGGTCGGCCACGAAGTCGCCGTTGTTCAGGCGTTTCCAGAACGCTTTGTAGTCTTCGGTGGCGGCGAATTTCGGGTCACAGAACAGGCTGTGGTGCTTGCCGAGAATCTGATCCTGGCTGTAGCCCATTTCCTGGAGGAAGGACTGGTTAGCCTTCAGCACGTGGCCGCCGAGGTCGAATTCGATGACCGCTGTCGAGCGCAGCAGGGCGTTGATGAACGACTCGTTTTCCCGGGCCTTGTTGACTTCGGCGGTAACGTTGGTGGCCAGACACTTGAGGGCGGCCACACGGCCCTGATCATCCTTCAGCGGCGACCACGTGGCGTGAATCCAGATCAGCGAACCGCCTTTGCTGATGAAGCGGTAGTCGTCGGTCACCGCAGTGCCGTTGACGGCCGCTAACTTGAAGTCGCGGAAGCACGGCAGGGTTGCGACGTAGGTCGGAATGAACGCCGCCATGGGCTGGCCAACCAGCTCGTCATGGGAGTAACCGATGGCTGCGCAGAATTTGCTGTTTGCGTCCGTGATGCGCAGGTCGGCATCCACGGTCAGCGACAGCATTTGCTGCATGAGGGCGTCGTGAAAATTTTTCAGCGCGACCAGCTCCGAGCTCAGAGTGGACATTTGCTTTTTGATTTTGGAATTAAACATCTGCCGCTCCTTGGATATGCTCACTTAACTGTCGGCGTTCGGATGCCGAAATTAAGCCCGGTCGTCAGAATGTTTATAGATCAGGCAGGGAGAAAAGGAGGGGGGCGGGAGGAATTTTGGGCAAGAAAAAGCCCGCGATGGGGGGTGCGGGCTTAAAGTCAGTCTTGGAGGAGCAAGTGAAGAGTATCGCCCCCGATGTGAAAAACCTGTGAACGCCTCTCAACAACACTTAATAAATGGCGTTGGTCAGAAAAGCCTTCACGATGGACTTCGCCGCTGGGCTGACTTTCTGGTCGCCCAGCTCTTTGCTGGTGAACCACTTGCAGTCGGCAATTTCGTTGTGGGGGGCAGGGGTGGCGATCATCGTCACCGACACTTCGAACACGTGATGCAACACGGCACCGCCCTTATAGCGAGTGATGTACGCCAGGTCTTCCAGGATCAGACCGGTCTCTTCACGTAATTCGCGCGCAGCGGCCTGCGCAGGCGATTCATCGGCTTCGACTTTGCCGCCGGGAAGGTTCCACCGGGCGTTGGATTTGCGCACGTAAAGGATCTGGTTGTCCCTGCGGCAGATGACTGTGGCTCGCTGTTTCATTGGGGTTCCTCCACCGTACAACCCGTAAAAGTGCCGCCGTCCCTGGGTATTCACGCGGCTGTCATAAAAGCTTCATAAAGACGTTTGAAGCAGTAACGGTGCCAATGTTCCCTTCATCCTCCTGAATCGGCCGGTATTAAGAAAAACATAGCTCGATTGAGGGGTGTGTCGGGATAACCAGCCAGACGGTGTCCTGTTCAGCCTGATGGGCGGGGTGCCAACATGAACCAAAATGCCACTACTTAACCAACGCGCTGATTGGGTTCTTTGGCGGGCGGATCGTGCCCTTGGCGCGATGAACGGTCTTGGCACGCAAACCGTGATGCGCGTTATTGGCGCGGAGTGCACGCCGATGGGGCCCTGTGCGCACTGTGTGGGGTGATCCGTAGCGCGGAGTCTGGTCAGCCCGCGTGGCGTTTCGACCTGCACGCACCTGGATTTCAACCCATGTGATTGAAAACACCGGTGATTCTCGCCGCTTCTTTTACCGCCTGACTCTGTGGCACACTTTCTGCTGTCTATTCCGTTGTGGCAAACAAGGTTCCGCTATAGCGGAATAAATACAACCGGCGGAGTTTCTCTCATGCGGCGCGGATCCCTTTCTTTGAAAGCTTTTGCATTGGCCCTGATAACGGCAGCAACGTTGGCAACGACGGCATATGCCGCCGACAGCAAGCTGGACAACGTCCTGCAGCGCGGCCATCTCATCGTGGGTACCGGGAGCACCAATGCCCCTTGGCACTTTCAGGGTGCGGACGGCAAGTTGCAGGGTTTTGATATCGACATCGCGCGCATCGTCGCCAAGGGCTTGTTTAATGATCCGAGCAAGGTCGAGTTTGTCGTGCAGTCCTCCGACGCGCGAATCCCGAACCTGCTGACGGATAAAGTCGACATGAGCTGCCAGTTCATCACGGTGACTGCCAGCCGCGCCCAGCAGGTGGCGTTCACGCTGCCTTATTACCGCGAAGGCGTGGCGCTGCTGCTGCCGACCAACAGCAAGTACAAGGAAATCGACGACCTGAAAGGCGCGGGTGATGGCGTCACCGTTGCCGTGCTGCAGAACGTCTACGCCGAAGAGCTGGTGCATCAGGCGCTGCCCAAGGCGAAGGTCGACCAGTACGACAGCGTCGACTTGATGTACCAGGCCATCAACTCCGGTCGCGCCGATGCGGCGGCCACCGATCAGTCGTCGGTGAAATACCTGATGGTGCAGAACCCCGGTCGCTATCGTTCGCCCGCGTTCGCCTGGAGCCCGCAAACCTACGCGTGCGCCGTCAAACGTGGCGATCAGGACTGGCTGAACTTCGTCAACACCGCCCTGCATGAAGCCATGACCGGCGTTGAATTCCCGATGTACGCCGAGTCGTTCAAGAAGTGGTTCGGCGTGGACCTGCCGACCCCGGCGATCGGTTTCCCGATGGAATACAAATAACCCGCGCCGCTCGCGTCGCCCACTGAAGGGGGCGGGGACGGCCGCGATGCCGTCCCGCCCCAGGTACTGCTGACCATGAATTATCAGCTGAATTTTGCAGCGGTCTGGCGGGATTTCCCCAGTCTGCTGGCGGGGCTGGGGCTCGGCCTGGAACTGGCCCTGATTTCCATCGCCATCGGTTGCGTCATCGGCATGCTGGCAGCATTCGCGATGCTGTCCCGCTACCGCGCCCTGCGGATCGTCGCGTCGATTTACGTGACCGTGGTGCGCAACACGCCGATTCTGGTGCTGATCCTGTTGATTTACTTTGCCATGCCCAGCCTGGGCATTCGTCTGGACAAGATCCCGTCGTTCATCGTCACCCTGTCGCTGTACGCCGGTGCGTACCTGACCGAAGTGTTCCGCGCAGGCCTGCTGAGCATCCACAAGGGCCAGCGCGAAGCGGGGCTGGCGATCGGCCTCGGCGAATGGCAGGTGCGCGCGTACATCGTCGTGCCGGTGATGTTGCGCAACGTGCTGCCGGCGCTGTCGAACAACTTCATTTCGCTGTTCAAGGACACGTCGCTGGCCGCTGCCATCGCGGTGCCGGAACTGACCTATTACGCGCGCAAGATCAACGTCGAGAGCTACCGGGTGATTGAAACCTGGCTGGTGACCACGGCGCTGTACGTCGCGGCCTGTTACCTCATTGCCATGCTGCTGCGCTACCTCGAGCAGCGTCTGGCGATTCGCCGCTAGGAGGCCCGGACCATGTACGAACAACCCAGTTGGTTGCATGAATTGTGGGTCGCGCGGGAGGCGCTGTGGGCCGGGTTTCTCACTAGCGTGCAATGCGCGGGCCTGGCGATCGTGTTCGGGACGGTGATCGGCGTATTTGCCGGGCTGATCCTAACCTACGGCAAATGGTGGGCGCGCCTGCCGTTTCGCGCCTACGTGGATCTGATTCGCGGCACGCCCGTGTTTGTGCTGGTGCTGGCCTGCTTTTACATGGCGCCAGCGTTGGGCTGGCAGATCGGCGCGTTTCAGGCCGGTGCGCTGGGGTTGACGCTGTTTTGCGGCTCCCACGTCGCCGAGATCGTGCGCGGTGCCTTGCAGGCCATCCCGCGCGGGCAGCTGGAAGCCGGCAAGGCCATCGGCCTGACGTTCCCCCAGTCCCTCAGCTATGTGTTGCTGCCCCAGGCATTGCGGCAGATCTTGCCGACCTGGGTTAATTCCTCGACGGAGATCGTCAAGGCCTCGACCCTGCTCTCGGTGATCGGCGTGGCCGAGCTGCTGCTCAGCACCCAGCAGGTCATCGCGCGCAACTTCATGACCCTCGAGTTTTACCTGTTCGCGGGATTTCTCTTCTTTGTCATCAACTACGCCATCGAGCTTCTCGGGCGGCAAATCGAAAAACGGGTGGCCTTGCCATGACACAGACTCAAACCGCACCTGCCGCCCCGGCTCTGTTGAGCATCGAAGGGCTGCACAAATCCTATGGCCCGGTTGAAGTGCTCAAGGGCGTCGACCTGAAGATGAACAAGGGCAACGTGGTCACGCTGATCGGCTCCAGCGGCTCGGGCAAAACCACGCTGCTGCGTTGCGTCAATCTGCTGGAAGAGTTTCAGGGCGGGCACATTCGTCTGGAAGGTCAGGACATCGGCTACAGCGACGTCAGTGGCAAGCGCGTGCGCCACCCGGAAAAGCTCATCGCCCGGCACCGCGCGATGACCGGGATGGCGTTTCAGCAGTTCAACCTGTTTCCGCACCTGACCGCGCTGCAGAACGTCACCCTCGGCTTGCTCAAAGTGAAGAAGCTGCCCAAGGACCAAGCCATCGCCCTGGCCGAAAAGTGGCTGGACCGCGTTGGCCTGCTGGAGCGGCGCAATCACTTTCCCGGCCAGCTCTCCGGCGGTCAGCAGCAGCGCGTGGCGATTGCCCGGGCCATCGCCATGAACCCGAGCCTGATGCTGTTCGATGAAGTCACCTCAGCGCTGGACCCGGAGTTGGTCGGTGAGGTGCTCAGCGTGATCAAGGGCCTGGCGGAAGAGGGCATGACCATGCTGCTGGTGACCCACGAGATGCGCTTCGCCTATGAGGTGTCCGATCAGATCGTGTTCATGAATCAGGGCCGCATCGAAGAGCAGGGCCCACCCAAGGCATTATTCGAACAACCCAAGTCAGCGCGTCTGGCTGAATTCCTCAAGAACATTCGTTTTTAAGACGCTCACTCAAAGGAGATTTTCATGAGCATTACTCGTTACGGCGCCGGCAGTACCGCAGGTGGCGGCCAGCCACGTCCATTCGCCCGCGCCGTCGAAGCCGATGGCTGGCTGCATGTGTCAGGGCAGGTGCCGGCCGAAAACGGTGAGATCATCAACGGCGGGATCGTCGAGCAGACCCACAAGACCCTGCAGAACCTGGTGGCGATTCTGACCGAGGCCGGCTACGGCCTGGAGGACGTGGTGCGCGTCGGCGTGTGGCTGGAAGACCCGCGTGATTTCTGGAGCTTCAACAAGGTCTTCGGCGAGTACTTCTCCCCGGAACACGCACCGGCCCGCGCCTGCGTGCAGGCCAGCATGATGGTCGACTGCAAAGTCGAGATCGATTGCATTGCCTACAAGAAGAAGTGAGGCGAGCTGAAAGCGGCAAGCTATAAGCTGCAAGCTGCAAGTCGGGAGAGCGCTGATGCAACTTGCCGCTTGAAGCTTGCAGCTAACATGCCCACCCCCACATTCAAAGGCTGAAGGCGTTTTTGCATCCGCGCCGTTAAGCTTGGAGCCGCTCTCATGACCGAAGACATCAAACGCCGGGCCCGTGGTTTAGACCGAGCGTTCGATATTCTCGATTTCCTCAAGGAAACCGGCACGCCTATGCGGCCGAACGAGATCGCCAGCGGCATCGGCAGCCCGAAATCGACGGTGTACGAATTGGTCAGTTCGCTGCTGGAACGAAGGATCCTCGAGACCGTCGGCAAGGACGGCCACGTCTACCTGGGGCGGCAGTTGTATTTCCTCGGGCAGGCGCATCTGCGTCATTTCGACTTCACCCGCGAGGCCGAGGTCAGCCTGGGTGAAATCGTCGAGCAGACCCGGGAAACCGCGCAGATGTGCCTGCTCAACGGCCGCAAATACACCGTCGCCTTGATGAAAGAGGGCGCGCGGCATTTTCGTATTTCGTCCGACATCGGCGAGGACGCGCCGATCCCGTGGACCGCGTCGGGACGCCTGCTGCTCGGGCACCTCACGGATCAGGCGATCATCGACCTGATCGACGACGAGGACTTCATCCTCCCGGACGGCACGCGCCTGCCGGTCGAGACGTTTCTCGCCGAGATCCGCAAGGCCCACGACGACGGCTTCTTTTCCTTCGACAGCATCGCCGACACCTTCACCCATTGCTTCGCCGCACCCGTGCGGGACAAACAGGGCATCTGCATCGCGACCCTGTGCATCGTCGCCCCGCGGGCCGACGCCACGGCCCACTACGATCATTACCGGCGCGTGTTGATCGACAGCGCCAACGGCCTGGCCCGGCGCGTCATCGAATAGCGTCGCGGCACACACGAACAAAAAATTCAGGAGAACAGAGATGAGCATTGCCGCGATCGAAAAAGGCGCCACGCAACCCGGCGACCACCTGGTGCGCGACGTCAGCCTGCCCGCGCTGGTCATCCACGACACGGCGCTGGAGCACAACCTGCGCTGGATGCAGAAGTTCGTCAGCGACAGTGGCGCCGAACTGGCGCCCCACGGCAAGACCAGCATGGTGCCGGCGCTGTTTCTGCGGCAGTTGCAGCACGGCGCCTGGGGCATGACCCTCGCCACGGCGGTGCAGACCCGCGCGGCCTATGCCCACGGCGTGCGTCGGGTGCTGATGGCTAACCAGTTGGTCGGCGCGCCGAACATGGCGCTCATCGCCGAGATGCTCACGGACGGGATGTTCGACTTTCATTGCATGGTCGACCACCCGGACAACGTCAAGGCGCTGGGCGAGTTCTTCGCCGCCAAGGGCCTGACCCTCAATGTGATGATCGAGTACGGCGTGGTCGGTGGGCGTTGCGGCTGCCGCAGCGAAGCCGAGGTCATGGCCCTGGCCGACGCCATTGCGGCGCAACCGGCGCTGAAGCTGACCGGCATCGAGGGCTACGAAGGCGTGATCCATGGCGACCAGGCGGTGAGCGGCATTCGCGCGTTCGCCACATCGCTGGTGCGGCTGGCCGTGACCCTGCAGGACAAGGGCGCGTTTGCCCTGGATCGCCCGATCGTCACTGCCTCGGGTTCGGCCTGGTACGACCTGATCGCCGAGGAATTCGACAAGCAACAGGTGCGCGAGCGTTTCCTCAGCGTGCTGCGCCCCGGCAGTTACGTGGTCCACGACCACGGCATCTACAAAGACGCGCAGTGCTGCGTGCTCGACCGACGCCACGACCTCAGCGAAGGCTTACGGCCGGCGATGGAAGTCTGGGCCCACGTGCAGTCGATGCCCGAGCCGGGTTTTGCGGTGATTGCCATGGGCAAGCGCGACGTGGCGTTCGACGCCGGCATGCCCAACCCGATCAAGCGCTATGCGCCAGGGGCGGTGCCGGCGACTGGCGAGGACGTCAGCGCCTGCACCGTCACGGCGGTGATGGATCAGCATGCGTTCATGACCGTCGCGCCGGGCTGCGAGTTGAAGGTCGGCGATATCGTTTCGTTCGGCACCTCGCACCCGTGCCTGACCTTCGACAAATGGCGCACGGGGTGCCTGGTCGGCGATGACCTGCGCGTCATCGAATCCTTCGATACCTGCTTCTGACAGGAGTCTGCAATGAGTGAAATGGTCAGTCACAGCTACCCGCGCGTCGCCCTGATCGGCGAATGCATGATCGAGTTGCAACAGCACGCCAACGGCACGCTCAAGCAGAGCTTCGGCGGCGACACGCTGAATACGGCGGTGTACCTGTCGCGGCTGCTGGGTTCGGCGGCGCAGGTGGATTACGTCACGGCGCTGGGCGATGACAGTTTCAGCGACGCCATGTGCCAGGTCTGGACGGAGGAGGGCATTGGCCTGAGTCGGGTCCAGCGTCTGCCGGGGCGGCTGCCGGGGCTGTATTGCATTCAAACCGACGCCAACGGCGAGCGGCGTTTCCTGTACTGGCGCAACGAGGCGGCGGTGCGCGAATGCTTCACCACGCCGGCGGCGGAGCCGGTGCTGGCCGCGCTGCCGGATTACGACGTGCTGTATTTCAGCGGCATCACCCTGGCGGTGCTGGGGGAGACGGGTCGGGCGCGGCTGCTGTCGACCCTCGCCGATGCCCGGGACCGTGGCGCGCGGGTGGTGTTCGACAACAACTACCGCCCGCGCCTCTGGCGCAGTGTCGAGCAAGCGCGGCAGGCGTATCGCGCGGTCATGCACGAAGTGGATCTGGCCCTGCTGACCGAGGAGGACGAGCAGGCGCTGTTCGATTACGCCGACGGCGAGGAAATTTTGCAGACCTACCGCGACCTGGGTGTCAGCGAAGTGGTGGTCAAGCGCGGGGCGCAGAGCTGTCTCGTGAGCGTCGACGACCGGCGTTACGAAGTGCCTGCGCACGCCGTGCAGAAAGTCATCGATACCACGGCGGCGGGGGATTCCTTCAGCGCGGCCTATCTGGCTCGGCGTTTGCGCGGCGGCGGTCCGAAAGATGCGGCCAACGCCGGGCATCAGTTGGCGAGCCTGGTGATTCAGCACCCGGGGGCGTTGATCCCGAGGAGTGTGATGCCGGTTTGAGGCAGGGCCGAGAACCCTGCGTAGGGCCGCGCACACCCTGTAGTACCGGCTTCAGCCGGGAAGGGGCCAGGCGACACACCGCAAAATCGAGGGTGCTCAATCCCGCCTGTTCCCGGCTAAAGCCAGTCCTACTAAGGCAAGGGTCAGGCAAGGGGCCAGAACGACCGCTACACATTCCGGCCCCAACCCTCAATCCCGATAAAACACCTGCACCAGGTGATACCCGAATTTGCTTTTGACCGGACCATGCACGGTCCGCAACGGTTTTTTGAAAATCACCTGGTCAATCGCGCCGACCATCTGGCCCGGTCGCACTTCACCCAGATCCCCGCCGCGCTTGCCGCTCGGGCAGGTCGAATACTTCTTCGCCAGTACGTCAAACGCTTCGCCCTTGGCAATGCGCTGCTTCAGTTGCTCGGCTTCTTCAGCGGTCTTGACCAGAATGTGGCGGGCTTGGGCTTTCATGGGGTACCGGACGTCTCGATAAAAAAGCCGCGCATTATGCCTTTGCTGCGCGATTTCGGGTAATTTCCCACACCTTGACCGGACGAACGTGTGGCTCGGCGCTGAGACAGGCCTGACCCGGCTTTTCAGACGGCCCTGACCCGGCTGTTCAAGGGCCTTGCCCCGGCCAGCAAACAGCCCGAACGTTAAAACCGGTCGAAGGTCCACAACCTGTAGGCCTGCAGTCTCCTCAAACCTCATGTGCGGTGTTGCCTTATGGATTTTCCGGCGTTGTTGAAGGTGCTTGCCACCCAGGATGGATCGGACCTTTACCTGTCCACCGGCGCGCCCCCCTGCGCCAAGTTCAATGGCGTGCTCAAGCCGCTGGGCACCGAAGCGTTCAAGCCCGGTGACGTCGCGGTGATTGCCAACGGCATCATGGACGCCGAACAGCGCGTGGATTTCGAACGCGACCTGGAAATGAACCTGGCGTTTTCCCTGTCCGGTGTCGGGCGATTCCGGATCAACATCTTCAAGCAGCGCAACGAAGTGTCAATCGTGGCGCGCAACATCAAGCTCGACATCCCCAAATTCGAAGACCTGCACCTGCCGCCGGTCCTGCTCGATGTGATCATGGAAAAGCACGGCCTGGTGCTGTTCGTCGGCGCCACCGGTTCGGGTAAATCGACGTCGCTGGCCGCGCTGATCGACCACCGCAACCGTCACGCCAGCGGCCACATCATCACCATCGAAGACCCGGTGGAGTTCATCCACAAACACAAGCGCTCGATCATCAATCAGCGGGAAGTGGGCGTCGACACGCGCAGCTTCCATGCGGCGCTGAAGAACACCCTCCGTCAGGCGCCGGACGTGATCCTCATCGGCGAGATCCGCGACCGCGAAACCATGGAGCACGCGCTGGCCTTTGCCGACACCGGCCACCTGGCGATTTCGACGCTGCACGCCAACAACGCCAACCAGGCGCTGGACCGCATCATCAACTTCTTCCCTGAAGAACGCCGTCCCCAGCTGTTGCATGACTTGGGCAACAACCTCAAGGCGTTCGTCTCCCAGCGGTTGGTCAAGACCACTGACGGCAAGCGCCGTGCGGCAGTGGAGGTGATGCTGGGCACGCCGACGATTCGCGACCTGATCCACCGCAACGAGTTGACCGAGCTTAAGGGCATCATGGAGAAGTCCACCAACCTCGGCATGCAGACCTTCGACAACGCGCTGTATGACCTGGCGGTGGAAGGCGCAATCACTGAAGACGAAGCCCTGAAGAACGCGGATTCGGCCAACAACGTGCGCCTGCGGTTGAAACTGCACAGCGAGGACGGGCCATCGACCATCGCCAGCGCCCCCCGTGCGCCCCAGCCTGCCGCGCAGGTGAATGTGAAGGATTGGGGGCTGGTGGACGAGCGGGACGAGCCGGGGAATTGAGGTTTCCTCGGCGAGGATTTTGCGGTGTCATCACTGACGCCTTCCCTTGCAGGACCGGCTTTAGCCGGGAAGAGGTCGGTATGAACACCACACATTTGAGGTGTAGCGACCGACGTCTTCCCGGCTAAAGCCGGTGCTACAGGGCTTGCCGCCCTTATCGCGCCAGCCACCCTCCATCGATATTCCACGCCGCGCCACGCACCTGCGCGCCGGCTTCGCTGCACAGAAACAACGTCAGCTCCCCCAACTGCGAAGGCGTCACGAATTCCAGCGATGGCTGCTTTTCCGCCAGCAGGTCATGCTTGGCCTTTTCCACATCGCCGGTCTGCGCGGCGCGATCGTCGATCTGCTTCTGCACCAGCGGCGTCAGCACCCAGCCCGGGCAGATGGCGTTGCAAGTGACATTGCTTGCCGCGGTTTCCAGCCCGACCACCTTGGTCAAGCCAATGACGCCGTGCTTGGCCGCCACATACGCCGCCTTGCCCGTCGAACCGACAAGGCCATGCACCGAGGCAATGTTCACGATCCGACCCCAACCCTTGGCACGCATGCCCGGCAGGCACAACCGCGTGCTGTGAAACACCGACGACAGGTTGATGGCGATAATCTTGTCCCAGCTCTCGACGGGGAAATCCTCCACCGCGTCGACGTGCTGAATGCCCGCGTTGTTGACCAGAATGTCGACGCCGCCGAATTCGCGCTCGGCGTAGGCAATCATGTCGGCGATCTGCGCGACATCGCTGACGTCCGCCGGGTGGTGGCCGACCTTACCGCCGTACTGCTTGACCTGCTCGATCACCGCCGACGCATCGCCGAAGCCGTTGAGCACCAGATGTGCGCCGGCCTTGGCCAGCGTCAGCGCGATGCCCAGGCCGATGCCGCTGGTAGAGCCGGTGACCAGTGCGGTTTTGCCTTGCAGACTCATGTTCAATTCCTCATACGATGCCGGTTGCATAGAAAACGCCGATCACCACGAACACTGCCAGCGTCTTGATAATCGTGATGCCGAAGATGTCCTTGTAGGCCTCGCGGTGGGTCAGGCCGGTGACCGCCAGCAGGGTGATGACCGCGCCGTTGTGCGGCAGGGTGTCCATGCCGCCGCTGGCCATGGCCGCGACGCGGTGCAACACCTCCAGCGGAATGTTCGCCGCATGGGCCGCCGCGATAAAGCTGTCGGACATCGCCGCCAGGGCAATGCTCATGCCCCCGGACGCCGACCCGGTGATCCCGGCCAGCAGCGTCACGGTAATCGCTTCGTTGACCAGCGGGTTGGGAATGCTCTTCAGTCCGTCGGCCAGCACGAGGAATCCGGGCAACGAAGCAATCACAGCGCCGAAACCGTATTCCGACGCCGTGTTCATCGCCGCCAGGAGTGCGCCACTGACCGCACCCTTGCTGCCCTCGGCCAGCTTGGATTTCACCGTCCTGAAGGCGAACAGCAGCACAAACACAATGCCCGCCAGCAACGCCGCTTCCACGGCCCAGATCGCGGTGATCTTGGCGATGTCGGTCTGCACTGGCGTGGCCATGCCCGGCAGCGCCAGGGTGTGAGTCTTGCCGTACCACTGGGGAATCCACTGGGTAAACAGCAGGTTCATGATCCCGACCAGCAACAGCGGCGCCAGCGCGATCCACGGGTTGGGCAGCGCGATATCGGCCGGGGTGTCCGGCTCGTTGCGCAGCTCGGTGCCGTAGCCTTCGCCGGCACGCTGGGCCTTGTTGCGCTGGCGCTGCAGAAACAGCATGCCGACGCTGAACACGAACGCCGTGCCAATCAGCCCCAGCCACGGCGCCGCCCACGCCGTGGTGTTGAAGAAGGTCGAGGGGATGATGTTCTGGATTTGCGGCGTGCCGGGCAGGGCGTCCATGGTGAACGAAAACGCACCCAGGGCGATGGTCGCCGGAATCAGCCGTTTGGGAATGTTGCTCTGGCGGAACATCTCGGCGGCGAACGGGTAGACCGCGAACACCACCACGAACAGCGACACGCCGCCGTAGGTCAGCAGCGCGCAGACCAGCACGATCACCAGCATCGCCTGGCGGGTGCCGAGCATGCGAATGGCGGCGGCCACGATGGAGCGCGAAAAGCCCGACAGCTCGATCAGCTTGCCGAACACGGCACCGAGCAGAAACACCGGAAAGTAGAGTTTGACGAAGCCGACCATCTTGTCCATGAACACGCCGGTGAAGGCGGGGGCCACGGCAGAGGGGTCGGTGAGCAGTACGGCGCCAAGGGCCGCGATGGGGGCAAAGAGGATAACGCTGTAACCCCGGTAGGCAGCCAGCATCAGCAGCGTAAGCGCCGCTAAAGCGATGATCACACTCATCGAGTGTCTCCTGATGTTTTTGTTTTGGGTGCGGCGAGGCCGCGCAACAGGAGGTATAGCTACATTCATGCCATCGCGCTAAGTGGCTGATTATGATGAGGTTTAGCTGAAATGGGTGATGGCGGGGGTCCTGTGCGTCCCGATAATGGGACGGTTAAGGCCGGAACGGGGACCGCCAAAGCGATCGTGTCGGGGTGGCAGCCGCTCTAGTGCGGGAACCTGTGCCCGTTATCCCGGAAGGTAGACAGCCAGTCTCTTTATGGAGACTCGGCGATGCCCAGCGCGGCCATCTTCTTGTACAGCGTCGAACGGCCCAACCCTAGCTGCCGTGCCGCGAGCACCACGTTCCCCGCGCACTGGGCCAGCTTTGCCTGAATCAGCTCCCGGTCGAAATGCTGGCGCGCCTCGCTATAGGTCTGGTCATTGAACGCGGACCACGCTGCCACCGGCGGGCTGGCGACCGGCACCAGCGTACCGATGGCGGCGCGAATGTCGCCGGGGCTGAGCTGCAGATCGTCGCTGAGCAGCGCGGCACGTTCGAGCACGTTGCGCAGCTCGCGGATATTGCCGGGCCAGGCGTGCTGCGCGAGGGCCACCAAGGCCGCGGGGGCCAGTTCGTGATGGCTGTGAAGGTCCTCAAGGATCGCCTCGGCCAGCGCTGGGATGTCATCCAGACGTTCGCGCAACGGCGGCACTTTTATGGGCAATACACTCAGCCGGTAATACAGGTCGGCGCGAAACTCGCCGCGCTTGATCGCCGCTTCAAGGTCGGTGGAGGTCGCGGCGATCACGCGCACATCGCTTTTGATCATCGCGTTGGAGCCCACCGGCTCGTATTCTTTTTCCTGCAGCACCCGCAGCAACTTGCTTTGCAATGGCAGGGGCATGTCGCCGATTTCGTCGAGAAACAGCGTGCCGCCCTCGGCCAGGTGCAATTTGCCGTGGCGCCCCTTGCGATCGGCGCCGGTAAACGCGCCCGGGGCCGTGCCGAAGAATTCCGCCTCCAGCAACGCCTCGGGAATCGCCGCGCTGTTGATGCTGATGAAGGGTTTGTGCGCCCGAGGCGAGCTGTTGTGCACGGCGTGGGCCAGAAGCTCCTTGCCGGTGCCGGTCTCACCAAGCAGCAACACCGGGGAATCGGTACTGGCACTGCGACGGGCGCGGCGTTTGACTTCCAGGCTGGCGGCGCTGGTGCCGATAAAGTGGGTGAAGGTGTATTTAGCTTGCCGGGCGCGCAGCAGCGAGCGGGTCGAGGCCAGCTCCTGCTGCATGTTCGAATAGCGCTTGAGCAGCGGCGACAGGGCCTGTAGCTCATCGAACAGTGCGAAGCCGATGGCGCCGATCACCGCGCCGCCGTCGTCATGGATCGGCAGGCGCATGACCACCAGCGGGTCCTTCGCCGTGTCCATCATGTCCAGCAGAATCGGTTGGCCGTTGCTCGCCACCTGACGCAGCAGGCTGCCGGGAATCACCTGCTCACAGGGCTGGCCCACCGCGCGGCTCGGGTCCTCCAGGCCAAAGCGGCGGGCGTAGCGCTCGTTGATCCAGACGATGCGCGCGTCGCGGTCGACGATGACCGTGCCCTCGCTGGACTGCTCGATGATCTCAAACAGCGAGCGGATCGCCAGCCGCCGAACGCGCCGGTAATCCTTCAGGCTTTCGTTGTCGTTCATGTGCGGTTCCATCCATCCTGTTCCTCGGCATCTGGCCGCACAGACTACTGTTTGGGGCGAGCTTCAATTGAAACCGGGGTGGGCCGCCGCCAGCAATTCCCGGGTGTAAGGGTGCTGCGGCGCATCGAACACGTCGTGGCTCGCGCCGCGCTCGACCACTTTGCCGTCCTTGACCACGATCAGGTCATGGGCCAGCGCCTTGACCACGGCCAGGTCGTGGCTGATAAACAGATAGGTCAGGCCATGCCGCTCCTGCAATTGCCGCAACAACGCGACGACCTGTTTCTGCACCGTGCGGTCCAGCGCAGACGTCGGTTCGTCGAGCAGTATCAGGGCAGGTTTGAGCACCAGCGCGCGGGCAATGGCGATCCGCTGCCGCTGCCCGCCGGAAAACTCATGGGGGTAACGGTGCCGGCTCGACGGGTCGATGCCGACTTCTTCCAGCGCGCGGATCACTTCGGCCTCACAGCTGGCCTGGTCCAGGTCGCTGTGGACTTCCAGCCCTTCGCTGATGATCTGTGCCACCGACATGCGCGGGCTGAGGCTGCCGTAAGGGTCCTGGAAAACCACCTGCATCTGCTTGCGCCATGGGCGCATCTGCTTTTGATTCAGGCTGTCCAGCGCGTGACCCTTGAAGCGGATACTGCCACGGGACTCGAGCAAGCGCAGGATGGCCTGACCGAGTGTCGACTTGCCCGAGCCGGATTCGCCAACGATGCCCAGGGTTTTGCCGCGCTCGATGCTGAGACTGATGTCATCGACCGCTTTCAGGTATTCGTGGTGCCGGTTGAAAATCCCGCCGCCGAGGGAGAACCAGACGCGCAGGTTATCGACTTCCAGCACCTTCTCGCGGGTGTCCCGGGGTAACGGCTCGCCCGCCGGTTCGGCGTCCAGCAGCAAGCGGCTGTAGGCGTGTTGCGGGTTTTTGAACAGCGACTGGCAGTTGGACTGCTCGACGATTTCCCCGGCGCGCATCACGCACACCCGCTGGGCGATGCTGTGCACCAGATTCAGGTCGTGGCTGATCAGCAACAGCGACATGTTCAGCCGTTGCTGGAGCTGTTTGAGCAGCAGCAGGATCTTGCGCTGCACCGTCACATCCAGCGCCGTGGTGGGCTCATCGGCAATCAGCAGTTCCGGCTCGCAGGCCAGCGCCATGGCGATCATCACCCGCTGGCGCTGGCCGCCGGACAATTCGTGGGGGTAAGCCTTCAGGCGCTTCTTCGGATGCTGAATGCCGACCAGCTCCAGCAGCTCGATGATCCTTGCCTGGGCCGCCTTGCCTGCCATGCCCTTGTGCAGCAACAAGGTCTCGCCGATCTGCCGGGACACCGTGTGCAGAGGGTTCAGCGAGGTCATTGGCTCCTGAAAGATCATCGCGATCTGATTGCCGCGCAGCTCGCGCATGACGTTGCCATCGGCGCCGAGCAACTCTTTGCCGCGATAGCGAATGCTGCCGGTGCTCAGCGTGCCGGCCTGGGGCAGCAGTTGCAGGATCGAATGGGCGGTCACCGATTTGCCCGAGCCCGACTCGCCGACCAGTGCCAGGCACTCGCCGGCCGGGATGTCCAGGCTGAGGTGCTTGACCACGGTGTGCCCGTTGAACGACACCGAAAGGTCGCGGATTTCGATCAGGTTTTCGGACATCTCAGGACCTCGGGTCGAAGGCATCCCGCAGGGCCTCGCCAATAAACACCAGCAGCGACAGTATCAGCGCCAGTGTGAAAAATGCCGTGAAACCGAGCCATGGCGCTTGCAGGTTCTGTTTGCCCTGGGCAATCAGCTCGCCCAGTGACGCGCTGCCGGCGGGCATGCCGAAGCCGAGGAAGTCGAGCGCGGTCAGCGTGGAAATCGCCCCGGTGAGGATGAACGGCAGATAGCTCAGGGTGGCGTTCATCGCGTTGGGCAGAATGTGCCGCAGGATCACCTTGCGATCACTCAGCCCCAGCGCCCGCGCCGCTTTGACGTATTCCAGATTGCGCCCGCGCAGGAATTCGGCGCGCACCACGTCTACCAGCGCCAGCCATGAAAACAGCGCCATGATCCCCAGCAGCCACCAGAAGTTTGGCTCGACGAAGCCCGACAGGATGATCAGCAGGTACAGCACCGGTAGGCCAGACCAGACTTCCAGCAGGCGCTGTCCGATCAAATCCACCCAGCCGCCGTAATAGCCCTGTAACGCGCCGGCTGCGATGCCGATCAGCGCGCTGATGAACGTCAACGCCAGGGCAAACAGAATCGATACCCGCGCGCCGAAAATGACCCGGGCCAGCACGTCCCGGGCCTGATCGTCGGTGCCCAGCCAGTTGATTGAGGAGGGCGGGCTCGGCGCCGGTTTGTTCAGGTCATAGTTGGGTGTGTCATCACTGAACGGAATCGGCGGAAACAGCATCCAGCCATCGCCCTTGCTGATCAGCTGGCGCACGTAGTCGCTGCGGTAGTCCGGCTGAAAGGGCAGTTGGCCGCCGAATTCCTGCTCGGTGTGGCGCTTGAAGGCGGGGAAGTACAGCTCATGCTGATAACTCAGCACCAGGGGTTTGTCGTTGGCAATCAGCTCGCCGCACAGGCTGAGCACGAGCAGCCCGCAAAACAGCCACAGCGACCACCAGCCGCGGCGGTTGTTGCGAAAGCGCTCGAAACGACGGCGAGCCACCGGAGACAGTCTGCGCATCACGCATTCCTCGCGCTGAAGTCGATCCGGGGGTCGACCAGGGTGTAGCAGATGTCTCCGACCAGCTTTATCAGCAACCCGAACAGCGTGAAGATGAACAGCGAGCCGAACACCACCGGGTAATCCCGCGACACCGCGGCTTCGTAGCTCATGCGGCCGAGGCCATCGAGGGAGAAGATCACTTCGATCATCAACGAACCGGCGAAGAACACACTGATGAACGCCTGGGGAATGCCCGCCACGATCAGCAACATGGCGTTGCGGAACACATGGCCGTAGAGGACCCGTCGCTCACTCAGCCCCTTGGCCCGGGCGGTCACCACGTACTGGCGGGTGACTTCGTTCAGGAAGGAGTTTTTGGTCAGAATGGTCAGCGTTGCAAAACCGCCAATGACCAGCGACGTGACCGGCAACACCAGGTGCCAGAAGTAGTCGGCGATCTTGCCCAGAGTGCTCAGTTGATCAAAGTTCTCGGACACCAGCCCGCGGACCGGGAACCAGCTCAGCGACGTGCCGCCGGCAAACAGCACCACCAGCAGCATGGCGAACAGAAAGGCCGGCATCGCGTAACCGATGATAATGGCCGTGCTGCTCCAGATATCAAAGTGACTGCCGTGCTTGACCGCCTTCCGAATGCCCAGCGGGATCGACACCAGGTAGGTGATCAGCGTTGCCCACAGCCCCAGCGAGATGGAGACGGGCATCTTTTGCAGGATCAGGTCCGTGACCTTGGCGCCGCGAAAGAAGCTGTTGCCGAAATCCAGTTGCGCGTAGTTCTTCAGCATCAGCCACAGGCGCTCATGCAGAGGCTTGTCAAAACCGTACTGGTGCTCGATTTCCTTGATCAGCTTGGGGTCGAGCCCGCGACTGGCCCGGGACTGCCCGGCGTTCATGGTTTCGGTGTGGCCTGCGCCGATGGTGCCGCCCGCGACGCCTTGCAGCTTGGCGATGGCTTGCTCGACGGGGCCGCCGGGCGCCGCCTGCACGATAAAGAAGTTGACCAGCAGAATGCACAGCAGCGTCGGAATGATCAGCAGCAGGCGCCTCATCAGGTAGCCGAGCATTACTTGACCTCCGAGGGAATGGCCGAAGCGCCCCGTTGCTGGGCGAACTGTTCGTTGGTCAGTGCCTGGGGGCTGACTTCCCACCAGGTATCGATGGCTTCGCTGTTGCTGGCCTGCACCTTGGGAATGCCGAAACGGTTCCACCACACCGTGGACGAGCCGGGCGGGTAATAGTTGGGAATCCAGTAGAAGCCCCACTGCAGCACCCGGTCCAGGGCATGGGCGTAATCCACCATCGCCGGCTTGCTGTCGGCTTTGGCCAGGCCTTCGATCAGGGTGTCGACGGCCGGGTTGCGCAAGACCATGTAGTTGCTGGAGCCGGAATCGGTGGCGACTTTCGAGCCGAAGTTGTTGTACAGCTCCATGCCCGGGGAGGTCGAAACGCCGTAGCCGGTGACGATCATGTCGTAATCCCGGGCCATGACCCGGTTCAGGTACTGCGCCGAGTCGATGCGGCGGATTTCGAAATCAATGCCGATCTGCGCCAGATTGCGCTTGTACGGCAACAGGATTTTCTCGAAGCCGCTCTGCCCGTTGAGGAAGGTAAAACTCAACGGTTCGCCCTGGGCGTTGACCAGCTTGTCCCCCCGGGGCATCCAGCCTGCTTCTTCGAGCAACGCCAGGGCTTGCAGCTGTTTGTCGCGAATGAAGCCGCTGCCATCGGTTTTCGGGGTCTGGAAGACGGTGGTGAACACTTCCGGCGGCACCTGACCGCGCAGCGGTTCAAGGATCTTCAGCTCGGACTCGGTGGGCAGGGCCGTTGCCGCCAGGTCACTGTTGGAGAAGTAGCTGTTCTGGCGCACGTACACGTTGCGCATCATCTGTTTGTTGGTCCATTCGAAATCCCACAGCATCGCCAGCGCCTGACGCACGCGGCGATCCTGAAATTTCGGACGGTCCAGATTGAAGATGAAACCCTGAGAGCTCTGCACCGCGCCCTTGGCCAGGTGCGCCCGCTGCAAGCGGCCTTCGGTCAACGCCGGGCTGTCGTAGCCGATGGAGTAACCCGTGGCGGAATATTCGCGGTTGTAGTCATAACCGCCACCGCGCAGCACTTGGCGGGCGACGTCGGTGTCGCCGAAATACTCGACGCTGAACTGATCGAAGTTGTACAGGCCGCGATTGACCGGCAGGTCCTTGCCCCACCAGTCCGGGTTGCGTTCGAGGGTGATGCTGCGCCCGGGGTCGACCTTGCCGATGCGATACGGGCCGCTGCCCACCGGAATCTCGAAGCCCCCGCCGTTGGCAAAATCGCGGTCTTTCCACCAATGCTCGGGAAACACCGGCAGCGAGGCCAGATCCAGCGGCAAAGTGCGGCTCTCACTGCTTTTGAAATCAAAGCGGATCTGCGTCGGCGACTCGACTTCGACGCCTTTGACGTCTTGAAACTCGGTGCGGTACGACAGGCTGCCCTGGGTCATCAGCAGGTTGTAGGTGAAGCGCACGTCCTCGGCGGTGATGGCCGAGCCGTCGGAAAACTTAGCCTTGGGGCTCAGGTAGAAACGCAATGACAGGCCGTCGGGGGCGCGCTCCATTTTCTCTGCGATCAGGCCATAAACGGTGTAGGGCTCGTCCAGCGACCTGACCGCCAGGGGCGAGTACAGCAAGCCGTTGACCTGGGCCACGCCGGTGCCTTTGTCGAGGTACGGCATGATGTGATCGAACTGACCGATTTCCTGGGCCGAGCGGCGCATGCTTCCGCCTTTGGGGGCGTCGGCATTCACGTAATCGAAATGCCCGAAGTTCGCCGGGTAACGCGGCGCCTCGCCGTAAACGGTCAATGCGTGTTGAGGGGCGGCGGATAAAACCTGAAAACCAGAAACGAGGACGAGTGTTGCGACCATCAGCGATGACAAAACAAAACGCATTGCACGAATCCTGACTGACATCGGCGAGCAACATCTGGGTTGAAGGTCATGACGGCGCGGGGTGGCCGGTCCGGTTTTTTATTGATTGCCCCGCAGGCAAGGTACCGCAAAGCCGGCGTGTTTGTAACCGGACAATGCATTGCCGAGCGGGCATCGGATAAACAAACGGCCCGCTTTCAAGGGCGGGCCGTTGGTGCAGCAGCGCGGAGGATCAGTCCTGGCGGCTGGTCACTTCCAGCAGGTGATAACCGAACTGGGTTTTCACCGGGCCCTGAACAACGTTCAGCGGCGCGCTGAACACCACGGTGTCGAATTCCTTGACCATTTGACCGGGGCCGAAGGAGCCGAGGTCGCCGCCTTGACGGCTGGACGGGCAGCTGGAATTGGATTTTGCGACTTCAGCAAAATCAGCGCCGCCTTCGATCTGCGTTTTGAGTTCGTTGCACTTGTCTTCGCTGGAAACGAGGATGTGGCGGGCAGTGGCTTTGGCCATTTTGGGTGACTCCTGTGAAAAAAAGAAACGAAGCGTACCGGAATAAGGGCCTCGTTTCCCGAGAAAGTTCAGGCGCCTTTGACGGCCCGTGACAGACGACATCGTCGGTCAAAGCCCTTTGCGGAACAGCAGAGCGGCGTGATCCACGTACAGCTTCACCGGGTCCACCTGCTTGCGGACCAGACCGGCACTCTGGTTGATCGAATCCACGTGGTCCATCGGATAGTCGGAGCGGATCACCTTGCCCAGGTGAGAGCTGAAGCGGCCGACCAGGCCGTCATTGGACGCAGCCTCCTTTTCGAACAGCAGTGCATAACTGCGCAGCGCCAGGTGCAGCGGGTCCAGGGCATTGCGGCCCTCGGAAAACAGCGAGCCATCGATGCACCCGCTCCACGAGTAATAATGAACGCCGTTGACCCGTTCGGCGCCTTCGCCGCCCCATGTTGCGGGCAGTCCCTGGGAATACCTGCGGTTAAAGGCCGCGACGCCCTCGGTCGTCAGCGCATCCAGTGCCTGAACCGGATCCTGGGGAAGGTCCGAGTTACCACTCAGCAGCGCCAGGAAGTGGGCAAAACCTGCGGTCAGCCGCGACGCCACCGCTTCAGGCATCTGCCCGGGCGTCAGCGCCCGACGTACCCGGTCGGCCACCTCCGATCCGTGATTGGGGCCGCTCACGGAAGTGACCGACGTCACGATATCCGGACGCATCGCAGCGGCATAGCGGGAGGTCAGCGCGCCCTGGCTGTGCCCGATCAGGTTGACCTTCAGGTAACCGGTGCGGCGCAGGAAGCGTTCGATCTGATCAATCAACTGCTCCCCGCGAATTTCGTTGTCGTGGACGCCGGACAGCGCCGGCACGTGGACCCTGCATCCGGCTTGCTCGAGCGCCTGGGGGATGGCGTGGAACATTTCGACCTTGCCGATCCGGTCAAAGCCAAACAGCCCGTGGACCAGCAAGATGGGGTATTTGGTGGTGACTTCCTTGTACATGTCGATCATTCCTTCGATATAAAAGAAGGATCGAGCTTAACCAGCGAAGGTCATGGGCGGAGGGCGCAGCGGAGTATGGCCATGCGCCGGTCAGTGCAGGTCGTGGCGAGCGTTTGATCGCTCCAGACGTTGCGTGCCGGGGAGGCCGGAAAAGGCGCGGGCGTTACGGTGCAAATACGCCGAGGGCGCGGGGCGCTTTCCCACGAGGGGCGTCTTCGCTGCCACGGGCCGCAGTTGACGGCGACGACGCTTCTGCGGGAAGCCGGACGCACGGCTGCGACCGGCTTCCCGTTTGCAAATGTTACCTGTAGCGCAGTTTGTTCACGCCATCGCGCAGCAGGCGTTCCGTTGAATCCCAGCCCAGGCACGCGTCCGTCACCGACACGCCGTATTTGAGGGGAGCACTCAATGGCTGGCAGCCTTCGAACAGGTGACTCTCCAGCATCATGCCGATCAGTGTCCGGTCACCGGCCAGCCGTTGCTGCAGCACGTCGTTGAAAACGGCGGGCTGACGCAGCGGATCCTTGCCGCTGTTGGCGTGACTGCAATCGACCATGATGCGCGCGGCCATGCGGTGCTTCGCCAGGCTGGCATTCACCGCTGCAACGCTGGCGGCGTCATAGTTGGGCCCGCCGTGGCCGCCGCGCAGCACGATGTGGGTGTCGGGATTGCCCGACGTCTCAATAATCGCCGGGTGGCCCTGTGGGTCCATACCGAAATGCCGGTGGGCGTGGGCCGCCGAGCGGATGGCGTCGCAGGCCACGGAGATGCCGCCGTCGGTGCCGTTCTTGAAACCCGTGGGCACGCCGAGGCCGCTGGCCATTTCCCGATGGATCTGCGATTCAGTGGTTCTTGCGCCAATGGCCACCCAGCTCAACACATCATCGAAGTAACCCGCCGCCATCGGCTGCAGCAACTCCGTGGCGATCGGCAAGCCGAGCCGGACCATCTCACGCATCAACTGCCGCGACAGGGCAAGGCCCTCGGCCATGTTGTCACTGCCGTCCAGCGCGGGATCGTACGCCAGGCCTTTCCAGCCGACGGTAGTGCGCGGCTTCTCGACGTAGGCGCGCATCACCAGCAGCATCTGGTCGCTGACTTCGCCGGCGAGATGCGCCAGGCGTTCGGCGTATTCCACAGCGGCGTGGGGATCGTGGATCGAGCACGGGCCGACAACGACCAGCAGGCGCGAATCTTCACCGTTGAGAATGGCGCGAATCGACTGGCGGTGGGCGGCGACCTGGGCGGTCAGGGCAGCGTCCAGCGGCAGCTGATGTTTCAGCTGGAAGGGCGTGGGCAAGCGTGTCGGGGCAGGGCGGCTGTCATTCAGAGTGACGACGCCGGAGGGCAAATCGATGAGGGTGTTGCTGACGACGGGCGAATTCATGTGCTGGCTTCCTGGTCGGCGGGTTTGCCCGCGCGGACCTACTGGGGTGTTCGACAATTGGCCGGGTTGGCTGTGAGCAGGGCGATGCCACCTGTCAGTGACCGATCGGAGGCGGCAGGCTGTCCCGAACGGAGGTTGCTAAATCGCCAGGCGAAGTCGGTGTCGTGGCGGTAATAGTGGTGGTTCATGTGCAGCTCCTTGAATCAATCAGTCAGAAGTGTGTGGCCCAGAAAAACAAAACCCCCGGTCGGGAAGCCGACCGGGGGTGAGAGTTATCTCTGGTGGGCGTCCCGAAGTTCAGGGCGCCGTTTGGGTATCAGGCGCGCCAGTGGCTAAACCAATACCCATAAAAATAAGATGCAGGAGCGGCAGACGCGTTCGCATTCCAGGCAGCCGCACGCTCAGCCTGACGTGAACCGTCGGCGGCGCTGAACGACTGTAAGGAAAGGGAACGCAACATGGTCTGACTCCGTGGAATGCCGCCGAGCTTACTTCAGACCGATCGGGTTCTTCAATTGGAAATTACAATCAGGCTGATTGGGGACAACACGCTTTTAAGCAACCCACAACACGGCCAAAAAAATGAATCAGTCTTCGGGTACTTCCGACGATCCGGCGGTCGGTATCACGCCGATCTTCATTCCCAGCAGCACCGCGACTCTGTGGGACTCGCCCCGGCGTCCCTTCTTTCGCCCGGACAACACTTGATAGGTCGTCGCCGGGTCCACGTTGTGCTCCCTGGCAAACTCTTGAACCGATTTGCCTTGCTGTTCCAGCCAAGCCTTGGCTTGTGCGGCGGTACGGATTCCGGGCATAGTTCAAAACCGTTCAAGTTCGTTCAAATTATTTCGATTCTATCACTCAAAAGAGTGATGTCAACAAGGTTATGCATCCAAATGAGTGGAATAGGTGCCCGAATTAGGGAAGAGCGCGAGCGCTTGGGGCTTTCACAACGCGCATTCGGTGAGATCGGTGGCGTGGAAGCCAACGCGCAGGGCAAGTACGAAAACGGTGAACGCACCCCCAAGGCCGATTATCTCGCCCGCGTCGCCCCTCGCGGTGTCGACGTGTTGTACGTGCTGACAGGTTCCCGCACTCCGGTGCCCATTGTCGGCCTGAGCGAAAACGAAGAATGGATGGTGGGGAGTTACCGCAGCCTGGGAAAGGAGGAACAGGATGCCATCTGCCGGTTAACCACGACCCTGGCGGAATATCAGAGCAGTTACGCCCCGGACAGGAAGTTATAAGGCAATCCGGGCGATGCAACGGTCGGGCGTTTGAAGATTTTTATCAAGTTTTGCGGTCGATGATGATAGCGTGTGAACCTCTTTGTAGATCATCTGGTACACATGCACTCGCAGTGCTCCAGAGCAGGTCGCTTACTTTCTTTTCGCTAACGTGGCGGGTCGTCGCCACGCATTGTTCGGTGAGGTGTCTGCTTGATTAGGGTGCTGGTTGTCGATGACCATGATCTGGTTCGGACAGGTATCACGCGCATGTTGGCCGACATCGAAGGCTTGCAGGTGGTGGGACAGGCCGAGTCCGGCGAAGAGTCGTTGCAGAAGGCCCGCGAGCTGAAACCCGACGTCGTGCTGATGGACGTCAAGATGCCTGGCATCGGCGGGCTGGAAGCCACGCGCAAACTCATCCGCAGCCATCCCGACATGAAGGTGGTGGCGGTCACGGTGTGCGAAGAAGACCCGTTCCCTACGCGCCTGCTGCAAGCGGGCGCGGCGGGATACATGACCAAAGGCGCCGGTCTGACCGAGATGGTTCAGGCCATTCGCCTGGTGTTCGCCGGGCAGCGCTACATCAGCCCGCAGATCGCCCAGCAACTGGCGCTCAAATCCTTCCAGCCCCAGACCAGCAATTCGCCGTTCGACCTCTTGTCCGAGCGGGAAATTCAGATTGCCCTTATGATTGTCGGCTGCCAGAAAGTGCAGACGATTTCCGACAAGCTTTGCCTGTCCCCCAAAACCGTGAATACCTACCGGTACCGCATATTCGAGAAGCTGTCGATTAGCAGTGACGTGGAGCTGGCCCTGCTGGCCGTCCGTCATGGCATGGTCGACGCCAGCGCATAAATGACCCAACCGTTTGATCCCAGTGCTTTTCTGTCCACCTGCAGTGGCCGCCCCGGCGTCTATCGGATGTTCGATATCGACGGCAAGCTGCTGTACGTCGGCAAGGCCAAGAATTTAAAGCAGCGCCTCGCCAGCTATTTCCGCAAGACCGGCCATGCACCGAAAACCGGTGCGCTGGTCGCGCGGATCGCTCAGGTTGAAACCACCATCACCGCCAATGAAACCGAGGCGCTGCTGCTGGAACAAACCCTGATCAAGGAGTCGCGTCCGCCGTACAACATCCTGTTGCGCGACGACAAGTCCTACCCGTATGTGCACCTGTCTGACGGCGAATTTCCCCGGCTGAGCATTCATCGCGGCGCCAAGAAGGCCAAGGGCCGCTATTTCGGGCCTTACCCCAGCGCCGGTGCGATCCGCGAAAGCCTGAGCATCCTGCAGAAGACCTTCCACGTTCGTCAGTGTGAAGACAGCTTCTACAAAAACCGCACTCGGCCTTGCCTGCAGTATCAGATCAAGCGCTGCAAGGCGCCCTGTGTGAACTTGGTCGAGCCGCAGATCTACAACGAGGATGTGCGTCACTCGGTGATGTTCCTCGAGGGGCGCAGCAATGCCCTCACTGACGAGCTCAACGCGCTGATGGAAAAGTCTGCGATGAACCTCGATTTCGAGCACGCCGCCGAGCTGCGTGATCAGATCGGCCTGCTGCGCCGCGTGCAGGACCAGCAGAGCATGGACGGCGGCACTGGCGACGTCGACGTCGTGGCGGCGTTCGTCAATCCGGGCGGCGCGTGCGTGCACTTGATCAGCGTGCGTGGCGGGCGGGTATTGGGCAGCAAGAATTTCTTCCCCCAGGTCGGGATCGAGGAGGAGGTGGGCGAAGTCATGTCGGCCTTCCTGGCCCAATACTTTTTGGGCGGGGGCGAGCGCGAACTGCCGGGGGAGGTCATCGTTAACGTGGTCAGCGAGGATTTCCCCGCGCTGATCGACGCGATCGATGCTTCACGGGGCCGCGAAATCATCATCAGCCATCGGGTGCGTGGCACCCGTGCGCGCTGGCAGCAACTGGCCGTGACCAATGCCGAGCAGGCACTGATGGCGCGGCTCGCCAATCGTCAACACGTCACCGCGCGCTTTGAAGCGCTGGCGCAAGTGCTCAAGCTGGATGAACCACCGCAGCGCCTGGAATGCTACGACATCAGCCATTCCAGTGGCGAAGCGACGGTGGCGTCTTGTGTAGTGTTCGGTCCCGAGGGCCCGATTAAGTCCGATTACCGCCGCTACAACATCGAAGGCATCACGGCGGGGGACGACTACGCCGCGATGCACCAGGCACTGACGCGTCGCTTCAGCCGCATCAAGGACGGCGAGGGCAAATTGCCGGACATCTTGCTGGTGGACGGGGGCAAGGGCCAGTTGAGTATGGCCCGCGACGTCATGAACGAACTGGCCATCCCCGACCTGATTCTGTTGGGTGTCGCCAAGGGCGCTACGCGCAAGGCCGGTTTCGAGACGTTGTACTTGAACGACGCGGCCCATGAGTTCACCCTCAAGGGCGACTCTCCGGCGCTGCACCTGATCCAGCAGATCCGCGACGAAGCCCACCGGTTTGCCATCACCGGGCACCGTGCGCGACGCGGTAAAACCCGGCGAACGTCAACCCTGGAAGGCGTCGCAGGGGTGGGCCCGACCCGGCGCCGCGACCTGCTCAAGCACTTCGGCGGCCTTCAGGAATTGTCCCGTGCCAGCATCGAAGAAATCGCCAAGGCGCCGGGAATCAGCAAAAAGCTCGCAGAGTCGATTTATGCAAACCTGCACAGCGAGTAGAATGCTCGCTCACCTCGTAGCCAGTTGTGCCGATGAATATCCCTAATCTGATCACCGTATTACGTGTCCTGCTGATTCCGATCTTCATTCTGTTGTTCTATCTGCCGTACCACTGGAGCTACATGGCCGCCAGTTCGGTGTTCGCCCTGGCAGCCGCGACCGACTGGCTGGACGGATATCTGGCAAGACGCCTGGAGCAAAGCACACCGTTCGGGGCCTTTCTCGACCCGGTGGCTGACAAACTGATGGTGGCCGTTGCGCTGGTGTTGCTGGTGCAGGCTCACGCCAACCTTTGGCTGACCTTGCCGGCCGCTGTGATCATCGGTCGAGAGATCGTTATCTCGGCGTTGCGCGAGTGGATGGCCGAGCTGGGTGCGCGAGCCCAAGTCGCCGTATCGAACCTGGGCAAATGGAAAACCGCTGCGCAGATGCTCGCGCTGGTCATCCTGTTGGCCAACCCCCCTGCGTTTACCTTCTGGGTGGTGTTGGGTTACGTGCTGCTGATGATCGCGGCGGGCCTTACGCTGTGGTCGATGGTGCAATACCTTCGCGCCGCATGGCCGCATCTGCGCACGACCACCGATGAAAAATAAGTTTTTTTAAATCAAGGGGTTGACGGGGTCATTTGAGTGTATAGAATGGCGCCCACACAAAGCGGGAATAGCTCAGTTGGTAGAGCACGACCTTGCCAAGGTCGGGGTCGCGAGTTCGAGTCTCGTTTCCCGCTCCAGTTTGTATGCGTTTAGCGGTAGTGGTTGGATCGTTGAGCGTTTGAGGCCGAGTAGCAAAATGGTTATGCCGCGGATTGCAAATCCGCTTACGCCGGTTCGATTCCGACCTCGGCCTCCACTATTAAAGCCCGTAAGATCAACGTCTTACGGGCTTTTTTGTGGGCCGTGAAAAAGTAAACGTTCCGCAACTTTGGGCAGGCGTTCCGCAATCCCCTGCCTGCCGGGCGACCATTGGACAGTCGTGGAGCTCCTCGACGTCATCTCAATTTCCCCTAGATTGATCATTTTCATTCCAGCAATTCCGCCTTGCAAAGGACTGCGCCCTCGAAATTTAGAGCGTTTCGAGGTACATTCGTGCGCTTAAGCGGTATCGTGCCAAGTACCGCGATTGGATCTGAACGCACCAAGACGGACCTTTGATGAAAGCTATCCCAGATATACTGCCCGTACACGTCGACACGTCCCAACCACTGGGGCAGGCGGTCGTTGCTATGTTCAAAGGAGTCCAAGAGGAGCTAGAGGTAGAGGGCGCTGCTCCGGGCTCAGTCAAGCTCATTATCTTTGGCGGGGTAGCGGTTAACCTTTACACGAGTCATCGGGTCTCTGTAGATGTTGATGCTGAGGTGTATTATTTTGATAATGCTCTCCCCCTCAGCAAGGATGAGCTAATCGCAAGCTTGGGTGCGACTCCCGAGGAGTTTATAGACCCTTCGACAGGTCGCACGCTGGCTCTAAACTACGATCTAACATTCAATACCACTCTGGGGCCTCTACACGAGGACTATCTGGAGCGGGCGATACGACTTGGGGATTTTGGTGAGTCTTCGCCGATTCATGTGATGATCGCTGCACCGGTGGATTTGGCTATCTCTAAGCTAGCAAGAGCCACTGAACAGGACATCGAGGATATTGAAAAGCTTTTGCGAAGAGGCCTAATGTCCGCCGCGGATCTCAATCGACTAGCTTTACAGGCTATTGACGTGTACGTTGGCAACAAGGAACCACCAAGCTCGATCCTTCGTAATATTATTGCGGACTACCTGGAGACGAACGATGACGACGAAGCGCGCTAGTGCCACCGTCCTCTCGGATGATTTGGACCTGCTGACAAAGCAACCTCTTGATCAAGCTGATGATGCAGTCCTCGTTCGCGCTGCACGCGCTTTTTGGTACTCCTCGGATAATTTAGACTCAGCACTTGACTCATTTTTGCGTGTGAGGCGGAGCGCTGTCGAGGTGCGGAGAGCAGGGTATTTGTTGGAGCGCTTGACTCAATTTACGTGTGCTACGGAGGCCCGCGTCTTTGAAGCGAATCGGGCCCTCAAGCGTGTTGTGGCCCATAAGGCTGATCAGGTGACTGTGAAGGGGCGCGCAGATCGATTGGCTCTTTCATGGGGCTTGGATAAAGGTCTGGGTTTGAAGGTTCAGGCGCTAATGCAATTCCAAACTAGGCACTTCGAAGCTACTCAGCAGCAATTGCACACTGCATAAAACTTAGTGCCAAAATCTGACCGTATCCAGCCAAACGTGAAACCTAGCTTGAAATAGCTTCTAAGGTTAGAAATGTCTTGACAGACAATGCGCTGTAGGTACCATGCCAAAGGGCCCCTGGATGTGATAACCATCCAGGGGCCCTTTGGCATGGTACCTACAGGGGAACAAAGTTTCTTTTTTGGGTTTAGTTTTACTCAGATGTAATCTTTGCATTAGGCATAATCAGTATTCACCAGAGGATTGGATTGCAAATCCGCTTAGGCCGATTCGATTCCGACCTCTGCCTCCACATTTAAAGCCCGTAAGATCAACGTCTTACGGGCTTTTTTGTGGGTGGTGTTTAGTGAAGCAGGTTTGAGTGCCGTCAGATAACACCGCACGCTATGCGATCACCGCCACCGCCCAATGGCATGGGCATATCGGAGTGGTTGTCGCCGCCGACATGGATCATGAGCGCGTGACCCTTGATGTCGGAAATCTTCTTCAGACGTGGTGCGAGCACGGGATAGTTGGCCACCCCATCGGCGTTGACGTAGACCGCCGGCAGGTCACCCAAGTGGCCCTCGCCATAGGGGCCCAGGTGCTTGCCGGTGCGCGCCGGGTCAAAGTGGCCGCCTGCTGCAAGTGCCGCGACCTTTTTGCCGTCTTTCATGCCTGGGTCGCAACTGGCATTTTCGTGAGCATGAAAGCCATGAATGCCGGCGGGTAGAGATTTTAGCTCGGGGGTGAACACCAGCCCGTAAGCGGTCTCGCTGATGGTGACCTCGCCAACAGGCTGCGGGCTGCCATCAGCGCTCACCATGTTCATCGGAACATTGAGCGATGCCGCCTGAGCGCCCACCGTAAATGCTCCAATCAGGCCCAGCCATAAAGCGGATTTCATAGACACCTCATTTGGTTCGTCAAAAGAAAGGAGCAGCACAGCTGCGACAACGAGTCACCCTAAGCTGCGAGAAAGCATAGACAGGTATCGAGCCTGCGACGGTAAACAAACGTAACCAATTGAATCCGAAAGCTTTGAACTTGCCTCCAGGGCTGCGGGTGTATATATTCCCCACTCTTGTCAGCTGGCCTCGCGATACGACGCGCGAAGGTCGAGGTTGATATGTGCTACCGCCCTGATGGTGAAATTGGTAGACACACCGGACTTAAAATCCGTCGTCCGAAAGGATGTGCCGGTTCGACTCCGGCTCGGGGCACCATATTCGATTCTCATGCCCTCTCAGGCATGCTCAAAAGACCCCGCTAGCCTAGGCTACGCGGGGTTTTCTGTTCTTAAGCTTCCGCAACTCTTCTCACGCCTGCTCAGAATTTTTAGTACATTTACCAGCACATGTTCAATTCGATTAATCTGGTGATGTACTAATGCCCCTCACTGACACGGCAGTCCGGCAAGCAAAGCCCCGCGACAAGGACTACACCCTCACTGACTCGGCCGGGCTGTCGCTCTTCGTTGCTGCCAAGGGCGCGAAGTCGTGGCATTTCCGGTTCTCCTGGCACGGCCGCCAACCGCGCATATCCCTCGGCACCTACCCTGAAGTCAGCCTCAAGCAGGCTCGCGAACGCCGGGACCAAGCCCGCTCGCTCATAGCAAAAGGAGTAGACCCGCGATCCGCTCGGCGTGAAGAAAAGCTGACCGCCAGCACCGGCGCAGTGAAAACCTTCGAAGTTGTCGCTGAAGAATGGCATGCCTTCAAGTCACCGCGCATGACCGCGGCTCGGAAAGGCGGTGCAACTCAATCGCGCATGTACTTGGACAAAGACCTCATTCCGTCGCTAGGCAAGCTGCCGATATCTGATATCCGTCGCAGCAATGTACTGTCGACCATGCGAAGAGTCGAGGCCCGGGGCGCGCTGAATGTGGCGAGGAAGTGCCGCTCGTGGCTGAACGAAATCTTCCGGTTCGCGATCGCCTCCGGCTACATAGAGCACAACCCTGCGTCCGACCTGGACATCGTCGCGGTGAAGGAGCCGCCCGAGAAGCACAACCCGATGCTTCGGCTGGCTGAGCTTCCCGAGTTTCTCAATTCGCTGCGGACATTCACCGGCGCCGAATACACGCGCAGCGCGGTGAGGATATTGCTGTTGACCGGCGTTCGCACTGGCGAGCTTCGGTTCGCCACCCGCGATCAGTTCGACCTCGACGGCGGGCTGTGGACGATTCCGCCGACAGGCGTGAAGCAGTTGCAGAAGCTTATTCGAGGAAAAGATGGGGCAAAGGTGCCGCCTTATCTGGTGCCGCTGTCGCGGCAGGCGGTGGAGGAGATACGCAACGTCATGGAAATGACCGGCGCCTACACACTGCTACTGCCAGGCCGAAGTGACCCGGCAAGGCCGATAAGCGACGGAACGGTCAACATGGCGTTGAAGCGTATGGGATATGAGGGCCGACTAACCGGGCACGGGATCCGCGCGACGATTTCGACTGCCCTGAACGAGATGGGTTACAACGAGGATTGGATCGAGGCGCAGCTGTCGCACGCCGGATCAAGCAAGATACGGAAGACGTACAACCATGCCGAATACGTGGAACAGCGGCGGGAGATGATGCAAAACTGGGCTGACTACCTGGACAAGGTCGAGGCCAGTTAAGGCACGCGTTTCCGCGCTTCAGCCTTGCTCGCGGCCCATTGCTCGACCTCTGAGCGTATCCAGGCAACAGCCTGTTCGCCGACCTTCGCCTGGCGGGGGAATCTCCCGCCGACGGCCATGCGGTAAATGGTTGCGGTGCTGAGCCCGGTGATGCGCCGCACTTCTGGCAAGCGGATGTACTCGATAGGCTCGACTTTTTGAGCTGTGTTCATGTTGGCTACTCCGTCCGGGGTCTATACGGGATTCAGCGGTTGTGCGGCAACCCACTTGATCAGGTGGGCCTCGTCATCCTGGTGATGCTTCATTTGGCTCCAGCTCAGTCCTTGAATAATGCCGAGGATTTCGCAGGCATTCATCCCGCCGCGTTCGGCCAGCCGCTGCAAAGACTGGCTGTGATTGCGCAGCGCCTGCTTTTCGAAGGGCTGCAGCAGTCGCATCGGAATCTGCTTGATGTTGACGCCGCGCATGACGGGCATGTTTTCGATGGGCATGAAAATTCCTCGCCCGCCGTGAATCAGCAGGCATGTTGATAGATAGGGAAGGGGTTAAGAAAACAGGTCAGGTTTGGGGCGCTTGGTCCGGCGAAGCGGAAGGTTGTGTTTCGGAAAGAAGTTGCGGCGTGCTGCAAGCCAGGCCTTGTAACCCCAGCCACTGCGCGAGCCATAGGGGTATGACTCGTCGATAACTTTGCTGGTCGCCAAAGCATCCAGTCCTTCAGCCTTGCACCGCGAATACATCGATTCCATTCGCTGCCAGCATTCGGTGTACCAGGTCACGGCATCACCCGCTTGAACCCAACTACCCAGACCCATGGGTTGCTGTCCCAAGCGCCAGCGCCGTTGATTGATTCCCACAGTCCAGCGAACCCGTGAATCACGGCTTCCTTGCATTCGAACCTGCTAGGCGAGCTTTTGAGGTAGAGCTGGCACATCGCGACGTCAACTCCCTCTGCTTCCGCCTGGTCGCCGGTTATGTCCTGCAGCCGCTCGACGTACACTTCCGTGATCTCCAGCAAGATGCGACTGGCCCAACGCGGCATGTGGATACTGGGGCGCCATGCACCGTCATACTCCATGGCTTCGGTATCTGGCTTCCATTCCGCTTTCGCTGGGATCTGGGTCAGGCCGTAGTCGCCCGGCGGACAGCTCGCCCGGTAGATCCGAGCCGCACCACGCTCATCGCCTTTCACCAAGTTGTCTTGCCAGTCGATACAGCAGCCGTCCTCATTGCCGAGCAAGGCGAAAGTCTCGCGGACCCACAGCCGGTCGCCGGGTCTGCCGTAAGGGCAGCAGCCTGAGCGCGCCAGTTCTGCACCGCACGCCTTCGCGTCGTCCCCGCTTACTCCAAATCCCCACCGTGGATGACGTTGAGCGACTGCGAACCACGAGCCGTCATCTTCGATCTGAGGCTGTTGCCAAGCTTTAACGGACCGTCGCGTGACTGTCTTCCTGCCTTCCAGGATGGCGCGCACCATCGGCGCCGAGAACAGGATGGGGCGTTCTTTGGCGCCGGTCATGGCGTCACCGCCGGGAGCGCCCACCAGCAGCCGTGGCCGTCGTCAGTTTCATGAATCGCCAAGCAGAACCAACCGTCACTCTCTGGACGGTCCGGCTCCGAGCAGCTGCAGTCCGGGTCGCCGGCCTCGAAGTACCGCTCGGATATCCCTTCGTCGCTGTGGTATTCCAGGCTAACCATCGCAACTTCCAGCTTCTGCTCGGCAATCCACGCTTTGCGCTTATAACCATCACCCTCGTCAAAATCGGGCAGGTCGGGGTGCTGGAAACCGCCGTTCTCATCGCGTACAACCGGTGCTGGCTGGATCAATTGGATTTCCTCAGGCATGACTTCATCCTTGTCGCTATAGCGACCGCTTTGTTGTTGGTATACGCTACGAGATGCAGTTTTTTTGGGGTGCGTATGGAATATCAAGAACGTCTGACTTGTTTTATCGATCTTCTAGGCTTCAAAAGCGCAATCGACCAGTCTCTGACTGAGCCTAGAATTGCAGAGTCGTTATTTGATATTTTTGAACAGTTCAGGGGCGCAGAGCTGGAAAGAGTTGTCTACGGAACCGTGCCGCACTTGTCTGAAACCGGAGTAATCAGTTCGACTGAGCATCATGGTGATAACATTGTCGATGAGATGGATAGGCATTTCGACCTCGTTGTAACGCAGTTCTCTGATTCTTTCGTAATTTCAGCGCCGGCTAATAATGCCGGGTCATGTAGTTTATTGTTTCGCGCTCTCAGACTAATAAATGTACAGTTCTTTTTCGGCATCGGAATGCTAATGCGTGGTGGGATTTCAGTTGGCAAGCTAGTCCATAAGAGGGGGGGGCGCTTTGTTCGGTCCTGCGATGAATGAAGCTTATGCTATAGAGAGCAAGCTTGCTGTGTATCCGCGTGTCGTCTTTTCAGATCAGGCTTTCAGTTTTTACGAAAAAACTCAGGTGGTCTCGGCGGCTGGTTCCGATCTGCCATTCGTAAAGCGGGGTTTTGACGGAGTTCCTTATTTTGATCTGGTTTCATGTTTTGTTGATATGCGCGGTTTTAGAGGGGAACGCTCGAAAATAAGTAGTCAGTTCAGAAGCGTTGAAGAGGACGTCCTAAGAACCTCCAATGCATCACATCCGAAGATCGCCTATCTGCTTCATCAATGGTCATTGCATGAACATAAGTTTCACGATGAAGGCGATGGCAATCTGACTTAAGCGGCTACCGATTGCATATTACGCTTTAGCCATGGGTCATTTGCCCGAGCGAGGGCGGCCATCGGCGGCGGGCTGACACTATTCCCGCACATGTGGACCTGCTCCGTCTTCGTGAACGCCTTCCCGTCGGCACCATGCGTAATGATGTAATCCGGCGGAAAGCCCTGCGCCCGGTACAGCTCAGCTGGTTGCAGCATCCGCAGCCGGATATCGACGATCACGTACGGCGTGCCCTTCACCATCACGGTGACGAGGCCGAGGCGATCCTTCGTGGTGATCGTCGGAGCGGGCTGGTCGCAGCCGCTCACGTTCTCGGTGCCGTAGTAGCTGATCAGGAAAGCGGCAACGCGCAACGCGCCTTCTTCGTGCTCTGGCGATAACTCAAAGCTGACCAACGAACTCTTGCCTGCGCCGCCGGCCGTGATGGTCGGTGCGGGTTCATCCAGGTGCTGGCCAACACTGGCGCCAAACTGACGCTCCATGAAAGCGGTGACCAGCCCGTGGTGTGTCCCACCGGCGCTGACCGTGTTGAGCGGATCGGCAGCGGCCCGAGCGTCGCAGTTGCCGCGCAGGTGGAGAAGATGCGCCGTGGCGAGCATCTGGTGTTGCCCGGTCGTGAGCGTCGGTACCGGTCCTTCGATATCTGACGGGGCGTGGCCGGTCGTGTTGGTGACCAGCGTTGCCGTCACTAGCTGTTGCTGACTGCCGGTATTCGTGACTGTGGTTACCGGGTCCTCGAGGCTTTTCGCTACGGTGGTGTTGAATCCGCCGTTCATCTGCGCCATGAACGCGGTGGCGATGCCCATGGCGTGCGCGGCGCCGGCAGGACGCTGATAGTTGCCGCCGCTGGTGATGGTCGGCAGCGGCTCGTCCAACGCTTTGCCTTCGTCGTTAAACCTGAACTTCACCAGGTGCGCAGCGGCGAGCGCGTGCTTCACGCCCCCAGCGACGACAGTCCCCAGCGGTTGATCCAAACCCGGCACGCGCGGTTGCTGGCCCTCGCGTTCCCCATATCCTGACTGGACGAGAGTAGGGCTGATCAATGTCAGTTCGCCGCGATTGGCACATGTCACCGTCGGCAGAGGTTCGAGTGGGTTGTTGATACGGTCGCTGCCTTGATGCGTGGCCGGTGCGATGATTGGGCTCACCACCGAGAATGCACCACCTTTCGGGTAAGTCGTCACGGTGCGCAGCGGCTCGTTCAGCGACTGTACCGTCTCAGTCGACCAGTTCGCGATCGGCACAATAAACGGGGCAGGGTGGTCGATGACGAACTTCCTCATGCCCTTGGCGATTCGGCGTTTGGTGGCGTCTGCCAGCTCATCCTTGCGGCCGAAAATGCTCTTGCCCAAATCGCTGAAATCGATGCACTCGGCGGCGGTGCGGTACTTCAGCTGGCCCTTGCCGGGCTTCTTCGCGTGGGTCGGCTCCGGCCAGACGATCGGCAGTCCGTCGCAACGAGCGATCATGAACAGGCGTTCGCGGCTGGTGGGCGCGCCGAAGTCGCACGCTTTGATGACTCGCCATTCGACGGCGTAACCGTGCTGCTCCAGCAGCTCCACAAAACGTTTCCAGGTGCTGCCTTTGCGCTTGGGGTTCGGGACAAGGAACTGCTCACCGACAGGAACAATCTCGCCGGGCGCGGCAACCACCTTCACCAGGACTTCTTTGCCCTTTTTGTTCACGCCTGGCACCAGCTTGATGATGCGGCCGGTCTCTTTGTCGCGCTTGGCGATCAGCGGACCCCATTGCAGGATCTGCTTCACGTTTTCCAGGCTGATGACTCGAGGCCGCTTCTTGCCGGCCCACTTCAAACCGATCCACGACAGGTTGCGGATCTCGCGCTTGCGCGGCTGTCCGCCGGCGGCCTGGCTGTGGTGGGTGCAGTCCGGCGACATGTGGAACCAGCCGACTGCCTTGCCGCCGCACTCGGCGTTCGGATCACCATCGAACACGTCGGTGGTAAAGTGCTTGGCGCCCGGGTGGTTGATGGTGTGCATGCTGATCGCTTTGGCGCTGTGGTTCTTCGCAACGCTGACCTTGCGGCCGAGGCCCATTTCCAGCCCGGTACCGGCGCCGCCACCACCGCAGAAGAAGTCCACGACGATCTCATCGTCTTGCGGGTCGAAGCCGAGGCCGTACTGGGTTTTGAACTCGAATGCATGTTTCTTCTGTTGAGCAGACATGTAAGATCCTCGCCTCAGGGCGTGAAAGGGAATAGGTAAATGACGGTGGGGCAAAGGAGTAAACGGGTGATTTATTCGCAGGGGTCCTTTGATGGAGCCTGCTTCTTCTACAGTTTGGCGAATGCCGCACGATGCGTAACAGGCAAGGCGATACCAGACAAAGCGTGGCGACGCGCGATACTTGAGTCGCCGTTCCGGACTGAGGACTTTCTAAGCGGCGGAGGGACCGCGCGTCTCGACGGGTCAGCGATTGCGCTCACCCTCGCAGGCCAGGCGTTCCTTACTGACCTGGGTGCGCAGCTGAGTTTTTCCCCCTATGAGGGGGATATCTCCCCGACAGAGGTTGCCAAAGCAGTCCAGAAGGGCCAGGTGATCATTACGGCTATTGACGACGGAGAGCACTGGGTACCGATCGTTGACTCCACGAAAGATGAGGCCTGGATCGCATGCTCATTAGCTCTACACGATTGGCGCGTCCAATACGATGAGCGGATATCTCCGAATAAGAGGGTCTTCAATCTGGCGCGCAACTTTGATGGGTTGAGAATCTGGGATGGGCCCAGCTTTATCGTCTCGTGCTCGGCTCCCGCATCCTGCTAACTGGGGGGCCGCGGCACTCCAGTGCTGCGTCTCGCGAACCTGTAGAGCATCAGCCGAGCCCGGTGAACAAATCGATGGCAGTTGTCGTAAGTTTTCAGGCGGTTCCAAACTTGCTGGCTAGGATTAAGATAGATAATTATTAATAGCTACTCGGAGCGGGTATGACTCAAGGGATATGCAGGCTTTGTAAAAAGTCACAAGATTTGAAGTTAAGCCACTTTATACCTAAGTTTGTTGGCAAGTGGGTTAAGGATACATCTGCCACGGGCTACATAAGATTTAATCAGAGCATTGATAAACGTGCTCAGGACATTGTTAAGGAATATTGGCTTTGTGAGTGTTGCGAGCAATTGTTTTCCAGTTGGGAGCATGAGTTCGCAAGAAAAGTGTTTTATCCGTTCATGGATAAAGGAGAAAGCAGGGCCCGTTATGATGTTTGGCTGTCTAAGTTTTGCGCCTCTCTAACTTGGCGAACGCTGACCTATGTAAGGAGCCTGCATGTTGAGAAGTCTGATGACGTCTCCAGGTCTCTTGACGCCGCTGAGAACACCTTGGCGGGATATCTATTAGGGGAGAGCACCGTTTTAGGCAAGTATGAGCAGCACCTTTTCCCCTTGGAAAGCATCGCTGAGACTAACGTTAGGGGGGCACCGCCTAACCTAAATAGATATTTTCTGAGGACCATGCAGATGGATCTGCTTGAGTCTGAGTCAGGATCAATCATCTACACAAAGCTGCCAGGGTTTTTGCTCTTAGGTCTGACAGGGCACAAAGAGTCGAATAGCATGAGGTCAAGTCGAGTCACCATGGGTGAAGGCATGTTATCTCCTCGCTCTTATCGATGGCCTACAGGTCTGGCGGAATACATGTTCGAGAAATCCAGGCAGATTACGGCCACTTATTCGAGTATGAGTCAGGCGCAGAAGGATAAGATTACTAAAACCATTTTGGATAATCCTGATCGTTTTAGATCCTCACGAACTTATGAGGCATTTAAACACGACCTAGATATGTTCGGTAATAAAGCATTTTCGAAGAAGGATGAAGTCTAAGCGGTCAGCGATGCAATTTATCCTGTGTAGGCTCGGGGCTAGTCTGCGATTACCGCTCCACAGGAAGGGGGGCGGTTTAGAACGTGGGCCGGAAGCAGGAGCGGAATCTCGACGAGCGGTCAGAGACAGCAGCCCGATGGCTATCAACGAAATTGAGGTGGCGGTTGGCGCACTGCAGGTATGAGTGATCAGGCTGCAGCTCCAGCGCTTTTGCGCCATGATCGCCTTGGCGGCGTGGCCGATCTCGGTAGACGGCATGGGTGTGTGATGCCAAGCTATCACGGTCTAACTTCGGAGCACGGATTCGGCGAATGGCTAGTGAAGATTTTTCGGAAAAAGGTTTTTTGTCTTCCTCTGTATTCGTACATAAAAAGGACGTGAGACATCGCTATTCAGATGCGTTTTCGCAATGCGAAGAAATATCTGATATAGCTCACCAGTTGCTCCTAAGTGCGGATGCTGACCCATCGGATACTCCCACACTCACGGCTTTTCTGTTTTGCGAACGGACCCTAAGGACGTGCCAGGCTGCCATCAGGCTTTGTGAGTTAGGTCTAATTCAAGAAGCACAGATATTGCTTAGGACAGCGTTCGAGACGTCCTTTCACGCGCAGGCGTTGTTAGTCAAACCTGAGATATTCAGACTTCTGGATGCTCAGTCCGAAAAAGAAGAAGCAAAGCATGCAAGGGATATGCTTGCCCATATTCCCGAAGACCAGATTTCGGATGACGATCGTCTATTGTTGTTGGCGATGCGCGACACGGGAAAAGCTGGCAACTTCTCTGTGTTTGAGTCAGCACGAGTGGCCGGTATGCTCGAACACTACGCCGTCGCATACCGGGGGCTATCTGCCTTAGCAGGTCATGCAACCTTCCGCTCGCTGGATCGTTCCTTCCTCAAAGGCGAGGAGGGCTTCGAACTCAGAATTGGGCCGTCAGAAGACCAGCTAGTTTTCACCTTAAGCTTAACTGCGCAATGTATCGGCTTCGCCGTGCGCTCGCTGAAGTGCATTATCCAATCTTCACTTGCGTCTGGTCATGGTAGTTCGCCAAGGTCCAATCCGATCTGACTCACTCGCTCTGCACAGGCCGGGTTCAACCAGATGCGCTCGGTCCGGCTTGCCGTGCCGCGCCCTGCGGATATCCGCGCCGACGTGCTGTGGCAGCTCCAGTCAGGGAGCAGTTCGCTGTACAGCTCGCTTGGGTAACCGGACAGCACGACCATTCCTTCTAGCTCGAGCAAAACGCCAAGCAGCTCCCGGTGTTCTTTGTCGTCGATCTCATGCCGGTAATAACGTCCAGTAGATGCGCCCTTATACCTGGTGTCGTGCACATACGGCGGGTCGACGTAATGCAGTGTCGTCGCTGCGTCGTGTGCGGTGATGACCTCAATGGCAGGCCGGTTCTCGATCAAGACGCCGGACAGCCTCTGACCAACCGCCGCGAGCGAGTCGGGGTATTCGGCCCAGAGTGACTGGGCGGTACCGTACTGACGCTTCGTGTCTATTCGGAAGCCGGTGACGCCCTTCGTCGCGCCGGCTGAGCCAAAGCCCATCTGTGCGCGAATGATCGTGCGCCGCGCTCGTTCAATCGGATCAGTTGCCGGTTCCCACGAAAGCTCGAACTCGGCTCGCGAGTAGGGCGTCAGCACCAGTCGCTCGACAAGCGCCTTCCGCGTCGCCGGATCCTGAAGCATCCGGAACAGGTTCACGATGTCCCCATCCAGGTCGTTGTAAACCTCGGCGTAGGCTCGGGGTTTCTGCATGAGCACGCCGGCAGCGCCGCCGAATGATTCGACGTAGCAGGTGTGGGGCGGGAAGTGCTGCAGCACCCACGGTGCGAGTCTGAACTTGGCGCCGTGGTACCGGATGACTGGAGCGGAAATGGTCATGACAATCCTTGAAGCTGCTCCACGGTTACCTTTCTACACTGGCGCGCTTGAGTTGATCGGTCAGTAGAGTCGGCACGCCGTTAATGACCAGCGTGTCATTGTTCTTGTCGTACTTCACCTTCGTGCCCAGCAGGTGCGCTTCAAAGCTGATCGACAGGCCTTCCACGCGCCCGGTGAAGCGTTGGAATCGGTTGAGCGTTCGCTTATCGGCAGGGATCGCCGGGGACAACCCATAGTCCTTGTTGCGGATATGGTCGTAAAAAGACCTGGGTTGATCTTCATCCACCAGTCCGGACAGTTCCTCAAGGATGATTGGCTCGCCCAATTTGGTCTGACTCATCGCATAGTCCACTAGGGTGCGTGTCTTCTCGCGTGCCGCCTCCTCAGGCAGATCCTCGTTTTCCACAAAGTCGCTGAACGCCCTGAGCAAGGTACGGGTTTCGCCAGGAGCGTCGATGGCTTCCTGACAGCCAATGAAGTCACGGAAGCACTCCGTCGCTTTCCTGCCGTTTTTGCCTTTTATGAACGAGATGTACTGCCGAGACGCCGGATTGTTCTGCCATTCGGACAGGTTGATCCGCCCAGCCAAGTGGAGATGATCGACGTCGAGATATTTAGCTGTGATGGTCCGGAGATCTTCGCCAACTGCGATGCCTTCCGATTGCTGAATAACCGCAATGGAAAGGTACTCGGTCATGCCCTGCTGATAGTGCACGAACAGGACGTGCCCTCCGATTGCAAGGTCTGACTCTTCCATCAGGTGCTGCAAATGCTCGACGGCAACCAGGCTCAACTCGTGGAAGCTGATCTCGTCGGCAATGTACTTGCTTAGCCAGCCCCGCAGCGGGTGTACGCCGGACTCTGCGTGGAACAAGCCCCAAGCCTTACCTTGCTTGGCGTTGTAGCTCTCGTTCAGACGCCATAACAGGTCTTCGTTTGCTTGAGAGTCGGGCAGCAGTTCGCTCGCGGTATGAAGCACGGCCGGGCTTCCGTCAGGATTTTTGTCGATCCTGTGTATGATGATTTTGCGGATTGGCATTTCAATTACCTCAGGCGTGTTGATGCCTCCGAGAATTCGATGGCGATTAGGTTGGAGGTGGGCTATATGTGTTGGCCGGCGTGTGGCCGTATCAAGGAGCGTTTAATGAACGTGAACGACTGTTGTGAGAATTCGATGGAGGCCTATGATCTTGATGGTGAGCTTGGGGCTTTCGAGCAGGGTTTTCCTCAGCCAAAATCCAGCGATTTACAGATATCAACATTTAAGTGCACTTCGTGCCGAACGGCATGGCGTCGCTCGGAGAGTGGCGCGACTGGAGGAGTTGTGTGGGAAAACTGCGGAGCTGCTTGAGCGTCCAAGCCGATCTGGGACGGTCGATGCTGCGCTTATCGAACGGAATCACTTGATAACTGGAAGTGAATGTTTATAAAGATGCGGCCAATGAATCGTGTGATTTTGTTTGTGGGTATAGGATTTATTTTTGCTGGGGGGCTAGCTAGCTATCTTGGTTCGGGAGTAACAGCGCAGGACGACCTAAAGCTAGTTGACATATTTTCGATAATCTCAGCCGTGGCCACTGCCGCAGCAGCATTTGCTGCATGGAAGGCAGCTAGTGCAGCGCAAAAACAGTCTTCCAGTACAGAAATTTCTGGAAGAAGACAACAGTATCGCATGCATTTTGAATCTTTCAACGAATGGCTTAACGCTCTAGAAACTGATTTGAAGATTAGTTTCTATCGTCGTCATGAACTATACGAGTCGATGTTTCCGAGCAATCGGAATCCTCGCCTTTCTTTCAGTGAAATAGGTCACGATGAAGTCAAATCCTGGTGGAACTCTTTCGCCCGATTAGCTGATAAAACTTGCGCGCCATCTGAGCAAAGCCGCCGAGACATAGTTGACTGGGTTGGCGGGTACACCGTTCTAAGAGAACGCTTAAGATACACGCAGCTTAACCCCGCTGCGGATCAAATACGCCTATCGGGCGACCGTCCGACAGGCGTCTGCCTGGAAAATTATCAAAAAATAATTCTAACAATGGGCAAGGTTATGGCATCTCTGTCCGACTTCGCATTTTTAGATGGGTGTCCCGGATACCGGGGAATGACCGACGAGTTCAGGTGTAGCTTCAGCGATTTTGTCACCCTGCTGCTGGAGCACCAGTGGCATGAACATCGATATTGCTAGACGCAGAGATACCAAATGCGAGCTCTAGATACCGGTGCCATTAGTGCATGAAGCAGGTCTAGCACTGACTCATACCACCCGCGTCCTCCGCTGAAGCCGGCCACGCTCCGCCGCCGACAACGCACGAGTCCTGCGCTTGAGCACTGTGTCAGGATCAATCCAGTCCCGCCGCTTCGGCGGGATCGGATTTCCGGTAAAGCATTCACCCTGCAAAATCTGACCACCCCGGCTTTCAAACTCCGCCACGGCCTCCGCCAGTTCCGCGGACCTGATACGATTCTACGCATCAGGATTAAGGCTGAAGCTGATCATGCCGCCACCTGCTGCAGCTCGACGCCGTCCATGCTGAAATCATCGCCGTCAATGAGGACCAAGTCGTCCAGCGCCCCCCAGTTCACGGTCTGCACCGACAGCGGGCGCGGCCTTCGTAGACCGCCTTCACCAGCGCTTCCAAGTCGGTGACCTTCGCCTCGAGTTTGGTCTGCTTCGGCGGCACTTTCGCCGATGGCGCGGCGTTGGTGACGCGCCGCGCGGGTGGCTCAACCGGGTTGGCAGCAGGAGTAGCCACTGGCGCTTTGCCGACAGCCTCCGCAGCTGCCGCGCGCTCGTTCGCTTCCCGCTCCAATCGCTGGACCTCTTGCTGACGAATCTGCTCGCGCTGCGCCTCAAGGCGAATTTCTTCGGCGCGCTGGTGCTCGCTGATCCGCACCTTGATCAGCGGCACCAGGTCCTCGTTCTCCTTCAGCACCAGTTGCTGCAGATCGTTGAACAAAAACACGTAGTCAGCAGCGAGCTCAGCGAAGCTGTTCAGGTTGGTGCGCATTTTGTCGCCGGTTTGGCTGGCTTCGATTTTCGCCCGGGCCAGTTCGCTGTCCGCAGCATCGCGAAGGCTGGCGATGGTCTTTTTGCCTTTGATGGCGCCGGCGAAGTCAGCAACGATCTTCGGCATCCGCGCCTTGCCGCCGAGGGTGCTGTTGATCTGGTCGATGTGGATCTGCAGCGACTTCGCGGCGGTCGTCACGATGTCTTCCCTGATCGCGACTTTGCGTGCCTTGACCAGTTTGTCGAGCTCCAGTCGCTTAGCGCGCGCCTCGCTGCTGATCTCGTCGATCGCGCGGAAGAGGGCGTCGATGCTCTCGGTCTGGCTCAGCGCGTGGTGGTTCGCCGCTGCCAGGCGACTTTCGACTTCGCCGCACCATTTCACTACACGTATGATTTGATCACATAAAAAACCCGGCCTCCAAGCCGGGTTTTTTGTTACTTAGTTTTGACCCCGTACTGCCCATCGAGCCACGTGTTCAGTTCATCTCTTTTGTGAGGCGCATGACCCGGGGCGTCTTCGAGCTTCGCAGCTAGGAGGTCACGATTGGAGTCGCTTATGTCCTTACCCCTTGTTTTCAAGTAATGGTCGATAAAATACTCGACTTCCCAACTTTCAGTCAGCGATACGAAAATCCTGTCGATCTTTCCCCTGTACTTCTTGTTATCGCTACGGTTCCAAGCCATTTTTGGACTCCATTTGTATGTGGCGTGCATGCCACATGCAGTTCATAGCACAAGGTTTTTTTTGGATCCACTAAATTAAGCTTCCGGTAACAAGCAACAACTCTTCGGAGTAAATATGGACCCAGCCGACCTCGGCCCAGGCACGCTCACCTGGCTTGGCGGCACCGGAACTGTCTTGCTTTGCGGATTCTCGTGGCTTCGCAAATCCCTATCTTGGGACGTCTTAGACGGAACGATGGATAACGCCGACATCGGCACTGTCCGACGCCTAGCTGAGATGCTCGATTCAGAACGCTCCGCCGCCTGGGCATGTTCGGTGCGCCAGCACACGCTCAGCTTGCCACCGAACTAAAAGGCTGCCAGGTCGAGAAACGCGCCCTGCTGGACGAGAAGCTGCATGGCGGGTTGAGCGACGTTCATAATAGTCCTTGTCTGCCCGTCTGCAGATGCGTTGTTCTCCCATGGCGACAGCGCTAAGCCCAAGCGGGTCGTTCATCGGCGGTCTAACGCCGCTGCTTTCCGCCTTGTCCGCACCTGCCTTCGCACGCGTGTCCCTTATCGGGAGCTCCGCTTTTCACAATACCGATCCTCCCTTCAGTTGAAACTCCCATCTCGCGGACCGATTAAAGACTGTTGGAATAAGTACAGAACGCTTCGCGTTTAGAATCGCATATCTAAAGTTGGTATGCGACGAAAGTCTAAATATTCGTTTAGATTAAAATACCTTACGCAAACAACTCGATTGAATCCGTTGTAAGTTGGATCCTATATATCTTTAAAAGTGGTGATTTATTGCTTGTAGTATTGTCGTTGCTCGCCGCATAGTGTCAATGTGCCACATTCTTGGACGTGCTGCACAATACTGAAAGTCAAAGGGGTTTCTGTATGTTAGCTTCCTTGTCGGTAAAGGCAAAGTTAGTACTGGGTTTTGGCGTGATGGTGCTAATTATTTTTCTGATTTCTGCGTTATCCGTTATTAGTTTAAATGAGTCGAACCTGCGCTTCTCAAACTATGTCGAAGGGTTGAATAAGCGCATGGGGCTGATGAATGATTTGCTGCTTTCCGCGCAGCAGCGCGCTATTTCAGCCCGCAACCTTGTGCTGGTCATTTCCGACACTGATCGACAGTCTGAAGCGGACATCTTGAATGCCGAACATCAGAAGGTGAAAAGTCTGCTCTCAGCATTGGTCGCTGGCGTCAGCGCGTTGCCAGCCTCCGCCGATAACGATAACGCCCGTAAGTTGGTTGCCGAGATTGAGGGGGTCGAGAAAGTCTATGGTCCTGTTGCCCTGGAGATTACCCGGCTGGCCATGAGTGGTGATCGCAGTACCGCAATTACTATGATGAACAATGAATGCCTGCCGCTTTTGAAAAAGCTGGTGGCCAGCGTCACTGATTACAAACGCTTTAATACAAAGATTGCACTGGCCAGCGTTGATGAATCGCAAGTCGAATATAGAAGCAATCAACGTTTCTTGATGTTTATATGCGCATTGGCCATTGCCGTAGGGGTCGCGCTAACCGTTCTTATCGTTCGGGGACTGTCACGCGCCCTGGGTGCAGAGCCCATCCTCTTGTCAACCATCGCTCAGCGCGTTGCAAGTGGTGACCTGCGCCCGATTCCCGAAGCAGAAACCTCAGTGGCCGGTAGCGTGCTCTCTTCCCTGAGTGAGATGCAGTCCCGTCTGAGCCTGCTTATAAGCCAGGTCAACACGTCATCGGCGGTGATCTCTGCTGCTGCAGTGGAACTTTCCGCTGCGACAGAGCAGACCCGCATCGGGGTAGGCAATCAGAGAGTCGAAATCGACCAGGTCGCCACCGCCATCCACGAAATGGTAGCCACGACCCTTGAAGTTGCGCGCAATTCGGAAGAAGCAGCCCATGCGGCACTCAGCGCTAATGCTCAGGCGCAAACCGGCGGCACTATGGCAAAAGACGCAATAGCCCAAATGAAACGTCTGGCTACGGAGGTGTCAAAGTCTTCCGCCGCCATGGCACAACTAAAAAAAGAGAGCTTAAATATAGGTGGGGTGTTGCAAGTCATAACGTCCGTTGCAGATCAAACCAACTTGTTGGCGCTGAATGCTGCTATCGAAGCGGCAAGGGCGGGCGATGCGGGTCGAGGATTTGCGGTGGTGGCGGATGAAGTGAGAACACTTGCCAAACGGACACAGGGCGCAACCCTGGAAATTGGCGCGTTGACCACCAATCTGCAAAAAATAGCCGAAGAGGCTGCCGGGATGATGGAAGTCTGCCGTGGTTTGACGGAGGAAACTGTCATACAGGTTTCAAACACGGGGCATTCAGTTGAAACCATTGTGGAGATGATTGATAACATCCAGCAGATGGTCAGGCAGATCGCAACCGCCGGTGAGGAGCAAAGCTGTGTCGCTGAGGAGATTAACCGCAGTGTGACGTCGGTTCGTAATATTGCAGATGATTCAGCTTTATCTTGCGAGAGAACGGCCAGTTCGAGTAATAACCTGGCAGAGCTGGGGGTCGTACTCCAGCGGCAAGTAGGCCACTTTAAGGTCTGACAAGATACTTAATACGGTGTCTGTCGGGTTGAAGGATGCACGAACTCAATGGCGCTACTACGTGGCACTGGAGCAAATAGCCCGGAGTGTATGAGCGCCAGCGAGAGGCACTTGGGGCAGCCCCAAGTGCCTGTTTCGTTTCAGCGCTGTAACCGAACTTCCTCAGCCCCGCAACACCTTGCGCAAAAACGGCGCCGTCCGGCTCTCTTCCACGTCGGCAACCTGCTCAGGCGTCCCACACGCCACAACATTCCCGCCCTTGTCCCCAGCGCCCGGGCCGATGTCGATCACCCAGTCACTCTGCGCCACCACTCGCATTTCATGCTCAACCACCACCACGCTGTGCCCCGCATCCACCAACGCATTCAACTGCGTCAGCAGGCGATCCACATCGGTGGGGTGCAGGCCCGTGGTCGGCTCATCGAGCACATACAAGGTGGCGCCGCGTTGACTGCGCTGTAGCTCCGTCGCCAGTTTGATGCGCTGAGCCTCACCGCCGGACAACTCAGTCGCAGGCTGACCCAGACGCAAATAGCCCAGACCAATATCACGCAGCACCGTCAGCGAGCGGAGAACCCCTGGCTGATCGACGAATACATCCACCGCCTGTTCAACCGTCAGCTGCAACACGTCGGCGATACTCAACCCATTCCACTTGATCGCCAAGGTGTCCGGGTTGTAGCGCGCACCATGGCAGGTCGGGCAGGGCGCGTAGACGCTGGGCATGAACAGCAATTCAACGCTGACAAACCCTTCGCCCTCGCACACCGCGCAGCGGCCTTTGGCGACGTTGAACGAGAACTGTCCGGCGTCGTAGCCGGCCTTCTGCGCGTCGGGCGTCGCGGCGAACAGCTTGCGCACGTTGTCGAACAGGCCGGTATAGGTCGCCAGGTTGGAACGCGGGGTGCGGCCGATGGGTTTCTGGTCAACCTGCACCAGCCGCTTGATCGCGCTCATTCCGCCCGCAATGTGCCCGCCGGTGGGTTGCGGCGCATCGTCTTCCAAGCTGGATTCTTCCGCCTCGGCCTCCGCAACAGGGCGTCCCAATTCGGCGCCCACCAGCTCCAGCAATGCCTGGCTGACGAGGCTGGATTTGCCCGAACCGGAGATGCCGGTCACCGAGGTGAAGCAGCCCAGCGGAAATTCAGCGCTCAGTGAATTGAGGTTGTTGCGGGTAATGCCTTCCAGGCGCAGCCAGTCGGTCGGCTGTCTTCTTGCCGAACTCAGCGCGGAATGCTCGGCGAACAGATGACGGCCCGTTTGCGAGGATTCGATCTCGGCCAAACCTGCGGGAGGGCCGCTGTACAGCACGTGCCCGCCATGCTCGCCGGCAGCAGGGCCGACGTCGATCAGCCAGTCGGCGCGGCGCATGGTTTCCAGGTCATGCTCGACGACGAACAGCGAGTTGCCGGAAGCCTTCAGCTGCTGCAACGCCGTGAACAGCGCTTCGCTGTCCGCCGGGTGCAAGCCGGCAGAAGGCTCGTCCAGCACGTAGATCACGCCGAACAGTTGCGAGCCCAATTGCGTCGCCAGGCGCAGGCGCTGCAGTTCACCGGATGACAGCGACGGCGTGCTGCGATCCAGCGCCAGGTAGCCGAGCCCCAGTTCGGTGAGGGTGCTGACCCGCGCCAGCAAGTCCTGGGCGATGCGTTGGGCGGCGAGGCGCTTCTCGACAGACAGGTTCGGTGTCGCGCGCACATCGGGGGCTGCGTCGTGGGCCGAACCGCCTGCAGTGACCCGCTTCTTTTTCGCCTTGGCCATCTGCTCGCGATCCAGCACAGCGCTGCCGCGATCTTCATTTTCAAAAACGCCCGCAGCCACTGGACGCAAGACTTCAGCCAGCCGCAGCAGCGGCATCTGCGCCAATTCGCCGATATCGAGGCCGGCAAACGTCACCGACAGGGCCTCGCGCTTCAGGCGTTTGCCATCGCACAACGGGCAGGGGCTGCCGCGCATGAAACGCGACACGCGTTTTTTCATCAACGCGCTCTGGGTGGTGGCAAAGGTGTGCTGCACGTAGCGGCGGGCACCGGTGAAGGTGCCCTGATAACTGGGTTCGAGTTTGCGCTTGATCGCCAGACGGGTTTCTTCCGGGGTCAGCCCTCCGTAGACCGGCACGTTAGGCTGCTCATCAGTGAACAGAATCCAGTCGCGATCCTTTTTCGGCAGGTCGCGCCACGGGGTGTCGACGTCGTAACCCAGGGTGACGAGGATGTCCCGCTGGTTCTGGCCGCCCCATGCCAGGGGCCATGCCGCGATCGCGCGTTGGCGGATGGTCAAAGAGTCGTCCGGGACCATCAGTTCTTCAGGAATCTCATAGACCCGGCCCAGGCCGTGACACTCGGGGCAGGCGCCCTGGGGCAGGTTGGGCGAAAAGTCTTCGGCATAGAGCATCGGTTGCCCCGGCGGATAGGTGCCGGCGCGGGAATAGAGCATGCGGATCAGGCTGGACAGAGTGGTCACGCTGCCGACCGATGAGCGCGTACTCGGCGTCCCTCGTTGCTGCTGCAGCGCGACGGCCGGGGGCAGGCCCTCAATGGAGTCAACGTCGGGCACGCCCACCTGATCGATGAGGCGTCGGGCGTAGGGCGCGACGGATTCGAAATAGCGGCGTTGGGCTTCGGCGTAGAGGGTGGAGAAGGCCAGCGATGATTTGCCTGACCCCGACACGCCGGTGAACACCACCAGTGCGTCGCGGGGGATGTCGACGTCCACGTCCTTGAGGTTGTGCTCTCGGGCGCCGCGAACCCGGACGAATCCGGGGCGGTCGGCGTCGACGGTGAAGGAAGAAGGGCGGGCGTCGTCTGGCAGGTGCGGCGGTGTGGTCATGGGTGAGGCCTTTGAATCCTGGAAAGCGGGAGCGGTTTACTCGGCGAGGGGCACTTTGGGGGTGTGCCCGGCGTCGTCGTGATCACCGCCGGTCAGCGGCTCGTCTTCACGCACGTCGTCGGTGCGCTCGCGGTCATCGGCGACGTCAGCCGGGCGTGCGTCCGGGTCGTTGAGTTTTTCGCCGGGGATATGCGCGCTGTGGGTGGTCATGCTGTTTCTCCTGTCAGTTCTTCGGATGCTTCACGAATGACCTCGGCGGCCTGCAGGCCCTGGAGGAAGCCGGCCAGCGCCACTTCCTCCAGACGCAGGCCCTTGCGCTGGCGGATGCGCGGCAGCTTGGACAGTTCGCCCATCGCGAAGGCTTCCAGCACGGCCGGGTGGATGTAGCACTTGCGGCAGACCGCTGGGGTATTGCCCAGCAGCCGCGCGACCTCCTTGACCATGGACACGACGTGTTTCTTCGCGTCTGCCTCCGGCTCCCAGTGCAGCTTGCGCAGGGTCGCCAGTGCCATCGCGCTGCCGGCCCAGGTGCGGTAGTCCTTGGCTGTGAAATCGGCGCCGGTGAGGGTGTGCAAGTACTGGTTGATGTCGTGGGAGGACACGGTATGCCGCTGGCCGTCGTCATCCAGGTACTGGAACAGGTTCTGGCCGGGCAATTCCATGCAGCGCTTGATGATGTTCGCCAAGCGCCGGTCAGTGACGCTGAGCCGGTGCTCGACGCCGCTCTTGCCACGAAACTCGAAGTAGATCTTGCTGCCCTTCACGTCGACGTGTTTGTTGCGCAGCGTGGTCAGGCCGTAGGAGCGGTTGTCCCGGGCGTACTGGCTGTTGCCGATGCGGATCAGCGTCTGGTCGAGCAACGACAGCACCGCCGCCATGACCTTCTCGCGGCCCATGCCGGGTTTGGCCAGCTGCGTTTCCAGCTGCTTGCGCACCTTGGGCAACGCCTGGCCGAAGGCAATCATCCGCGAGTATTTGTTCTCGTCACGAATCTCGCGCCAGCGCGGGTGGTAGCGGTACTGCTTGCGTCCGCGAGCGTCACGGCCTGTCGCTTGCAGATGGCCCTGGCGGTCGGCACAGATCCACACGTCGGTGTATGCCGGTGGGATCACCAGCGCGTTGATGCGTTTGATCACGTTCTCGTCGCGGATGCGCTGGCCGTCGGTGTCGAAGTAGGCGAACTTGCCGCGCAGAATCTTGCGGGTAAATCCGGGCTGGCTGTCGTCGACGTAATGCAGATCTTTGGGCAGGTCTTCGCTGTGGATTGTGTCCGGCATGAAAGGCAGTCCTGAATGCGGGTCTTTTTGCATTGACCGTGGCGCTGCGCAGTCGTGCCGACTAATTGCATACCTGATGAATCGGACGGGTGATTGCTCGCCTACGCCAGCAGCGCGACTGATTTGATCTGCGCCCACAGTCGTTGCCCAGGCGCCAGCTGCAGCTGATCCCTGGAGTAGCGGGTGATCCGCGCCAGCAGCGGCGAGCCGTCGGCATCGAGGCGGACCAGCACATGGGCGGTGTTGTCGGCGGCGATCTCTTCGATGACGGTCACCGGCAGGCGATTGAGGATGCTGCTTTGAGCGTCGGGTTGCAGGCTCAGGCTCACGTCCCGCGCCTGCACCTTGAGGCGCAGGGGTTTGCCGGGCAGCAACGCGGAATGGGCGACGCGGATACTCAGTTCGCTGCGCGGCAAACGGACGGTGATGAGTTGATAGGCCGCATCGTACGCCTGCACGCTTCCCTCGATCACCACGCCCGCGTCGTCGCCCATCGCCAGCGGCAGATCCAGCCGCGCCAGTGTTTCGCCGATGGGGCCGCTGGCCAGCGCTTTCCCATCGCTGAGCAGCACCAGATGATCAGCCAGACGCGCCACTTCATCCTGAGCGTGACTCACGTAAATCACCGGAATATCCAGCTCGTCGTGGAGGCGCTCTAGGTACGGCAGGATTTCGCTTTTGCGTTGCGCATCCAGCGCCGCCAGGGGTTCGTCCATCAGCAGCAGGCGCGGGCTGGTCAGCAACGCGCGGGCGATCCCGACCCGTTGACGCTCGCCGCCGGACAGCCTATCGGGCGCGCGCTGGAGCAAATGATCGATGCCCAGCAGCGAGGTCGCCTGCTGCAACGTAATACGCCTGTCGCGCTCGGGGATGCGCTTGAGGCCAAAGCGCAGATTGCCCTCGACGTCGAGGTGCGGAAAAAGGCTGGCTTCCTGAAACACGTAGCCCAATGGACGTTTGTGCGGGGGCAGAAAGATGTTGTTGGCGCTGTCCTGCCAGACCTCGCCGTTGACGCGGATATAGCCGTCGGCCGCCTTTTCCAGCCCGGCGATGCAACGCAGGCAGGTGGTTTTGCCGGAGCCGGAATGGCCATACAACGCCGAGACGCCGCGACCGGGCAAGTGGAGGTCGACGTCGAGAACGAACTCGGCGTAATTCACCTGCAGCCGCACTTCAATCTTCGCACTCATGCGCCGCTCCACGCCGAACGCGCCTTGCCGCTGGAATACAGCACCAGCAGCACCACAAAGGAAAACACCAGCATCGCCCCGGCCAGCCAATGGGCCTGGGCGTATTCCATCGCTTCGACGTGGTTGTAGATCTGCGTGGACACGACGCGGGTTCTCTCCGGGATGTTGCCGCCGATCATCAGGACCACGCCAAACTCACCCACGGTGTGGGCGAAACCCAGAATCGCCCCGGTGATAAAGCCGGGGCGCGCCAGCGGCAGAATCACTGAGAAGAACGTGTCCCAGGGACTAGCGCGCAGCGTGGCCGCCACTTCAAGGGGGCGAGGACCGATGGCGACGAAGGCGTTCTGCAAGGGCTGCACCACGAACGGCAGGGAATACAGCACCGAGCCGATCACCAACCCGCTGAAACTGAAGGTCAGCGTACCAAGCCCCAGGCTCTGGGTCAGTTGCCCGACCGCTCCGTTCGGCCCAAGCAACAGCAGCAGATAAAAGCCGATCACCGTGGGTGGCAGCACCAGAGGCAGGGCCACGACCGCGCCGATGGGGCCTTTCAGCCAAGAGCGGGTGCGCGACAACCACAGCGCGATGGGCGTGCCGACGATCAGCAGAATCACGGTGGTCAGGGACGCCAGTTTCAGCGTCAGCCAGATGGCCGCGAGGTCGGCACTGCCCAGCAGCATTTACAGCTGGTACCCGTAGGATTTGATGATGGCGGCGGCTTTCGGGCCTTTGAGGTAGTCCATCAGCGCCTTGGCGGCGGCGTTGTCTTTGCCCTTGTTGAGGATCACCGCGTCCTGCTTGATCGGCTCATGCAGATTGGCCGGCACGATCCACGCCGAGCCACCGGTCAGCTTGCCGTCCTTGAACACCTGGGAGAGGGCGACGAAACCCAGCTCGGCGTTGCCGGTCTGCACGAACTGATAGGCCTGGGCGATGCTCTGGCCTTCGACGACCTTGCTTTTGGTTGCGTCGGTCAGGCCCAGTTTGTCCAGGGTCTGGGTGGCAGCGAGGCCATAGGGCGCGGCTTTCGGGTTGGCAATGGACAGGTGTTCGAATTTGCCGTTCTTGAGCACTTGACCCTTGTCGTCCACATACCCGTCTTTGGCCGACCACAGCGCCAAAGTGCCCACCGCGTAGGTAAAGCGCGAGCCTTTCACCGTCTCGTTTTCGCTCTCAAGTTTGGCGGGCGTGGCGTCATCGGCGGCGAGAAACAATTCGAACGGCGCGCCATTTTTGATCTGGGTGTAGAACTGGCCGGTCGCGCCGAAAGAAGCGACCAACTTGTGACCGGTGTCTTTTTCGAAGTCCTGGGCGATGGCCTGGATCGGCGCCGTGAAGTTGGCGGCAACGGCCACTTGGACCTCATCGGCGAACGCTGTGCCCGATGACAGCGCGGCACAGGCGATGACCAGGGCGGTGACGGTGAAGCGGTTTGAAACTGCGCGCATGTACAGGCTCCGGGCTAGCAAACGGAATGAGGAGGAACGCCAACCGGACGCCGGTCAAACGCTATGCAGCGAAATATATAGCGAGTCTCCTCCGCGCGGAAGCGGGATCGTGCCGTGCTCCGTTTTAAATCGACGTCTATATCACCGGCTCAGCGCCCGGCCAGCCGCTCAAGGGCGCCGATGGCCAGCGTCCGGGTGAGTTCTTCTGCGGACAGCGAGTGCTTGATGCCCACCGCCTGACCCGCCCAAAGATTCATGAAGCCGTCGTCGCCACGGGCTTCGGCTTTGCTGCGCAGGGGCATCAGTGCGCCGCCCGCGGTGGGGAAGGCCGGCGCGGCAGCGGCCATGGGTCCGATCTCTTTCATGATGCGGTTGACGATGCCCCGGGCCGGGCGGCCGGTGAAGATATTGGTGATGGCGGTGTGACTGTCCTGGGCGCGGCTCAGTGCCGCCTGATGCAGCGCCGAAGTCTTGGCTTCCGGGGTGAACAAGTAGGCGGTGCCCACTAGCACGGCGGAGGCGCCAAGCATGAACGCGGCGGCGATCCCGCGACTGTCGGCAATGCCGCCGGCCGCGATGACCGGAATCGTCACGGCATCGACGATCTGCGGCACCAGCGCCATCGTGCCGACCTGAGTGTGCAACTGATCGCTGAGGAACATCCCGCGATGCCCGCCAGCCTCGTAGCCCATGGCGATGATCGCGTCGCAACCCCGTGCCTCAAGCCACACGGCTTCTTCCACGGTGGTCGCCGAGGAGAGCACCTTCGCACCGGTGGCCTTTACCCGCGCCAGCAAGGCGGGATCGGGCAGGCCGAAATGGAAGCTGACCACCTCAGGTTTCAATTCCTCCACCAGCGCGCAAGCGGCCTCGTCGAAGGGTGCCCGGTTGGACATGGGCGTTGGCGCATCGAAGTCGGCGCCCAGTTCGTCGTAGTAGGGCTTGAGCAGGTGTTTCCAGTCTGCATCGGCCTGCGGGTCGGCGGGCGGGGCCGAGTGGCAGAAGAAATTCAGGTTGAGCGGCGCATGGGTGCCCGCGCGTATCCGCGCGACTTCCTCTCTAATCTGCGCGCGGGTGAGCATGGCGCAGGGCAGCGAGGGCAGGCCGCCGGCTTTGCCCACCGCGACGGCCATCGCCGAGCCGGATGCACCGGCCATGGGCGCTTGCAGGATGGGCAGTTCGATGTCCAGCAGTTTGAGCAGGCGGGTGTCGGGCCAGGCGATCATCGGCAGAGTCTCCATAGCGAAAAGGCTGTTAAAAAGCAGCATTTGAAAAGTTGCGGTTGATTTAATAGACGCTCGGTCTAATATGCAACCCCATGAACGACATCATTGCAAAACCCAGACGCCCCGGCCGCCCTCCCAAAGTGGCACGCCCTGACGACTTCGACACCCGCGAGGCGCTGATCCGCTGCGGCGTTGAGGTACTGACCGAGCAGGGCTTCATGGCCACGGGCATCGACGGCATCCTCAAGCGGGTCGGTGTGCCCAAAGGCTCCTTCTATCATTACTTCGCCAGCAAAGAGGTGTTCGGCCTCGCAGTGCTCGACAGCTACGCCGGCTATTTCGCCCGGCGCCTGGACCGCTGGCTGCTGGATGAATCGCTCTCGCCGCTGGAACGGCTGGCCGGCTTCGTTCAGGAATCGAAGGTCAATATCGCCCGCCACGATTTTCGGCGGGGCTGCCTGGTGGGCAACATGGGCCAGGAAGTGAGCGTCCTGCCAGCCGGTTTCCGCGAGGCGCTGGAAAAGGTTTTTCTCGATTGGCAGGCGCGCCTGACGGTGTGCTTCAAGGCGGCGATTGCAGCGTGCGAACTGCCGGCACGCACCGATTGCTCAGAGCTGGCGGCGTATTTCTGGATCGGCTGGGAGGGCGCCGTGCTGCGGGCTCGACTGGTGCAGAACGAGCAGCCGCTCAATACCTTCATCATCGGATTTCTGCGCGGATTGCCGCGCTGATGTCTTCGGTCCTGGTTATAGACGAGCGGTCTAAATAGGAGTGTGCGGCATGTTAAAAGGCATCCTGATCAATAAAGACGACAACGGCTACCGCGCCGAGCTGACGGACATCGACGACAGTCAGTTGCCCGAAGGCGACGTCACCGTGCGCGTCAGTCACAGCACACTGAATTATAAGGATGGCCTGGCGCTCACCGGCAAAGGGCCGATCGTGCGGCAGTTTCCGATGGTGCCCGGGGTGGACCTGGCCGGCACGGTCGAGGACAGCAGCGACACGGACTTCAAGCCGGGCGATCAGGTGCTGCTCAATGGCTGGGGCGTCGGCGAAGGGCACTGGGGCGGGCTGGCGCAGAGGGCGCGCTTGCAGGGCAAATGGCTGATCCCGCTGCCAAGCGGCTTCACGCCGGCACAGGCCATGGCCATCGGCACGGCGGGCTATACGGCGATGCTGGCGATCATGGCGCTGGAGAAAAACGGCGTGACGCCGGACAAGGGCGATGTGCTGGTGACTGGCGCCAACGGCGGTGTCGGCAGTTTCGCCATCGCGCTGCTGGCAAAACTCGGTTATCGCGTCGTGGCCTCTACCGGCCGCTTGAGCGAGAGCGATTACCTGACCTCTCTCGGCGCCGCAGAAATCATCGACCGCGCCACCCTTGCCGAGCCCGGCCGCCCGTTGGCGAAGGAGCGCTGGGCCGGGGCGATCGATTCGGTGGGCAGCCACACCCTCGCCAACACCTGCGCCAGCACCCGCTATTGGGGCACGGTGGCGACCTGCGGTCTGGCCCAGGGGATGGACTTTCCGGCGTCGGTGGCGCCCTTCATTCTGCGCGGCGTGACCCTCGCAGGCATCGACAGCGTCATGCGCCCGCGCCAGGACCGCATCGACGCCTGGGCGCGTCTGGCCCGGGATCTTGATGTGTCGCTGCTGCCGCTGATCAGCCGCGAGATCGGCTTGGGTGAGGTGATTGAGACCGCGCACCGGCTCATGAACGGTCAGGTGCGCGGGCGCATCGTGGTCGATACCCAGCGCTGATCAGCCGCAGGTGAAGGGGCGCACCTCGAGCACCCTGACCTGCGCCATGGCGGGGTGCCGAGGATTGAGCAGCAGGTTGCGCGTATGGGTGATGGTCGCGGACGGCACGATCAGACCAAGTTGCTCGCGCCGCTCCAGCCAGGCGCTGCCGAAATCCATGCTGGGGCGGTCCGCCGGTGTGACGTCCCAACCCGGAGGTAACTGAGTCAGCGCCGGTTGCCAATACAGCCCCGGGTCATCCGGCAACTGCAGGTGAACGAGCTGGAAACCCGGCTGCGGAAGGCTCGCACATTGAATGAGCGTGTCCAGGGCGCAGCCTGACGCGCTCAGCGCGAGGTAAATGGCAGGCTGGTCGGCGTGATTCCAGCGCCCGCCGAACTGCGCGGCGCCCAGGCCGGACAGATCGTTCGCGGCACTGTCCTTGCTGATCCTCCAGGCCTGCATCAGACGACCCCGCCATGCTGCAGTGCGCTGAGCACGCGGCGTGCCTGGCGCGCGCCGATCTCGGTTTCGCAGAGGGCGATGGGTGTCTGGCCGTTGAGTGCGCGGTTGGAGGCAACCATCCAGCGGCGGGCGGTGTTCTGGTCTTCGAAGAGTTCGGCGGCGTGGGTGGCGAGGGCCGCAACCCGATCGAGGCGCTCGGAGCCGACGATGTCCAGAGGCCGTTGCTGACGCTGGCGGCGTTCCAGGGTCGAGACCGAGGTCGCCAGCAAGGCTTCGAGCTGACTGTTGCTGAGGCGGAAGGCATTGCGCAGCACCTTGACCCAGCCGGGCGGGAAGCCCGAGCGGATGTAGTCAAGTCGTTCGGTTTCGTTGCGTGCATTGAGCTGGTCGGCGATCAACCAGAATGAGGGGGCGTTGTCGGTTATCGCTGCTTGAAGAGTCGAAGGCACGTCCATGCTCCTTGTGAGATCCGGTGCAGGGACCTTACGCCGCTGTCAGGGTTTCTCAAGCGAGAAGCTGTTACCGGCGTTTGCATGCCCGGCTTCAGTGGTAGGACCGGCTTTAGCCGGGAAGCTTCTAGTGGATGGCGTACAGCGCATTCCGACACCTGACTCTACTCTTGACGACTTTTAATGACTCACTATGATTAACTTTGAATCACTCTTTAGTCAGGAGCCTCCCATCATGGCAAACCCCGCAAAGACCCGATCAGTGACGGCTCACGTTCCTGAGGCGTTGGCACAGAAAGTCGATTTGATGGCAGAGCGTCTGGAACGCTCCAAAAACTGGATCGTCAAACAGGCTCTTTCCGCCTGGATAGATCAGGAAGAAGAGCGGAGTCGCCTGACTCGCGAGGCATTGGCTGACGTTGATGCTGGCCGGGTAATTGATCACCAAGCCGTTCAGGCCTGGGCTGATAGCCTTGGCACCGACACGCCGTTGCCGGTCCCGCGCTGATGGAATTGAAGTGGACGAGCAAAGCGCTTTCCGACATTGCCCGACTGTATGAGTTTCTTGCAGCGGTCAATCAGCCAGCCGCCGCACGAACCGTGCAGCAACTCACGACAGCACCGACTACGTTACTCGCCAACCCACGCATAGGCGAACGCTTGGAAGAATTTGAGCCGAGGGATGTGCGCAGAATCCAGATCGGCTGTTACGAGATGCGCTACGAGATAGCGAATTCCACAATCTATTTGCTGCGTCTGTGGCACACCCGCGAGGATCGATAGCATTACGAAAGCAGCGAAACTGACGTTTGAGCTGGGCTGAAACCGATCAAAACAGCTCAGCGTGAATACTGTGATTCCGTTTCTTTACCCTCACGAGTGAGCAACGCCTGCTTGCGCTCCACCCCCCAACGATAGCCCGACAACGCGCCATCGCTGCGCACCACACGATGGCAGGGAATCGCCACGGCAATGCGGTTTGCCCCGCAGGCCAAGGCGACCGCGCGGCTGGCGGTCGGCGCACCGATCCGTTGGGCGATCTGCGCATAGCTGGCGGTCGTGCCCGGCGGGATTTGCGCCAGGGCCTGCCAGACCCGCTGCTGAAAAGCGGTGCCCTGCAAATCCAGCGGCAGGTTCAGGCCCAGCCTCGGCGCCTCGATAAACCCCACCACCTCAGCCATGAGCCGCTCGAACTCCGCGTCGCCGCCGATCAGCGTGGCGCTGTGGAACTGATCCTGCAGGTCTTGCACCAGTCGATTGGGGTCATCGCCGAGCAGAATGGCGCACACGCCCCGGGGGCTCCGGGCCACCAGAATCGCACCGAGAAAGCACTCGCCGACGGCAAAACGGATCTCCAGCGCCGCGCCGCCCTTGCGGTAGTCGGTGGGGCTCATGCCCAGCAGTCCGGCGCTGGCCTCGTAGAAACGGCTGTTGGAATTGAAACCGGCATCGTACAGGGCGTCGGTGATACGCCCGCTGTCGGTCAGTTTGTGGCGTACCTTGTCGGCGCGGTGGGCGTTGGCGTAGCCCTTGGGCGTCAGGCCGGTGACGGCTTTGAAGACGCGGTGGAAATGCCAGGGGCTCATGGACGCGTGGGCAGCGAGCTCGGCGAGGGTCGGCAACAACTCTGCGTCGGCGATCAGACGACAGGCGCCAGCGACCACGGCGGTGTGCTGCTCAGCCAGGCCGGTGCGGTCGGCGGCGGCGCGTTTGCTGGGGCGAAACCCAGCGGCTTCGGCCTCGGTGGGACTGTCAAAGAACACCACGTTTTCCGGGCGTGGCAAGCGTGCGCTGCTGCTCGGGCGGCAGTACACCCCCGTCGTGCGCACGCCGTAGACGAACTGCCCGTCGGCGCTGACGTCCCGGGACACCACGGCGTTCCAGCGCGGGTCGAGCTCAACGGGTTGGGTGGACGGATTACTCGGCTGGGGGCTCATTTCGGCGGCTCTCTGACGGTTCACTGGACTGTACGTTAGCCGCAGTGATGGAAGGCGACACTCCGAGTCTTGCGTTCAAACTTTTGCCTTCAGGCCAACCTGTTCAATCAGCCCAGCATCGGCGGCAAGGTGCCCAGCAACGACACCGCCGCCAGCGCACCCGCGCCAAACAGGCCTTCCAGCAATACGCTCAGCCGCAGCCGCGCCACCGGCAAATCAGCGGCCTGGGCCAACTGCCGGTTCAGCGCTGCCAGCACCAGCATCCCCGCAACCATCGTGACTTTAACGGCCAGCACCAGGCCGAACCCGGCAAACGCCGGTTCTGGCCAGAACCCGCCGCTGAGGGCACGAACGTTGATCAGGCCCGTGGCGATGATCACCGCCACCAGCCCGTAGCCGATGCCGCTGAAACGCCGCAACACCCAGGCCAGATCGACACCACCATCAGCCCTCAGCAGCAGGGCCAGCATCAACAGACCGCCGAGCCAGGTGCCGACGCCGAGCAGGTGCAGCATTTGGTTGAGGATCAGCAACTGGCCTTTCAGACCGTCGAACATGGCGCCGTGACCCACCGGCGCCAGGGTTAGCAGCAACAGCGTGTTGAGGACCAGCAGCGCGCCCGGGTTCACCCGGCGATTGAGGCTGACAACCAGCACGTTCAGCAGCAGATGAACGACCCACACATGACCGAACCAGGTACTGCCCAGCACCAGCCCGACGGTGGACGGATTGATCGCGCCGCTCCAGTCGCTGCTCAGGTAAGCAGCCGTCAGCATCAACCAGGCCATCGCGCTCACCAGCGCGATGGCCGCGAGCCAGCCGAGCAGTCGACTCAGGCGAGGTTCCGCCCGGCTGGCCTCAAAAGGCAGCAAATGCCGGCCAAACAACAGGCCGCGGAACGCGCCGACCCCGAACAGCAACAGCACTGCGCCGAAGTGGATGAAACGGCACAGGATCAGTCCTTCGTGCATGGGGTTATGGCGTCACCTGAAAGCGGTAGGTGCCTTCGCTCTTGTGGGTGTCCACCGACACAGCGTGCCATTCCACCTTGTATTTGCCCGGGACCATCGGCACGGCGGGGGTCACGATCAGAACTTTCTGGTTATTGGGATCGGTTTCGACATTACGCGTCTGGATGATTTCAGTCGGCGTATCGGGGGCGTCCAGGCTGATGACCACTTTGGTGAATGTGGCTTCGACGCCTTCGGAGAAGACCAGGCGCAGCTCTTTGGGCGCGCTCACTTCGCTGTCGGCAGCGGGCTGCTGGCTTTCAAGATGGGCGTGGGCGAAGGCTGCAGTGGAGGTCAGACAGGCCAGCAGGGACAGGCAGGAGAGGGCGTGTTTGAAACGTTGGGCAGACATCGGCGGGACCTTTGCTTGGTGGCAGTTGCAGCGAATGAATGACGGAATCGACGACGGTCGACTCGTGATGACCGGATCGCTACTAGACCAGAAAGTGCAGAAGGACTCCAGCGATTAAGCCGGGTGCGCCGTCAGGATCGAGACGCTGTAGGGGGGGCAGGCAAGGGAGCCGAGTGATGCAGTGATCATGCAGCAAATGGCTGCGCCGCCTGCGCGACGCAGCCCTGGGCGGTCAGACCTTGAAGAAGCTCACGCGGTCGGTGAGCACGTCGGCCAGGGTCGACAGCTCGCGGCTGGAGCGGGCCACTTGATTGGAGCCGACGGCGGTTTCCAGCGCCGCATCGTGGATGCGGTTGATGTTGACGCTGACGTCGTCGGCCACCGCCTGTTGCTGCGCGGCGGCGCTGGCGATCTGCGCGTTCATGTCGTTGAGCGCGCCCACTTCGTGGCGGATCCTGACCAGCGCGGTTTGCGCTTCGTGGGTCTGCTCGACCGTGCGCTGGGCCATCTCGCGGCTTTCGCGCATCAGGTCGGCGGTCTTCACCGCCCCGTTTTGCAATTGGCCGACCATGTCGCGGATTTCCTGGGTCGATTCCTGGGTGCGGTTGGCCAGGGAGCGAACCTCGTCGGCGACCACTGCAAACCCGCGGCCTGCCTCACCGGCGCGGGCGGCCTCGATGGCAGCGTTAAGCGCCAGCAGGTTGGTGCGTTCGGCGATGGAGTTGATCACCGCCACCACATTCTCGATGGCGCGGCTGTCGCTGGACACCTGGCCGACCGAGTCAGCGGCGCTTTCCAGCTTGCGCGCCAGTTGGTCCATCGCCTGGGCGGTGCCTTCGACCACGCGCTTGCCGTTCTCGACTTCGTCGTCGGCGGTCTGGGTGGCACTGGCGGCCTGATTGGCGTAGCTCGCCACTTCTTTTACGGTGGTCGCCATCTGATTGACTGCAGCGGCCATATGCTGGGTTTCGCTGGCCTGGAGGCGCATCTGCTCGCTGTTGCTGTCGGAACTGGACAGCAGCTGTGCGGAAGAGTGGGTCAACGCCGCCGCAGCCGAACGCACTTCGGTGATGGTGGCCGACAGGTGCACATTGGTCGCCTTGAGCGCGCCCATGACGCTGTCGGGGTAGGCCGTTTCGATCTTGTCGGTCAGCTCGCCGGCCGCCAGACGACGGATCGAAGCCGCCACTTGATGGGGTTCAGCGCCCAGGGTCGATTTGAGGCTGCGGATGATCAGCAGCGAGGCAATGATGCCCAACACCACGGCGATGCCGGTCGCCAGCAACATCAGCGAAGCGAATTGCGAGGCGGTGGCCCGTACCGAAGTGATGTGTCCACTGATGGCCGCTTCTTCGAGGTCAATCAGTGCGTTGATGCGGGCGAGCCAGTCCTTGTAGGCGCCTGACACTTGCTCCATCAGCAGCGTCTGGGCCTGGTCGATTTCACCTTGCTGGCGCAGCTTCAGCAGTTTTTCAGTGGCGCTCAGGGAGGTGCGTTCGGCCGCTTTGATGTTGGCCAGCAGCTCTTGCTCACGGGGCGACGCGCCTTTGGTCTGGTAGATGCGGTCCATGGGCGCCGCGGAGGCCTGATAAAGGCCGTCGAGGCGCTCGATGTCACGCAAATGCGTGGCCAGCCCGGCGTCGTTGCGCACCAGCACGGCGTCGCGCAGGGCAATGGCGCGGTCATGGACGCTGCCCCGGAAATTGATCGCGTAGCGCTGTTTGATGGTGGCGTCCTCACTGACGTCGGTCAGTGCGGATTCCATTAGCCGGACCCGGTTAACGCCAACCAGCGTGACCAGAATCATCAGCGCGAGAACAAGCCCGAAGCCCAATCCCAGGCGCTTGGCGATCGAAAGATTTTTGAACATAAAAGGCACCTGAAATGGGGGGCGTTAATGATATTGGAACGCCATTACTTGGTGCGCTTTATATCGGACTTTCTACGACGTTGCCTAGAGAATTTACCTATCGAATCAATAGTGTCCGTTGATACTTTCAGAGGGAATTTTTCGACCGCTTCATGTTCCCGGCGAATTGTTTGAACGCTCGACCCGCCAGGAATAAAAAAAGCCACCGCACTGGCGTGAGGTGGCTAAAAGTCTTACCAAAGGAATGATGAAGCGGAGCATGATTCGATTGCCTGACGCTGCGGAGTCATCCGGCAATCGAGTCGTGTTCTTCATCGCCGACGACGGTAACATCCGTTCAAAGTTTTCGACTATTACGAAGGTTGATAGTGACTATCAAGACGGGTTGGGAACCCCGCCGGTTGGATAGTGCTACAAGATTTTCGGCCTTCAAGTGCGTGTTTTACCGTGTGTAGAATGTGCGTCGACAATAATCAATGTGCTCCTTTGGCTGGAACAGCCGTCCAGTCACTGGCATATGTGTTTCGTTTCCATCTGCCGCAACGCCCGCTCCAGCGCTGAACCGTATGAATTTCAAACAGCGACCCGCATCCAGGCGGCGCCCGCGCTGGGCTTTAATCGAGACAGGGGACAACAATGACTTTCGTAAAATGGAATCTGATGACGCTGGCGGTTTCGCTGGGTGTCAGTCAATTGGCAACGGCAGCGGTTGTCAGTGATCAATCGGAGGCCAAGGGCTTCGTCGACGACAGCAGTCTGACTGTTCATCTCAAGAACTACTATTTCAATCGGGACAACAAGAACGGCAAGGACGACAGCAAGGACTGGACCCAGGGCGTGCTGGGTAATTTCAGTTCCGGCTTCACCCAGGGCACCGTTGGTTTTGGCGTTGACGCCTACGGTTATTGGGGCCTGAAGCTCGATGGCGGTGGCGGGACCACCGGCACCGGCAACCTGCCCGTGGACAGCCACGGCAATCCGCAGGATGAATTCGGCACCGCCGGCGGTGCGCTGAAGATGCGCATCTCGAAGACCGAATTGCGCTACGGCAACCTGCAGCCCGAGGCGCCGGTGTTTGCCGCAGGGGGGTCACGCCTGTTCCCGCAGACCGCGACCGGTTTTAACCTGCTGAGCAGTGATATCGCCAATCTGGACCTCGATGCCGGTCATTTCACCAGCAGCAACGGCCCGGTCACGACCAACAATGATCACGGCATCTGGGCGGCGTATGCCAACGTTGAAGCCAGCAGTATTGATTACGCGGGCGGTAAATATGCGCTCAGCGATAATCTTTCGGTCAGCCTTTACGGTTCGGACCTCAAGGACGTCTGGCATCAGTACTACGCCAATGCCAACTACACCTTGCCGATCTCTGATCAGCAGTCGTTGAACGTCGATTTCAATATCTACCGCACCAACGACAGCGGTGCCGCCAAGGCCGGGGATATCAACAACACGACCTGGTCGCTGGCGGCTGCTTATTCATTCCTGACCGCTCATACCGTGACGCTGGCGTATCAGAAAGTGCATGGCGACACACCATTCGATTATGTGGCCTTTGGTAATAACGGCGGGGGCGACACTGGCGATTCGATACTGTTGGCCAACTCCGTGCAGTACTCCGACTTCAACGGGCCGGGTGAAAAGTCCTGGCAGGCGCGCTACGACCTGAACATGGCAAGTTACGGTGCGCCGGGTTTGAGCTTCATGGTTCGTTATATCCACGGTGATGACATCGATGGGTCCCACATTCCGTCGAACAGCACGTACACCGGTTATGGCGATGACGGCGACCACCACGAAACCAACCTGGAGGCGAAGTATGTCGTACAGTCCGGCCCGGCCAAGGACTTGTCCTTGCGCATGCGTCAGGCCTGGCACACCGCCAACGGCGATCAGCCCGATGGCGACGTGAAGGAATTTCGTTTGATTGCTGATTATCCGATCAATATTTTCTGATCGCTTTGCAGGATGATTTAGAAGCTCCGCTGTAGAAGAAAGCCAGGCTGTCCGAAAGGAGGCCTGGCTTTTTTTATTGACGTGTTTTGCCGCGCCGGATGTGTGAGCAGGGCGGGCCTCTTCCCGGCTAAAGCCGGTCCTACCAGAATCAGCGGCGTGTGCGTCGTAGGACCGGCTTTAGCCGGGAAGGGGCCGGTATGGCCAACACACCTCTCGCTGCCAGTCAGTCAGGCCTGTGATCCCCGCGAATCGAAAAATTCGCCATGTGCTCCAGGCCCTTGATCAGCCCCGAGTGATCCCAGCCACTCCCACCCAGCGCCGCGCAGGTGCTGAACACTTGCTGGGCATTGGCAGTGTTGGGCAGGTTCAGCCCCAATTCCCGCGCGCCTTCCAGGGCCAGGTTCAGATCCTTCTGATGCAGCGCAATCCTGAAACCCGGGTTGAACGTGCCTTTGATCATCCGCTCGCCATGGACTTCCAGAATCTTCGACGAGGCAAAGCCCCCCATCAATGCGTCGCGCACCTTGGCCGGATCAGCGCCGTTTTTCGACGCAAACAGCAGGGCTTCAGCCACCGCCTGAATGTTCAGCGCGACGATGATCTGGTTGGCGACCTTGGCGGTCTGACCGTCACCGTTGCCACCGACCAGGGTGATGTTCTTGCCCATGGCCTGAAACAGGGGCAGGGCGCGTTCGAAGGTCGCCTGCTCGCCGCCGACCATGATACTCAGCGTGGCCGCCCTGGCGCCGACTTCGCCGCCCGACACCGGGGCGTCGAGGTACTGCGCGCCGGTGGCGTTGATTTTCTCGGCGAACGCTTTGGTCGCCGAAGGTGAGATCGAACTCATGTCGATGACCACCTTGCCGGCTCCGGTGCCTTCGCTCAGACCGTTTTCGCCGAACAGCACGTCATTCACCTGCGGCGTGTCCGGCAGCATGACGATGACGAACTCCGCCTCTTGCGCCACTTCCCGCGGGTTGGCCAGCACCGTCGCGCCGCCGTCCACCAGTGACGCAGGCGGGGCACTGAAATGCCGGGAAAGGATCAATTGATGACCTGCCTTCTGCAGGTTTTCTGCCATGGGCAGGCCCATGATGCCGGTGCCGATGAATCCGATGTTAGCCATAGAAGGTGCCTCTGGTTGTTGTTGGGGAGAGGGCGGCAAGCGGCAAGCTTCAAGCTTCAAGCCGCAAGCTAGAAGCCTGACTGCGTTCGTCCGGCTGGCAATGCGTGAAGCTTGAAGCTTGCCGCTGACTTCAGATCAAATTATGGGTTTTCAGCCACCCAAGCCCCGCTTCGGTGGTGGTCAGCGGCGTGTATTCACAGCCGACCCAGCCGCGATAGCCGAGCCGGTCCAGGTGCTTGAACAGAAAGCCGTAGTTGATTTCGCCGGTGCCCGGTTCATGCCGGCCCGGGTTGTCCGCCAGTTGCACGTGGCGGATCGCCGGCAGGTGGTTTTCGAGGGTGCGGGCCAGGTCGCCCTCCATGATTTGCATGTGGTAGATGTCGTATTGCAGCGACAGATTGCGGCTGCCGACCTTCTCGCGAATCGCCAGGGCCTGGGCGGTGGTGTTCAGGTAGAACCGGGGAATGTCCAGGGTGTTGATCATTTCCATGACCAGATCGATGCCCTGGGCTTGCAGGCGGTCGGCGGCGTACTTGAGGTTGTCGACGAAAGTCTTCTCGATCAGCCCGTCGTCGAAACCTTGGGGCTTGATCCCCGCCAGGCAGTTGATCTGGGTGTTGCCGAGGACCTTGGCGTAGGCGATCGCCAGGTCAACGCCGGCGTAAAACTCCTCGACCCGATCGGGGTGACAGGCGATGCCGCGCTCACCCTTGGCCCAGTCCCCGGCCGGCAGGTTGAACAGCACTTGGGTGAGTCGGTTGCGGTCCAGCTCGGCCTTGATCTGCGCAGAGCTGAAGTCATAGGGAAACAGGTATTCGACACCGCTGAAACCGGCGTCGGCGGCGGCTTCGAAGCGGTGCAGAAACTCAAGTTCGGTGAACAGCATCGACAGGTTGGCGCATAAACGTGGCATGACGTACTCCTTCTTGTGCTGGGCTCTGTTTCTTGAATAACCGGGTGCGATCAATCCAGCAGGCTGATGGCGGTAGGGGCGTCGGCGCGGGTTTCGGCCAGGGACTCGAATTCGTTGATAGCGTTGATCTCGGTGCCCATCGCAATGTTGGTGACCCTCTCGAGAATGATCTCCACCACCACCGGCACGCGGTGCTGCCGCATCAGCCTCGTGGCCTCGGCGAAGGCGGCCTGCAGGTGCGCCGGGTCAAGCACGCGGATCGCCTTGCAGCCCAGGCCTTCGGCAACCGCAACATGATCGACGCCATAGCCTTCCAGCTCAGGCGCGTTGATGTTGTCGAACGCCAGCTGAACGCAGTAGTCGATGTCGAAGTTGCGCTGGGCCTGACGAATGAGGCCCAGGTAGGAGTTGTTCACCACCACATGGATGTACGGCAGCTTGAACTGCGCACCGACGGCCAGTTCTTCGATCATGAACTGGAAGTCGTAGTCCCCTGACAGCGCGACAACCTGGCGATTCGGGTCAGCCTTGACCACGCCCAGCGCCGCCGGAAGGGTCCAGCCCAGGGGGCCGGCTTGTCCGCAATTGATCCAGTGACGCGGCTTGTAGACGTGGAGGAATTGCGCGCCGGCAATCTGCGACAGGCCGATGGTGCTGATGTAGCAGGTGTCCTTGCCGAAGTACTGATTCATCTCCTCGTACACGCGCTGGGGCTTGACCGGGATGTTCTCGTAATGGGTCTTGCGCTGCAGCGTGCGCTTGCGTTCCTGGCAGCTGGCGAGCCAGTGGCTGCGGTCCTTCAGTTTGCCGGCGGTGTGCCACTCGCGCGCCACTTCGATGAACATCGCCAGCGCTGCGCCGGCGTCGGAAACGATGCCCAGATCCGGCGTCAGCACGCGGCCGATCTGCGTCGGCTCGATGTCAACGTGGATGAAGGTACGCCCTTCGCTGTACACCGAGACGGTGCCGGTGTGGCGGTTGGCCCAGCGGTTGCCGATGCCCAGGACGAGATCGGACGCCAGCATTGTCGCGTTGCCATAGCGGTGGGAGGTCTGCAGCCCGACCATGCCGGCCATCTGCGGATGATCGTCGGGGATCGTGCCCCAGCCCATCAGGGTCGGGATCACCGGAATGCCGGTCAGCTCGGCGAATTCCACCAGCGCGTCCGACGCATCGGCGTTGATAATGCCGCCACCGGCCACGATCAGCGGACGCTCCGACGCGTTGAGCATCGCCAGGGCTTTTTCGATTTGCTTGCGGCTGGCCTGGGGTTTGACCACCGGCAGCGGTTCGTAAGCGTCGATGTCGAATTCGATCTCGGCCATCTGCACGTCGAAGGGCAGGTCGATCAATACCGGGCCGGGCCGGCCGCTGCGCATCAACTGGAAGGCTTTCTGGAACACATACGGCACCTGGCCGGGTTCCATGACGGTGGTTGCCCATTTGGCCACCGGGGCTGCGATGCTGGCGATGTCCACGGCCTGGAAGTCTTCCTTGTGCATCCGTGCACGGGGTGCCTGGCCGGTGATGCAGAGAATCGGAATCGAGTCGGCGGAGGCTGAATAGAGACCGGTGATCATGTCGGTGCCGGCCGGGCCCGACGTACCGATGCACACGCCGATATTGCCGGCGATGGCACGGGTGTAACCCTCGGCCATGTGCGAAGCGCCTTCGACGTGGCGCGCCAGCACGTGGTCAATGCTGCCGAGTTTCTTGAAGGCGGCGTACAGCGGGTTGATCGCGGCGCCGGGAATTCCGAAGGCGGTGTCGACGCCTTCGCGCCGCATCACCAGAACGGCGGCTTCGATGGCTCTCATGACGGTCATTTGTTAGTCTCCCGAACTCGATAGTTTTTGTACGTAAACAGCCTGATTTGAATCCGATGTTTTGTGAATGGCTGTTTTTATCCCTTCTATCGGTATCTGGAGTATCGAATGGATCGCTACACGGAATTGCGCAGCTACGTCCTGGTGGCCACCCGTGGCAGTTTCGCCGCCGCTGCGCTGGTGGAGGGCGTGACGCCGGTGATCATGGGCCGGCGGCTGAGTGCGCTGGAGGATCGGCTGGGCGTGAAGCTGATTCATCGCTCGACCCGGGGCCTGACCCTGACCGATGCGGGCGAGTCGTACCTGGAGAACGCCAAGCTGGTGCTCCAATCATTCGAGGAACTGGACGCCAGCATCAGCGAGAACGAAAGCAGCGTGCGGGGCCATCTGGTGGTCTCGGCGCCGGCGGGGTTTGGACGTCAGCACGTCGCGCCCCATGCGCCGGAATTCCAGGCGCGGTTTCCGGATTTGCAGCTGTCCTTCAACCTGACTGACAACGTGGTGGATCTGGTGCGTGAGGGTTATGACATGAGCATCCGCATCGGCGAGGTGCTCGACCCCAACTACGTCGCCATCAAGCTGTACGCCAACAAACGCGTGGTCTGTGGCTCACCGGCCTATTTCGCGGAGCACGGATTCCCCCGGCTGCTTGAGGACCTGGCGCAGCACAATTGCCTGTCGTTCAACCTGCAGGGCGGGCAGCATCGCGGCTGGACCTTCCAGCGCGAGGGCAGGCCGGTGGCGATCAAGGTCGCGGGCAATCTGTACTGCAACGATGGCGAGCTGTTGTATGACTGGGCCAAGCGCGGGCTGGGCCTGAGCTGGCGCTCGACGTGGGAGATTCAGAACGCAGTGGAGAGCGGCGCCCTAGTCACCGTGCTGGATGAATTCGCCTTGCCCAGTTACGACATCCAGGGCGTTTACCCGCAGCAGCATTACCTGCCGGCGAAAGTGCGGTTTTTCATCGCGTTTCTGAAAGAGGTGTACAACCGACCGGGGTATTGGCGGCAGGGGTGAGCCGTCATTCCCCTGGCACCTCAATCAAACGCTTCCCGGCTAAAGCCGGTCCTACAACTCCGCGCCCGACGCAACGAGGTGCCGTAACGCAAATTTCTGGTAGGACCGGCTTCCGCCGGGAAGGGGCCGTAACCGGCGCTAAAGACAGGTTGAATGCACAGACGTCTTCCCGGCTGAAGCCGGTCCTACAACTCCGCGCCCGACGCAACGAGGTGCCGTAACGCAAATTTCTGGTAGGACCGGCTTCAGCCGGGAAGGGGCGGTAACTGGCGCTAAAGCCAGGTTGAATGCTCAGACGTCTTCCCGGCCGAAGCCGGTCCTGCCATTGGCGACCCAGGAACCTAAATCAACTCCACCGACACCACCGGCAGCCCGCGAATCTCGCCAACCGCCAGGCCCGGCCCGCGGGTCTTGTACATCCCGGTATAGGAACCGGTTGTGATCACCATCTCCGGCGTCACGCTCAGCCCGTTCTGCGTGTGGTGATTGACCAGCCACGGCAGCAAGCGCCGAGGGTCGCCGGCCGGATTCGCCCCGTCCCCCGGCACGATGTCTTCGTCGCCATAGGTAAAGCTCAGCGCAGGCTCGACAAACGGGAAGCTGGCATCGTAGTCAACAAATTCGCCAACAATTAGCGCGCCGTGGTTGAGCAGGTCGCCCAACGCCAGCAGCGGTTCGATCTTCGGCCAGGCGGCAAAGCGGCTCGACACCACTTCAATGGTCGCGCCCATCGTCTGGATGCTGCCCAGCACTTCGTCATCCGAATACGCCTCATCGCGAGGGGCGAATTCGCGACCCAGCCGAAAGGCGATCTCCAGTTCCAGAATCGGCGACGGGTAGTCGATGCACTCCACCTGGCTGCCGCTGGCAAAAATACCGTCGTCCGGCAGGAGCGCGCCATTGATAGGCCCGGTCGGCGATTTGGCGCCGACCTTCCAGCCGCCCACTGAGGTCTCGCGCAGGCGCAGAATCTCGCGTTGCAGCGCGTAGGCACTGGCCGCATCGGCGGGCACGTACTCAGGGCGGATGTCGGTGATTTTCTGACCGGCGCCCATGGCGTCGACGATCAATTGGGCAATGTTCGCTGGGTGAGACGATGGATTCACGCGGATCTTCCTTCAGACAATTGATGGAAAGCGCCCCGATTCCGTTGCCGGTCAGGCGAGGGACGGCGGAGCCAGCGTGACTACTCTAACCCTATTTCGGCCGGTGGGCCGAGGCTGGGCTGCGGACCCGTGCCCGCACTCAAACTCGCCCGGCGCTGTACGCCAGGTCCGCGCGCAGACGCTGAACGCAGAAATCAACGAACGAGCGCACTTTGGATGAGCCTCTTCGGCCTTCGACGTAGACCACGTAAACCGGCATCGGCGTGACCTCGAAGTCTTCGAGCACGGCGCGCAACGTGCCCGCCTGCAGGTGTCGGCGAATCTGGTAGGACGGCACCTGAGTCAGGCCCCAGCCATCAAGGGCGGCATGAGTGGACGCCGTGAACGAGGTCATTGCCAACCGCGATTGCACCTTCACGTCCTGGTGCTGGCCGTCGATGCGGAAGGTCCACGCGGGGCTGCGGCCGGTAATCATCACGGAAACGGTTTCGCGCTCGATGAGCTCGTGGGGATGCCGGGGAGTGCCATGGGCCTTGAGGTAAGCGGGGGAGGCGCAGACCATGCGCCGGACGCTGCCGACCTGAATGGCGGTCATCGTGGAGTCGGGCAACTCGCCGATGCGCACCGAGACGTCGATACCTTCTTCCAGCTGCCCGGCGATTCGGTCCATTAACAGGCCGCGGATCTGCACTTGGGGATGCTGGTTCAGGTACTCGGTCATGACCGGCGTGACGTGCAGGTCGCCGAACACTTGCGGCGCGGTAACGGTCAGCAACCCACGCGGCGTCCCATGAATGCCGGCGGCGGCGCTCTCGGCCTCCTGCAGATCGGCCAGCAAGCGCCGGCAGTCGTCGGCGAAACGCACGCCGGCTTCGGTCAGGCGCAGCTGCCGGGTGGTGCGCACGATCAGCAAGGTGCCGAGCCGTGCTTCCAGCTGCGCGACGGCCCGGGTGACGGTGGCCGTGGACACGTTCAGGTTGCGCGACACCGCCGCGAAGCTGGGGCCTTCGGCAACGGCGGCGAAAAGGGTCATTTCCTGAATGCGGTCCACTGAGCGTCCGTTCCGAGTCAACGAGAGCGGCAGTCTGCGGCAAATCCGGGCAAGCGGAAAGGCCTGATCCAGACGGTCAGAAAAACACCCGGGCGGTCATGTTTGCTTGGTGCTCCGGCGACGCCTTCTATATTCTTGCTGACGCTGGACGCCTCGAACGAAAGCCGGCGCTCGACACGGCAAGGGACAGACCCGCATTCACGCACGGCCAAAGGAACGCAGATGAGCACCACCAGCACGCCGCTCTCCGGCGTCAACCAGCCATTGAAGGGTATCGCACTGATTCTGTTTGCGACCTTTCTGTTTTCCAGTCATGACACGCTGTCCAAATACCTCTCCGGCATCTACCCGATCATGATGGTGGTCTGGGTGCGCTATGTGGTGCACACCGGGCTGATGGCGTGCATTTTCATGCCCTCGGCGGGCCTGCGTGTGCTGCGCACCAAGCGCCCGGGGCTGCAGGCGTTGCGCGCGGTGTGCCTGCTGGGCACAAGCTTGTTGTTCACCAGTGGCCTGATGTTCATCCCGATCGCCGAAGCGACGGCGGTCAACTTTCTCGCGCCGCTGCTGGTGACGGCCTTGTCGGTGCCGCTGCTCAAAGAGACGGTCAGTCGCGGTCAATGGATCGCCGTGCTGGTGGGTTTCAGCGGGGTACTGGTGATCGTGCACCCCGGCGGCGAGCTGTTTCGGCCGGCGGTGTTACTGCCGCTGGGCTCGGCGTTCTGCTTCGCCTGCTACCAGTTGCTGACTCGTCTGGTCGCGGCCCACGACAGCCCGACCACCAGCAACTTCTTCGCCGGTCTGTTCAACAGCCTGTTGATGAGCGCCATCGTGCCGTTCTTCTGGCAGTCACCGGAGTGGAAGCACATTCCGTTCATGCTGGCGCTGGGCACCTGTGGCATGGTCGCGCACCTGATGCTGACCCAGGCCTTCCGCTTCGCTGCACCGGCCATGCTGGCGCCGTTCGGGTACTGTCAGATCGTCTTCGCCGGCTTGTGGGGCTACATCGTGTTCAACCATTCGCCATCCCTTGTCGCCCAGGCCGGCATCGCGATCATCTGCCTCAGCGGCCTGGCGGCGGCGTGGCAGCAGCGCAAGAAGGGCGGTTGATGACGGCGGGTTCATGACCTGCGCGGCGCCATGAAATACATCCAGATCAACGCAATGAAGTACATCACCGGGATCAGGGTGAACAGCACGCTGTAGTTATTGTGCGTCGCGGTGAGGACCGCGCCGACGATCTGCGTCATGAACATGCCGCCGATGGCCGCGCACATGCCGCCGAAGCCGAACACCGTGCTGATCATGTGCCGGGGCGTGTAATCCATGACCAGGCTCCAGATGTTCGCCGTCCAGGCCTGATGCGCACCCACCGCCAGGGCGATCGCCGTCACGGCCACCCACAGACCGCTGGCGTTGGCGGCGAACACCACGCCAATGATCGTCAGCGCGAACACCAGCATCGACAGAAAGCGTGCGGTCATCGGCCGCATGCCCCGGCCGATCAGCCACGAAGACAGGATCCCGCCCCCGACACTGCCGAAGTCGGCGGTCAGCCAGATCAGCATCAGCGGGATGCCCATCTGCGTCACGCTGATGCCGAGGTTGTATTGCTGATTCAGAAACGGCGGCAGCCAGTACAGGTAAAACCAGAACACCGGCGCGGTGAGGGCGTAGGCGAGGGCAAAGGCCCACGTGCCGCGCATTTTCAGGATGCGCGAGAGCGGTACCTTTTCCCCTTCAGGCTCCGTTTCAGGGTCGGCATCGCTGTCGATGTAGGCGCGCTCACTGGCACGTACCGTCGGATGGTCGTGGGGATTGAAATACGTCAGCCGCCAGGTGATGACCCAGACCAGCCCCAGCGAGCCCATGCAGATAAACGCCGCCTGCCAGCCCCACACGGTCAGGATCAGCGGCAACAAGGCAGGCGTGACCATCGCGCCGACGTTGGTGCCGGCGTTGAAAATACCGGTGGCCACGGCGCGTTCTCCGGCCGGGAACCACACCCGGGTGACCTTGACGCAGGCCGGGTAATTGGCGGCTTCGGTCAGGCCCAGAATAAACCGGCAGACCATGAAGCCCGCCGCTGATGTCGCCAGACCGTGGGCGCCCGTGGCGAGACTCCACAGCAGCACCGCGAGGAAGAACGCGCGCTTGACGCCGACCCGATCAATGAAACGCCCCTGCAGCAGAAAACCGATGGCGTAACCGACCTGAAACCAGAAGTTGATGTTGGCGTAATCCATCGCCGTCCAGCTCATCTGCTCCGCCAGAATCGGCTGCATGACGCCCAGTGCCGCGCGGTCGATGTAGTTCAGGGTGGTGGCGAAGAACACCAGTGCCAGCATGCCCCAACGGGTTTTGCCGACGGCCAGGGCGCCGCGAATCTTGTCGTTCATGCCGGCATGGGGCGGCGCAGGGCGGGAGGCGACCGGGGCAGGCGAAGCAGAAGGGGAACGCATAAGCATCAAGCCTGTTTTGAAATTGTTATGGTGGTGTCCGCGCGGCCAGGGCAGTGGCCCTGCAAAGCGTCATACAACTAACCGTATGGTTCATTTCATTTGATGTCATGTCCAACGGCGCGAATAATCCCACGAACGCCCGCCAGGTTCGAGCCTCATCGACGCCAGGTGGCCATGTGATTATTCAGGAGATTCCCCCCGCATGCAGCGCTCGATCGCCACTGTTTCCTTGAGCGGCACCCTGCCGGAAAAGCTCGAAGCCATTGCTGCAGCAGGTTTCGATGGCGTAGAAATCTTTGAAAACGACTTGCTCAATCACAACGGCAGCCCGCGTCAGGTGCGGCAGCTGTGCGCAGATCTGGGCATCGCTATCACCCTGTTTCAACCGTTCAGTGACTTCGAAGGCTGTCGCCGCGAGCACCTGCAGCGCAACCTCGACCGCGCCGAACGCAAATTCGACCTGATGCAGGCACTCGGCACTGACCTGATGCTGGTCTGCAGCAACACCGCCAGCGACTCACTGGGCGAGCGAAACGTTCTGCTCGATGACCTTGGGTCGATCGCCGAGCGGGCAGGTGCGCGTCAACTGCGGGTGGGCTATGAGGGCCTGGCATGGGGACGTCACGTCAACACCTGGCAGCAGGTCTGGGATCTGGTCCGGCAGGTCGACCATCCGGCCCTCGGCGTGCTGCTCGACAGTTTCCACACGCTGTCGCTCAAGGGGGATCCGAGCGGGATTGCGCAGATTCCCGGCGACAAGATCTTCTTCGTGCAAATGGCCGACGCGCCGCTGCTGAACATGGGCGTGCTGGAGTGGAGTCGGCATTTCCGGTGTTTCCCGGGGCAGGGCGAATTCGATTGTGCGGGTTTCCTCGCGGCGGTCCTGCGCAGCGGTTACACCGGCCCGCTGTCGCTGGAGATTTTCAATGACGTGTTTCGCGCCGCACCCACTCGGGCCAACGCCGCCGATGGCCTGCGTTCGTTGCTGCACCTGGAGGAGCAAACCCGCGCGCTGCTGGAGCAGCAGTCTCAACCCGCTGCACCGTCATTGTTGTTCCATCCGCCGGCACCCAGCGCCTGCAACGGCGTGGCGTTTCTCGAGTTCGCCGTGGATGATGCCCAGGGTGCGCGGTTGGGCAGCTGGCTGCATGGCCTGGGGTTAGGCACCTTGGGTCAGCACCGCAGCAAAGCCGTGACCCTGCTGGGGCAGGGCGATATCAATATCCTGTTGAACGCCGAGCGCTTCTCCTCACCTCCGATGCCTTCCGCTGCGGCTTCTTTCGCTGCCCCTTCTTTCATGAACTCCGCCCTCGAAACTCCCGGCGCGTCGCTGCGCGCCATGGCGTTGCGGGTGAACGACAGCGCTGCTGCGCTGGAGCGGGCGAGTCAGCTCAATGCCGATACCCATGGCGGCCCGGTGGGCCCTGATGGTCGAGCGGTCCCGGCAGTGCGCGCGCCGGACGGCAGCCTGATGTATCTGATTGAGGCCGCCGCACCGGGGCAATCGAGCTGGGACAGCGACTTTACCCTGAGCCCGCAACCCTTCACGCCAAGCGGTTTGCAGCGCATCGATCACGTTGCCATGGCCTTGCCTGCCGACAGGCTCGACAGCGCGGTGCTGTTCTACAAAGCCGTGCTGGATTTCGAAGCCGATGCCGATGCGCTGCTGCCCGACCCTTACGGGCTGGTGAAAACCCGGGCGCTGCGCAGCCGTTGCGGCACCGTGCGCCTGTCGCTGAACACCCCGGATCATGGCGACACGGCCATCGCCCGCGGGTTGGCGAGCCACGGCGGCGCAGGCGTTGATCACGTCGCCTTTGCCTGCGACGACATCTTTGTCCAGGTCGCCCGCGCCGAAGCGGCAGGCGTGCAGTGGCTGGATATTCCCCAGAACTACTACGACGACTTGGGAGCGCGCTTCGGTTTCGACGACGGGTTCCTCGACAAACTGGCGCAGCACCACGTGCTGTATGACCGTGACGCCGACGGTGGCGAGCTGTTTCACGCCTACACCCAAGCGTTCGACGAGCGTTTTTTCTTTGAAATCCTCCAGCGCAGCAACGGCTATGCGGGTAATGGCGAGGCGAACGCCGCGGTACGCCTGGCGGCGATGGCCCGGGCCCGCAGCGGCTCGGGACGGGCGTGATCGCCCATGGCGCCTGGTGACGAGCCGCTTCCGTAACGCACCGGTGCGGCCCATAATCCCGCGATTCCACCGTGGTCGTGAGCCCCGCATGAAAACCGTTGACGACAGCCTCGCCGAAGCGCGCCCAGATGAACGCGCTCAGTCGCCGCGCAAGTCCCGCAAGAACAATCCGGAAAAAACCCGTGACGGCATCCTTCAGGCGGCCGTCGCCGAGTTCGTCGCCCAGGGCCTCTCCGGCGCACGCGTCGATGCGATTGCCGAGCGCACGCAAACCTCCAAGCGGATGATCTATTACTACTTCAACAGCAAAGAGCAGCTGTACACCGAGGTGCTGGAGAAACTTTACGGCGACATCCGCACCACGGAAAGCAGCCTTGACCTGGACGTGCTCGCACCGGAAGCAGCGATCAGGCGGCTGGTGGAATTCACCTTCGATCACCACGACCGCAACGTCGATTTCGTGCGCATCGTCTGCATCGAAAACATCCACAACGGCGCCAACGTCAAACAGTCCGCGACCATCCGCGAGCTGAGCCGGAACGTCTTGCAGGCGCTGGACGAAACCTTGCGGCGCGGTGAGCAGGCCGGCGTGTTCCGGCCAGGCGTACAGGCCGTTGACCTGCACATGCTGATGAGCTCGTTCTGTTTCTACCGCGTGTCCAACCGTCACACGTTTGCCGAGATTTTCCAGATCGACCTGGAGGACGAAGGGGTCAAGGCGCGGCAGAAAGCGATGATCTGTGATTCGGTAATGCGTTACCTGCTGCCGTGACGGGCGAGTTCAACGCCACGCCGGCCTGAAGACCCGAACGATGCCGCGACGCCAGTCTGCTCTGATCGCCACTGGCCAAAACCACCACGCGTTCTGCGCGCTTTGACTATTGCCCATCCACGCGGCAGAGCGGAGTATTTCGCCCCTCCAACAATAAAAGTGTAAGGACGACACAATCATGCAGATCGACGGCAAGGTATTCCTGGTCAGTGGCGGCGCGTCCGGGCTGGGTGCGGCCAGCGCACAGATGCTCATCGACGCCGGGGCCAGCGTGATGCTGGTGGACGTCAACGCCGAGGCGCTCGCGGCGCACGTGGAAAAACTGGGCGGCAATGCCCGGGCCAGCGTCAGCGACATCACCCGGGAGAGCGACGTTCAGGCCGCAGTGGATGCGGCGCTCAGTGCGTTTGGCCAGATCAATGGCGTCATCAACTGCGCCGGCATCGTCGGCGCCGAGAAAATCCTTGGCAAAGAAGGCCCCCACGGCCTCGACAGTTTCAGCCGGGTGATCAACGTCAACCTCATCGGCAGCTTCAACCTGCTGCGCCTCGCTGCCGTGGCCATCGCCGAAAGCACGGCCGACGCCGGCGGCGAGCGTGGCGTCATCATCAACACCGCATCGGTCGCCGCCTATGACGGCCAGATCGGCCAGGCGGCGTATGCGGCCTCCAAGGGCGCCATTGTCAGCCTGACCCTGCCCGCTGCCCGTGAACTGGCGCGTTACGGCATCCGCGTCATGACCATCGCCCCGGGCGTTTTCGAAACGCCGATGATGGCCGGCATGACCCCCCAGGTGCGCGAGAGCCTGTCCGCCGGCGTGCCATTCCCGCCACGCCTGGGCAAGCCCGAGGAATACGCCGCGCTGGCACGCCACATCATCGAAAACAGCATGCTCAACGGCGAGGTGATCCGTCTGGACGGCGCCTTGCGCATGGCGGCTCGCTAATCGAGGAAATTCCATCATGTCTTTGAACAAACGTCAGACGTTGAACGACGACCCTGTGGTAATCGTGAGTGCTGCGCGCACGCCCATGGGCGCCTTTCAGGGTAATCTCAAAAGCCTGACTGCGCCGCAATTGGGCGCCGCTGCCATCCGCGCCGCGGTTGAGCGCGCGGGCATTGATCCAGCGCAGGTCGATGAAGTGCTGTTCGGTTGTGTGTTGCCGGCCGGGCTGGGCCAGGCGCCTGCGCGTCAGGCGGCATTGGGCGCCGGGCTCAGCGACGCCACCACCTGCACCACCTTGAACAAGATGTGCGGGTCGGGCATGCAGGCGGCCATCCTCGGCCACGACATGCTGCTGGCCGGCAGCGCCGACGTGGTCATCGCCGGTGGCATGGAGAGCATGTCCAACGCGCCGTATTTGCTGGAGAAGGCCCGCAGCGGTTACCGCATGGGCCACGGCCAGATCATCGACCACATGTTTCTCGACGGCCTTGAAGATGCCTACGACCGTGGTCGACTGATGGGCACCTTCGCCGAGGAGTGCGCCGGGCTGGAAAATTTCAGTCGGGAAGCCCAGGACGGTTTTGCGGTCGCCTCGCTGACCCGGGCGCAGGAAGCCATGATGCGCGGCTGGTTCGACGCTGAAATCGTCCCGGTGGAGGTCACGGTGGGCAAGGAGCGCAAAACCCTTCGCCAGGACGAGCAGCCACCCAAAGCGAAGCTGGACAAGATCCCGCTGCTCAAACCGGCGTTCCGCGAAGGCGGCACCGTGACAGCAGCCAACTCAAGCTCGATCTCCGACGGCGCCGCAGCCTTGACCCTGATGCGCCAGTCCGAAGCACAACGACGTGGGATCACGCCGCTGGCGGTCATCCATGGCCACGCCGCTTATGCCAATGAGCCGGGGTTGTTTCCGACCGCACCGGTGGGCGCCATCGACAAGCTGATGAGCAAGACCGGCTGGTCCATTGCAGACGTGGACCTGTTCGAGATCAACGAAGCGTTCGCGGTCGTCGCGCTGGTCACCATGGCCCGCCTGGAACTGCCCCATCACAAGGTCAACGTGCATGGCGGCGCCTGCGCATTGGGCCATCCCATTGGCGCATCAGGGGCGAGAATTCTGGTGACGTTGCTGTCGGCGTTGAAGCAGCGGGGTCTTAAGCGAGGGGTAGCAGCCATTTGCATCGGCGGTGGCGAAGCGACCGCGATGGCCGTTGAGCTTATTCTTTAATATCAACGCCTTGAGCTGCGTTTCGCATGTTAAATCTACGATAGCGGCTGACTCTCTTCCGCGATACGAAAAGGTCGATAAAACAATGAATTACATGACTATCCTCAAAGAGGTTCGAGGTCGGGTTGCACTCTTGACCCTCAATCGCCCAGAGGCGCTTAACGCCTTGAATGCGCAGCTCATCAGCGAACTCAACCACGCCCTCGACGAGCTGGAGGGCGATCACGGCATCGGCTGCATTGTTCTGACCGGCTCGGCAAAAGCGTTTGCCGCCGGGGCTGACATCAAGGAAATGGCCGAGCTGAAATACCCGCAGATCTATCTGGATGACCTGTTCAGCGACAGCGATCGGGTGGCCAGTCGCCGCAAACCGATCATCGCCGCCGTCTCGGGGTTTGCCCTCGGTGGCGGCTGCGAACTGGCGCTGATGTGCGACTTCATTCTGGCGGCCGACAACGCGCGCTTCGGTCAGCCGGAAATCAAGCTGGGCGTGCTGCCCGGCATGGGCGGCACCCAGCGTCTGACCCGGGCGGTGGGCAAGGCCAAGGCCATGGAAATGTGCCTGACCGGGCGCCTGATCGACGCCGTCGAAGCGGAGCGGGCCGGGTTGGTGGCGCGCATCGTGCCGCAGGACCAACTGCTGGATGAGGCAATGAACGTCGCGGCCGGTATCGCGGCGAAGTCGCTGCCGGCAGCCATGATGGTCAAGGAAAGCGTGAACCGCGCCTTTGAAGTCAGCCTGGCCGAAGGGATTCGCTTCGAACGCCGGGTGTTCCATGCGGCGTTTGCCAGCGAGGACCAGAAGGAAGGCATGGCGGCGTTCATCGAGAAGCGCGAGCCGGTGTTCAAGCATCGCTGATCCAGGTCAGGCGCTGGCGCGTCTCAGGGGTGTCTTCTGGCGCCAGCGTGTATAAAATGCGCCGGTCGCCGCGGTTCACCCTCGGCCTGTCATTATCGATCACCCTATTTTCAGCGTTTATCGTCATGGGCCCGGCGTGCAAGACACGTCGGATCCGAGCGATTCATCGCCACCGGAACAAGAGAGCAATCATGGGCGCACAGTGGAAGGTCAAACACAAAGAAGCGGCAGCCAACGCCAAGGGGCGTATTTTCGGCAAGCTGTCCAAGGAAATCATGATTGCCGCGCGCTCCGGCCCTGACCCCGACATGAACGCGCGCCTGCGACTAGTGGTCGAGCAGGCCAAGAAAGCCTCCATGCCCCGCGAGACACTGGAACGCGCCATTAAGAAAGGCGCCGGTTTGCTCGGCGAGCACGTGCACTTCGAAAAATTGACCTACGAAGGCTTCGCCCCGCACAAAGTCCCGGTCATCGTCGAGTGCCTGACTGACAACATCAACCGTACCGTGTCCGAGATCCGCGTGCTGTTCCGCAAGGGCCAGCTGGGTGCCGAGGGTTCGATCACCTGGGATTTCGACCACCTGGGCATGATTGACGCCGTCGCCGCCAAAGACGATGCAGACGCCGACGAAGCCGCCATCGAAGCCGGTGCTCAAGACGTTGAACAGGGCGACGAAGGCGTTGCAACGTTTTACACCGACACCACCGACCTCGACGCCGTGTGCAAGGCGCTGCCTGAGTTCGGCTTCACCGTCGAGTCCGCCAAGATCGGCTACCGCCCGAAAAACCCGGTTGAAGGCCTGAGCGAAGAGCAGATGGCCGAGGTCGAAGCCTTCCTCGAAGCGATCGACAGCCACGATGACGTGCAGAACGTTTACGTCGGTTTGGCAGGCTAACGCTGGCTGCGCCAACTGACTGAACTCGGTCCCACTGAATGATCGCGAGCACATGGTAAGACCGGCTTTAGCCGGGAAGGCGTCGGTGGGCATACTGCTAAATCGACGGTGTCCATGCTGGCCTCTTCCCGGCTGAAGCCGGTCCTACAGTTGTGCGGCATCCTCTGGATTGAGTCCCGCTGACACACCGCAGGCTTAGTGGGACCGGCTTTAGCTGGGAAGGCGTCAGAGGCCGCACTGCAAAACGCCAGCGTTCAGAACAGCCGCTCAACCTCCGCAAATCCGGGCCGCTGCATCACATCCGCCTGCACGCAGCGCTGCTCCAGTTCCCGCAGGCCGGCAGTCCCCCCATCGTTTGCTTCGCAGCAGTCCAGCAATTCCCCCAGCAATACACCAAACGCCCGGACTTCAATGCGTTCCAGCCTTTGTCCCGTTTCTTCATCCGGATAGAACGCCGCTGCGCCGAAATCCCCCAGGAGGCTGTCACCACCCTCGTTCCAGAGGATGTTGTGGCTATACAGGTCCCCGTGGTTAATCCCATGGGCGTGCAAATGTGCGCACGCCGCGGCGATCCCGGCAACGATGCGCTTCACGGTCGAAACGCTCAGCCGGGTGCCGCCATAGGTGTCACGGGTGCAGGATTCCAGGGTCGGAGGACGCGCAAGAGTCACGAATGACGGCGAAATCAGCTCCATCACCAGACCGCGAGCGCCCTGCGGGTGATCCTGAATCTGCCCGAGCACGGGAATCAGGTGAGCATGCCGCCCGGCCGCAATGCAGGCCTGCATCTCGTTCAACGGCGAGCCGTCGCTGGTGACATCGCCTTTGTACAGCTTCACGGCAACGTCCAGCGCCGACGCGTCGGCATCAGCGCGCCACTGCGCCTGTTGAATCACTCCGGAGGCGCCTTCGCCCAGCACCTGTTGCAGCGCCAGTTGCGGCCACGGAATTTGCCGGATCGGCTCTTCGGTGTGGATGTCGTTCAGCGGGTTGCCGGCAAACGCCAACCAGGCCAGCGCGGGCATTTCCAGCAGCCAGCGCGGCAGTTCATGGAAATCGTTGACCGCGATCCGTACCAGTTCCAGGCGCTGACAGCGGGCCAGTGATTCCGGTAATTGCCGAAGCCGGTTACCCGCGAGCATCAGCTTCTGCAGCTGCGCACAGTCGCCGATGGCTTCAGGCAAAGTCTCGATGCGGTTGTCGGTCAGCACCAGCGAGCGCAGCGAGGGCGGCAACGCGACGGCCGGTACATCAGCGATATCGCAAGCCTTGAAACCGACGAAGAACAGCTGCTCGCACTGGCCCAGGCATTCCGGCAGGCGGGTAAACGGGTTGTTGGAGCAGAACAGGATTTTCAGGCGCTTGAGCCGGTGCAGGTCGGCGGGCAATTCGGTCAGCCGGTTGCCGCTGAGGTCCAGCACTTCCAGTGAATCGGCGAGGCTGAAAATCTCCTCGGGGAATTCGCCGAGGTCGGCGCTGAGATTGAGCCGCGTGATGCCTGCCAGTTTGCCGGCACGCAGGTCTGCAAGGGTGTGCATGGGGGGAAGGGCGCCTGTGGTCAATGGGCGCCCATGATACCCAGTCGTCGCGCCCTGTGCTCGCTTGGCCGCAAGCACCATGGGCAGAGGCTCAGCTCAGGCAGCGATCCAGCAATTGGTGCATGCGATCGAGGGACGGCGCCGATTCGGCGTACAGAATGCGGTAGACCATGGGTGCGACAACGGCATCCACCAGTTCATCCGCCGAAGGACTCTGTTCGCCGCGGTCCCGGGCGCGGTCGATGATGATCTGCAGCTGATCGCGAACCATGTTCAGGCACTTGCCCGAGCACAGGGTCGCGCTGCTGGAGACCACGTCGCGCATCATCTCGCGGCCGGGGGCCGAGTTGGTCTCCTCGAGGTAGACCTCGACCCAGGTGCGCAGGTCATCGCGCAGGTTGCCGCAATCCACCGGCTCGTCGGGGCGCAGACGCTCGACAGCGGCATCGGCCAGCAGTGAGGTCAGGTCGCCCCAGCGCCGGTAAATGGTGGACGGCGTGACACCGGCACGGGCTGCAATCATGGGCACGCTGAGGGCTGAACGCTCCTGCTCCTGGAGCAGATCGCGAACGGCTGCGTGAATCGATGTCTGCACCCGGGCACTGCGGCCGCCGGTGCGAATGCCTTCTTTGATAGCCATGCTGCGGACCCTAACACAAAGTATTTGCTTTAAGCAGACGCTGCTCGCACACTCCTAAAGCTAATTAATAGCTTTTGTGGCGTGCTTTTTCGGGAGAGTGTACTCGTGTCTGATTCTTTGCAGAACCCGCAAGTCGATGGTCGGGGGCGGAGCCACTTGGGTTTTCTGGCTTTCGTGCTGCTGTGTTTCTTCGCCGCGTCCAGCGCGCCCACGCCGCTTTACCACCTCTATCAACAGGCGTGGGGCTTCTCATCGGTATTAATGACGGTGATTTTCGCCGTTTACGCCATGAGCCTGCTGGCGACGCTGATGGTGTTCGGCTCGCTGTCGGATTACCTCGGCCGCCGCCCGGTGATATTCATCGGGCTGCTGCTGGAGATCGTCGCGATGCTGCTGTTCATCGCCGCCACCGACGTCAGTTGGCTGATCGTTGCGCGGGTGCTGCAGGGCGTGGCGACCGGCATTGCCACCAGCGCGTTGGGCGCCGCGATGCTCGACAGCGATGCGCAGCAGGGGCCGTTGCTCAACAGCATCACACCGATGTTCGGCATGGCACTGGGGGCGCTCGGCACCAGTGCGCTGGTGCAGTACGCGCCGCTGCCCATGGGCCTGGCCTATGGCTTGCTTCTCGCGGCGTTCGCGGGTCAGGCGGTGTATCTGTTGCGGGTCGCTGAAACGGTGACCCCGCAGCCGGGCGTGCTGAAAACCCTGCGACCGCGGCTCGCCGTACCTGTACAGGCCAGGGGGACATTGCTGCTGGTGCTGCCGGCGGACATCGCCGCCTGGGCGCTGGGCGGATTTTTCCTGTCTCTCGCACCGTCACTGCTGACTGCCGCGACCGGCTCGACCTCGGTGCTCAACGGCGGCTTTGCCGTGGCAGCGCTGACCATCAGTGGTGCGATTTCGATTCATAACCTGCGCTTGCGCGCGCCCCGGCTGGCCTTGTTGGTGGGCTGCAGTTTTCTGGCAATCGGGGTTTCAGTGATTCTGGCGGCGGTGAATCTGGGCTGGTTGTGGCTGTTCTTCACCGGCGCGGTGGTGGCGGGGATCGGCTTCGGTGCGAGTTTTCTCGGCGCCCTGCGGCTGTTGCTGCCCCTGACCCACGCCCACGAGCGGGGCGCATTGATGGCGGCCTTTCTGGCCTTGAGTTATCTGGCGTTCTGCATTCCGGCGCTGCTGGCCGGCGTGTCGATCAAAACGGCGGGCTTGGTGACCACCACCAATGTCTACGGCGGGGTCGTAGTCTTGCTGGCGGTGTCGGCGCTGGCCGGTCTGCTGATTCAGCAGGCCGGCCAGGCCAGGGCCGCCTGAGCCGCGTTACCGGTTATGACGCAGAATCGAAAAATTCAGCGCCGAAGCGACGGTCAGCCAGACCAGGTACGGGAACAGGATCAGCCCGGTGATGAGGTCCAGCTGGATCCCCAGCACGACCATGGCGGCTACCACCAGCCACAGCAGCGAAATGATGATCAGGCCCGCCATGATGCGGTGGGCGCCGAAGAACACCGGCGTCCACAGGGTATTCAAGGCAATCTGAGCGGCCCATAACGCCAGCACGGTTTCGCTGCCGGGGATCAGGGTCAGGCGATAACCGGCCCAGGCCAGCAGCAGATAAATCGTCGTCCAGGCCACCGGAAACAGCCAGTTGGGCGGGGTGAAGCGTGGCTTTTGCAGCGATTCATACCAGCTGCCCGGTTTGAAAATGATGCCGGTGCTGGCTGCCGCGGCGCAGGCGATGAGGAAGATGTAAAACGTCATGGGGGGTCCTTTGCTGAAAGCATTCGAAGTGCGGGCCGTGGGGCCGTCTCGGCATTGGATGCTTATGCGCTGGAAAAATCCGGCGCGCGTGCAGATCAGCCGTGACCCAATTGGCTGAGGCGTTCTTGCACGGCGTCGTCGAAGATCATGTACAGCGTTTCTACATCGGCCGGGCGAAGACGTCGGCTGGTCTCCAGGCTGAGGATGAAACTGATTTCCATGGAGGCCTCGCGTTCGAGGTCTTCCTTGGTGGTGGCGGCATTCAACGCGCGCACCAGATCGTCAATCGCACCCTGGATGGGTTTGGGAAGCCGAAGTGCAGCGATTCGCTCTTGGGGCATTGCTCAGTCCTGGGGTGGCGGGTTGTGCGGCGAACCGAAAGGCATAAAGCCCTGGCGCCTGGGATCGGGGCGTATTGTGGCCGAGTTACGGCGCAGATCCCACCAGCGGAAACAAAATAGTGAAAGGGCAGCGCTTACCGTAATCGCTTTTAACGGACTGCCCCATGTTTGTATCGCTCAAGTTACAAAAGCCCGCGCCGACACCCTGTTCAGGAAGTCTATTACTCACTTGAACAGGGAAGTGCCATGTCAGCGATTGCTTCGGTCACCTCATCCGCCCAGTTGATGCCAGTGGTCAAACCGGCGGCCACCGTCGCGCTGAATGACAACGCCGCTGCTGCCACCACCAGCGCCACGCCGTCGTCCGTCGTCATGCTCGGCCAGGACGACAAGGTCAGCGCCCCGTTGGTCTACAACGTCCGTGGCCTGATGCCTGATGCCAACGTACCGCCCGCCTGGGAGTACACCCGGCAGGACAAGGTCTCGCTGGCGATGATGGGCAATTTCAGCACCTCCGCCACAGCCGGTCGCTTCCAGGGCCTGGGCGCGACGCTGCTCAGTCAATTGGCCCAGACCGGCCAGAACATTTCCCAATCGGTGCTGCGCTCGACGACCGGCAATGCATTGTAGCCTGCAGAGCTCGCTGCCGCCCAGGACCGCCTGCACAGCAATCCGGCCAACAGCATCAGCCTGACGCTGAAAACCGCCAGCGGTAAAACCATCGAGCTGAGCCTTTCCAGTCAGGACGACGGTCTGGCGGTGCAGGCCCAGGTGAGCGGGGGCGACCTCAGCGACGACGAGCTCAACGCGCTGAATGCCATGGCGGACGGTTTTCAGTCGGCCATCGACGGCCTGACGGCCAAACCGCCGACCCTGAAGCTCGACGCCTTGACCCATTTCGACTCGAAGGCCTTTGCTTCCGTTGATTTGAAAACCAGTTTTAAACTCGAAGACGGCAGCGCCCAGACCCTTGAACTGCGCGCCGATGCCGACCAGCGTTCGGTGCGCATGAGTGGCGCGCTGGGGAATCTTGAGCTGTCGGTGGACCTGAAAAACGCGGCCATTCGGGGTGACAGTGCTCAGCAGGCGAAAGCGCTGGACGGCTATGTCAGCCAGATCGAGTCGGCGCGCAAACGCGGTGACGGCGACGCGCAGCTGCTGTCGATGTTCGAGGACGCGTTCAAAACGCTGCACTCCAATTACCCTGACACCCGCGCCTCCACGGCGGCGAAGACGGTGAGCTCGATCGAACTGACGGACACCGATCACGGCCTGTTGACCGGCCTCGGCGACTTCAGCGCCTCGGTCAGCGAGAAGAGCGTCGAAGGCAACCCGGCACGCCCCGGCGAACTGGACACCTTCGCCTACACCCTGTCGCAAACCACCCAATCCAAGGGACGCGACCAGTTGAACCGGACCATCGTTCAGGACCAGCAATCTCAGCTCACCGCCAGTTATCACAAGCCCCTGCCAGGCGGGCAGAAGCTGGCGTTGAGCACCGATCCCGCGAGCCAGAACTACCTGTATTACCAGGTCAGCGATCAGGCGAGCAGCAAAGCCAGCATCGGCTATAAAAAAGGCGAACTGATCGATGCGACGGTGAGCCAGTCGGCCAGTCAGTCGACGCGCATTGCCAAGTACGTGATGGGCCGCCTGGAAAAAGACACTCACACGCCGATCTCCACCTCCAAGACCCAGAATTTCCTCAGCGTGCTGCAGCAGGCCTTGCAACAGGACAAAGAGGCGAAGCAGGGCCGTGGCACGTCGACCCTGAAAGACACCCTGGCCGGGATTCATGCCAAGGTCCTGTTGCAGAGTGATCCGTCGAAGCTGAACGGCTGATAGCGGTACACCCTCGGTTTCGCAGCGCGCCATCCGGCGCTTTCCCGGCTAAAGCCATTCCTACAGTCGAGTTCGCACCCGATCTCACTGGCTGGATGAGCTGCCTTCGTAGGACCGGCTTCAGCCGGGAAGGGGCCAGCATGATCTCATTTCGATTTTGGCCGTGCTCCGGCAACCAGGCGCTCAAAGACCTGGGCCTGGCAAAATTCGAGCACCCGGCTATAAACAAAGCGTGCCAAGCATGTTGCTGTCCCCAGAGGCGAGAAGCCCGGAGTGTTATCGATGATTGACCGTGAGCCACCGTATCCCCGTAAGCCCCCGCTGAGTAATCCCGAAAAACTGGCGCGTCTGGCCGGCATTGGCCTGATCGTGCTGATCGCCGCCGGCGCGTTTGCCTACGTCAATGGCAGCCTCGACCCACAGCGACTGACACCGGCGCGGGTGGTTGACGTCTTCGAACGCAACAACGGTGTGCATCCCGGTTACCGTCGCAACCACCCGAAAGGCATCTGCGTCGCCGGCGTGTTCGAGAGCAACGGCGCCGCTGCCAGCCTCTCCAAAGCCGAAGTCTTCGCCAGCGGGCGCACCCCGGTGATCGGCCGTCTGGCCGTGCCCACGGGCAATCCGTATTCCCCCGACAGCGCCGCGCCATTGCGCAGTTTCGCAGTGCAGTTCACCCAGCCCAACGGGCAGCAATGGCGCACCGGCATGAACAGCATGCCGGTGTTCCCGGTCGGCACGCCTGAGGCCTTCATCGATCTGCAAATCGCCACCGGACCTGACCCCAAGACCGGCAAGCCCGACCCGGCGAAACCCCCGGCGTTCTTCGCCGCGCACCCGGAAGCCCAGCCGTTTCTGGCGTGGGTCAAGACCGCCAAGCCGTCGGCCAGTTTCGTCACCGAGACCTACAACAGCGTCAACGCCTTCGTGCTGGTGAACGCTGATGGCAAGCGTCAGCCGGTGCGCTGGAGTCTGGTGCCGGAGGCGACCGATGCATCGCCTGCGCCCGACGCCAAGGAGTACCTGAACAAGGACCTCAACGAAAGACTGGCCAGCGGCCCACAACGCTGGAAGCTGGTGCTGACCCTGGCCAACCCCCAGGACCCGACCAACGACGCATCCAAAGCCTGGTCCGGCGAGCACAGGACCGTGGACGCCGGGACCTTGGTGGTCAACGCCGACAGCTCGCAGTTGAACGGCGACTGCCGCGACGTCAATTACGACCCGCTGATTTTGCCCAGTGGCATCGAAGGCTCGGATGACCCGTTGCTCGCCGCGCGATCGGCGGCCTACGCCGCGTCCTACATGCGCCGCACCAGTGAAGTCGATCAGTTGAAAGCCGAACCCGCCCTGGAGAAACAGCCATGAGCACGCCCGTCAAGCATTTCGCCCCACTGGCGCGCCTGCTGCACTGGGTGATGGCGCTGATGGTCATCGCCATGCTGTTCATCGGCGCCGGCATGGTCGCGTCGGTGTCCGAGCGCCATGAATGGCTGCTGAACCTGCACAAGCCTTTGGGCATTGCGATTCTGCTGCTGGTCATCGTCAGGATCATTGTGCGTGTGACCACGGTGACGCCGCCGTTACCGGCTGACTTGCCGGCCGTGCAGGCGCTGGCGGCGAAGCTGTCCCATTACCTGCTGTATGCGCTGATGCTGGCGATGCCGCTGATTGGCTGGGCGATGATTTCCGCCGCCGGGGATCCGGTCATGCTCGGCAGTTCAGTACGGCTGCCGTCCATCGTTGCCGCCAACCCTGACACCTTCGCGCTGCTGCGCAAGGCCCACGCCTACCTGGCGTACCTGTTCTTCCTGACGATTCTCGCGCATCTGGCTGCCGCACTGTTTCACGGCTGGGTGCGGAGGGATGAAGTGCTGGACAGCATGCTGCGGGGGAAATCGCGGGATTGATGCTTGTCGTCACCGCGATTGACGCCATCGCCAGCAGGCGCGAACCCGCTGGCGATGGCGTTTCTGGACCGTAATTAAAGTCAGTTCACGCCTCAGCGCAGCACTGACACCATCTGCGCCAGCGTGGTCAGCACATCGCGGGCGAGCTGTTTCGAGCGCTGGCCCGACCAGCCGGTGATGACATCCGGTGCGTCATCGTTGTCTTTGAACGGCATTTCCAGCGTCAGCGACAAGCACTTGTAACGCTCACCGACGCTGTTGCACGCCAGGTTCATGTTGGCCTGGCCCGGCGCCGATTTCGGATAGCCGTATTTGCTCTGGAAGTCCCGGGTCAAGCCGCCCAACCGGGCGCGGAAATCCGCTTCCAATCGGGCTTGCCGGTCGGTGTACCCCGGATTGCCTTCGCAGGCGGCGGTGAAGACATAGGGGATTTCTTCATCGCCGTGGACGTCGAGGAACATGTCCACGCCGTATTTTTCCATCTGGGTTTTGACGAAGAACACTTCCGGGCTGAGCTCGGGGGTCGTGTCCTGCCAGGCGCGGTTGAGGTCCTTGCCTTGGGCGTTGGTGCGCAGATGGCCGTGGAACGAGCCGTCCGGGTTCATGTGCGGCACCAGGTACAGGTTCGCCGACGCCAGCAACGCCTGCAATTCAGGGTCGTTTTCCTGCAGCCGGTCGATAATGCCTTCCATGAACCACTCGGCCATGTGCTCGCCGGGGTGCTGCTGCGCGATGATCCAGATGTTGCGCTTGCCCGCCGCGCCGTCGCCCTTGCGCAGCAGCGGGATGTCCCGGCCTTCGACGCTCTTGCCGGTGGACAGCAGCTCGGTGCCGTTGTTCAGCGCTTCATTCACCAGCCAGTCGTGGCGCTCGCGGCTGTAGGGTTCGAAGTAGGCAAACCACACCTGGGATTCGCTGGGCGTCAGCTCGAAGTTCAGCGCACGGCCGTCGAACTGACTCGGCACGCGGAACCAGGTTTTCTGATCGTAGGAGGCGACCGCGTTGTAGCCGGTCCAGGCGCCGTTGTAGCTCGACTCGCCAGCATTGGTCAGGCTGAAACCGTGGGGCTCGCCGATCTGCAGGCCGTCGACCTTGAAATGGAACCACTGGAAGTGCGCGCTCTTGGTGTCAGGGCGAATCGCCAGTTGCACCGTTTTCGGGTTGCTGGCGTCGAGCACGACGATGTTGCCGCTGTCGAAATCGGCGGAGATATTAAGGGCGGTTTGAGTCACGGGAGCGTCCTGATTGCATGATCTGCCATTACGAGACCATCGGGAGGTAATGCAGGCCGCGCCTGATTCCCTCACTGGGCTGTTATGACAATTACTTTACACGCAACCAGCGGGGGCACGGCGACAGAATCGTTCGCCAAAGGGTCGGAGCCTGACTCAGCTGTACGCCTCGGCAGTCACCAGCAGACCGCACAGCAGCACCGTCATCAGCAACCAGCCGACATAGGCGCGGGGTTTGCGCCGATGCCAGCCGCTGGCGCCCAGAATCGCGGCGGGGGCATGAAGCGTGCGCCAGAACTGCTCGCTGTTTTGAAAGGCCGCCAGGTGTCGGGGATCGGCGTCGAGCCAGTGACGGAACTCGATGCGCTGACTGGCGGTGGCCTGGGGGCTTTGCAGGTGCACGTACCAGCGCAGGGCCTGAAGCAAAATGGCTCGGGCCGGGTCATGTTCGGCGGATTCGCTGACGCAACGTTCGAGCGCTGCGGTCATGCAGCGTTCGACGGCGGTGGCGTCGATATCAAGCAGTTGGGCGATGTCGGTGTAGGAAAAGTCGTCGAGGCGGCTCAGCAGAAACACCTGCTGAACCCTGCGCGGCAACCGCTGAAGACGGCGTCGGTACAGGTCGGTTTCAGCCCTCGCGCCCAGGGCAGGCGGCACGGTGGAGGCGGTCATCAACGAATCGAACGGCTGAGTCATGGCGTATTGCTCACTGTTTGAATAGCGGCGGTCGCGGAAAACAACGGGAGTGCGTTCGGATCTTTAACGGGTGTTTTTTACTGAATGTGTCAGTTTTTGACAGCGGCAACGGTGCATTGCTCGCTCCATTTGCTATGATGCGCGCCATCGAAAAGACAGATCACTGTCGAACCCTCTTCATTAGCCTGAAGACGCAACACCCGACCGAACCCAGACCCGAAAAGGGCATAAAAAAAAGACCCGGCTATAAGCCGGGTCAAAAACCGTGATTAGCCTGATGAGGAGATAATCCGGAAGCCGACCTAAGGCTTCTGGGTTACCAGCCAGTCTCGCGACTGGTTGCGCTCAATAATAATCATTCCCATTTGAGAGTCAATGCTTTTTTCGCGCCCCGGTGAAAAGAGTTTTTCTGCGTGGGCGCTCGTTGCCTGCGCCTCAGTCAATCGGCAGCTCAGTCGATCGGCAGTTCTGTCGTACGCTTCACCACACTCATCGCGATGTTCGAATGCGCCTCCTGCACATGGGGGCTTTGCAGCAGATGGTCGCGCAGAAAACGCTCGTAGCTGGCGATGTCCTGCACCACCACCTTGAGCAGGAAATCCATGTCGCCGGCCATGGTGTAGCACTCCAGGACTTCGCGAAATCCGGTGATCGCTTCCTCGAACTCCGTCAGGTACTTGCGCCCGTGCCCGGACAGCTTGACGTCGACGAACACGGTCATGGTCAGCCCTAGCTTGGCCGGGTTGAGCAGGGCGACCTTGCGCTCGATAACGCCTTCTTCTTCCAGACGATTGATGCGCCGCCAGCAGGGTGATTGCGAGAGTTCGACGCGCTCGGCGATCTCGGCGGCGGAGAGATCGGCGTCGTGCTGCAACAGACGAAGGATCTTGCGATCGATGGGGCTGAGCTTGACCTGCATGAATTGACCCTTTTTCATTCTTGAACGGGAACGGCCATGCACGATATGAGCAGATTCGCGTCGATTTAGGAAGAAAAAGCCTCTGCCGCGCAGGCAGTATTTTGTCTGTGACCGTCGGGCTGAACCGTCCTGACGGCGAGGCGCTGGCAAGGCTGCACACGCCACTGGCGCCGCATTCAAAACGCACTAATAAAAACAAAGGAGTGCCTGAATGTCCCTGGCTGATATTCGTCTGGACGATAAGTACCGACTCGCAACCGGCAATCTGTACCTGACCGGAACCCAGGCGCTGACCCGCCTGCCGATGCTGCAGAAGCAGCGCGATGAAGCCCGCGGGCTCAACACCGCCGGGTTTATCTCCGGCTATCGCGGCTCGCCGTTGGGCAACCTCGACAAGAGCCTCTGGGACGCCAAGGATTATCTCCAGCAGAACGCCATTCATTTCCAGCCGGGCGTCAACGAAGAACTCGCCGCGACGGCGGTCTGGGGCAGTCAGCAAGTCAATCTGTTCCCCCACGGCAAGTACGATGGCGTCTTCGCCCTCTGGTACGGCAAGGGCCCGGGCGTTGACCGCTGCGGCGACGTGTTCAAGCACGGCAACTCGGCCGGCGTCGCCGAAAAGGGTGGCGTCCTGATCCTCGCTGGCGACGACCATGGCTGCAAATCGTCGACCATCGCGCACCAGAGCGAACACGCGTTCATCGCCTCGATGATCCCGGTGCTCAACCCCAGCAACGTCCAGGAAATCCTCGACTACGGCATCATCGGCTGGGAGCTGTCGCGCTACAGCGGTTGCTGGGTGGCGATGAAAACCATCGCCGAAAACGTCGATTCGTCGGCCGTGGTCGAAGTCGATCCGCTGCGCATCCAGACCCAGATTCCCGAAGACTTCCAGATTCCCGAAGGCGGCCTGCACATTCGCTGGCCCGACTCGCCGCTGGCTCAAGAGGCGCGGCTCAATACCTACAAAATCTACGCCGCCCGTGCGTTCGCCCGTGCCAACCACCTCAACAAAGTGGTCATTGATTCGCCGCAGCCGCGGCTGGGCATCATCACCACCGGCAAGTCGTACCTCGACGTACGTCAGGCCCTGGAAGAGCTGGGCATCGACGAAGACCTCTGCGCCTCGGTGGGGATTCGCGTGCTCAAGGTCGGCATGAGCTGGCCGCTGGAACCGGTGTCAGTGCACGGCTTCGCGGAAGGGCTGGACGAAATCCTGGTGGTCGAGGAAAAACGCAGCGTGATCGAGGATCAGCTCACCGGTCAGCTGTACAACTGGCCGGTGGATCAGCGCCCTCGCGTGGTCGGTGAGTTCGATGAAGAAGGCCGCTCGCTGTTGCCCAACCTGGCTGAACTGACGCCGGCAATGATCGCCCGCGTCATCGCCAAACGCCTTGCGCCGATCTACAGCAGCCCGAAAATCGAGGCACGCCTGCAGTTTCTGGCCGACAAGGAAAAAGCCCTCGCCGCGCCGCTGTTCAACACCCAGCGCACCCCGCATTTCTGCTCCGGCTGCCCCCACAACACCTCGACCCGCGTACCCGTGGGCAGTCGCGCCCTGGCCGGTATCGGCTGCCATTACATGACCATCTGGATGGACCGGGAAACCGAGACGTTCACCCAGATGGGCGGTGAGGGCGTGACCTGGATAGGCCAGGCGCCTTTCACTGAAACGCCCCACGTGTTCCAGAACCTTGGCGACGGCACGTACTTCCACTCCGGGCACCTGGCGCTGCGGGCGGCCGTCGCGTCGAAGGTCAATATCACCTACAAGATTCTCTATAACGACGCCGTCGCCATGACCGGTGGCCAGCCCATCGATGGCGTGTTGCGGGTGGATCAGCTCAGCCGGCAGGTGTTCAACGAAGGCGTTCAGCGCATTGCGCTGGTCTCGGATGAGCCGGAGAAATACCCGAGCCGCGAGCAGTTTGCACCGATCACCACCTTCCACCACCGCAGCGACCTGGACGCCGTGCAGCGCGAACTGCGTGAGTTCAAGGGCGTGTCGGTGATCATCTACGACCAGACCTGCGCCACGGAAAAACGCCGTCGCCGCAAACGCGGCACGATGGTCGATCTGGACAAACGCGCCATTATCAACCCGGCCGTGTGCGAAGGCTGTGGCGATTGCGGCGTCAAATCGGGTTGCCTGTCGGTGCTGCCGAAGGAAACACCGGAAGGGCGCAAGCGCGAAATCGATCAGAGCGCGTGCAACAAGGATTTCAGCTGCGTCGAGGGCTTTTGCCCCAGCTTCGTGACGGTGCACGGCGGCAAACTGCGCAAGCCACAGTTGCCCAAGCAGGCCCAGGCCTTCGCGGAGCTGCCGCAGCCGACGCTGCCGAGCCTCGCCCAGCCGTACAACATTCTGCTGCCGGGTGTGGGCGGCACGGGCGTGACAACCGTCGGTGCGATGCTCGGTTACGCCGCCAACCTGGAAGGCAAGGGCTGCAGCGTGCTTGACCAGGCCGGTCTGGCGCAGAAGTTTGGGCCAGTGGTCAGTCACATTCGTATCGCCGCGCGGCAGGAAGATCTGTTCGCCGTGCGGATTGCCGCCGGTGAGGCGCATCTGCTGCTGGGTTGTGACCTGTTGGTGGCTTCAGGTCCCGATGCCATCGCCAAGCTCAACAGTGCGAAAACCCATGCGGTGATCAACAGCCAGCAGACGCCGACCGCTGAATTCACCCGTAATCCCGACGCCGAGTTCCCGGCCGAAGCGATGATGCAAACCATCCGCGAAGCCGTCGGCGCTGAAAAAACCCACTTTGTGCAGGCGACGGATCTGGCGACCAAACTGATGGGCGACAGCATTGCCAGCAACCTTTTCATGCTGGGTTATGCCTTCCAGCTGGGGCTGATTCCGTTGACCTCCGCGGCCATCGAAAAAGCCATCGAGCTTAACGGCGTGGCGGTCAATCTGAACCAGCAAGCGTTCCTGTGGGGGCGTCGTGCAGCGTTTGACTTGCGAGCGGTGCAAGCGGCCGCCAATCCGCAGACCCAGCCAACGCCGGACCCTGAGCATTTGACACTGGAAGAGCGTGTCACGCGCAATGTTCACGGTTTGATCGCCTATCAGAATGGCGCGTTGGGCGAGCGCTACCTGACGCTGGTGAACCGTGTGCGGGATGCCGAAGCGCGGCTGTTCCCGGGCCAGCCGCCTGCATTGACCGAGGCGGTGGCGTTCAACTACTTCAAGCTGCTGGCTTACAAGGACGAGTACGAAGTGGCGCGGCTGTACAGCAACGGCGACTTCACCCGTCAGTTGGAAGCGCAGTTCGAAGGCGATTACCGCATTGAGTTTCACCTGGCACCGTCCTGGCTGGCAAAGCGTGATCCGAAGAGTGGCGTGCCCCGCAAACGCAGTTTCGGGCCGTGGATGCTGAAGGCGTTCGACGTGCTGGCTCGCTTCAAATTCCTGCGCGGCACGGTGCTCGATCCGTTCGGCCGCAGCATCGAGCGTCGACAGGAGCGCGAGTTGATTGATGCGTATGTGGGCGACATCGAGCTGATCCTTGGCCACCTGAGTGCCGGCAATCGGCACACCGCGCTGAATCTGGCGCGCCTGCCGGAGCGGATTCGCGGTTATGGTCACGTCAAGGAAAGCGCGATGAAAGCGGCGGCACTGCAGGCGGCACGGATGCGCCAGAGCCTGGTCAGTGGTGAGGTTGAAGTGCTGAAGTTGTATGAAGTAGCGGCGTAAAGACACGGAGGAGGCCGGTCAGGCCTCCTTTCTATCGCACTGGATGCATCGCTTAGTAGGACCGGCTTTAGCCGGGAAGAGGCCGGTGTTAACACCCTCAATTGTGTGGTGTACCCACTGCCGCTTTCCCGGCTGAAGCCGGTCCTACATAACTGCAGCCGGCCAGCAGCCGATCATTCGGCCTGTACCACAGCTTCCAGTTCCACCAGCACTGTCCCTTCCTTGACCATCTCACCTTCGCTGCAATACAGCGCTGTCACGGTGCCGGCGGTGTTCGCGCGGATGCTGTGTTCCATTTTCATCGCTTCCAAGACCACAAGCGGAGTGCCGACCTGCACCTGTTCGCCCACGCCGACCAACACCCGAACGATGCTGCCGTTCATGGGGGCGGTGAGGCCGCCGTGGTGGCCGTGGTTTGAATCCATGTCGGCAATCGGGTCAACCGGGCGGATCCCATGCACATCGCCCTGCCATTGCAGGTAAAGCGTGTCAGCCCGGCGGATCGCAAGGGTCTGCCGGCGCACGCCGTCCTGCTCGATCAGCAAATGCTCGCCGTTCAGCCGAACGCCCTGCTGGGAGTCACTTCGCAACACCATGCTTCGAGACTCTGCGCCACACGCCAGGTGCAACGTCACTTCGCTTGGGCCGCCCAGGCGCAGCCCGGTGCGGGCCGACCAGGGCGAATGGGCGTCGTCGGCTCTGACCGTCACTGGCGCGGTGCTCAGGTATGCCTGCGCCGCCACCTGCCAGAATTCCTCTGTCAAACCCTCGGCCGCTGGCAGCAGATCCTCTTGATAGCGAGGGATAAAGCCGGTGTCCAGCTCCGCGTCGGCGAAGGCCGGGTGGGCGATGATGCGGCGCAAAAACCCGAGGTTGGTGCGCAAACCGCCGATGGCGAATTCGTCGAGCATCGCCAGCAATCGCAAGCGCGCTTCTTCGCGGGTCTGGCCCCAGGCAATCAGTTTGCCGAGCATCGGGTCGTAGAACGGCGAGACCTCGTCGCCTTCCGCGACGCCGCTGTCGACGCGACGCCCCGGCCCCGCAGATGATTCGCGATACAGCGTCAGCGTCCCGGTGGCGGGCAAAAAGTCGTTGGCCGGATCTTCCGCATACAGCCGCACTTCAATCGCGTGGCCGTTCAGCGGCACTTCGGCCTGGGTGATCGGCAGCGGCTCGCCCTGGGCCACGCGAATCTGCCAGGCCACCAGGTCCAGCCCGGTAATTGCCTCGGTCACCGGGTGCTCGACCTGCAGGCGCGTGTTCATTTCCATGAAGAAGAAATCGCCCCGGGCGTCCAGCAGAAACTCCACCGTGCCGGCGCCGACGTAGCCGATCGCCTGTGCCGCGCGCACCGCCGCTTCGCCCATGGCCTGACGCATGTGCGGTGTCAGGCCCGGCGCCGGGGCTTCTTCGACGACTTTCTGGTGACGGCGCTGAATCGAGCAGTCGCGCTCGTTGAGGTACAGGCAGTGGCCGTGCTGGTCGGCAAACACCTGAATCTCCACATGGCGCGGCTTGAGCACGTACTTTTCGACGAGCATGCGCGAGTCGCCGAACGACGACTGCGCCTCACGTTGCGCGGACGCCAGCGCTTCGGCCAGATCCTCGTCGCGCTCGACCACCTTCATGCCCTTGCCGCCACCGCCGGCGGTGGCCTTGAGCAGCACCGGGTAGCCGATGCGGGCGGACGCTTCGCGGAAGGTCGCGGCGTCTTGGGCCTCGCCGTGGTAGCCGGGTACCAGTGGCACGCCAGCGGTTTCCATCAGCGACTTGGCCGCTGATTTGCTGCCCATGGCGTCAATGGCCGAGGCGGGCGGGCCAAGGAAAATCAGGCCGGCCTGTTCCACCGCGCGGGCAAAACCTGCGTTTTCCGAGAGAAACCCATAACCGGGATGGATGGCCTGGGCGCCGCTGGCTTTGGCTGCTTCGATCAGCTTGACGATTTGCAGATAGCTTTCGCTGGGCTTGCTGCCACCCAGATTCACCGCGATGTCCGCCTCACGGACGTGCCGCGCGTTGCCGTCAGTCGCGCTGTGCACGGCGACGGTGGTCAGGCCCATGGCCTTGGCCGTGCGCATGACGCGGCAGGCGATTTCGCCACGGTTGGCGATCAGCACCGAATTCAGTGGTTGCATGTGCGGGACGCTCATCAGTGCGACTCTCCTTGTGGGGGCCGCGGGCCTTGCAGCGGTTGGGATAGCGTGCGCGGCTCGCCGCGCCAGGCCGGTTCGCGCTTCTGCAGAAACGCGCGCAGACCTTCCTGGCCTTCGGCGCTGACGCGAATGCGGGCAATGGCGTTCTCGCAATAGCGGCGCAGGGCAGGGGTCAGCTCACCGTCGGCGACTTCGCGCAGCAGGTCTTTGCTGACGCGCATGGCCTGGGGGCTGTTGAGCATCAGGTTGGCGATCCAGTGTTCCAGGTGCTGTTCCAGCTCGGCAGCGGGGTAACACTCGGCCAACAGGCCGATCTCCCGCGCCCGGGTGCCGTCGAAACGTTCGGCGGTCAGCGCGTAGCGTCGCGCGTGACGTTCGCCAATCGCCTGCACCACGAACGGGCTGATCACCGCCGGAGCAAGGCCGATCTTCACTTCCGAGAGGCAGAACTGCGCGTCATCGGCGCCGATGGCCATGTCGCAGCAACTGATCAGGCCCAGTGCGCCGCCATAGGCCGCGCCTTGCACCACGGCGAGGGTCGGCGCCTTGAACTTGGCGAGGTTGTACATCAACTCACCCAGCTCGCGGGCATCGCCCAGGTTGGTGTTGTAGTCGAGATTGGCCGACTCCTGCATCCAGGCCAGATCGGCACCGGCGCTGAAGTGCCGGCCGCGTCCGCGCACCAGCAGAAACCGCAGGCTGTCGTCCCGCTGCAACTGGTCAAGGGCGATGATCAGCTCGCGAATCATCTGCGCGTTGAAGGCGTTGTTTTTCTCCGGCCGGTTGAGCCAGAGCGTGGCGAACCCGCGTGGGTCGAGGGCGATGTCGAGGGTGGCGAAATCATTCATGGGGCGATTCTCTCGGGTCACATCCGGAACACGCCGAAGCGGGTCGGTTCGATGGCGGCGTTGAGCGAGGCGCTGATGGCCAGGCCGAGAATGTCGCGGGTCTGGGCGGGGTCAATGACACCGTCGTCCCACAGCCGGGCGCTGGAATACCAGGGATGGCCCTGATGCTCGTACTGATCGAGGATCGGCTGGCGCAACGCCGCTTCCTCCTCGGCGCTGAACGTCTGGCCGCTGCGTTCGGCCTGTTCACGCTTGACCTGCACCAGCACGCCTGCGGCCTGTTCGCCGCCCATGACGCCGATCCGCGCGTTGGGCCACATCCACAGAAAGCGCGGGTCATAAGCGCGGCCGCACATGCCGTAGTTGCCCGCGCCAAAACTGCCGCCGATGATCACCGTAAACTTCGGCACGTTCGCGCACGCCACGGCAGTCACCAACTTGGCGCCGTGCTTGGCGATGCCCCCGGCCTCGTACTTCTGGCCGACCATGAAGCCGGTGATGTTCTGCAGGAACAACAGCGGAATGCCGCGCTGGCAGGCCAGTTCGATGAAGTGCGCGCCTTTCTGCGCGGCTTCAGCGAAGAGAATGCCGTTGTTGGCGAGGATGGCGATCGGGTAGCCGTGCAGATGGGCGAAGCCGCACACCAGCGTGGTGCCGAACAGCGCCTTGAATTCATCGAACACCGAACCGTCCACCAGCCGCGCGATGACTTCGCGCACGTCGAACGGCTGCTTGGCGTCTGCCGGGATCACGCCGTACAGCTCGTCATCCCCATATAACGGCGCCTGAGGCGGGCGGGTCTGCAACTGGCCGAGCTTGCGCCAGTTCAGGTTGGCCACACAGCGCCGTGCCAGCGCCAAGGCGTGGTCATCGCTGTCGGCGTAATGATCGGCCACCCCGGAGACCTTGCAGTGCACATCGGCCCCGCCGAGGTCTTCGGCGCTGACCACTTCGCCTGTGGCGGCTTTCACCAGCGGCGGCCCGGCGAGAAAGATGGTCGCTTGTTCGCGGACCATGATGGTTTCGTCGGCCATGGCCGGCACATAGGCGCCGCCCGCAGTGCAGGAACCCATGACCACGGCGATCTGGGCGATGCCCTCGGCGCTCAGGTTGGCCTGATTGAAGAAGATCCTGCCGAAGTGCTCGCGATCGGGGAACACCTCGTCCTGGCGGGGCAGGTTGGCGCCGCCGGAGTCCACCAGGTAAATGCACGGCAAGCGATTCTGTTGGGCGATGGTCTGGGCGCGCAGGTGTTTTTTCACGGTCAGCGGGTAGTAGGTGCCGCCTTTCACCGTGGCGTCGTTGGCGATGATCATGCATTCGACGCCTTCGACCCGACCGATCCCGGCGATCAGCCCCGCAGCCGGGACGTCTTCGCCGTACACGTCATGGGCGGCGAGCTGGCTGAGTTCGAGGAAGGGCGAGCCGAGATCCAGCAGGCGGTTGATCCGCTCCCGGGGCAGCAGTTTGCCCCGGGAGGTGTGGCGTTCCTGCGCCTTGGCACCGCCGCCGCGCTGAACGTGGTCGAGCAGGTTATGCAGCGCGTCGAGCTGCTTGCGCATAGCCTCGCTGTTGGCGGCGAATTCCGGCGAACGCGGGTTGATCTGGGTGTGCAGAGTGGTCATGGGGCCTCCGGCGCTGTCAGCGGGTTTCGTTGAACAGCTCACGCCCGATCAGCATGCGGCGGATTTCGCTGGTGCCGGCGCCGATCTCGTAGAGCTTGGCGTCGCGCAGCAGTCGTCCGGCGGGGAATTCGTTGATGTAGCCGTTGCCGCCGAGAATCTGGATGGTGTCCAGGGCAAATTGCGTGGCGCGCTCGGCGGCGTAGAGGATCACCCCGGCGGCGTCCTTTCGCGTGGTCTCGCCGCGCTCGCAGGCCTGCGCCACGGCGTACAGGTAGGCGCGGCTGGCGTTGAGCTGGGTGTACATGTCGGCGACCTTGCCCTGGATCAGCTGGAACTCGCCGATGCTCTGGCCGAATTGTTTGCGGTCGTGAATGTAAGGCAGGACGACGTCCATGCACGCCTGCATGATCCCGACCGGCCCGCCCGAGAGCACGACTCGCTCGTAATCCAGGCCGCTCATCAGCACCTTCACGCCGCCGTTGAGCGCGCCGAGCAGGTTTTCTTCCGGCACTTCGACGTCATCGAAGAACAGCTCGCAGGTGTTGGAGCCGCGCATGCCGAGCTTGTCGAATTTGTTGCCTCGGGAGAAGCCGTGCCAGTCGCGTTCGACGATGAACGCGCTGATGCCGTGGGCGCCTTTTTCCAGGTCGGTCTTGGCGTAGATCACGTAAGTGTTGGCGTCAGGGCCGTTGGTGATCCAGGTCTTGCTGCCGTTGAGCACGAAGCGGTCGCCCCGACGGTCGGCGCGCAGCTTCATCGAGACCACGTCGGAGCCGGCGTTGGGTTCGCTCATCGCCAGGGCGCCCACGTGCTCGCCGCTGATCAGCTTGGGCAGGTAGCGGGCTTTCTGTTCGGGGGTGCCGTTGCGGTTGATCTGGTTGACGCAGAGATTGGAATGGGCGCCGTAGGACAGTGCCGCTGAGGCAGAACCCCGGCTGATTTCTTCCATGGCGATGACATGGGCCAGGTAGCCCAGGCCTGCGCCGCCGTACTGCTCATCGACGGTGATGCCCAGCAGGCCCATGTCGCCGAACTTGCGCCACATGTCGGCGGGAAAGAGGTTGTCTTTGTCGATCTGTGCGGCACGCGGAGCCAGCTCGGCGGCCACGAAGGCGCGCACCTGGTCGCGCAGCATGTCGAGGGTTTCGCCGAGGCCGAAATTGAGCGTGGGGTAATTCATGGACTGCATCCCGTGTTGTTATTGGAGGGCTGACAGGGGGAAAAGAAACTGCCTCACCTTTACGTTAACGTAAGCCTGCAGTCGTGGTGATGTCAACGACGATGAAGTGCTATCGCTGGGGATAATCGGGAGGGGAGGTTTACGAATGACGAATAGCACGAAGGGGAGCCTGGGCTCCCCTTCAAGTTCGATTGCATGCTCGTTTTTATTAGTAAGTGGCCTGTTGTTGTTTTTGGCAGCCAGCTTCTTTTGCTTTTCTGAGCGACCCCCAAGCGGGGCCAAGAGCAAACGTATTTTTTTGAGCGCTGATCCGCTTCGATCTTTCGATCCGACTCGTCTGGTAGCTGCCTGAACGCAGTTTTATTGTTCTCAGTCCGGTCGTGAGGCCAAGGCCTCAAGTAGAGCGATCCACTCCAAAAAAATCAGTTAGCTGCGTCTCTGTCCGTGTTGTTCTTGTTATGTCAGAGCCGATACATCTTGTTTTTATTGGGTGATTGAATTTGTTATTTTTGTTGTACGTAAGACATAGCAGAAGCCATGCCAACTTTTCAGAGTTCCCGGTTTGCGGGGCTTTGCGGATTTCACCGGCCTGGATTCACTGCTGAATCTGTCGCCAGGTGTTTCCGTGTTACCCGTTTCCCTGAACGCGATGGCGGGCAGGGTAACACTGTGTGACAAGTTGTCGCACATCAGGCCGACAGACGTGCCTTCGCCACCCGTGACCCATTTGCCCGACCGAGGGTGTCGCTGATGCGCTGACCGGCTGCAATCAGCTTGTCCAGATCGATACCCGTCTCAATGCCGAGGCCGTTCAGCAGGTAAACCACGTCCTCGCTGGCCACGTTGCCGGTCGCGCCTTTGGCGTAGGGGCACCCGCCGAGGCCGGCCACGGAGCTGTCGAACACACGAATGCCTTCCAGCAGGCTGGCGTAGAGGTTGGCCAGCGCCTGGCCGTAGGTGTCGTGGAAATGCCCGGCCAGCTTGCCCCGGGGGATTTGTCCGGCGACCACGTCGAACAGCGTGCGGGTGGCGCCCGGCGTGCCAGTGCCGATGGTGTCGCCCAGGGACACCTCGTAGCAGCCCATGGCGAACAGCTCGTTGGCGACTGACGCCACTTGCTTCGGTGAAATGTCACCTTCATAGGGGCAACCCAGTACGCACGACACGTAGCCGCGAACGCTGATGCCGTGCAGGCGCGCGGCTTCCATGATCGGCACAAACCGGTCCAGGCTCTCGCTGATCGAGCAGTTGATGTTGCGCTGGGAGAACGATTCCGAGGCGGCGGCGAATACCGCGACCTCTTTCACGCCCGCTGCCAGCGCGTCTTCGAATCCGCGCAGGTTGGGTGCCAGCGCGGCGTAGGTCACGCCTTCCTTCGGCTGGATGCCGGCGAACAGTTCAGCGGAGCCGGCCATCTGCGGCACCCATTTCGGCGACACGAAACTGCCCGCTTCGATACAGCTGACGCCCGCGTCGGCGAGGTCGTGCACCAGTTGCAGCTTGTCGCTGACGCTGACCGGGCGGGATTCGTTCTGCAGACCATCCCGAGGGCCGACTTCAACCAGACGCACACGTTGAGGGAGAGACATAGCGGCATCGTTCCTGAAAGATTTGGCTTTAGGTTGTTGTTCTATGCGACTGAATCAGCTGGATATTTCCAGTGCGGCCTTGCAGCGTTCTTCTGCTGTGTCGAGCTCCAGTTGCATTTGTTGAATGTCCAGAAGCTGCTGATCCAGCTGCGCGCGACGCTCGGCGATTTTTTTCAGCATGGTGCTCAATTGTTTGTGGTTGCCGCCGTGGGGGTCGTACAGACCGATGAGGTCGCGGCATTCGGCGAGAGAGAAGCCGATGCGCTTGCCGCGCAGAATGAGTTTGAGGGTGACCTTGTCACGGGCCGAATATACCCGCTCCATCCCCCGGCGTTCGGGGCTGAGCATGCCTTGTTCTTCGTAGAAACGGATGGTGCGGGTGGTGATGTCCAGCTCGCGGGCGAGGTCGGAAATGCTGTAGGTGGTGGCGGTCATGGCAGTGCTCGATACGGAAGGCCTGGGCGTAACGTAAGTGGGGCTTTACGTTAACGTCAAGGGTGTTATCAAACACTGGACAGCTTTTGCCAATCGTAGGATGGCGTTTTGAATGTAGGACCGGCTTCAGCCGGGAAAGGGCTAGCAGCGACACCGCAAAATGGATGGTGTTCATACGGGCCTCTTCCCGGCTAAAGCCGGTCCTACATTGACTGCAGGCGCCGCTGAACCTTCACTTCACTGCTTCAAGGGCCTTGCCCAATTTACGTTCCTGGGCGGTAACGAGTTGGCAGAGTTCGATGATCTGCTCACGCATCCAGCGGTTTGCCGGGTCCTGATCGGTGCTTTCGTGCCAGTAGAGGTGGGTTTCGACGGTCGGCACGTCGTTGACCGGCAGGTACACGAAATGCAGGTCATTGCGCCGGGCGAAGCGCTCGGGAACGGTCATCACCATGTCGGTTTGCTGCAACACCTGCGAGGCCATCAGGTAATGCTGCGAACGCAACGCCACTTTACGCTGGATACCCATTTTTCCGAGCGCCAGATCCACATAACCCAAGCCACTGCGCCGGCTGGAAATATGAATGTGCGCGACGCCGAGGTAGTCATCCAGGCTGATGGCCTCCTTGTTCGCCAGCGGGTGGCCCCGGCGCATGGCGCACACATAGCGGTCTTCCATCAGCTTGACGTGGCGCACCTGGGGGTCGGTATTCAGCGGCGCGTCGACGGCGAAATCCAGTCGGCCCGCCGCGAGTTCCTTGGTCGTCTCCCGGCGCTTGGACAGAAAGCTTTCGATGGTCACGGCGGGCGCCAGGCGCCGCAGCCGCTGGAACAGTGCCGGCAGAATCACCGCTTCGGTGAGGTCGGTCATGCTGATGCGGTAATTCTTGTTGGCCTGCAGCGGATTGAAAATCCGGCTCTCCTGCACCGACACCCGCAGCAGCGACAGGGCGTTGCGCACCGGGCCGATGATGTTCTGCGCCATCGGGGTGGGCACCATGCCCTGGGCGGTGCGCACGAACAGTGGATCGTTGAAGGTTTCGCGAAGGCGCGACAGGGCGTTGGACACCGCAGGCTGGGTGATGCCGACGATCTGACCGGCGCGGGTCAGATTGGCTTCGGTGTAGATGGCGTCAAACACAATAAAGAGATTGAGATCGACCTTGCTCAGGTTCATTGCTGTGCGCCTCGTGCAGTTCTTGTTGTTTGGAATGCGCCGAATCATATATCGGTTATGAATGTTTATACACGCCGAGAATAGGTTAGATAAATGGGGGGGCGCTGATCTAGCATCGGCTCACGACCTGACAACACCTCATAGAAGGCAGCCGCCCCATGGATTTCGCTTACTCCCCCAAGGTTCAGGCACTGCGCGAGCGCGTGACGGCCTTCATGGACACTCACGTGTACCCCGCCGAGCCCGTGTTCGAGCGCCAAGTGGCTGAAGGCGACCGCTGGCAGCCGACGGCGATCATGGAGGCGCTCAAGGCGAAGGCAAAGGCCGAGGGGCTGTGGAACCTGTTCCTGCCGGAATCCGAATGCGGGGCAGGGCTGTCGAATCTCGAGTACGCGCCGCTGGCGGAGATCATGGGCCGCTCGCTGCTCGGCCCGGAGCCGTTCAACTGTTCGGCGCCGGACACCGGCAACATGGAGGTGCTGGTGCGCTACGCCAGTGAGGCGCAGAAGGAACGGTGGCTGGAACCTTTGCTGCGCGGCGAGATTCGCTCGGCGTTTGCGATGACCGAACCCGATGTGGCGTCCTCGGATGCCACCAATATGGCCGCGACCGCAGTGCGTCATGGCGATGAGTGGGTCATCAACGGCCGCAAATGGTGGACCTCCGGCGCCTGCGACCCGCGCTGCAAGATCATGGTGTTCATGGGCCTGAGCAACCCGGACGGCCCGCGTCATCAGCAGCATTCGATGATCCTGGTGCCGACTGACACGCCAGGGGTAAAAATCCTGCGGCCGCTGCCGGTGTTCGGCTACGACGATGCGCCCCACGGTCACGCCGAAGTGCTGTTCGAAAACGTGCGCGTGCCTTACGAAAACGTCCTGCTGGGTGAAGGACGTGGTTTCGAGATCGCCCAGGGTCGCCTTGGCCCGGGCAGAATTCACCATTGCATGCGCTCGGTCGGGATGGCGGAGCGCGCGCTGGAACTGATGTGCAAACGCTCGGTGCAGCGCACTGCGTTTGGCCGGCCGCTGGCGCGACTGGGGGGCAATATCGACAAGATCGCCGACTCGCGCATGGAAATCGACATGGCCCGGCTGCTGACCCTGAAAGCGGCCTACATGATGGACACCGTAGGCAACAAGGTGGCGAAGAGCGAGATCGCGCAGATCAAAGTGGTCGCGCCGAACGTCGCTCTGCGGGTGATCGACAGGGCGATCCAGATGCATGGCGGTGCGGGGGTGTCCGGCGATTTCCCGCTGGCCTACATGTACGCCATGCAGCGCACCCTGCGCCTGGCCGACGGCCCGGACGAAGTCCACCGCGCGGCGATCGGCAAATTCGAGATTGGCAAGTACGTGCCCAAGGAGATGATGCGCAGCGAACATCGGTGACCGACCACGACGTCGCCAGTAAGCCGTACAGTGCTGGCGGGCTTGAACCGCATCACTCCACCCACACCTCCACCCGGCGGTTCTTGATCCGGCCTTCATCGCCGTCATTGGTCGCCACCGGCATTTCGTCGCCGAAGCCGCGCACTTCACGCAGCACCACCTGATGTTTCAGCAACTCCCGGCGCACTGCCATCGCGCGCAGTCTGGACAGCAACTGCGCTCGCGCCGGGTCGCTCTTGGCATCGCCAAATCCCACCAGCGTGACCTTCTGATCCAGCTTGTCATGGGCCTTCAGGTAGTCGACCACGCGCTTGAGATCAAGCATGGCCTTGGTGTCGAGGGTCGCGCTGCCCTGGGCGAAACGGAAATTCACCGACAGCCGCTCGGCCTCCCGCGCCAGATTTTGATACGCCAGCGGCATCTGCGTCGTCGCCCGCACTTTTACCGCCTGCACCGTCTGCGCCACAAACCCGTTTTGCGCCACGATGGACTGTCCCTGCGGACTCTGGGCGAACCGCACCAGCGCCTTGGCCCAGCGCTGCTTCGCCTCAGGCGGCAGGTAGAAATACAGACGGCGTGACAGCGGATAGTCTTCGGTGGCGATCAGGCTGACCGTGGGCAGCATCGGTTTGGACTCGCCATCGATGATCGCCACGGCCTTGGCCTGCCGGACGTAGGGCAGGCCGATGAAACCGATGCCCTGGCGGTCCTGGCTGACCTGATCGGACAATTCCTCGCTGGACTCGAACCGCCGGGCCTCCTTCGACAACGTCTTGCCTGACTTGGCCAGCACCAGCTCGTTGAAGGTGTCGAAGGTGCCCGACTGCTGATCCCGCGCATATAAATGAATGGCCCCGGCAGTGCCGCCCAATTGCTCCCAGTCGCGGACCTCCCCGGCAAAGATCTCCGCCAGTTGCACCGTGCTCAGCTCCCGCAGCGGGTTGCCGGGATGGAGAATCACCGCAACGCCGTCGATGGCGATGACCTGCTCGGCCTGATGGCTGCGCAAGTCGCCCAAGGCTGCCAGCTCCATGGCTTCACTGTTTTTGATGGGGCGCGAGGAGGCTGCTACATCTGCCAAGCCGTCCTTCAGGGCCGCGAACCCTGTGCTCGATCCGTGTGCCGCAATGTCGATGCTGACATTCTGGCCGGACGGCAACTGGGCGGTGATACGCCGCTCGTTGGGGTGCGCGCCCGCTTGTTCCTGAATGGACTGTGCGCTTTGCTGCGCCAGCAGGCCTTTGACCAGCGCCGGCCCCAGTTGCGCGCCAATCGTGTTCGAGCCCTGAATGCGCAAGGCCGGCGAGCCGTCACTGGGCGCGGGCAGGGCAGCGGCGTGGGTATCTACCGAAAAAGCGAAGAGTGAAACGAGGAAAATGAAAACACCGGTGCGCAGCATGTGCGGCATCTTTATAGGAGTGGAGGTGGCCGGAGAATAAGACAGGCCAATGACGCGCAGATGACAGCCCGCGGCTTATAGCGCCTCGGACGATGAAGCCGCGGGCAGGGCGCCGCGCGGCTGAACTGTGATGGTTCGGTTATTCCAGCTCAAGCCAGATCGGCGCGTGGTCGGAAGGCTTGTCCATCGACCGCAAATGGTAGTCCACGCCCGCCGCCTTGATGCGCGGTTGCAGGCCATGGGACGTGAGGATCAGGTCGATGCGCAGGCCACGCTTGGGCTCGTCTTCAAAGCCGCGGCTGCGATAGTCGAACCAGCTGAACTGATCGACCACTTCCGGGTACAAGTGACGGAAGCTGTCCACCAGGCCCCAGTTCTTCAGCTTGCCGAGCCACTCGCGCTCTTCCGGAAGGAAGCTGCACTTGCCGGTTTTCAACCAGCGCTTGGCGTTGTCGGCGCCAATGCCGATGTCGCTGTCCTCCGGGGAGATGTTGACGTCGCCCATCACCACCAGCGGCTGGTCGTTGCTGAATTTCGTTTCCAGCAGGTTCTGCAGATCTGCATAGAAGCGCAGCTTGGCCGGGAACTTGGTCGGGTGATCACGGCTTTCGCCTTGTGGGAAATAGCCGTTCATGACCGTGACCGGATTGCCGTTGCGATCAGCGAATGCGCCCCAGATGAAACGGCGCTGGGCCTCTTCGTCGTCGTTGTCGAAGCCCTTGTGGATCGACAGCGGCGGCTGGCGGGAGAGCAGTGCGACGCCGTAATGGCCCTTCTGGCCATGGAAATGAACGTGGTAGCCCAGCGCTTCGATCTCGGCCTGGGGGAATTGCTCGTCGGAGACCTTGGTTTCCTGCAGGCCAATGACGTCGGGCTGATGTTTCTCGATCAACGCCGCCAGTTGATGCGGTCGGGCGCGAAGGCCGTTGATATTAAAAGACACAATTTTCATGGGCGGCGCTCCTGGCAGCTCCTTACAAATACAAACGGCGATGCTAGCCGACCTGCCCGGCCACGGCCAGCGTCAGAGGCGCTGTGTGCGATGGCGGTTGCGCTGTGTGCATTTCTGATCGGCGGCCACGTCGCGGGAACTGCGCTGGCGGGCGGCGACTCGAAGCCTTGAAGTCAAGCACCCGAGCGGCCGCCCCGGGGCTCATCAAAAGGACGCACACCATGCCTGAACTGCCTAGCGAAACGGCGGAGATCCGTCAGCTCGACAGCGGCTACTCCCGCGAAACCCGCGCGCTGCTGTACCTCGCCTACCGCCAGGAGCCGAGTTTTGCCTACCTCTTCGAATCCGGCCGCTCCGGCTACGACCATCGGGTCAAGGCGACCATTCGGGCGCTGGTCAAACAGCACTATCTGCAGGACCTGCCGGCGTTGGGGCTATTCGTGGCGGACCGCCTGGTCGGCGTTGCCCTGATTGCGCCTCCGCAGCGGCGGCTGGGCATCACCGAAAGCTGGGCCTGGCGCATTCGCATGTTGATGACCACCGGCCTGCGCTGCACTCAGCGCTATCTGGAGTACTACCACGCCGTGCTGGCCTGCGTGCCTTCGGAAGCGGTTCATGTCCTGCCGTTGTTCGGCGTGCATCCCGACTTTCAGGGGCGGCACTATGGCGAGCGGTTGCTGCTGGCGTTGCATGACTGGTGTGCCCAGGACAGGAATTCCCAGGGCATCGTTCTCGACACCGGCAATGGCGATTATCTGGAGTTCTATAACCGACAGGGTTATGAGGAAATCGGTGAGGTGGCAGTAGGACCTGTCCGCGAACACATCTTTTTCCACCCAAATCCGCAGGTTTCATTGGGTTCTGTGGCCTGAGCCGCGCACGCTTCTCCATTTCCGCGGGTTCCAGCAGCCCGCGTCGCTCGTGTAGCATTCGCGCCTATGAAGTTTCCCCATCGATACACCAGTGGCTTTCTCCTGATGTTGTCCAGTTGCGCGGCGTTTGCCGATGCGCAGCTGGAAGTCCGGGTCAAGCCGTCCAATGCCGCGCTCAAGTCCAACATCGAAGGGTATGTGGGCAGCCTCGGCGAGCGCGACGAGCCAGCGCTCGAACGCTTCAGCGTCGGGGCCGTCGAGCAGGCGCAAAAGGCCGCTCAGGCCCTTGGCTATTATCAGGCGCAGATTGACAGCGAAGTCCGCCACGTCGACAACAACCTGCAACTGCTGTTGAAGGTTCAGGCCGGCGAGCCTGTGCACCTGCGCAACGTATCCATCCGCGTGACCGGGCAGGCGACCCAGCTTAAAAGCTTCCGGGTGCCGAAGGGTGACGCCCTGAAGCCCGGCGCGGTGCTCAACCATGGTGTCTACGAGGACGCCAAGCACCTGATTGAAACCCAGGCGGCGCGCTACGGCTTCTTCAAGGGCCGGTTCGTGACCCAGCGCCTTTCCGTCGACCCGCGCGCCGGTGTCGCCGACATCGAACTGGTCTACGACAGCGGGCCGCGTTTCTCCCTTGGCAAAGTGACCTTCAGCGGCGACGCGCCATTCGATGAAGACTTGCTGCGGCGCATGGTGCCGTTCAAACAAGACACGCCCTACGACTCCGAACTGATCGCCGAACTCAATCAGGCCATGCAGTCGAGCGGCTATTTCGAAGGCGTTCGGGTCAACGCGTCGCCCACCGATGCCCAGGCCCAGGTCATTCCGGTCGACGTGCAGTTGCAGACCCGCAAGCCGCGGACCATGGGGCTCGGGGTCGGCTATTCGACCGACGTCGGCCCACGGGTAAAAGCCAACTGGACGCGCCACTGGGTCAATCCCCAGGGCCACAGTTATGGCGCTGAGGCGGAAATCTCCGCCCCTCGGCAGAACGTCGGCCTGTTCTACGACATCCCGCTGGACCCGCCCCTGACCGACAAATTGCGTTTTGCCGGTGGCTATCAATATGAGGAAATCGCCGACACCGACAGCCTCAGCAAACTGCTGACCGTCGGGCCCGAATGGCACAGCAAACTGCCCAGCGGCTGGGAGCGCGTGATATCGCTGAAGTGGCAGCGCGAAGAATACCGGCTGGGCAACGACGAAGGCCTCAGCACCTTGCTCATGCCCGGCGTCAGCTATTCGTACCTGCGCAGCGACAACCGCATCGACCCGCACAACGGCTACCGGCTGCGGTTCGACACCCAGGTCGCCAAGGAAGGGCTGGGTTCTGACGCCAACCTGCTGCACGGCACGGTGATGCTCAAAGGGCTGACCACCGTGGCGCAGAACCATCGCTTCCTCGGGCGTGTGCAGGTTGGGGGCAGCGCCAGCAACGGCTACAAGTCGATCCCGCCATCCCTGCGCTTTTTTGCCGGTGGCGACCAGAGCGTGCGCGGCTATGACTACCAATCGCTGTCCCCGGAGAACTCCGACGGTGACAAGATCGGCGGCCGTTACATGATCGCCGGAAGCGCCGAGTACCAATACTCGATCGCCGAAAAATGGCGGGTGGCGGCGTTCGTCGATCAGGGCAACTCGTTCAATTCGCTGGACCTGCCGAGCCTGAAAACCGGCGTCGGCATTGGCGTGCGCTGGGTGTCGCCGGTGGGGCCGCTGCGCCTCGACCTCGCCCACGCGCTGGATGAAGACGGCGGTATTCGTCTGCACTTCTCGATGGGACCTGAACTGTGACGAAGCTGGCTTTGTTGAAACGCACCGCGGCAATCACGGCGATTACGCTGCTGTCGCTGATCATTTTGATGGTGCTGATGGCGACCATCCTCCTCGGTACGCAAAGTGGCAGCCGTTGGGCCCTCGGGTGGGTGCCGGGCCTGACGGTCGAAGGGTTTTCCGGTCGTCTGGGCGGCGCGTGGCAGGCGGATCACCTGGTCTGGCAGCAAGGCCAGAGCAAAGTCGAAGCCGACGCACCGGTTTTCGACTGGTCACCCGCGTGCCTCGCGCGCATGACGCTGTGCATCGACAACCTGCAGACGGGCGACATCAGGCTGCAGTTTCCGCCCTCCAGCGACGAGGCAGCCAGCGGCCCGATCACGCTGCCGGACCTCAAGCTGCCGCTGGCCCTGCAACTGGGGCGCGTGCAGATCGGCAGTCTTCATCTGGACGGCACCGAACAGGTTCGCGACGTGCAGCTGGCGGCGCACTGGACCGCTGAAGGGTTGAAGATCGATTCGCTGCACGCCGGTCGTGATGACATCGCGCTTGATCTGTCGGGCCTGCTCAAACCCGAGGGTGACTGGCCGTTGACCGCCGAAGGACAGCTGAAGCTACCCGACGTCAGTGGTCAGCCGTTGTCACTGGCGCTGAACATCCAAGGGGACCTGCTCAAGACTTTGACCCTCAACGCGCAGAGCAAGGGCTACATCGACGCCACGCTCGTCGGGCAGTTGCAACCGCTGGTGGAGAACCTGCCGGCGGACATCGCCATCACCAGCGACAACTTCAAGCCAAGTGCTGATCTGCCGGACACGTTGCAGCTCAATCATCTGATGCTCAACGCCAAGGGCGATCTTGCTCAAGGCTACGCCATCACCGGCAACGCCAGCCTTCCGGCGGAAAAAGGCCCGGTGGCGCTGGCATTACAAGGCCGGGTCGACGCCAAGGGCGCGGACATTACGGCGCTTGATCTGACCGCCAGTGACAACCAGCGCCTCAAGGCGAGCGGCAAGCTGGACTGGCAGCAGGGCCTGCGCGCCGACGCGAAGATCGACTGGCTGGATTTCCCCTGGCATCGCCTGTACCCGTTGATCGACGAGCCCCAGGTCAGCGTGCATACGTTCACCGGGGAAGTGTCCTACACCGACGGCAAATACCTCGGCCATTTCGCCGGCGACTTCAAGGGCCCGGCGGGTCCATTCACGTTGCAGAGCCCCTTCAGCGGCGATTTGCAGGAGATCTTCCTGCCTCAACTTGAGCTGGCAGCCGGGCAGGGCAAGGCCAGCGGTCACCTGAATCTGCAATTTGCCGACGGCATCGCCTGGGACACGGCACTGGATCTCAGCGCCATCGATCCCGCTTACTGGGTCTCGGAATTGCCGGGCTCCCTGGCGGGTCCGCTGCGCAGCAAGGGTTCAATGCGCAACGAGCAACTCACCCTGAACGCCGATCTGGACCTGAAGGGGCGCCTGCGCGGTCAGCCTACGGTGCTGCAGGCCAAGGCCGATGGCGCCGACAACAAATGGAACCTCAACGCCCTGGACATCCGCCTGGGCGACAACCGGATTCAAGGCACGGGCAGCCTTCAGCAGAAAATCGCCGGCCAGCTGGACATCAACCTGGCGCGACTGGGTCAGCTATGGCCTGGCCTGCAAGGCCAGATGAAAGGGCGCCTCGACGTCGTCGGCACGGTACAGGCGCCCCAGGGGCAACTGGCCTTGCAAGGCACGCAACTGGCGTTCCAGGCGAACACGCTGCAGAGCTTGACCCTGGCCGCCAGGCTCGACAGCGCCCAGCGCGCCACCCTTGACCTAAAGACCTCCGGCATTCAGGCCGGCGACACGGCACTGGGCGCGCTGACGGTTAATGGTCAGGGCGACATCAAGCGTCAGCAAGTCAAACTCGACCTCAAAGGGCCGCTGCTCAAACTGGCCCTGGCGCTGGATGGCAATCTGGACAAAGGTAATTGGCGCGGGCGTCTGGCCAGCGGCGACATCCAGAGCGGCGGGCAGGACTGGAAGCTGCAACAGCCGGCCAAGCTGGAGCGTCTGGCCGACGGCAAGGTCAACTTTGGTGCTCATTGCTGGGTGTCGGGGCCTGCGAGCCTGTGCGGCGAAGATCAGCGCCTGATGCCCGAACCGCGCCTGCGCTACCACCTCAAGCGCTTCCCGCTGGAAAGCCTGGCGCAGTGGCTGCCCAAGGATTTCGCCTGGAAGGGCGCGTTGAATGCCGACATCCAGCTGGACGTTCCCGCTGCCGGCCCCAATGGCCAGGTGGTCATCGACGCCAGTGGCGGGACGCTGCGGGTCAAGGACAAGAACCAGTGGCTGGACTTCCCCTACGACACGCTGAAGCTGACCAGCAGCCTGACCCCGAAGAAAGTCGACACCAGCCTCAATTTTCGTGGCGGCAAGCTCGGTGAACTGCTGGCGCGACTGAGCATCGATCCGATCGCCAGGAACAAGCCCGTGACCGGCGACTTCACCCTCAGCGGCCTGGACGTGTCGGTCGTAAGGCCGTTTGTGCCCATGGTGGAAAAGCTCAACGGCAAGCTCAATGGCAGCGGGCGGATCTCGGGCGGCCTGCTGGCGCCTCAGGTCAACGGCAACGTGACGCTCAACGACGCCGAAGTCTCCGGTCCCGAATTGCCGGTGAGTCTTGAAAAGCTCAATGTGCAGGCCCTGATTGCCGGCGAGCGCGTTGATCTGACCGGCAACTGGCGCAGCGGCACGACGGGTCAAGGCAGCATTGGCGGGCATGTGGCCTGGGCCAATGCGCTGGATGTCGACGTTGACCTGAAGGGCACGCACCTGCCGATCACCGTTGAACCGTACGCAAAGCTGGAAGCGGCGCCGGACCTGAAGATTACCCTGCAGGGCGACAGGCTCGCGGTATCCGGCAAGGTGCTGATCCCGAAAGGCGAGATCACGGTGCGCCAGCTGCCGCCTTCAACGGTGAAAGTCTCTGATGACACCGTGATCGTGGGCCAGCAGACCGAACAGGGCAAAACCCCCTTGGCCATCGCCATGGATGTGAACGTCGAAGTGGGCCAGGAGACCTTGAGTTTCAGCGGCTTCGGTTTGACTGCGAATCTCGTCGGCCACGTGCACATCGGCGACAACATGGACACCCGCGGCGAGCTGAACCTCAACGACGGCCGCTACCGCGCTTACGGCCAGCGCCTGACCATTCGCAAGGCGCGCCTGCTGTTCGCAGGACCGGTCGACCAGCCGTATCTGGACATCGAAGCCATCCGCCAGACCGACGACGTGATCGCCGGCATTCGCCTGAGCGGCAGCGCCGAGCAGCCGACTACCACGGTGTTCTCCGAACCTGCCATGAGTCAGGAGCAGGCGCTCTCGTATCTGGTGCTGGGCCGTCCGCTGAGCACCAACGGCGAAGACAGCAACATGGTCGCCCAGGCGGCGCTGGCATTGGGTCTGGCCGGCGGTTCGTCAACGGCGGGCAAGCTGGCGTCCGGGCTGGGGATTCAGGATTTCGATCTGGACACCTCGGGCAGCGGCGACAAGACGGCGGTGGTCGCCAGCGGCAAGATCACCGACAAGCTCAGCCTGCGTTACGGCGTGGGGGTGTTCGAGCCGGCCAACACCCTGACCTTGCGCTACCTGCTGAGCAAGAAGGTGTACCTGGAGGTCGCGGGCGGTGTGGCGAGTTCGCTGGACATCTTCTACAAGCGGGACTTCTGACAACCCGGCGAAACGGGGCGGGACAGGGCCTGCTGGCGGCGGAGTGTCGCCGCCAACAGGCCGGGGTTCATCGAAGACGCAGCGATGATTGGAGAGCGTTACCCGCTTACCCGTTGACCAGCTTCATCGCCGCATCGGGATAACGGCCGCCTGCGACAGCGTTAACCGGGAACAGGTCTTTCAGCGCCTGCAACTCTGCTGCGCTGAGGGTCACGTCCAGCGCAGCGACGTTCTCTTCCAGGTATTTGCGCTGCTTGGTGCCGGGAATCGGAATCACGTCATTGCCCTGGGCGAGGACCCAGGCCAACGCCAGCTGGCCGGCGGTAATGCCTTTTTCTGCCGCCAGTTGTTCCACCTTCTTCACCAGCAGCAGGTTTTTGGCGAAGTTCTCGCCCTGGAACCTCGGACTGCTGCGGCGATAGTCATCGGCGGCGAAGTCGTCCGGGCTCTTCAGTGCGCCGGTCAGAAAACCGCGCCCCAACGGGCTGTACGGCACAAACGCAATGCCTAGCCGGCGGCACGTGTCGAGCGCGCCGTTTTCTTCCGGCTCGCGGCTCCACAGTGAATATTCGGTCTGCAGGGCGGCAATGGGATGAACCTTGTGCGCGCGTTCGAGGGTGCTTGCCGACGCCTCGCTCAAGCCGAGAAAGCGCACCTTGCCTGCCTTGACCAGCTCGGCCATGGCGCCAACGGACTCTTCGATCGCCACGCCGGGATCAATGCGGTGCTGGTAATACAGATCCAGGGTGTCGATTTTCAGACGCTGCAACGTGCCATCGATCGCGGCGCGGATGTATTCGGGGCTGCCATTGACCCCGCGCGCGCCGGCGTCGCCTGGCGTACGCACGATGCCGAACTTGCTGGCGATGAACGCCTGATCCCGCTTGCCAGCCAGCGCCTTGCCCAGCAGTTCCTCATTGGTGTAGGGGCCGTACATATCGGCGGTGTCCAGCAGGGTGACGCCCATCTCCAGCGCCCGGTGCAGGGTGGCGATGGCTTCGTCGGCGTTGCCGCCCGTCGTATAGAAGTCGGTCATGCCCATGCAGCCCAGGCCCAGGGCCGAGACCTGCGGGCCGTTTTTGCCAAGTTGACGCGTTTGCATGATGGATGCCTTGTCGATCAAGAGGACCACCATTCTTGCGCCTCGACAGCGTCGGGATAAACCGGCTAAAAGTGCTTTCACTATTGGTAATTTCTAAACAATCTCTCAGCGGAACCGTGACAAGCCATGGATAAATTCAACGCGATGCGGGCCTTCACGCGCATTGTCGAGCTGGGCGGTTTCGCCAGGGCCGCCGACAGCCTGCACATGCCCCGGGCGTCGGTGACCATTCTGATCAAGCAGCTGGAGGCACAGTTGGGCGTGCAGTTGTTGATGCGCACCACGCGGCAGGTGACGCCGACGCCGGACGGTCAGGCCTATTACCACCGCTGCGTCAGCGTGCTGAACGAGCTTGAAGCGGCCGAATCGTTGTTCTCTTCGGTGGCCCGGGACCCGGAAGGCGTGCTGCGAGTCGACATGCCGTCGGGCATCGGCCGACTGATCATCATGCCGCTGCTGCCAGAGTTCACCGAGCGTTATCCCCGGCTGGCAATGGAAGTGGGCATGAACGATCGTCCCGTGGACCTTATCCGGGAGGGCTACGACTGCGTGATCCGCGGCGGACAGCCCCTCGATCACTCCCTGGCGGCCCGACCGCTGGCTCACATGCGCCAGGTGGTGTGTGCCAGTCCCGGGTATCTGCAGCGCAGGGGCACGCCGCTCTGCCTGGCCGATCTGCAGCACCACCAGATCATCGAATACTTCTCTTCCACCACCCACAAACGCTATGGGCTTGAGTTCGTCATTGATGGCCGAGTTCAGGCGCCCGACCTGCCCAAGGCCCTGGCGACCAACAGCGCCGATGGCTACCTCGCGGCGTGCAGAGCAGGGTACGGACTGGTGCAGACGCCGTACTACCACGTCGCCGAATCGTTGCGCCGCGGCGAGCTGATCGAAGTGCTGGGCGATGTCGAACAACCGCTGTTGCCCCTGACCGCGCTGTACCCGGCACACCGGCAGACGTCGCGGCGGGTGAGGGTATTCGTCGACTGGGTAGTGGACGTCTGCGCCCGCCCGGGGCTGATGGACAAACCGGTAATGCACCCCGTTTCCTGACAATAAAATCGTTTCTGGCGGTAGGTTGCCACGCTTTTTCATGGTTAACTTCCGCCCTTGAATGCCACTCAAACAAGGACTCAGCTCATGCCACAAGTGACTCGTAGAGGCTCTCCGGTACAGATCAGCGGCGAACTGCCGACCGTCGGCAGCAAGGCGCCGGCCTTCAAACTGGTGGCGGCCGATCTGTCCGACGCAACCCTGGAAACCTTCGCCGGCAAGCGCAAGGTGCTGAACATCTTCCCGAGCGTCGACACCCCGACCTGCGCCACCTCCATCCGCACGTTCAATGCCCAGGCCAACGAGCTGAACAACGCCGTTGTGCTGTGCATCTCCGCCGACCTGCCGTTTGCCCAGGCGCGTTTCTGCGGCGCCGAAGGTCTGGAAAACGTGAAGAACCTGTCGACCATGCGCGGCGCGCAGTTCATGCAGGACTATGGCGTTGCCATCGCCGACGGGCCGATGGTGGGGCTGACCACCCGTGCTGTCGTGGTGCTGGACGAAAACGACACGGTGCTGCACAGCGAACTGGTACCGGAGATCGGCCAGGAGCCGAACTACGACGCGGCGCTGGCCGTATTGAAGTAAGCTGGCAAGCGGCGTATTGCCATCAGTCGACGGCATTACCCGGCAACATCCAGGCGGCCTGACACCCTCAGGCCGTTTTTTATGGGTACGTCAGCACCTTATTCCGAGTAAGCACTAGGTAAATTGCCGGTAAAGCCCCTTTGCCTTGCCGGACTCTATGCTTATTGTTCAGCCTCCCGAAGACGCTCACGCGCACACTGGTTGATTTATCCATGCAATTGTCTGGCCCCCGTAATTCCCGTCGCTGGCTGATAAGCCTGTTGGTTCTGTTGATCGTCGCTGGCCTGTGCTGGCGCTTCTGGCCGGGATCCGCGTCGCAACCGAACGCCACGGCGCAGAAAGGCGATCAGGCCCAGGCCAGCGCAAGCCGCAGCGGCGGCAACGGCAAGGCGGTGGCCAAGCGTCCCGGGTTCGGCGGCTCCACCGCCCCGGTACCGGTGCGGGTCGCAGTCGCGAACACCGGCGACTTCCCCATTTACTACAAAGCCCTTGGCACTGTGACCGCGCTGAACACGATCAACGTGCGCAGCCGCGTGGCAGGCGAATTGATGAAGATCAATTTCCAGGAAGGCCAGCAGGTCAAGGCCGGCGATTTGCTGGCGGTGATCGACCCGCGCAGCTACCAGATCGCGCTGCAACAGGCTGAAGGCACGCTGATGCAGAACCAGGCGCTGCTCAAGAATGCTCAACTCGACGTACAGCGTTATCGGGGCCTGTACAAAGAAGACAGCATCGCCAAGCAAACCCTGGACACCGCCGAATCCCTGGTCGGCCAGTACCAGGGGACGATCAAGACCAATCAGGCAGCCGTGGGCGACGCGAAGCTCAACCTGGAGTTCTCGCAGATCCGGGCGCCGATCTCGGGCCGCATCGGCCTGCGCCAGCTGGACGTCGGCAATCTGGTCGCTGCCAACGACACCACCGCCCTGGCGGTGATCACCCAGACCAAACCGATCACTGTCAACTTCACGCTTCCGGAAAAAGACCTCGCCGAGGTGCTGAGCCGTTACCGCAGCGGCGGCAAGTTGCCGGTCGAGGCGTGGGACCGTGGCGACCTGAAGCTCCAGGCCACCGGCGTGCTCGCCAGCATCGATAACCAGATCGACATCACCACCGGCACGTTGAAGTTCAAGGCGCGGTTTGATAACGACAACGAAGCGCTGTTCCCCAATCAGTTCGTGAACGCACGCCTGCTGGCCAATACCCTGAAAAACGTGGTGCTGGTGCCGTCGGCCGCGGTGCAGTTCGGCGTTAACGGCACCTTCGTGTACGTGATGGACGGCGACAAGACCGTGCGCATTCGCGCCCTCAAGACCGGGCCAAGCGACGAGAACGCCACGGTGATTACCGAAGGTCTGGCGGCCGGCGACCGTGTGGTGCTCGAAGGCACCGACCGCCTGAAAGACGGCAGTGCGGTGGACGTGGTCAACGACAGCAAGGACGTGCCGGCCTCGCCGGGTCAGCAGTTGCAGGGCAAGCCCTCGAAGGAGCCCGGTGAGTCAGCGGGTACCGAGACCGCGAAGAAAGGCAACGTATGAACCTGTCACGCCTGTTCATCCTCAGGCCGGTCGCCACCACGCTGAGCATGCTCGCCATCGTGCTGGCCGGTCTGATCGCGTACACGCTGCTGCCGGTGTCGGCGCTGCCGCAGGTGGATTACCCGACCATTCGGGTGATGACGCTGTACCCCGGCGCGAGTCCGCAAGTGATGACCAGTGCCGTGACCGCGCCCCTTGAGCGCCAGTTCGGGCAGATGCCGGGCCTGACCCAGATGGCCTCGACCAGTTCCGGCGGGGCCTCGGTCATCACCCTGCGTTTCAGCCTCGACATCAACATGGACGTCGCCGAGCAGGAGGTGCAGGCGGCTATCAACGGCGCGACCAACCTGCTGCCGAGCGACCTGCCGGCGCCCCCGACGTATAACAAGGTCAACCCGGCCGACACGCCGGTGCTGACCCTGGCCATTACGTCGAAAACCATGCTGCTGCCCAAACTCAATGATCTGGTCGACACGCGCATGGCGCAGAAGATCGCGCAGATCAGCGGGGTGGGCATGGTCACCATCGCCGGCGGCCAGCGTCAGGCGGTGCGGATCAAGGTCAACGCCGACGCACTGGCGGCCAACGGCCTGAACCTCGCGGACGTCCGGACGCTGGTCAGCGCCTCCAACGTCAACACGCCCAAGGGTAATTTCGACGGCCCGACGCGGGTGTCGATGCTCGACGCCAATGACCAGCTCAAATCCCCCGAGGAATACGCCAACCTGATTCTGGCGTACAACAACGGCGGCCCGCTGCGACTCAAGGACGTCGCCGAGATCGTCGACGGCGCCGAAAACGATCGCCTTGCCGCGTGGGCCAATGAGAACCGGGCCGTGCTGCTGAACATCCAGCGTCAGCCAGGCGCCAACGTGATCGACGTGGTCGACCGGATCAAGGCGCTGCTGCCCAGCATCACCGAGAATCTGCCCGCCGGGCTTGACGTCACCGTGCTCACCGACCGCACCCAGACCATTCGCGCGTCGGTCAGCGACGTGCAGCACGAGTTGATGATTTCCATCGTGCTGGTGGTGCTGGTGACCTTCCTGTTTCTGCGGCGCTTCAGCGCGACGATCATTCCCTCGGTGGCCGTGCCGCTGTCGCTGATCGGCACCTTCGGCGTGATGTACCTGGCCGGCTTTTCGGTCAACAACCTGACGTTGATGGCGATGACCATTGCCACCGGTTTCGTGGTCGATGACGCCATCGTCATGCTGGAGAATATTTCCCGGCACCTGGAGGAGGGCGAGACGCCGTTGCAGGCGGCGCTCAAGGGCGCCCGGCAGATTGGTTTCACGCTGATCTCGCTGACCATCTCACTGATTGCCGTGCTTATTCCGCTGCTGTTCATGGCCGATGTGGTCGGGCGGCTGTTCCGCGAGTTCGCCATCACCCTGGCCGTGGCGATCCTGATTTCCCTCGTCGTGTCCCTGACGCTGACGCCGATGATGTGCGCGCGCTTGCTCAAGCGTGAGCCGAAAGAAGAAGAGCAGGGCCGTTTTTACCGGGCCAGCGGCGCGTGGATCGACTGGCTGGTGGCCGCCTACGGGCGCAAGTTGCAGTGGGTGCTCAAGCATCAGCCGCTGACCCTGCTGGTCGCCATCGCCACCCTTGGAATCACGGTATTGCTGTATCTGGCCGTGCCCAAGGGCTTCTTTCCGGTGCAGGACACCGGTGTGATTCAGGGCATTTCCGAAGCGCCCCAGTCGGTGTCGTTCGCCTCCATGAGCCAGCGCCAGCAGGCCCTGGCGAAAATCATCCTGAAGGACCCTGCGGTCGCCAGTCTGTCGTCGTACATCGGCGTCGACGGTGACAATGCGACCCTCAACAGCGGTCGCATGCTGATCAACCTCAAACCCCACAGCGAGCGGGATGTGACGGCGTCCGAAGTGATCCAGCGCCTGCAGCCCGAAGTCGATCAGCTGTCGGACATCCGCCTGTTCATGCAGCCGGTGCAGGACCTCACCATCGAGGACCGGGTCAGCCGCACCCAGTACCAGTTCAGCATGTCCTCGCCGGACGCCGACCTGCTCAATCTGTGGAGCGGCAAACTGGTGGAGGCGCTGGCTCAGCGGCCGGAGTTGACCGATGTCGCCAGCGACTTGCAGGACAAGGGTCTGCAGGTGTTTCTCAACATCGACCGCGATGCCGCCAGTCGGCTGGGCGTGACCGTCGCCAACATCACCGACGCGCTGTATGACGCCTTCGGCCAGCGGCAGATTTCCACCATCTACACCCAGGCCAGCCAGTACCGGGTGGTGTTGCAGGCCGACTCGCGCAGTGAGCTGGGGCCCGAGGCGCTGGAACAGATTCACGTCAAGACCACCGACGGCGGGCAGGTCAAGCTGTCGAGCCTGGCCCGGGTCGAACAACGTCAGGCGCAGTTGGCGATTGCCCACATCGGCCAGTTTCCGGCGGTGATGATGTCGTTCAACCTGGCGCCGGGCGTCGCGCTGGGCAAGGCCGTGGAAGTCATCGAGCAGGTGCAGAAAGACATCGGCATGCCGATCGGCGTGCAGACGGAATTCCAGGGCGCAGCCGAAGCCTTCCAGGCCTCGCTGTCCAGCACGCTGCTGCTGGTGCTGGCGGCGGTGATCACCATGTACATCGTGCTGGGCGTGCTCTATGAGAGCTACATCCACCCGATCACCATTCTGTCGACCCTGCCGTCGGCGGCCATCGGTGCGCTGCTGGCGCTGATCCTCAGCGGCAATGACCTGGGCATGATCGCCATCATCGGCATCATCCTGCTGATCGGCATCGTCAAGAAGAACGCGATCATGATGATCGACTTCGCCCTCGACGCCGAACGCAACCGCGGCATCGACCCGGAGACCGCGATCTACGAAGCGGCCCTGCTGCGTTTCCGCCCGATTCTGATGACCACCCTGGCGGCACTGTTCGGTGCGATCCCGCTGATGTTCGCCTCAGGCTCCGGGGCCGAGCTGCGCCAGCCCCTGGGTCTGGTGATGGTCGGCGGCTTGCTGGTCAGCCAGGTCCTGACGCTGTTCACCACGCCGGTCATCTATTTGTACTTTGATCGGTTGGGGCGCCGGTTCCAGCGCAACGAGAAAACCGAGGTGGCGGTATGACCGGCCAGCTGCAAGCCTCAAGCTTCAAGCTGCAAGCTAGAAGCAGCCATACGCAGGCCGGGGCTTTTGCCTTCCCTTGCAGCTTGAAGCTTGCCGCTTGGAGCTCCCGCCCATGAATCTGTCCGGGCCCTTCATCAAACGCCCCGTAGCGACCATGCTCTTGAGCCTGGCAATCATGCTGCTGGGCGGGATGAGCTTCGGTCTGCTGCCAGTGTCGCCACTGCCGAACATGGATTTTCCGGTGATCGTGGTCAGCGCTTCGTTGCCCGGCGCCAGCCCGGAAATCATGGCGTCGAGCGTGGCGACGCCGCTGGAGCGCTCCCTCGGGGTGATCGCCGGGGTCAATACCATGAGCAGCCGATCGAGTCAGGGCTCGACGCGGATCATTCTGCAGTTCGACATGGACCGCGACATCAACGGTGCTGCCCGGGAAGTGCAGGCGGCCATCAATGCGTCGCGCAGCCTGCTGCCCAGCGGGATGCGCAGCATGCCGACCTACAAGAAGGTCAACCCGTCCCAGGCGCCGATCATGGTGCTGTCGCTGACCTCCGACGTGCTGGAGAAGGGCGAGCTGTACGACATGGCGTCGACGATCCTTTCCCAGAGCCTGTCCCAGGTGAACGGCGTCGGCGAAGTGCAGATCGGCGGCAGCTCGCTGCCCGCCGTGCGCGTGGAGCTGGAGCCCAAGCTGCTGTCCCAGTACGGCGTGTCGCTGGACGAAGTGCGCACGACCATTTCCAATTCCAATGTGCGCCGCCCGAAAGGCTCGGTGGAGAACAGCGAGCACAACTGGCAGGTGCAGGCCAACGACCAGCTGGAGAAGGCCAAGGATTACGAATCGCTGATCATCCATTACGCCAACGGCGCGGCGTTGCGGCTCAAAGATGTGGCCAAGGTCAAGGATTCGGTGGAAGACCGCTACAACAGCGGCTTCTTCAATGACAAGGCCGCCGTGCTGCTGGTGATCAACCGCCAGGCCGGCGCCAACATCATCGAAACCGTGGCGGCGATCAAGGCGCAGTTGCCAGCGTTGCAGGCCGTGCTGCCCGCCAGCGTCAAGCTCGACCTGGCCATGGACCGCTCGCCGGTGATCAAGGCCACCCTGCACGAAGCCGAAATGACCCTGCTGATCGCCGTGGTGCTGGTGATTCTGGTGGTGTTCCTGTTTCTCGGGAATTTCCGTGCCTCGCTGATCCCGACCCTGGCCGTGCCGGTGTCGCTGGTGGGCACCTTCGCGATCATGTACCTGTACGGGTTCTCGCTGAACAACCTGTCGCTGATGGCGCTGATTCTCGCCACCGGCCTGGTGGTCGACGATGCCATCGTGGTGCTGGAGAACATTTCCCGGCACATCGACGACGGCGTGCCCCCCATGGAGGCGGCTTATCTCGGCGCCAGGGAAGTCGGCTTTACGCTGCTGTCGATGAACGTGTCGCTGGTGGCGGTGTTCATCTCGATCCTGTTCATGGGCGGGCTGGTGGAGAGTCTGTTCCGCGAGTTTTCCATCACATTGTCGGTGTCCATCGTCGTTTCCCTGGTGGTTTCGCTGACCCTGACGCCGATGCTGTGCGCGCGCTGGCTCAAGCCCCATGTGCCGGGCTCGGAAAACCGCCTGCAGCGCTGGAGTCAGCGGGTCAACGACCGCATGGTTGCCGGTTATGACCGCAGCCTGCGCTGGGTGCTCCGCCATCGGCGCCTGACCCTGCTGACGCTGCTGCTGACCATCGTCGGCAACATCGCCCTGTACGTCGTGGTGCCCAAGACCTTCCTGCCGCAGCAGGACACCGGCCAATTGATGGGGTTTGTAAGGGGGGATGACGGCCTGTCGTTTTCCGTGATGCAGCCGAAGATGGACACGTTTCGCTCGGCGATCCTCAAGGACCCGGCCGTGGAGAGTGTCGCGGGCTTCATTGGCGGCAACGGCGGCACCGGCAACGCGTTCATCATCGTGCGCCTGAAGCCGATCAAGGAACGCAACATCGGCGCCATGGAAGTGGTCGAGCGGCTGCGCAAGGAAATGCCGCTGGTGCCGGGCGGGCGCCTGTTCCTCCAGCCGGATCAGGACCTGCAACTGGGCGGCGGCCGCGAGCAGACCACCTCGCAATATCAGTACATCCTGCAAAGTGGCGACCTGGAAACCCTGCGCCTTTGGTATCCGAAGGTCGTCGCGGCACTGAAGTCGCTCAAGGAGCTGACTGCCATCGACGCTAACGATGGCGGCGGCACCCAGCAGGTGACGCTGATCGTCGACCGCGATGCGGCCAAGCGCCTGGGCATCGACATGAACATGGTCACCACCGTGTTGAACAACGCCTACAGCCAGCGTCAGGTGTCGACCATCTATGACCCGTTGAACCAGTATCAGGTGGTCATGGAGGTCAACCCGAAATACGCCCTCGACCCGACCACCCTGGAGCAGGTCCAGGTGATCACTGCCGACGGCGCGCGGGTGCCGCTGTCGACCATTGCCCGTTACGAGCGCAGTCTGGAAGACGACCGCGTCAGCCACGACGGACAGTTCGCCTCGGAAAACATCTCCTTTGACCTGTCCGACGGCGTCACCCTCGACCAGGCCAACGCCGCCATCGAGCGCGCCGTCGCGGCGGTGGGCCTACCCGAGGACGTGATCGCCAAGATGGCCGGGACCTCCGACGCTTTCGCCGCCACCCAGAAGAGCCAGCCGTGGATGATCCTTGGCGCGCTGGTGGCGGTGTACCTGGTGCTGGGCATTCTCTACGAAAGCTACATCCACCCACTGACCATTCTGTCGACGCTGCCCTCGGCGGGGGTCGGGGCGTTGTTGAGCATCTACCTCACCGGTGGGCAGTTCAGCCTGATCTCTTTGTTGGGGCTGTTCCTGCTGATCGGCGTGGTGAAAAAGAACGCGATTCTGATGATCGACCTCGCCCTGCAGCTTGAGCGCCAGGGCGGCATGACCCCGGTGGAATCCATTCGCAACGCCTGCCTGCAGCGCCTGCGACCGATCCTGATGACCACGCTGGCGGCGATTCTCGGCGCCGTGCCGTTGCTGCTGAGCAGCGCCGAAGGGGCGGAAATGCGTCGGCCACTGGGCCTGACCATCATCGGCGGCCTGATCCTCAGCCAAATCCTCACGCTGTACACCACGCCCGTGGTTTACCTTTATCTCGACCGTCTGCGCCATCGTTTCAACCAATGGCGCGGTGTGCAGACGGATGCTGCCCTGGACACTCCGCTATGAACGACTCGATGAAAGCGCCTGGCCCACAGCGGACGTTGCCGTTTCACAGGACCTTCGGCGTTGCCTTGTGCGCGCTGCTGCTCAGTGCCTGCGCCGTCGGCCCGGATTACAAGACCCCGGAGATGCCGACCCCGGCGCACTTCAAGCAGGCCGAGGGCTGGACCCAGGCCAACCCAAGTGATGCGATAGCGCGCGGCGCGTGGTGGGAAATTTATGGCGACGCCCAGCTCAACGTCCTGGTCGAGAAGCTCAACACGTCCAACCAGACCGTGGCGCAATACGAGGCGCAGTACCGGCAGGCTGCGGCACTGGTGCGCAGTGCGCGGGGTGCGTTTTTCCCGACGCTGGACCTGACCACCAGCAAGAACCGCTCGAGCCAGGGCACCGGCAGCAGCAGTTCCAGCCTGAGCAGTTCCAGCAGCGGCATTCGCGACACCTACAACGCGCAACTGGGCGTGAGCTGGGAGGCCGACGTGTGGGGCAAGTTGCGCCGCGGGCTGGAAGCCGATAAGGCCAGCGCCCAGGCCAGCCTCGCCGACCTGGCGTCGATGCGCCTGAGCCTGCAATCGCAGCTGGTGCAGAACTACCTGCAACTGCGGGTGATCGATGAGCAGAAGCGTTTGCTCGAAGCGACCGTCGACGCCTATCAGCGCTCGCTGACCATGACCCAGAACCAGTACCGCGCCGGGATTTCCGGCCGCGATGCCACGGCCCAGGCGCAGACGCAACTCAAGAGCACCCAGGCCGACCTGATCGACCTGCAATGGCAGCGCGCCCAGTTCGAAAACGCGATTGCCGTGCTGATGGGGCAGGCGCCGGCGGACTTCAGCCTCGCGGCGACCACCTCGATTCCGGCGGTGCCGCAGATTCCGGCGCAGCTGCCGTCGCAATTGCTCGAACGCCGCCCGGACATCGCCGCAGCCGAGCGATCGGTGATGACCGCCAACGCCAATATCGGCGTGGCCAAGGCCGCGTATTACCCGGACCTGACCCTGAGCATGAGCGGCGGCTACAGCAGCAGCACCGTCAGCAACTGGATTTCCCTGCCCAACCGCTTCTGGTCGGTCGGCCCGCAATTGGCGATGACCCTCTTCGACGGTGGCCAGCGTGCGGCCGAAGTGGACCGCACCGAAGCGGTCTACGACCAGACCGTCGCCCAGTACCGCCAGACCGTGCTCGACGGCTTCAAGGAAGTCGAAGACTACATGGCCCAGTTGCGCGTTTATGAGCAGGAATCCGGGGTGCGCGACGAGGCGCTGCAATCGGCGCGCGACTCCCTGCGCCTGACCAACAACCAGTACAAGGCCGGGCTGATCGGCTACCTGGACGTGGTCAACGTGCAGACCACCGCACTGAGCAACGAACGCAGTGTGCTGAATGTGCTGGAAAGCCGGTTGGTTGCCAGCGCCCAATTGATCGCGGCATTGGGCGGCGGTTGGGACGCTGCCACCGGGCTGAAAGCGGGCGCCGAAGTCTCCGACCGCTGATGTGAATTAAATAGCGATGTGCCACCTTCGCAACGGAGTGACGGGACTTTCACAGGAATTTCGGTACAATCGCGGCCGAATTGATCAGGGCTGAAAGGCCGCACTCCGTTGAGCCAAGAGCCAGCCATGTTGATCGGCCATTACACCAATTCGCTGGTTCTGATTTCAGTCCTCGTAGCGATTCTCGCGTCTTACACGACCCTTGATCTGGCCGGGCGCATTGCGTCGGCCCGCGGTCGGGCGAGGATGCTGTGGGTGTGCGGCGGCGCGCTCTCCATGGGCATCGGCATCTGGTCGATGCACTTCATCGGCATGCTTGCGTTCACGCTGCCCATCGAGCTGGCGTACGACATACCGCTGACACTGCTCTCGTTGCTGATGACCATTTTCTCCTCGGGTTTTGCCTTGTGGCTGGTCAGTCACGACCGCGTCCCGTTGTCGAATATGCTGTTCGGCGCACTGGTCATGGGCCTGGGCAGCTGCGCCATGCATTACACCGGCATGGCGGCGATGCGCATGCAGCCGGGCATAGACTACGACCCCACCTTGTTCGGGTTGTCGTTGGTCATTGCCGTCACCGCGTCCGCCGTCGCGCTGAGCATCGCCGTGCGGCTGCGCAAGGAAACCCCTTACGTTCGCCTGGCACGCGGGGGCGCGGCGGTGGTCATGGGGTTTGCGATCCTGGGCATGCACTACACCGCCATGACCGCCGCCAACTTTCCACAGGGCAGTTTCTGCGGCGCGCTTTCCAATGGCCTGCGCACCGACGGTCTGGACAAGGTGGTCCTGGTCACCAGTCTGGCGGTGCTGGGCATCACCTTGCTGACGTCGGTGCTGGACGCGCGCATGGCGGCGCGTACCGCCCAACTGTCACTGTCGTTGAAAGAGGCCAACCGCGAGCTCACGCAACTGGCCCTGCACGACAACCTGACCGGGCTCCCCAACCGCATGTTGCTGGCCGATCGTATCGATCAGGCCATGCGCAAGGTCGATGCCCAGGGCGGCATGTTCGCCCTGATGTTTCTGGATCTGGATGGCTTCAAACCGGTGAACGATGCGTTCGGCCATCACGTCGGCGACCAGCTCTTGCGGGCCGTGGCCTTCCGATTGCGCGAGAACTTCCATCGCCATGACACCCTGGCGCGCATCGGCGGCGATGAATTCGTGTTGCTGGTCGAACTCGACGATGGCGAAGAGGCGGTCAGCGTGGCGTCGCGTCAGGTCTCGCTGGTGAACCAGCCGTTCAGCGTGCAGGAACACGATCTGCAGGTGACAGTGAGCATCGGCATCAGCCTGTACCCGGGGAACGGCCGAACCCAGCAGGAATTGCTGATGAACGCCGACGCCGCGATGTACCACGCCAAGAACGCCGGCAAGAACGGCTACAGCTTCTTCGACGCGTCGATGAACACCAATGCGCGCAACAAGCTGCAGTTGCAGCAGGACCTGCGCCTTGCGCTGCGTGACGGGCAATTCTGCCTGCATTACCAGCCCAAGTTCAGCACAAGCTCCCACCGGCCGGTCGGTGCCGAAGCACTGTTGCGCTGGAACCATCCGCAGCTCGGGCTGCTGATGCCGGATACCTTCATCGGTCTGGCGGAAAAAACCGGCTTGATCATTCCGGTCGGCGAATGGGTAATGAGCGAGGCCTGCCGGCAGATGAAGTGCTGGTACGACGCCGGCAACACTGACTGGCGCGTTGCCGTGAACCTGTCGGCATTGCAATTCAGCCATGTCGGGCTGATCGAAGCCGTCGCGGATGCATTGACGACCCACGGGCTGCCGGCCAACTGCCTGACCCTGGAAATCACCGAAACCACCGCCATGAGCGATGCCGACGCGAGCATGACCGTGCTGCGCAAGCTCTCGGACATGGACGTGGACCTGTCCATCGACGACTTCGGCACCGGCTACTCCAGCCTGATGTACCTCAAACGCCTGCCGGCCAACGAATTGAAAATCGACCGCGGTTTCGTGCGCGACCTGGAGCCCGACAGCGACGATGCGGCCATCGTGTCGGCGATCGTTGCGCTGGGTCAGGCGCTGAACCTGCGCATCGTTGCCGAAGGGGTCGAGACCGCCAGCCAACAGAGTTTCCTGACGCGGCTGGGCTGCGACGCGTTGCAGGGCAACCTGCTGGGTTCTCCATTGCCGGCCGAGGGTTTCATGGCTGACATTGAAGCTGCCCGGCGTCGTGTCCGCGAAATCACCGATTGAGTGTTAACACCCACCCCACCTCCACGCATTGATCGACTGGGAACGTTTATGGATAAAAATCTCCTCATCACCGGCGGCTCCCGGGGTATCGGGGCCGCCACGGCGGTGCTGGCCGCAGCGCAGGGATATCGCGTGTGCATCAACTATCTGTCCGATCACGCTTCGGCCGAGCGGTTGTGCGGGCAGATTCGCGAGGCGGGCGGGCATGCCATTGCGGTACAGGCGGACGTCAGCAACGAGGATGAGATCATTCGTCTTTTTGCCCGGGTCGATGCCGACATGGGCCGAATCACTGCGCTGGTCAACAACGCCGGCACGGTGGGCGAGGCTTCGCGGCTGGACACGATGTCCGAGTTTCGTCTGCTGAAGATCATGATGAGCAACGTAGTCGGGCCCATGCTCTGCAGCAAGCACGCGCTGCTGCGCATGTTGCCCCGTCATGGCGGGCGCGGCGGCAGCATCGTCAATGTCTCGTCCGTGGCGGCACGGCTCGGATCACCCGGTGAATACGTCGACTACGCGGCGTCCAAGGGCGCCCTGGACACCTTCACCGTCGGGCTGGCCAAGGAAGTGGCGGGCGAGGGGGTGCGGGTCAACGCCGTGCGCCCCGGTTACATCTTCACCGAATTCCACGCCCTGAGCGGCGACCCTCACCGCGTCAGCAAGCTGGAACCGACCATCCCCATGGGCCGTGGCGGACTGGCCGATGAAGTGGCGGAAGCGATTCTGTGGCTGCTGTCGGACAAGGCGTCCTATTCGACGGGGTCGTTCATTGATCTGGGCGGCGGTCGGTAGTCACCGCTGAATGTGCCGCCGTCTTCCCGGCTGAAGCCGGTCCTACATCCGCGTTCACAGTCAATTCCGCTGACTGCACGCGGTCCTTTGTAGGACCGGCTGAAACCGGTCCTACACCCGCGTTCACAGTCAATTCCGCTGACTGCACGGGGTCCCTTGTAGGACCGGCTTTAGCCGGGAAGGGGCCAGTCCTGGCACTTAAGATTTGCAGCGCTGCCCCTTCGCCCGGCACTTTTTAACCCATCATCGAGCGAATGATCTTCCCCAGTGTCTCCATCGCCTGCTCGGGCGCTTCACCCCACGGGCTGCCGTAGTTCAGGCGGATGAAGGGCTGGAAGCGCCGCGTTGGCGAAAACATCGGGCCGGGGGCGATGCTGATGCCCTGAGCGAGGGCGGCCTGGAACACTTTCAGCGAATCGATCTGTTCCGGCAGCTCCACCCACAGGAAGTACCCGCCGGTGGGCTGGCTGACGCGGGTCTGCGCGGGGAAATACCGGGCGATGGCGCCGAGCATGGCACGCTGCTGATCTTCCAGGCTGTGGCGCAACTTGCGCAGGTGCCGGTCGTAGCCGCCGTGTTGCAGGTAATCAGCAATGGCCGCCTGGGCCGGCATCGAGGCGCACAGCGAGGTCATGATCTTCAGCCGCTCGACCTTCTGCGCATAACGCCCGGCAGCGACCCAGCCCACCCGATACCCGGGCGCCAGGCTCTTGGCGAACGAGCCGCAATGCAGGACCAGGCCTTCGGTGTCGAACGCCTTCGCCGGTTTCGGCGCGTGCTGGCCGTAATACAGCTCGGCGTACACGTCATCCTCGATCAGCGGCACCTCATGCTTGCGCAGCAGCTGCACCAGCTCCCGTTTGCGCGCCTCAGGCACCGTCGCGCCGGTGGGGTTCTGGAAGCTGGTCATGCTCCAGCAGGCCTTGATCGGGTAACGCTCGAGCGCCTGCTCAAGCACTGCCAGGTCAATGCCCTGTTGCGGGTGCACCGGGATTTCCACCGCCTTGAGCTTCAGCCGTTCGAGCACCTGCAGGCAGGCGTAGAACGCCGGTGCCTCGATGGCCACCAGATCACCGGGCTCGGTCACCGCTTGCAGGCACAGGTTCAGGGCTTCAAGGGCCCCGTTGGTGATCAGCAGCTCGTCCATGGGCAGCATCTGCCCGGCGACCATGTAACGCAGGGCGATCTGCCGGCGCAGGGCTGGATTGCCGGGCGAGAGGTCGCTGACGACCATGCGCGGGTCCATGTCGCGGGTGGCACTGGCGAGGGAGCGGGCCAGGCGCTGCAACGGGAACAGCGCGGCGCTGGGGAAGGCGGAGCCGAATGGCACGGTGTTCGGGTCCTTGATCGATTCCAGCACCGAGAACACCAGTTCGCTGACGTCGACTTCGGTGGATTCGCTCAGCTGTGGCGCGGGGCGCGCATCCTGCTCGATGGCGTTGTCACTCAGGCCTTGCAGGCGAATGCTGTCGTTGACGAAGTAGCCGGAGCGCGGCCGCGCCCGGATCAGGCCTCGACGTTCCAGCAAGTAGTAGGCCTGGAACACCGTCGACGGACTGATGCCGTGGGTTTGGCTGGCGTAGCGCACCGACGGCACACGCTGCCCCGCAGCAAGCACCCCGGTGCGGATCAGCTCGGCAATGTCATCGGCAAACTTTTCATAACGCTTCATGGCGGGGCTCGTGCTGAGGGGCGTCTGGGACGCAGCCGCCAGTGGGTGGCCGGCGGGAAGGGCGGGTGACCCGGTGCAGGCGGAATATGCGCGTCGTCTGCGAATTAGTACAGATGCAGATATGCACCCGAGAACCGGATCAGGGGTGAGGGTCGTCGGGCTCCTCCCGCACTCTCGGCCCCTGCTGCGGTCCATACGGCACTGACGCTGAATGAGGGGAATGCACTGATGAATGCCTGGTGGGAAGAAGTGGTGGAAACACTGCAGGCCGAGTTCTCTGACATCACCGATGCCGGGCAGATCACCCGCGTGACCATACGCCTGGTGATTGCGGCGCTGCTGGGCGGGATTCTGGGCTTCGAGCGGGAACACAAAGGCAAGGCGGCCGGGGTTCGAACTCACATGCTGGTGTGCATGGGCGCTGCGCTGTTTGTGCTGGTGCCGCGTATGGCCGGTGCCGACGACGCTGCACTCAGCCGGGTGGTGCAGGGCATTGTGGCGGGGATCGGCTTTCTCGGCGCCGGGACCATCCTCAAGGGCGATGCGCTCAACGCGACGCAAGTGAAGGGCCTGACTACGGCAGCCGGTCTGTGGATGACGGCGGCGATCGGTATCGCGGCGGGAATGGGCAGGGAGATGACGGCGGTGCTGAGTACTGTGCTTGCGTTGGGCATTTTCAGTCTGATGCCGCGAATTGTGAGGCGCTTTGAATCGCCGGAAGAGCGCGCCAGGGACCCGGCTCGCAGCACAGGTGGGGAAGCGCAGGAGCCGTGAGCCTGGGGTCATTCGGCAACATCGGTGGTGGGGCTGCTGACGCGTTCCCGGCTGAAGCCGGTCCTACGGAAAACATGCGCAGTCGGTGCTACGGAAAACATGCGCAGCCGGTCCTACGGAAAACACGCGCAGTAGGACCGGCTTCAGCCGGGAAGAGGCCAGTCGGCGCACCCTCAAAATCGCAGCTGGCCCGCTAAAAGCTTCCCGGCTAAAGCCGGTCCCACAAAACGTGTTGCGTCAGCAGGGACCGGCTTCTCCGGAGAGGGCATTCAATCACTCAGGGAACTTCTCATCCAGAATCGCCGGCGGCTCGCTGCTCGGCGGGTCACCGGCCGGCGGTTCGATCACCGGGGGCATAAGCGGGGAAGGCGGCTCTTCCGGCTTGGGCACCGGCAGCTCGGGGTCATCGATGTTCGGATCGGGCGTTTCTGCGGGAACGGGAATGCTCATGGTGTTACCTTCCTTTGGTTATCGAGGCATGCGTGAGGTTATCGAGGCAAGCGTGTCGAGCGGCTGTTCATCAACGCCGCAGCACTCCCAGGTTACGACCGCTCCCCGTTGCCAATGATTCACTGCAACCGTTGCGCTGCTGCCTTCCCGGTGCTGAGCAAAACCAGTCCGCGTGCCGTGCGCTGAGTTGATCAACCGTCACGCAAGCTCTTTGAACTTTTGCCCGAGGCTGGCGTTCGGAACCTATGCTGCCACGTCCGGATGCGTTGATCCCGTGGCTCTCTCTTATGTTATGGACAAAGACGCTGAAGCAATGGGCGCCCCACAGCGGGCGTCCCTGGGCGTGAGGAGTGATGCTCGATGAATGATACTGCTGATCAGCCGTACGGCCCGGATTCCCTGGCCAACGATGTTCTCCACTCTATCCACCCTATCCCCCTGACCCAAGCCTTGCAGCTTCCGCGGATCGTGATCGAGGACACCCAACCGGTGATCGATAACGGTCAGCTGGCTGCCAAGGCCGTTGTCGGTCAGCCGGTCACGGTCACCAGCAAAATCTACGCGGACGGCCACGACAAGATGGCCGTACGTATCGTCTACCGGGCCGCTGACGATGAACAATGGCAGTCCGTGCCCATGCGCGAGCTGGGCAACGACAGCTGGATTGGCGAATTCACCCCGCCGACCTTCACCCGCTATATCTACCGCCTCGAAGCCTGGATCGATCAGTTCGGCAGCTACCGCTACGAGCTGGAAAAGAAGTACGCCGCCGGCGTGACGATCGACCTGGAGCTGGAAGAAGGGCGCCTGCACCTGGTGCACGCCGCCGAGCGCAGCACCCTGGAATTGCGCGGTCAGCTCGACAGCCTGATCAAGCGCCTGGGCGAGGCCACCGAAAACGAGGCCAAGGTCGCACTGCTGCTGAACAGCGAAACTGCCGCCGTCATGGCCAAGGCGGACAACCACGCGTTCCTCAGTCGGAGCCTGGAATTCCCGCTGGACGTCGAGCGTGAGCTGGCCCAGTTCGCCAGCTGGTACGAGCTGTTTCCGCGTTCGATCACCGATGACAAAAAGCGCCATGGCACCTTCAAGGACGTTCACACGCGCCTGCCGATGATCCGCGACATGGGCTTCGACGTGCTGTACTTCCCGCCGATCCACCCGATCGGCCGCGCGCACCGCAAAGGCCCGAACAACTCCCTCACCGCAGGCCCGGATGATGTGGGCAGCCCTTACGCCATCGGCAGCGCTGAAGGCGGGCATGACGCCATTCACCCGCAACTGGGCACCCGTGAAGACTTCCGCGAGCTGGTCGCCGCCGCAGCTGAGCATGGCCTTGAAATCGCCCTCGATTTCGCCATCCAGTGCTCCCAGGATCACCTGTGGCTCAAGGAGCACCCGGGCTGGTTCTCCTGGCGTCCGGACGGCACCATCCGCTATGCGGAAAACCCGCCGAAGAAATACCAGGACATCGTCAACGTCGATTTCTATGCGCCGGACGCCATTCCAGGCCTGTGGACCGAGTTGCGTGACGTGATCCTCGGCTGGGTCAAAGAGGGCGTGAAGATCTTCCGCGTCGACAACCCGCACACCAAACCGCTGCCGTTCTGGCAGTGGATGATTGCCGACGTGCGCAGCCAGCACCCGGAAGTCATGTTCCTCGCCGAAGCCTTCACCAAGCCGGCGATGATGGCGCGCCTGGGCAAGGTCGGTTATTCCCAGAGCTACACCTATTTCACCTGGCGCAATAACAAGGCCGAACTGAGCGAGTATTTCACCCAGCTCAACGAGTCGCCGTGGCGTGAATGCTACCGGCCGAACTTCTTCGTCAACACGCCGGACATCAATCCGCCGTTCCTGCACGATTCAGGGCGCCCCGGTTTCCTGATCCGCGCGGCGCTGGCGACCATGGGTTCGGGCCTGTGGGGCATGTACTCGGGCTTCGAACTGTGTGAATCGGCGCCGGTACCGGGCAAAGAGGAATACCTGGATTCCGAGAAGTACGAGATCCGTCCCCGGGACTTCACCGCGCCTGGCAACATCATTGCCGAGATCGCCCAGCTCAACCGCATCCGTCGCCAGAACCCGGCGCTGCAGACGCACTTGGGCCTGAAGATCTACACCGCGTACAACGACAACATCCTGTACTTCGGCAAGCGCACGGCGGATGGCAGCAACTTCATTCTGGTGGCCGTGAACCTTGACCCGCGCAACGCGCAGGAAGCGCATTTCGAACTGCCGCTGTGGGAAATGGGCCTGTCGGATGACGCCGCGACGTTGGGGGAAGATTTGATGACCGGGCATTCCTGGACCTGGTACGGCAAGACCCAGTTCATGCGTCTGGACCCGTCTTACCAGCCGTTCGGCATCTGGCGCATCAAAGCCACAAACCAATAATTCAAAGGATGTGGTCATGGCAAAGAAACCCCGCAACGCTGCCTTTATCGAAGACCCGCTCTGGTACAAGGATGCGGTGATTTACCAGGTCCACGTTAAGTCGTTTTTCGATTCCAACGACGATGGCATCGGTGACTTCCCGGGGCTGATTGCCAAGCTCGATTACATTGCCGAGCTGGGCGTCAACACCATCTGGCTGCTGCCGTTCTACCCGTCGCCCCGCCGCGACGATGGCTATGACATCTCCGAATACCGGGGTGTGCACAGCGACTACGGCACCATGGCCGATGCCAAGAAATTCATCGCCGAGGCGCACAACCGCGGCCTGCGGGTGATCACCGAACTGGTCATCAACCACACCTCGGACCAGCACGCGTGGTTCCAGCGCGCGCGGCATGCCAAGAAAGGCTCCAAGGCCCGGGATTTCTACGTCTGGTCCGATGACCCGCAGAAATACGACGGCACCCGGATCATCTTTCTCGATACCGAGAAGTCCAACTGGACCTGGGACCCGGTCGCCGAGCAGTACTTCTGGCACCGTTTCTATTCCCACCAGCCGGACTTGAACTTCGACAATCCGCAGGTGATGAAGGCGGTCATCGAGGTCATGCGCTACTGGCTGGACATGGGCATCGACGGCCTGCGCCTGGACGCAATTCCGTATCTGATCGAGCGCGACGGCACCAACAACGAGAACCTGCCGGAGACCCACCAGGTCCTCAAGCAGATTCGCGCTGAAATCGATGCCAACTACCCCGATCGCATGCTGCTGGCCGAAGCCAACCAGTGGCCTGAAGACACCCAGCTGTATTTCGGAGATCGCAAGGGCAAGGACGGCGACGAATGCCACATGGCGTTTCACTTTCCGCTGATGCCGCGCATGTACATGGCGGTGGCCCAGGAAGACCGTTTTCCGATTACCGACATCCTGCGCCAGACCCCGGAAATCCCGGAAAACTGCCAGTGGGCGATCTTCCTGCGTAACCACGATGAACTGACGCTGGAGATGGTCACCGACCGCGAGCGTGATTACCTGTGGAATTACTACGCTTCGGACCGTCGCGCGCGGATCAACCTGGGCATCCGTCGTCGCCTGGCGCCGTTGCTGGAACGTGACCGCCGCCGCGTTGAACTGCTCAACAGCATGCTGCTGTCTATGCCCGGCACGCCGACCCTGTATTACGGCGACGAAATCGGCATGGGCGACAACATTTACCTCGGCGACCGCGACGGTGTGCGCACGCCGATGCAGTGGTCGATCGACCGCAACGGCGGCTTTTCCCGCGCCAACCCGGCGAGCCTGGTGCTGCCGCCGATCATGGACCCGCTGTACGGTTATCAGTCGGTCAACGTCGAGGCGCAGGACCATGACCCGCACTCGTTGCTTAACTGGACCCGCCGCATGCTTGCCGTGCGTCGTCAGCAGAAAGCCTTCGGCCGCGGCACCCTGAAGATGCTCTCGCCGAGCAACCGCCGCATCTTGGCCTACACCCGCGAGTACACCGGCCCGGACGGCAAGACTGAAATCATCCTGTGTGTCGCCAACGTTTCGGCCGCCTCCCAGGCCGCCGAGCTGGAACTGGCCCCGTACGCCGGGACCGTTCCGGTCGAGATGCTTGGCGGCAGCGCCTTTCCACCTATTGGCCAGCTCAATTACCTGCTGACGTTGCCTCCCTATGGCTTCTACTGGTTCTTGCTGGCCGCGGAGAATCAAATGCCCAGTTGGCACGTTGAACCGGCCCAGAGCATGCCGGACTTCCCGACCCTGGTGCTCAAGCAGCGCCTGGAAGAACTGCTCGAAGAACCCCTGCGCCAGACCATGGAGCAGCAGTCACTGTCGGTCTATCTGCCGAAACGCCGCTGGTTCGCTGGCAAAGGTACGGCCATCGACAACATCCACATCGCCTACGCCGTGCGCTTCGGCACCACGGTGCGTCCGGTGTTGCTGAGCGAAATCGAAGTCACTTCCGGCGGCGAAACGGTGCGCTACCAGTTGCCGTTCGGCCTGTTGCCGGAAGACGACATCAGCAGCGCCTTGCCGCAACAGCTGGCCCTGTCCCGCGTACGTCGCGGCCGTCAGGTCGGTTTGATTACCGATGCCTTCACCCTTGAGCCGTTCATTCGCAGCGTCATCCGCGGCATGCAGGAAAACACCGTGCTGGCGACGCCGGATGGCGAGCTGCAATTCCAGAGCACCTCGCAACTGGCACCGCTGGGCCTGAATGAAGACGCAGAAGTGCGTTACCTCTCGGCCGAGCAGTCCAACAGCTCGGTGGTGGTCGGCAAGAAGCTGGTGCTGAAAATGATTCGCCGTGTCGCGGCCGGTACTCACCCTGAGCTGGAAATGGGCGCGTACCTCACCGAAGCCGGTTACCCGCACATCTCGCCGCTGTTGGGTGCGGTGGTGCGCGTGGACGGGCAGGGCGAGAAGAACCTGCTGATGATCGCCCAAGGTTACCTGAGCAATCAGGGCGATGCGTGGGAATGGACGCAGAACAACCTCGAACGCGCGGTGCGTGATCACATGGCCCATGGGCAATCGGCGCTGGAGCAGCAAGCCAACGCGCTGATCGAGCTGAAAGACTTCGCCGGCTTGCTGGGTCAGCGTCTGGGCGAGATGCACGTGATCCTCGGTGCGCCGACGGACAACCCCGACTTCAAGACCGAAGTGACCAGCGTCAAGGACAGCGAGGCCTCGGCGAAGAGCGTTTCGGCGCAGATCGAGCGTGCCTTGCAGCTGCTTGAACAGCACCGTGACTCTCTGGAAGCCCAGGATCAGCAGCTCATCACCGAACTGCTGGGCAAGCGCAAAGCGCTGCTGGCTCAGGTCAAAACCCTGGCGAAGCAGTCGGTCGGCGGGTTGAGAATGCGTGTCCATGGCGACCTGCACCTCGGCCAGATGCTGGTGGTGAAGGGCGATGCTTACCTGATCGACTTCGAAGGCGAGCCGGCGCGCCCCCTGCAGGAGCGTCGGGCCAAATACAGCCCGTTCAAAGATGTCAGCGGCGTGCTGCGTTCGTTCGACTACGCTGCGGCGATGGCCATGCGCAACGCGCAGAGTGCCGACACCTCGGTGCAGGCCGACACCGCCCGCCAGCAAGTGGCCGAGACGTATTTGCTGCAGGCGCGGGAAGCCTTCCTGGAGGGCTACCGCAAGGCCACCGTCGAGGTGGGTCACGACTGGAAAGATGCCAAAGGTGAGGCGGCCGCGCTGGCGCTGTTCACCCTGGAAAAAGCCGCTTATGAAGTGGCCTACGAGGCCGAGAATCGGCCGACTTGGTTGTCGGTTCCGCTTCAAGGCTTGCGCGGGCTTCTAGACCTGTCTGATGGAGAATGAAAATGAGTGCCTCTGACCAATTCGGTAATGGCAACCACGCAGCATTGCCAAGCGCCGTTGACATGGACGCGTTGATCCGTGCGGAGCACCGCGACCCGTTTTCGATGCTGGGCCCCCACAGCGATGGCGCTGAAGGCCAGGTGATCCGCGCCTATCTGCCCAATGCGCTGGCGGTGCGCGTGCTCGCTCGCGATGGCGAACGTGACCTTGGCGAACTGAGCATGACCGACAAGCCGGGCTTCTTTGCCGGGCACTTTGCGGTGCGTGAACCCTATCTGCTGAAAATTTCCTGGGCAACCGGTGAGCAAATCACCGAAGACCCGTATAGCTTCGGCGAGCAGCTGGGCGAGATGGATTTGTACCTGTTCGCCGAGGGTAACCACCGTGACCTGAGCAGCGCGCTGGGCGCACAGGTGAAGAACGTCGACGGCGTGGACGGTGTGCGTTTCTCGGTGTGGGCACCGAACGCCCGCCGCGTCTCGGTGGTGGGTGACTTCAATAGCTGGGATGGCCGTCGTCATCCGATGCGCCTGCGTCACCCGACCGGGGTGTGGGAAATCTTCATTCCGCGCATTGGCCCGGGCGAGGCCTATAAGTACGAGATCCTCGGCCAGCACGGCGTCTTGCCGCTGAAAGCCGACCCGATGGCCCTGGCGACCCAGCTGCCGCCGGCCACGGCGTCGAAAGTCGCTGCGCCGCTCGCCTTCGAATGGCAGGACAGCGACTGGATGCAGTCGCGGGGCGAGAAGCATGACATCCACCAGCCACTGTCGATCTACGAGCTGCACGCAGGGTCGTGGAAGTGGCACCACGGTGGCGATGATGAGCCCGATCGCCCTTACAACTGGCGCGAGCTGGCCGAGCATCTGATTCCTTACATCAAGGAAACGGGCTTCACCCACATCGAACTGATGCCGATCATGGAACACCCCTTCGGCGGGTCGTGGGGCTATCAGGTGTTGTCGCAATTCGCCCCAAGTGCGCGTTACGGCAAACCGGAGGATTTCGCCGCATTCGTTGACGCGTGCCACCGCAACGACATCGGCGTGATTCTTGACTGGGTGCCTGCGCACTTCCCGACCGATGCACACGGTCTGGCCCAATTCGACGGCACTGCGCTGTACGAATACGCCAACCCCCATGAAGGCTTCCATCAGGACTGGAACACGCTGATCTACAACCTGGGTCGCACCGAAGTCCACGGTTTCATGATCGCGTCCGGGCTGCACTGGCTGAAGAACTTCCACGTCGATGCGTTGCGCGTGGATGCGGTGGCGTCGATGCTGTACCGCGACTATTCCCGCAACGCCGGGGAGTGGGTGCCGAACCGTTACGGCGGCCGCGAGAACCTGGAAGCCATCGACTTCCTGCGTCACCTCAATGACGTGGTCGCGATCGAAGCGCCAGGGGCGCTGGTCATCGCCGAGGAATCCACCTCGTGGCCTGGCGTTTCCCAGCCGACCCAACAGGGCGGGCTGGGTTTCTCCTACAAGTGGAACATGGGCTGGATGCACGACACGCTCAAGTACGTCGAGCAGGACCCGATCAATCGCCAGCATCACCATGATCGTCTCAGTTTCGGTCTGGTGTACGCCTGGTCCGAGCGTTTCGTGCTGCCGATTTCCCACGACGAAGTGGTCCACGGCAAGCATTCGCTGATCGACAAGATGCCCGGCGACCGCTGGCAGAAATTCGCCAACCTGCGCGCGTACCTGTCGTTCATGTGGACCCACCCGGGCAAGAAGCTGCTGTTTATGGGCTGCGAGTTCGGCCAGTGGCGCGAGTGGAACCACGACACCGAGCTGGACTGGCATTTCCTGCAGTACGCCGAGCACAAGGGTGTGCACACGCTGGTCAGCGACCTCAACCGTTTGTATCGGACCGAAAAGGCACTGTACGAGCAAGACTGCCAGCCCCAGGGTTTCCAGTGGGTCATCGGTGACGATGCCGGCAACAGCGTCTATGCCTACCTGCGCTGGAGCAAGGAGGGCGAGCCGTTGCTGGTGGTCGCCAACCTGACGCCTGTGCCGCGTGAGGCCTATCGCGTCGGTGTTCCGTTCAGCGGCAAGTGGGCCGAGCTGTTCAACAGCGACGCGGGGATCTATGCCGGTTCGAACTTCGGCAACGGCGGGGGCGTGCGCACCGACGAGATCAAGAGTCACGGCCAGGCGTTCTCGCTGTCCCTGAACCTGCCGCCGTTGGGTGTGGTGATCCTCAAGCCGACCGTGGAGCAGCTGCACCACGAGGTCTGACACCTCCTGCTCTGGCGTTGTGCGCGTGTAGCCGCAGTGCACTCGCCGAGTAGTCTCTCAGCGGAAAACCTGTGGGAGCGAGCTTGCTCGCGAATAGCTTTCCATCAGTCGACATCGTCGCCTGATGAAGCATTCGCCAGCGGACCCGCTCCCCCAGTTGTATCAGTCACTTCGACAAGCGTTGTGGGACCTTTCCCGGACGAATGTCATCCCTCCCCAGTGAACCTGACCTCTTTTCAATGGTCTGTTGACCACTGCGCGCGCAGTACGCCCGGGTCACGGCCTTCGGCGTCCGGCTGAATTTCGCCCGCGCCAGATGCCTTTTCCAGCCGTTGCAGCGCGTTGTTCGTCGCTGTCCGATCAGGCGTGATTCCCTTGCATGCGGCCCGCCCATCGGCCTTCTTTTCAATTTGTCGAAGATTATCCATGCCTATTTCTGCCTCCGATGCCTCCCTTCGCTTTACCCCCGTGTCGGGCGTTCGACGCCGTTTGCTCAACGCCGGCCTGCTGACTACCGTCTTAACCGCGAGCTGTGCCAGCCCCTTCGCACTGGCCGAAACCACGAGCAAGGATCGCTGGGTCAGCGATACCCTCAGCACCTACGTGCGCAGCGGCCCCACCGATGGCTACCGCATCGTCGGCACGCTGAAATCCGGCCAGAAGGTCGAGCTGATCAACACCCAGGGCGATTACAGCCAAGTGCGTGGCAGCGCCGGCGACAACGTGTGGATTCCCACCGCTGACCTGCAGGAAGTACCCGGTCAGGCCGAGCGCTTGCCGCAATTGACCCAGAAATCCGCGGACCTCAGCGCGCAACTCAAGACTATCGACGATGACTGGAAGACCAAGGTTCAGGGCATGCAGGAAACCCTGGAATCGCGCAAGAAGCTGGTCGACGAGCTCGAAGCCCGGACCAAGGACCTGAACGCGCAGTTGGCCAGCGCCCAGTCGGATTTGCGCACCACCCAGGCAAAGCTGGGTGACGAGAACAATCAGGTGCTGATGCGCTACATGGTGTACGGCGGCAGCATTGCCGGCGCCGGCTTGCTGCTGGGCCTGATCCTGCCGTCCCTGACCAAGGGCCGCAAGCGCAACGATCGCTGGTTCTGAAGCAAACCCAGTTCTGCCGTCCGCCTAAACACGGACCGGGCCCGGCATTCTCCATGCCGGGTTTTTAACGCCCACTGGCAACTTTCCCCCCATGCGCTAGTTTAGTGCGGGGCGCCTTCTGCCCACCGCTGCTCCTCCCTCACAAGAAAAAGAGAAACGCCCATGAAGTTCGAACCCTTTGCCCGGCTTCTCGTTGCGACGGCGCTTATCCTTGGTCTGTCCTGCGCTCACGCCGCCTCCGTGGCCCCGGCCGCCGCTGAAAACGGCATGGTCGTTACCGCCCAGCACCTGGCGACCCATGTCGGTGTCGACGTGCTCAAGTCCGGTGGCAATGCAGTGGATGCGGCCGTTGCCGTGGGCTACGCGCTGGCCGTGGTCTATCCAGCCGCCGGCAACTTGGGCGGCGGTGGTTTCATGACCATCCAGCTGGCAGACGGGCGGAAGACCTTCCTCGACTTCCGCGAAAAAGCGCCCCTCGCGGCCACCGCCAACATGTACCTGGACAAGGACGGCAACGTCGTGCCGGACCTGAGTGCCAAGGGGCACCTGGCCGTCGGCGTGCCCGGCACCGTGTCCGGGATGGAAATGGCGCTGAGCAAATACGGCACCAAAAAGCGCGCGGAAGTCATTGCGCCGGCGATCAAACTCGCTGAAAGCGGTTTCGTCCTGGAGCAAGGCGATGTCGACTTGCTCGGCACCGCCACCGACGAGTTCAAGGCAGATGCGAAGGACCTGGGCACGATCTTTCTGAACAAGGGCCAGCCGCTGCAAGTGGGTGACACCCTGGTGCAGAAAGACCTGGCCAAAACCCTCAAGGAAATCTCCGCCAAAGGCCGCGACGGCTTCTACAAAGGCTGGGTGGCCAAGGCGATCGTCGATTCGAGCCAGGCAGGGAAGGGCATCATCACCCAGGCGGATCTCGACAAATACGCAACCCGAGAGCTGGCGCCGATCGAGTGTGATTACCGCGGCTACCACGTGGTCTCGGCGCCGCCGCCGAGCTCCGGCGGGGTAGTGATTTGCGAGATCATGAACATCCTCGAAGGCTACCCGATGCAGGAACTGGGCTATCACTCCGCCCAGGGGCTGCATTACCAGATCGAGGCCATGCGTCACGCCTACGTCGACCGCAACAGCTACCTGGGCGATCCGGATTTCGTCAAAAACCCGATCAGCCATCTGCTCGACCGCGACTACGCGGCCAAGCTGCGCGCCGCCATCGAACCGCAGAAAGCCGGGATCTCCCAGAACATCAAACCCGGCGTCGCGCCCCACGAAGGCAACAACACCACGCACTATTCCATCGTCGACAAATGGGGCAACGCGGTGTCCGTCACCTACACCCTCAACGACTGGTTCGGCGCAGGCGTGATGGCGAGCAGCACCGGCGTGATCCTCAACGACGAGATGGACGACTTCACCTCCAAGGTCGGCGTGCCGAACATGTACGGCCTGATTCAGGGCGAAGCCAACGCCATCGCACCGGGCAAGTCGCCGTTGTCATCGATGAGCCCGACCATCGTCACCAAGGACGGCAAGACGGTAATGGTCGTCGGCACGCCGGGCGGTAGCCGCATCATCACCGCGACCTTGCTGACCATGCTCAACGTTATCGACTACGGCATGAATATTCAGGAAGCGGTCGATGCGCCACGCTTCCACCAGCAGTGGATGCCGGAAACCACCAACCTGGAAGCCTTCGCCGTCAGCCCTGACACCCGGAAGATCCTGGAAAGCTGGGGTCACACGTTTGCCGGTCCCCAGGACGCCAACCACCTGGCCGCGATCCTCGTTGGCGCACCTTCGCTGGGCGGCAAGCCGGTGGGCAATAACCGGTTTTACGGGGCCAACGATCCGCGTCGTAGCACGGGGTTGTCCTTGGGCTATTGATTCACCAGGGAGCTGACTTCATCGGACGGGGCAGGGTGCTCCTGTCCGGTGACGGGAGGGTTTAGCGCTTCCCAAGCCAGACCCTGCGCGTGAATCAGGTTGCGCACAGGCCCCTTCGAAGTGTTATGTTATAACCCGTTTTTCAGGTCGATCACGGGCCTGTCGGTTATCGCGCTTCGAGAGTCCACCGCGTATGCAAACCCTGTCTGTCCCTCTGCAATCTCCCGCCACGTCCATCGCCCATCCCGGCCGCCTGCAATCGATCGATGCCCTGCGTGGGCTGATCATCATCTTCATGCTGCTGGATCACGTGCGCGAGACCTTCTTTCTGCACCATCAGGTCAGCGATCCGATGGATGTCGCTCACACCAGCGTTGACCTGTTCATCAGCCGCACCCTCGCGCATTTCTGCGCGCCGCTGTTCGTGTTTCTGACGGGGCTTTCCGCCTGGCTGTACGGCGAACGGCATGCGGGCAAAGGCGCGGTGGCGGGCTTTCTGTTCAAGCGCGGGCTGGTGCTGATCGCGCTGGAACTGACGCTGGTGAATTTCGCCTGGACGTTCCAGTTTCCGCCGACGGTGATCTATTTACAGGTCATCTGGGCGATTGGCCTGAGCATGATCGCGCTGTCAGCGATGGTCGTTTTGCCGCGCGGCGTATTGGCGGCGCTGGGGCTGGCAATCATCGCCGGGCACAACTTGCTGGACAACGTGCATTTTGCCGCGGGCTCGGCTTTGCACATCCCGTGGGCGATTCTCCATGACCGCGGCTGGATCGAGGTCGGCGACAGTTTGCGCCTGCGCACCTCGTACCCGCTGCTGCCGTGGATCGGCGTGATCGCCGTGGGTTACGCCGCCGGGCCGTGGTTTGGGCGAGGCGCGAATGGAGACAAGCGCGAGATCAACCTGATTGCCTGGGGTTTTGGCGCGTTGACGCTGTTTCTCGCGTTGCGCGGCATCAACGGCTATGGCGAGAAGCCGTGGGTGGAGGGTGACACCACCGCGCAGACGCTGATGAGCGTCCTCAACGTCACCAAGTACCCGCCGTCGTTGCTGTTTATCAGTCTGACCCTGGGGGTTGGCTTGCTGGTGCTGGCCTGGCTTGAGCGTCAACAGGGGCGGGCATGGCTGCGACCGCTGGTGACCTTTGGCGCGGCGCCGATGTTTTTCTACCTGCTCCACTTGTACGTGCTCAAGCTGCTGTATGTCGGCGCGGTGGCGATCTGGGGCACCACCCAAGGCCAGTACTTCGGTTTCACCTCGGTACTGGGCCTGTGGGGTTGCGCTGCGGTGCTGACCGTTGTGCTGTTGCCGGCGGTGAGCTGGTTTGCCGCGCTCAAGGCGCGACGTCGGGACATCGCCTGGCTGAAGTATTTCTGAGCACGCCCATTTCAGGGCTGCGCAGGGCTTCAGGCGTCACGCTGCAAAACTTACGGTGCAGGCGCGGGCCTCTTCCCTGCTGAAGCCGGTCCTACTGAAAGCATCGTATGCATCCAGTGGGACGGGTGGTGGAACCCATGTAGGACCGGCTTTAGCCGGGAAAGCGTCAGTCGTCACGCCGCTAAATCGTGGTGGAACCCGCCGTAGACCGGCTTTAGCCGGGAAGGCATCAGGCGTCGCGCAGGCTGCGTTCCATGCGCGCCAGGCCTTCTTTCAGCATCGCTCGCGGGCAGCCGAAGTTCAGGCGCACGAACTGGCCGCAGTCGTCGCCGAATTCCAGCCCGTCGCTGAGCGCGACTTTGGCGTGTTCGAGGAAGAACTGTTGTGGGTTTTTTAGTTCCAGGCCCGAGCAATCCAGCCACGCCAGATACGTGCTCTGGGGCAAATGCATCGTGATCCCCGGAAAACGGGTGTTGATCGCCTCGGCGAGGTAATCACGGTTGTCCTGCAGATACGCCACTACCTGTGCCAGCCACGAGCCGCCCTCGCGATAGGCCACTTCAGTCGCCTCCAGGCCCAGGGCGTTCACGCTGTCGACCAGCCCCAGCCGCCCGGCATTGAAACGCTGGCGAAGCTCGGCGTTCTGCACCACGGCGAACGCAGTTTTCAGACCGGCAATGTTCCACGCTTTGCTCGCCGACATCAGCGTCACGCTGCGTGCTGCGATCTCCGGGCTCAGGGAAGCGATCGGCGTGTGCTGACGGCCGTCGAACAGCAGGTCGGCGTGGATTTCATCGGAAATGATCAGCGCATCCCGTCGTACGCAGGCTTCGCCGATGGCGAGCAGTTCGTCGCGTTCGAAGACCTTGCCCAGCGGGTTGTGGGGATTGCTCAGCAGCAGTGCGCCATGGTCAGGCAGGGCGCGTTGCAGCGCCGCAATGTCGGTGGGGTATTCGCCCTGGGGGTTGGCATGGAAGGGCAGATCGATGCGCGGCAGCTTCCAGTTGGCCGGCGCGTGCAGAAGCGGCGAGTAGTTGGGCGTCTGCACCAGCACCGCGCTGGACGGCGAGACCAGTGCGTGGAGCGCCATGTTCACGCCGGGCTCGACCCCGGGCAGAAACACCAGGTCCTGCGCCTCGATCTGCCAGCCGTAACGCTCGGCGAGATGCTTGACCAGGGTCTCACGCAGCGCCTGCTGGGGCACGGAATAGCCCAGCAGCGGATGCTCCAGACGGTTCTTCAGCGCCTGCACAATGGGCGCGGCCACCGGGAAATCCATGTCCGCCACCCACATTGGCAGCACGTCCTCGGGGTACTGGCTCCACTTTTTGCTGCCGGTGTTCAAGCGCTGAAAAACGTTATTCAGATCCATGTGCTGGCCTGTCCTGCTCGAAAAAAAGAGGGGATTGTGCCAGAGATTGGCGGGCGGGTTTGCTGTCGATTTACGGATTGTAGGATTAGTCCGTAAATGCCGCTGGAACCGTCTCCTTCGTGTCTCGCCCTCTGGAGTCACACTTTGAAATGCCTCATCTTCGCCGGCCTCAGCCCTCTCTCATGGACGAGTTGATCAGATCTTTACGCGCTGCTCAGGGGGGATTTTTCCTGCCAGGGACGCTCATTCATGCTCACCGTGTTGCCGCCGTTCTTCGACCACAGTCGCCATAAGCTTGTTGTTCATCGTCTGCCCATTGAACACGATGTTCTTGCCTTCGAGGGCGAGGAACAGCTGAGTCAGCCGTTTCGTTACCGGGTGGAATTCACTTCCGCTGAGCCGGACATCGGCGCTGAGCGGATGCTGGGGCAGGATGCGCAGTTCAGTCTGCATGCTGCGGCGCATACGTTGCCGGTGGCGATTCGTGGTTTGCCGGTGCCTCCGGTTAAACCGTTGCGAACTTTGCATGGGGTTGTGACGGGGTTTAAACGGCTCTCTGGTTCGGCTGACGAGGCGCGTTATGAAGTGACGCTTGAACCGCGCCTTGCGTTGCTGGCCCGTGGGCGGCAGTTCCGGATCTATCAGCATCAGTCGGTGCCGCAGATTGTCGAGAGCGTTCTGCGTACTCGGCATGACTTTGAGGGGCAGGACTTTTTGTTCTCGCTGGTAAGGGAGTATCCGAAGCGCGAGCAGGTGATGCAGTACGGCGAGAGCGATCTGGCGTTTATTTCACGCTTATTAGCCGAGGTGGGGATCTGGTTCCGCTTCACTAACGATGAGCGATTGGGGATTGCGGTCGTTGAGTTTCATGATGACCAGCGGCATTACGTTCGGCCGCGTGTGAGCTTGCCGTTTCGGCCGCGGTCGGGGTTGGGCAGCAGTGGTCAGGACGGGGTTTGGGGGCTGCAGGTCAGTCATGAGGTGGTGGAGAAGAACGTACACTTTCGGGCTTATCACCATCGGGATGCGAACGCATGGCTCGATGGGGATGTTGATCAGACGCGTGGGGATTCCACCACTTACGGCAAGGCGTATCACTATGCCGAGCCGTACAAGGTGCTCGGCGACAAGCTGGATCAGGATGAAGATTTAGAGGGTGAAAGCGGGTTTTTCTACGCCCGGTTGCGGCATGAGCGGTATCTGAATAATCAGACTCGCTTAAGTGGTGTGAGCAGCAGTGCTTCGTTGGGATTGGCGCAGGTGCAGCAGATCTCGGGTGGTGCGCCGCAAGCGTTTGAACCGGGTGCGGTGATCACTCGATTGCAGCTGCGTGCCGCGCGGGACCGCAGTTTCGAGCTGAGCTTTGAAGCGATTCCCTATTCGGAGAGCGTGTGCTTTCGGCCGCCGTTGCTGGCCAAGCCTGAGATAGTGGGCACTGTGTCGGCCCGTGTCACCAGCTCGCTGGCCAACGATCCCTATAGCCACATTGATAGCGAAGGCCGCTACAAGGTCAGTTTTCTGTTCGACCGCAACAGCTGGAAATTGGGTGAAGAAAGTCTGTGGCTCAGATTGGCCCGACCCTATGCGGGCGATACCCACGGCTTGCACCTGCCGCTGATCTGTGGCACCGAAGTAGCCATCGCGTTTGAGCAAGGCGACCCGGACCGGCCCTACATCGCTCACGCGCTCCATGACAGTCGCCATCCCGATCATGTGACGCTGCTGCGCAGCGATTACAAACGCAATGTCCTGCGCACCCCGGCGAAGAACAAGCTGCGGATGGAGGACGATCGCGGCCAGGAACACATCAAACTCAGCACCGAACACAGCGGCAAGAGCCAGCTGTACCTTGGGCATCTGGTCGACAACGAGAAGGATAAGCGCGGCGAAGGGTTCGAGTTGCGAACGGACGGTTGGGGCGCGATTCGGGCGGGGCGCGGGCTGTTTATCAGTGCGGATGAACAGACCAAAGCCCACGGTCAGCAGCTCGACATGGACGCGGCGATCAACCAGCTTGAAACCGCGCTTTCCTTGGCCCGCACCATGGCCCAGGCCGCGCGAAGTGCGGGTGCTATCGCCGCAGACACCCGCAGCCACTCGCAACTAAACGACGCGCTGACTCACCTCAGCGAGCCCGGGCTTCTGCTGCACGCACCGGCCGGCATCGGCATGGTCAGCCCCGAAGCGATCTGCGTTTCCTCCGGTCGCGAAAGCGTCGCCATCACCTCATCACGCTCAACCGACCTCAGCGCCGGACGCAACATCACCGGCACCGCCGAAGGTGCGATCAGCCTGTGTGCCGTCACCAAGGGTCTGCAAGTAAAAGCGGTTCAGGGCGACGTCAAGCTTCACGCCCAAAGTGCCGCACTGCACGCGCTCGCCCAAGACGACATCAAGATTGAAAGCCTGGCCGGCCGGATCGAAATCAGCGCGCCGAAGGAACTCGTCCTCAGTTGCGGCGGCGCATTCATCCGTATCAAGGATGGCGAGATCGAGCTGGGCGCGCCGGGGAATATCTATCACCGTGCCGTTTACGTGCTAAAGGGCGGTGCCACCACGCTGACCACCCCGGTGACGCCAATACCTTATGGCTATGGGGCGGGGTACACCCTGGTCGACGCGCAACAGGCCGCTGCCCGTTTCGTCCGTTACCGGATCACCACGCAGAACGGCGAAGTGTTCAACGGCGTGACCGACAAGGACGGCAAGACCATGCCCGTCCACACGATTTTGCCTGGAAACATCGCGATCGACTTTCCTCAGCCTGAAGAATGGCTGACACCGCGTCCCACGCCTGAGCTTGAGGAGGAAGAAGAGGAAGAGGAAACCACCGAAGGCATCACCCTGCGCATCGGGCTGTTCTTTGACGGGACCGGTAATAACCAGAGCAATGCGGCGGCGACTGAACGGTGCCGACGGCAGGACTTGGACAGCTTTAGCGCTGAAGAGCTTGAGAGCATTGCAGCGACGTGCAAGCAGTATGGGTTTGGGGAGTTTGACGGGAGTGCGTTTAACAGCGCGCCGAACAACAGTTACGGGAATGCGCCGAGCAATGTGGCGTATTTGTATGACTTGTATCCGGATAACAGCACCACGCCGCTTAATAAAGACCAAAAGATCGCCTACCTATCCGTCTACATGGAAGGCATCGGCACACGTAGTGGCGGCAAAGATGACAGACTGATCGGCCAAGGACTCGGGCAGGGTGAAACTGGGGTGGTGGCGCGGGTGAGACAAGCACCCGACTCAATCAGGCAGCGCCTGCGTGCATTCATTACCAAAAATCCTAGTGTGGCGATAAGCAAAGTCGAATTTGACGTCTTTGGTTTCAGCCGTGGAGCTGCTGCTGCACGACATTGCGCAAACGAAGTCCTTAAACCCGGACGCGGGATATTCAGCGAGATGTTCGCAAGGGGGAGGGGCGGTCTGCTGAAAAGCTTTGATAACGCCGCTGATGTTTGCATCAATCTGATTGGCCTGTTCGATACGGTTGCGGCCATCTCAGACCCTCTAAATGGGGACTTCAGTCCTGGCAACGACCTGAATCAGGGCGTCAATCTCTATCTGCCACCCGACTGCGCGCGGCAGGTCATTCACCTTCAAGCGCTCGACGAGTACCGCGCCGACTTTTCTCTTAATAACGTCCACCACACGCACCTCCAAATCGGACTGCCGGGCGCGCATTCGGATGTCGGCGGGGGCTATCTCCCACGAGCACGAGAAAAGTTGTGGATGACGCAGCCCTGCAAGGCCAGCGTTCCGTCGGGTCAAAGAGTTGAGTCCCATGCCGCTTGGGCCCGTGCGGAGGCGGACGCCAAGGTATTGCGCGAATCAGGCGTGGCTCGCGATGGCTACGTTGCGGTGAAAGCCTGGCCTGCAGCAACTAACTCTCGCGGCAAAGCTGCGTCGGCCATGGAGTACTACTGGATAACCGTACTGCTCGAACGCCCTGTACATGGCGAACTGAGCTTGATTGCACTGCGTGTTATGCGTGAACTGGGGATACGTCACGGCGTTCCCTTCAAGGGTCTGGAAGCGCGGCCTGAACTCGCAGTGCCAGAGGAGCTTATGCCTATCGCTAAGCGAATCTTGCAGCAGGTAATGACGGACCGGCTCGTACGCCTGGAACCTGCGCAAGAGGCATTGCTACGATCGCGTTACATCCACATATCAGCGCACTGGACCCCTGAAGGTCCCTTCTTACTTAGCAAACCGGCACCGCTGAATCGTAGGAACGTGCACCTCAATCGTCCGCAAGAAGGTTATCCCGAATGAGGCGCTTGGCGTATGCACTGGGATTGCTAATCAGCCTGAGTGCCTGTGCAGCGAACTCTCCACTTCCAGCGAGGCCCGAGCTGCCGTATCCGGCGTGGTACGTAGGGTTGGCAGCGCCCCAAAATATGGAGGTGTGGGTGGAGACGGTTGATGTGCTGGATCAGCGCGGCCTTGCTTTTTTTCGCGTGCACGGTGGCGTCGCCAGCTACACGGGTCAGCCGGATGGCTGGCACGAAGGAGGAGGCAAGTCCAAGCCCATCAATAACGTCGATTTACCAGATCAAATTTTTCTGCGCTGGCAATCCTTAGTTGAACCACAAACCTATAAAGTTTTGATCAAAATACCCCAATGGGTACGCGATGAAATGATCAAGCCACAGCGGGAGTTTTGTAGCTGGGATCAGGAAGTTGTCACTCTATATCGGGACACCATAAGCCTGGGCATGGCGCCCGGAGGCATCGCAAAGGTCTGGGTCGGATCGGGGTGTTTAGAGCATAAGGAGGTCGGCCGCTTTCAGGCTGAAATCGAACCGCTCGGACCCTATCGTGGGGCGAGCAAGGGCAAGTACATCCCACTCGAACCTGAAAACAAAGCCTACATCGACCAGCACGGCATTCCCTATGGCAGCTGGTAATGCTGCTGCGGCCCCGCACCCATCGCGCCACCGCACAAATGAACGTCTCAGAATCCAGTGCGGCGCTCACTCCGATGTCGGCGGGGGCTATCTCCCACGAGCACGAGAAAAGTTGTGGATGACGCAGCCCTGCAAGGCCAGCGTTCCGACCGGTCAAAAGGTTGAATTCCATGCCGCGTGGACCCGTGCAGAGGCGGACGCCAACGTATTGCGCGAATCAGGCGTGGCTCGCGATGGCTACGTTGCCGTGAAAGCCTGGCCTGCAGCAACTAACCCTCGCGGCAAAGCTGCGTCGGCCATGGAGGACTACTGGATAACCGTGCTGCTCGAACGCCCCGTGCATGGCGAACTGAGCCTGATTGCATTGCGCGTAATGCGTGAACTAGCGGTGCGTCACGGCGTTCCATTCAAGGGGCTGGAGGGGCGGCCTGAGCTCGCGATGCCGGACGAGCTCATGCCTATCGCGAATCGAATCTTGCAGCAGGTAATGACGGATAGGCTCGTAAGACTTGAACCTGCGCAAGAGTCATTGCTGCGAGTTCGTTACATCCACCTGTCCGCGCACTGGACCCCTGAGGGTCCCTTTCTATTCAGCAAGCCGGCGCCGCTGAATCGCAGGAACGTGCACCTCAATAGTCCGCAAGAAGGTTATCCGGAATGAGGTGCCTGGGTTTTGCAGTCGGATTCCTACTCAGCTTGAGTGCCTGTGCCACGGGTGGCTCAGTACCCCCACCTGTCAAGCTGCCATATCCGGCGTGGTATATCGGCTTCGCCGCGCCCAAACACATGGAAGTGTGGGTTGAAAGCGTCGATGTGCTCGATCAGCGGGGATACGTTTTTTTTAACGTACACGCCGGAGTCGCCGGTTACACGCGAAAGCCCGAGGGCTGGCACAAGGGCACATCTGGCGGAAAACCCATCAACAACGTTGACTTACCAGACCAACTTCTTCTGCGCTGGCAGTCACTAGTGGAGCCTCAGGCTTACAAAATCAGCATCCGGATACCGCAGTGGGTACGCGATGAGATGGTGACGCCACAGCGCGTGTATTGCCGCAGTTCAAAAGAATGGATGAACGACTACCGTTTCGCGATTACGTTGGGAATGGCTCCGGGAGGTATCGTCAAAGTGTGGGTCGGTGCGCCATGCCTGAGCTTCAAAGAAGTTGGCCGCTACCAAGCCAAAGTCGAGCCCCTCGGCCCGTACCGTGGCGCAAGCAAGGGCAAGTACATCGATCTCGAACCTGAGAACAAAGCCTACGTCGACCAACACGGCATTCCGTATGGCAGTTGGTAATTTCAACTGCCAAAGTTCGATGTGCGCCGATTTCCAGTTGAATCGTGCAGGCCGTCAAATGGCACAACAATTCTGTTGCCTGATACAGCGCGTTCGCCAGCAAACAAGCGCCTACACCCGAATGCACTTCCAAAGAGTGAGCAGTTCCCAGCCGCTTATAAGCAATCATCGTAAACAGATAGTGACTCAATCAAACTAACCGAGAGACTTCACAACTATGAAAGACATCATCCGCCTAGGCGACCTCACCACCCACGGCGGCGTCGTGCTTGAAGCCTTCCCGCAGACTAACCTCAACGGCAAGCCCATCGCCGGGGTAGGGCACAACGTCAGCTGCCCGTTATGCAAAGGTATTTTCCCCATCGCCGAAGGCAGCAGCACGTACGCCGTGGATGGAGTCCCGGTTGCACTGGACGGAATGAAGACAGCGTGTGGCGCGGCCCTGATCGCCAGTGGACCGAAAGCCGCCGTCATCAGCTGATGATCCACCTGCGCGACCCGCTCCATGTCCCCACGAAAAATCTTCATGGTCATCGACGGTGCAATGCCGTCGATCCAACTCCTGACAACTCTCCATTCAGATCGCTTAGGGTCGCGAAATTCAATTCGTTCGGCTGTCGTTAAATAACAGACCACCTGTCGGGACACGCCCACCGTTATTAAACTTTAAGCGCCACACCATTGGTCGGGCCTATTTTCGCTTTCCTGAATTACACCACCCCCGATCTCTCTTTATATCTGTGCGTTCTGCTTAGTTGACCGATCGCCGTACTAAAAAAGCTGAACTTGTCGTTAAACATCCTGATATCAAAATAGCCTGAGAAGGGAGTAACACTATGTTCCTGCACAATAAACGTCTCCAATACACGGTTCGCGTCGCCGAGCCTAACCCGGGTCTGGCCAATCTGCTTCTGGAGCAGTTCGGTGGCGCCCAGGGCGAGCTGGCCGCGGCCACTCGTTACTTCACGCAAGCGTTGGCTGAAGAGGATCCAGGTCGCAAGGACCTGTTGCTGGACATCGCCACCGAGGAATTGAGCCACCTTGAGATCATTGGCTCGATCATCGTGATGCTCAACAAAGGCGCCAAAGGCAAACTGGCCGAAGGCGTGCAAGCCGAAGGCGAGCTGTACCGTGACATCAACGGTGCCGGCAATGATTCGCACATCACCAGCCTGCTGTACGGCGGTGGTGCTCCGCTGGTCAACTCCGCGGGCGTGCCATGGACAGCCGCCTACATCGATACCATCGGTGAACCGACGGCGGACTTCCGTTCGAACATCGCCGCCGAAGCACGGGCGAAGATCGTCTACGAACGCCTGATGAACGTGACCACCGATCCAGGCATCAAGGACGCCCTGGGCTTCCTGATGACCCGTGAAATCGCGCATCAGATTTCCTTCGAGAAAGCGTTGCATTCGATTCAGCCGAACTTCCCCCAAGGCAAGCTGCCAGGCATGCCAGAGTTCTCCCGGACTTACTTCAGCATGTCCAACGGCGAGCCGAACGTGCGTGGGCCGTGGAACAGCGACGCTGATTTCGAATACGTCGAGAATCCAAAGCCGGCAGTCGATGGGGGCGACGGTACCGCTTCTGTCACGTTGAGCGAGGACGATTCGGTGACGCTGACCATGATGAAAGAGCGGCTGAAGTCCGATCTGGAAGCCGACCCTATGACCGGTGCTGACCTCGGGTCGGGCCTGGCTCAGGGCAAAGCCGAGTAAACCGAGACGGGCTGGGCCGGTACGTAGCGGCCCCGCCCGACAGTGTCATCAATGCCAGGTACAGCATGGAGGTCTCTGATGAACAAGCCATTGGAAGATTCAACCCTCAACGAACCCAGCGAGTTGTTCAACGACAACGCCAAGCTCGACTTCACGTCATGTGTAACCCGTTTTGAAGCAGAAGCGGCAACGCTGGGGCGCGGGTTCAGAACGGCGTTGTTTGTTCAGCAATTCAAGGCGGGACTGCTGCCCAAATCCGTCAAAGGGGTTGAGAGACTTCATTAACGCTCGGGGTTTCTGTGGGTGGTTTCGCAGAACCATCCGCTGGCTGGACGGTTCCATCTCGCTATAACTCCATCGATTTTGCCCGCGAAAGCGGGCTTTTTTTTGTCGCTGCCGAGGGGACCGAATGGGATACCTGCTCAGCAACTGCACGCCGCGCAATCCGCAACGTTGCGACGGGCTGGACTGATCCGCGATTACACGCCACTGTATTGGCCTTCGCGCGTGAGCAATGCGTATTTTCAGGCCTGATGCACATCAGGAGAGGGAGCAGATTTGAATCAGCTAAAACGCCTTGAAAGCGGGATCAAGGGCTTCGACGCAGTGCTCAAAGGAGGCCTTGTTGCGGGCGCGTCATACATCATTCAAGGACGGCCGGGGTCGGGCAAGACGATTCTCGCCAACCAGGTGGGGTTCAACCACGTCCGCCAAAACGGCCGCGTGCTGTTCGCAACGTTGCTCGCCGAACCCCACGACCGGCTGTTTCATTTCCTCTCGACCCTGAGCTTCTTTGATCGCGGCGCGGTAGGCCAGAGTATCCAGTTCGTCAGCGCGTTCGACACCCTCGAGAACGATGGGCTGCACGAAGTGGTCAAGTTGCTGCGCCGCGAGATCAGCCGCCAGCATTCCAGCCTGCTGATACTGGACGGGCTGCTCAACGCGCGCTCCAGGGCAGAAACGCCGCTGGACACCAAGCAGTTCATCTCCGAGCTGCAGGGGCATGCCGCATTCGCCGGTTGCACGGTGCTGTTCCTCACCAGTTCGCAACTCGACGATGGCAGTCCCGAGCACACGATGGTCGACGGCGTGATCGAGATGGGCGAAGACATGGTCGGCTCGCGCACGGTGCGGCGGATCAAGATGCGCAAGACCCGGGGCAGTGGCGCGATCCCTGGTGCCCATGAATTCGAGATCAACGAGCAGGGCATTTCCATTTACCCGCGCCTGGAATGCATGCTCACCCGCACCGGCGCCATGCCCGAACATCCACATTCCCTACTGAGCAGCGGCATCGACGGGCTGGACGCCCACATCGGTGGCGGTCTGGTCCGCTCTTCGGTGACCCTGATCATGGGCCCTTCTGGCGCGGGAAAGACGTCCCTGGGCATTCAGTTTCTGGGCGGCTGCTCGGCACAGGAGCCCGGGCTGTACTTCGGCTTTCACGAGTCGCCGCAGCGGGCCATGAGCAAAGCGCGTTCTCTCGGAAAGGACTTCGCCGCGCTGGAAGCGTCGGGTGGGCTGCACATCGTCTGGACGCCGGCCTCGGCGGGTCTGATTGATCGTGTCTGTTACGACTTGCTCGACCGGGTAGAGCGGCTGCAGATCAAGCGTGTGTTCATCGACAGCCTGAATGCCCTGAGCCGCACGGCCGCCGATCAGAGTCGTGTGCTGGACGTTCTAGACACCTTGCTCAGCGAACTTCGCGGCCGGGGCGTTACGGTGATGGCGGCATGGGAAGCCCATCGGTTGTTCGACGAGCGTGCAAACCTCCCGACACCGGATGTCTCCGGCGTGGTGGATAACCTGCTGCTCGTCCAATTCGTGCAGCATCGGACTGAACTTCAGCGGCAGGTTTCTATTCTGAAGATCAGAGACAATGCCTACGATCCCTCGCCACTTGAAGTCGTGATGAGCAACGCTGGAATCACCATGAAGAAGGTCTGAGATATGCGATTCGCAACGTGGGGGTGGCCAGAGCCGTTGAGTTGCCTGACCAGGCGCCAGACCCTCGCGACATCGTGGGAAGTGACCCTCTGATGCCGACCATTCTGATCATCGACGACGAATACCTGATTGCCGACATCCTTAGCTTTGCGCTGGAGGACGAAGGCTTTCATACGGTCGTCGCCGGCAGCGGAAGCAAAGCGCTGGCCATTCTTGACCGCGAGCGCCCCGACCTGATCATCACCGATTTCATGATGCCGGGCATGACCGGTCTGGAACTTGCCCAGACAATCAAGTCCCGTCAAGTGCACATGGCGACGCCGATCATGCTCATGAGTGGCGCGCAGGCCTATATGGGTACCGAGCGGCCGGATTTGTTTGATGAGGTGATTGAAAAGCCCTTCGACATCGATCAGGTCATCGGCAAGATCCACGCTCTGTTTCAAGCCCGCCTGTAAGCCCGTCCATAAGTTGGCCTCCCTCGATCGTTATTACCGTTGAACGAATCGGATCAGGGCAGGGTCGATACTGATAACGCTTACAAGATGGGCAGCGCAATGAATACCTGGTACAGCAAATCGTTGGGTGAAGGCACCGTTGTCTACCGCCGCCTGCGCGTGTTAAACGAGCTTCGCCATCAGATTTGTCCTGATGCGTCGTGCCCTTATTCGCTTTACATGGACGCCGTGACCGCGGAAACCATCGTTTTGTTTGAGCACGACCAGATGGTGCTGGCCACTGCCTTTGGTGCGCTTCCTTGTGGGCAGCCTCACATCAACGGGGTTCGCCTGATCAACCTTGAATACAGTCCGCTGCCTGTCACGCTGCAAAGTGCACAAATCTTCAGCACCCCACGTACCCACACACAATCCTCGGTTCTACGCTGATTATCGTGCGTAATGACCATGCCTTTGAATGTTCAAACTGATCATCAATGTGAGCAGGTTCCAGTGTGAACAGCTCGGTTGGTTGTCAGTGTTTCCCGCAGGAGAATCATAATGGCCGTGGCCGTCGTCAGACTGGAAGGTGAAGACATCCCACTTGAACACCGGCAGTCCGGTGCAACTGCGGTCTTCCGCGTCAAGGATGAGGAGGGCGCCGAACTGTACTTTGAAGATGAAGTTGAAGCGGCCAAGTCAGCCGTCGAGCTAAGCAATGCCGAGCAGTCCTGAGTCGTTAGTGGCTCAGTTTATATGCACTCAGTGATCGTCCAGCAGGCTCAGTATTGCATCGGTAAACTCTGCCGGTGCTTCTTGCGGCACATTGTGGCCCACTCCCTCTATCACCTGCCGCCGCACTTGCCCTGCAAATCCCCGCACCGCCGCAACGCCCTCACGTTTTGAAGAGACGCCATCGTCTGCCCCAGCGAGGATCACCGCCGGAACCCTGATCAGTGGCGTTTGCGCGAGCTTCTCTTGAATAAAGGCATAGGCGGGATCGCCCGGAACCAATCCGTAACGATGACGGTAGGAATGCACCACGACCTCGACAAAGTCCGGGTTTTCAAACGACTGAGCGGTGTCAGTGAACGTGGATTCGGAGAATCCCCATGTCGGTGACCAGAGCGTCCACAGCAAACGGCAGAACTCCGTTCGATTGGCCGCAAGGCCTGCCCGTCCGCGCTCGCCGTGAAGGTAATACTGGTACCACAGGCGCCGTTCCGTTTCGGGGGAGGCGGGTGTGTTTGCAGCAGCGATGTCCTGAATGTTGTAGCCGGGGTCGCAACTGACCAGTCCCGTTACCCGTTCCGGCCACAGCGCAGCGACCACACATGCGGCGCGTCCGCCCCAGTCGTAACCGGCGAGAATGGCGTGAGGAATGTTCAGCGCGTCCATGAGTGCCAAGAGGTCGGCGCCCAGTGCCGCCTGCTCGCCCGAGCGGGGTGTGGCGGCATCGACAAATCGGGTGGGACCGTATCCCCTCAGATAAGGCACGATGCAGCGGCAGCCAGCCTGAACCAGTCGCGCCGACACCTCGTCATAGGCGTGGATGTCATAGGGAAATCCGTGGAGCACTATGACAACAGGGCCGTCGCTGGGTCCCACGTCGCGGTATGAAACATTCAGCACGCCGGCAACGATATTCTTCACGGGATGGCTCCGACAGACAGGTAGTAGCGAAGCCCTGAGGACATGCCGGGCTGAAATAAGGGAGGATCTATCTGATGAGCGTGTGCGACGGCGAAGCGCAAATCAATACGGGAGCAGCGTTTGAATCACCGATGCAGCGCCGCGGGCGCATGCATCGGGAGATCGGCAATGGGGCAGTGGTCAGTGAGCCAGCCCCGTAGCCAGGCCGATCAGGAAACCCAGGATTCGACCGTGTCGGAACCGTGTTCGGCTTTCCATTCTTTCAAGGTTTTGTGGTTGCCACCTTTGGTTTCAACGACTTCACCGGTGTGCGGGTTTTTATACACTTTAACGGCGCGGGCTTTGCGAGTGGTTTTCTCGGGGGCGCTGGCGTTCTTGCCCTGTTTGGATCCGGTCGGGTGATCCAGAATCGAAATAATATCTTTAAGGCTCTTATTGTATTCGCCGAGCAGCGTACGCAATTTGCCTTCGAATTCGATTTCCTGTTCCAGGCCTTTATCGCCTTTCATGGCCTCGAGGGCAGCGAGCTGATCGGCAAGGTGACGTTCGAGTTGGCGGTATTCAGCAAGTTTAGACATTGGAACTCCATGTTTCGGTTTGTTGATACTGACGTGCGGCGTTAGCACTGGCGAACATTGGAGCGCACGGTGATTACTGGTGTAACCGTGGACACTGTAGTGCGAGTGGGTGCATGGATGCCAGTACTAACAGCAAACTTTTCTGCCTTGACTGCAAGGTTTCCAGTTCACGCGCTGTGGTGAGGTTTAAAACATGCACGCCTGTCAGCTGTTGCCGAGCGCTGCAGGCTGCAACGCTGTGTTCAAAGCGGGTTTCAATGCCAGGCCGCCAAACGAGGTGGTCGGGTCTACATAACGCAGCGCTGATTTAATGTCTTTCCAGCCGACGTAATTCATCAGGCTTTTAATATCCCAGCCGTTGCCTGACGCCCACGTTGCAAATCCTCGGCGCATCGAGTGACTGCTGTAGAGGTCGTCGGGCAGCCCGGCGTCTTTAAAGATGCGCCGCAACATCGGCACCAGGCTGTGGGCGTTGATGGCGTCCATGGACAGGTTGCCCCAGCGGTCTATCCGGCGGAACACCGGCCCCTGGGTCAGCCCGGCCACGGTGATCCAGTTGATGTACGCATTGACCGGGCAGAGGGTCTTCAGCGCCGGGGTGCGAAAGGTGGTGCCCTCATGCTGGCGGTCGCCTTTGGTGTACGGCAGATAAAAGCTGATGCCTTCGCCGGCCTGGGCCTGGGTGTTGCCGATGTCCAGCCGGGCCAGTTCGTCGCCGCGAAACCCTCGCCAGAAGCCGATCAGCACCAGCGCGATGGAGCGACGATGACGCATCAGTGTCTTGTGGTCGCCCCGTGCCCAGGCGGCGTTCGCCTCATTCTCCAGCCATGCCACCGCTTGCTCGAGGTGACGCAACAGCAACGGCGCCGCCTGTTTGGCCTGCGCCGGGTGGACGACGCGAATGCCCTTGAGCAGTTGCCGCACGGTGGGTGTTTTGGTCGGGTCCGGAAACCCCTGGGTGACGTGCCACTGGGCCAGCGCCGCCAGCCGCTGCTTCAGCGTACTGATGGCGTGCTTGTCAGCGTACTCGGCGAGGTAGCGGACGATGCCGTCGCCTGTGGTGGGCAAGTAACCGCCCCAGACCACTTCGAAATGCTCGATCGCGGCGCGATAGCTCCGCCGCGTATTGGCGCGGGTGCCTGCTGACAGGTATCGATCTGCCTTTTCCATACGTCCCTCGGCGGCGTGACACGGGCGCTTTGCTGGCTGGGATCGCCTTTCACCCGTCTGAAAAGCGATAAAGCACTATTATCGGCTGCTGGCAGAAACATTTCCACACAAGGTTTTAGCTGCTAATGTAGCCTGTAATAACGTGTTACGTAACACGGTACGAAATAGTAGGAGCGGACATGGCACGCGGAGGCATTAACAAGGCGGTGGTAGAGCGCGCACGACAGGCGTTGCTGAGCAAGGGCGCCTACCCCAGCATCGACGCGGTACGGGTGGAACTGGGTAACACCGGGTCGAAAACCACGATTGCGCGGTACTTAAAGGAACTGGACGCCCAGGCGCCGGCCGAGGTGTCGTCGCGGGAGCGTATGAGTGAGGAGCTGAAGGCGCTGGTTGAAAGCCTGCTTGATCGGCTGACGGAGGAGGGTGCGCAGGTCGTTGCCCAGGCGCAGGCGGCGTTCGATCAACAACGATCAGCATGGGAAACCCGGCTGGAAGCCCTTGAGCTGGAGCTGAAGTCAGCCCGGCACCAGTGCGAATCGCAACACGCCGCGCTGACCGAACAGGGCGCCCAGTTGCACACCACCCACTCCTCCTGGCAGTCGGAACTGACGCGCAACGCCGGTCTGAGCCAGCAGTGCCAGGACCTTGAAAGGCGCGTGCAGGACAAGGACGTGCAAATTCAGTCCCTCGAAGAAAAGCACGTGCACGCCCGCGCCGCGCTGGAGCATTACCGCGAGGCCATCAAGGAGCAGCGCGAGCAGGATCAGCGTCGCCACGAAGCGCAGCTTCAGCAGATCCAGCTGGAGCAGCGAAAGCTTCAGGAGACGCTGGTGGTCAAGCAGGATGAATCCACGCGCCTGAATCGCGACAACGAGCGTTTGCTCGGGGAGATGCGTCAACAGGCCCGGGCGTTGTCCGATCAGCAAGACCAGGCGCAGCGCCTCGCCACAGAACTTCGCAGCGCGCAGATGGCCACCGCCAAAGCCGACGGCGCCCGTGAGCAGCTTCAAGAGCAACTGGTGGCTATAAAAGCGGACAGTAAATCCCTGGCGAAAGCGGTGTCACAGGCCAACGAGCAACTGGCGCAGGCCAATCAGCGTGTGGCCGTGTTGAGCGAAGACAACGAAAGCCTGCGCGCTGAGGTGCAGCTCATTATTGCCACGGCGCCGCCGATACAGACCTAAGCGACCCACCGGTCTTCAGCTTGCGGAAAGCCATGTCACACCAGCCCATCCCCAATGTCATCAAACCCGCCAGCCCCTCGACCGTCGCCCTGGCGCGGGGTTCGTTGTTCAAGTTCGTGTTCCTGCTGGCAGGCGTCTTTCTGCTGGCCGCCTATCTGTTGGCCTTCCTCGCCCATGACCTCGATCACAACGAGGAGATCGAAAGCGCGTTCTACACCGAGAAGGCAATGCGCTCTCTTCAAAAATCGCTGTCCGTCACGGTCAGGGACTACGCCTACTGGGGCGATGCCTACCGCTACCTGCATTTGCAGGTGGACACGGAATGGGCGTTCGTCCGCCAGAACATCGGACCTACGCTGTACAGCGATTTCGGGTTTAAGGGTTTGTTCGTCATCAATGACGCCGGTCGTACGGTGTATGCGGTGATCGCAGGACAGATGCAAAAGGTCGATGCCGATCCGTGGCTGGGACAGGCTAAGGACCGGCTGCTGGCCAAGGCCAGGGAAGGGGCCGAGACAGGCACGCCGGTCACCGCCTTCGTCGACCTGAACGGCACACCCGCGCTGGTTGCCGCAGCCGCTATCACCCCTGGCACCGACCCGGGTGTGACCGCCGATGGCCGGGCGCCTTCGGTGCTGATCTTCGTCGACGTGCTGGACGACGCCAAGCTGGCCGTTCTGGGCAAGGAATACGGCGTAGACGGCCTGCACATTGCAACGCCCGACGAGCTCAACCAAGTCTCGATCTTTCCACTGGGCGAAGGCGGTACTGCCGGCGCCCTGCACTGGACGCCCCCCAAGCCAGGCCTGCGCCTGCTGACCCTCGGCCTGCCGCTGATCGGTCTGGCCGCCGCGCTGGTGTGCCTGATGACCTGGGCTATCCTGCGTCGCGCCACCGCCGCCGCGCGCTCCCTGGATGACAGCTACGCGTCCCTGCAAAAAAGTGAAAGCGCATTGGCCACCAGTGAAGCGCGCTTTCGTGACGTGGTGGAAGCCAGCTCGGACTGGGTCTGGGAAATCGACAGCGCAGGGCGGTTCACTTACCTTTCGGACCGCTTTGAAATCGTGACCGGACTGAACCGCGCCCAGTGGGTCGGCGCCTTGATGGACGATCTGCTGCAAACCGAGCTCGGCCAGGTGTCGCAGTGGCTGGCGATCCCCAACCGTCGCCCCGACATCACCATTCAGTGCCGCTACCTGGAGACCTGCGGGCGCGAGCGCATCAGCCGCTTGTCAGCGCGGTCGATGGCGGTCGGCGGATTCCGCGGTACGGCCACCGATGTCACCGAAGAAGTGGAAGCCCGTCGGCGCATTGAGTTTCTCTCCCAGCATGACGCCCTGACCGGGCTGCCCAATCGGGTCCGCTTGCAGGAGTTTCTGGACGGCAAGCTGAAAGCGTTGCCGACCCTCGATCAGCCACTGGTGATGCTGAGCATTGACCTGGACCGCTTCAAACCGGTCAATGACCTGCTCGGCCACGCCGCCGGCGACCGCGTGCTCAACGACGTGTCCAGTCGGCTGTCCGATTGCGTGCGCCACGGCGATCTGGTCGCGCGGGTGGGCGGCGACGAATTCGTGCTGATCCTCAGCGACCCCCAGACCCAGGACGAAGTCGAGGCGTTGTGCCGACGGCTGATCGAGTCGATCGAACGCCCGGTGCAGATCGACGACCAGGAAATATTCGTCAGCGCCAGCATCGGCGTCGCCATGGCGCCCACCGATGCGCGCGAGGCCGCCGAGCTGCTGCGGTACGCCGACATTGCGCTGTACGAGGCCAAGGCCAGCGGTCGCGGCACCTGGCGGTTTTACGCAGGCGACATGAACGCGAAGATCATCGAGCGCCGTCGGCTGGAGAGTGACCTGCGCTATGCCATCAAACACGATGAACTGCGCCTGCATTTCCAGCCGCGCTTCCGTATTTCCGACGGGGAAATGGTCGGCGCCGAAGCGCTGGTGCGTTGGCAGCATCCCCAGCGCGGCCTGATTCCCCCGGACACCTTCATCCCCATCGCCGAGGAAAGCGGGCTGATCATCCCCCTCGGCGACTGGGTCATGGCCCAGGCCTGCAGTGAAGCCGCGGGCTGGCCGAAGCACCTGTTCATTTCCATCAACCTGTCGCCGGCCGAATTCAAGCGCGGCAACCTGCCGGCGCGCATTCAGGCCGCCCTCAAGGCCACCGGGATCGAGCCGTCGCGGGTCGAACTGGAGATCACCGAAGGGGTGATGATCGATGACGCCGTCGGGGCGCTCGATGTCATGCAAACGCTCAAGCAGCTGGGGGTGCGCATCGCCATGGACGACTTCGGCACCGGGTATTCGTCGTTGAGTTACTTGCGCACCTTCCCCTTCGACGGGCTGAAGATCGACCGCAGCTTCCTGACCCGCCTCAGCGAAAGCGAGGGCGATCGCTCCATCGTGCAGGCCATCGTCGGGTTGGGCCGGGCGCTGTCACTCACGGTTACGGCCGAGGGCATCGAAACCGCCGAGGATCTGCAATTGCTCAAGTCAGTGCAGTGCGAGGAGGGGCATGGCTATTTCCTCAGTCTCCCGCTGACCACCTCGGACTTTCACGCGCTGCTGGCGGCGAGAAATACGGCGGCGCTGGGCACAAACGTATAAAGTGCGCGCGCTGTCCCGGCAGCGCCTTCCATCCATCACACCCGTTGCCGCATCTGGCCACTGTTTAGTTCTGGAGTGTTCATGACTCACCCGCGCGCTGTTTTCACCGAAGGCTCGGTGGCCCGGCACGTGCTGGTGATGTCGAGCACCAGCGCCTTGAGCCTGCTCGCGGTGTTCCTGGTGGACATCTTCACGCTGCTCTACGTCTCGATGCTTCACGACCCGTTGCTGCTCGCCGCGACGGGGGTGGCGAAGGTGTTGATCTTCCTCAACAGTGCCGTGTCCAGCGGGCTGATCATTGCCGCCGCAACGGTGCTGTCGGAGCGGATCGGCCATCGCGCCGCGAAGGCGTCATCGCGTCTGGTCACCCACTTGATGGTGATGGTGGTGATCGCGTCGGGCGCAGCGGCGGCGTTGCAACTGGCGCTGCTAGTACCGCTCACCCATTGGCTCGGCGCGGACGCCAGCACCTACGAAGCCGCGCGAATTTTCATCTGGCTGACCCTGCCGTTCAGCGTGTTGCAGTCGGCCATGCAGATGTCGGCGCAAATCCTGCGAACCGCCGGCGACAGCCGCCGCGCCCTGTGGGTCGTATTGTCAGGTGCGGCGACCCTGGCGCTGGCTGACCCCTTGTTCATTTTCGGCTTTGGCCTCGGGCTCGAAGGCGCGGGGATTTCCTATGCGCTGTCGGCGCTGGTGTCCCTGGGACTGGGCATTTACTGGCTGCGGGCGCGGCTGGGGATGCCGTTTACCCTCCGCTGGCGCCTGCTGCGCCTGCACACGCGCAAGGTCATGCAGGTCGGCTTGCCCGCCATGGTCGGCAACCTGGCGACGCCCGTGGGCCTCACCTATCTGGTCTCGTCGATCGGCGCCTATGGCACGTCGGCGCTGGCGGCCATGGCGGTGATGGACCGCGTGATGCAGTTTGCCTACTGCGTGTTCTTCTCCCTGCCCAGCGCGCTGGCGCCGGTGCTGGGGCAGAACATCGGCGCCCATCGCGATGCTCGCGTCGCCTCAGCCATCGTGTTCAGCCGCAGGCTGGTGATCGTCTATGGCCTGCTGGTCTGGGCCGTGCTGCTGCTGGTGGCCACTCCGCTGGCTGACACCTACGAACTCGAAGGCGCCGGGCGGGCGATCTTTTTAGCGTTCTGCCACATCGGCGGCGGGCTGTGGGCGCTGATCGGGCTGGATTTCGTCGCCATCGCGATGTTTGTGACCCTGGGCCGGCCGTGGCTGGTGGCGCTGTTCGCCTGGCTGCGGGCAACGCTGGGGACCGTGCCGTTCGTGCTGGGCGGGATTCACCTGTTCGGTGCGGCCGGTGCGTTCCCGGCCATGCTCACCGGTAACGCATTGATTGCCGTGACTTCGATTACAATCGCGTCCCTGACGGCCAGGCGGTTTTTTCAGCGCCGGGGCGCCGCGCAGGCCGTGGCGTGAGCAGGCAGTTGCCGTGCTCGGTCGGGCTTTATTTGAATCTGCGAGACAAGGGCTTATGACAGACGACGAATCAGGGAATGACTCGCCCGAGATGGCCTCGCCGAAGCGGCGGCGTGCACCCAAGGGTGAAATGCGTCGTGCCGCCTTGCTCGACGCGGCGACGCTGATCTTCGCCCGCAATGGTTATTCCAGTGCGTCGATGAAAGATGTCGCGCAGCTCGCCGGCATCACCACCGTCGGCCTGCTGCATCATTTTCCGAACAAGGAGGCGCTGCTCAATGCGCTGCTGGAGCGGCGGGATCAGCGAGTGGTGTCGCGGTTCAGTGAACTGACTATGGAGATGACGCTGGAGGGGTTCATCAAATTCGTGCGGATGAGCATGAGTTTCAGCGTCCAGGACGCTGCCGAATGTCAGGCGGCGATGGTGCTCAATACGGAAAGCCTGTCAGAGGCACATCCGGCCTTCGACTGGTACAAGACGCGTTTTCACGTCACCCACGAGCATGCGCGCGGGCATCTACAGGCGTTGATCGAGGCGGGGGAGGTGCGGCCGGACATCGACGTGAAGGCACTCGCTCAGGAGATCTTCTCGGTCATGGACGGTGTGCAGATTCAGTGGCTCAGGGCCCCGGAAGATGTGGACGTGATGGCGGTGTTCGAGGGCTACCTGCGCCGTTTGAAAGCCGACCTTCAAGCTCGTCCCTGAGCTTGAAGTGGCCGTTTTAGCCAAGATTTAAGACGCGATCAGAAATCCGACCGGCTTACCCACTTAGTAGGTTTGCGAAGCGCTGACCTGCACTGCCTTGCGCAGCGGCAGCGGCAGCGGGTTGCTGTCGCGGGTGGTCAGGTGTTCCGGGAACAGCGTGATCAAGGTGCGATCCAGCGGCAGGTCTTCGGAATCAGGCCCTACGAGGATCTTGAACTTGCCGGCGTCCACATCCCAGCTGTCGGTCTTCTCGACGTAGTACGCCAGGGAGCGCGAATCGATCGGGATGCTCACGGTCTTGCTTTCACCCGGTTGCAGGTAAACCTTGGTGAAGCCCTTCAGCTCTTTCTCGGGACGGTCGACCGCCGGGTTGTTCGGGTGAACGTACAGCTGCGCCACTTCGAAGCCCGCTTTGTCACCGGTGTTGGTCACTTTGAAGGTGACATCGACCGTGCTGCCCGGCGCCATGACGTTGGTCGACAGCTTCAGGTCGCTGTAACCAAACGTGGTGTAGGACAGGCCGTAACCGAACGGATAAAGCGGCTTGGCGTGCTTCTTGTCATAACCGCGATAACCCATGTACAGGCCTTCGCTGTAGGTCATTTCGGTCAGCGCGTTGTCGCCACGGTAGGCAGCCGGATCCGGGTACGACGCGTAGCTCGGGTTGTCCTCGATCTTCTTGTCGATGGTGATCGGCAGCTTGCCCGACGGGTTGACCTTGCCGAACAGAATCTCGGCCAGGGCCTGGCCGCCTTGCTGACCCGGGAACCAGGCTTGCAGCGATGCGCCGACCTTGCTCGCCCACGGCTGCATGTCCGCCGAACCGCCGCCGTGCATGACCACGATGGTGTTGGGGTTGGCTTTGGTGACGAAGCTGATCAGCTCTGCTTGCTGGTCAGGCAGCTCGAAACCGTGGTCGGAACCTTCACCTTCATGCTCGTAGTTGGAACCTGTTGCGATGACGACCGCGTCGTACTTCGACAGGTCCTTCGGTGGACGCAGCGCGGCCCAGCTCATCTGCACGCCAGTCACGCCACCCAGTGCCGGGATGAAGTTGCCCTGAATGCGTTGGTACTCAAGCTTCACCGAGTACGACTTGCCAGCCACCAGTGCGGCGGTTTTACCCGATGTCGTCAGCGCGTTGACCACGTCGGCAGAGTACGGCGCACCGTCGCTCTGCAGGACCAGCTCATCATTGACCCAGAGTTTGTACGGGCCGTCCGCACGCACCTTGAACACCTGGGCGCCGGAAACGGTCGGCTTGATGGTGGCCGTGTAACGCGCCGAAAACGCGCCCGGGGTCGGGCTGAAACCGGACACCGCGGTGGTGCCGGCGTTGGTTTCGTTGGTGCCGGTGGTCCAGTTGAGGTTCACGCCGGGTTCAACGCGGGTCACGGCCGGACTGCCGGAGAAACTGGTGTTGGAGAAGTACTCTGCCTTCACGCCGGCGTTGTTGACGTTATTGCTGCCAACCGCAGGCTGAAACCAGGCCGAGGCTTTAGGGTTCAGGCTCAGCTCGGACAGGTAGGTGACGTTGGCGCTGCTGGATGCCAATTGCTGCAGGCCGCTCAGCTCGGTGACGTAGCTGTTGGGCGGCGAGTTCGCGGTGCCGAACGGCGAGGCCGGCGCCTGATAGGCCCAGTCACCGATGACCGCGATCTTCGCGTCTCGGGCCAGCGGCAGCAGCGGTTTGCCCGCTGCGGTGTTCTCGTTGCGCAGGAGCACGATCGACTCACGCGCCGTGTTCAGCGAAGCGCGCTGGCCGTACTCGGGGTGGTCCAGGGTCTTGGCGGTGTTGAGGTTTTCCTGGAAGTCATAGCTGACAATGGCGCGCAGGTTGCGTTTGACCTTGTCGTCGATGACGTTCTGGCTCAGCTGGCCGCTCCAGACATAGGGCATCAGGTTGGCTTCAGTGAATTGCAGGCCCGACGGCATGTCGATGTCGGTGCCGGCCCACGCGCCTTTGAACGCGTCATGGATCGCGTTGAAGTCACTGATCACGGTACCCTGATAGCCCCATTCACCCTTGAGCACTTCAGTAATCAGGTGATGGTTTTCGCAGGCGTAATCGCCATTGATCTTGTTGAAGCCGCACATGATCGAGGCGACGTTGGCGTTCTTCACCATCGACTCAAAGCCCGGCAGATACAGCTCACGCAGGGTGCGCTCGTCCACCACGACACTCAGCGCCTGACGGTTGGCTTCCTGTTCGTTGGCCAGGTAGTGCTTGCCGCTCGCCTGAATGCCCTGTGCCTGAATGCCGTTGACCACGGCCGGCGCCAGTACGGCGCCGATGAACGGGTCTTCGCCGCTGGCGTATTCCGCCGAGCGCCCGTTGTACGGCGTGCGGTACAGGTTAACGCCCGGGGAGAGCATTTGCTGACCACCGGAGATCCGCGTCTCGTAGGCGATTGCCAGGCCGAATTCCTTGGCGCGGTTGATGCTCCAGGTCGCCGCGAGAGCAGACTGTGACGGGTACTGCGCGCCGAATGTGGCGTTGTTGACGTGCACGCCCATGGAGGAGTCGTAGGCCACGGTGCCCTTGATGCCCCATTTGAGCAAAGACGGGATCATGTGGCCGTCGTTGACGCGGGTGAAGTTGATCTTCTCGGACTGGCTCATGTTGTCGAGGATCGAACTGACCCGGGCTTCGACGGCGTTGCCGGTGGCCGGGGTGACCTCCGCCAGGGCCAGGTTGGCTTGCAGCACGCCAAGGGACAACAGGCTCAAGGCCAGGGTGTGTTTTAAAGCTGACATCGGGAATGCGCTCACGGGTTGCTGACGGTGGCCGGACGGCGGGGTGCGTGGTTCGGTCATGGCTTCTGCACCAGTACCGGCGCGTCACCGGTGTCGACCGGCGCATCGAGCACGGCGGACGAAGTCTGGGTAGCTGGCACGGCAACCTTGTCAACGCCGGAAAGCTGGTCGCGCTGTTTCTCAACCTGGGCGCGAATTGTTTCTGCAGAAGTTGCGTTTTGAGTGGACGTGGAGTCCGCCGCAACAGCAGCAAAACTGCAGGCGCCGAAAAGCACGACGCTGCACACAGACAGCATGGTTCTATTCATCGATTGTTTCTCGATTGATGGTGTGTGGAAATTAAATGAACGCGCAAACCCGCCCTGTGAGAACAGGACGAACGTTAAGTCTGCGGAATCTACTGATTAGTTCAGCGTTTGCAAGATTAATTTTTAATTAGACGAGCGGTGATCAAAAAGGGGCTTTCAGGAAGGTCCCCGAAGGCGGTGCAGTGCTGAGGTGAAGACCGAGATTCTTGATTCACAGCAATAAAACGCCCTACATACGAGTTGAAGAGATGATTATTGCCAATAATCTAGGCGAAACATAGCTTGAATTGCCGAATCGAAAACCTAATTGCTATTAGGTTTAGGTTGCTGGTAAGCTCTCTCCGCGCTGAGGAATCCTCGACCATTCAGACGACTGCATAGCCGCCTTAGTTGCGGATACATATTCGTCATCTTTGGCGGTTAATAGCACTTCTGTGTCGCTCATTATGTGAGTGACTGCGCCCAAAGTTTAATTTGAACTGATCAGGAGTCTCTGGAGAAACACTGGCGACCGCTGAACCGTGAGCGATGTAAAAGTGCGCCTCTCTCATGAGTTAATAAGCACGCCAGTGCCGTCGTCCCTTTACACCCGCAACCACCCCTAACGCTAAAAGCCCTGCGTCAGACATTCGGAAAGGGGGCACAAAGGTTTTTGTGGCGCAGGGTGTGGGCGCTAGTATGGTCGGGAACGCTTGCGAACGGGCGGCTCGGACCTCCCGCTTTCGCCCACTTCCCACTCGGGAGCCATCACCGGCCCCAACACGGAAAACCAACAATGATCTTGAGAGTGACTGGGGCGGTGATGGCGATTTTCGCCATTGCCCTGTTGTACATGGGTGCGCAACTGGTGGCCGCCGGCGGCTCGGCGGCGTACTCGATGATCGCCCTCGCGGTACTGGCCTCGGCAGTGCTGCTGATGCTGAAAAAGCAGTCGGCGCTGACGGTGTATGCGCTGCTGATGTGGGCGATTCTGATCTGGATCGTCTACGAGGTCGGCTTCGACAAATGGCAGTGGATTCCGCGCGGCGACCTGTTCGCGCTGCTGGGTCTGTGGCTGGCGCTGCCGTGGGTGGTGCGCCCGCTGTACAAGGCGCAGAACCCGGGCGATACCCGCCGCTTCCATCCGTTTCTGGGCGGCACCGTCGGCGTGATGATGCTGATCGTGCTGGCGGTGATGTTCTACGACCCTTACCCGGTGGCCGGCAAGATCGACACCCCGCTGGCGACCCGCAGCACGGGTGAAGCCGGTAATGACTGGGTGGCCTATGGCGGCACCAACAGCGGTCAGCGTTTCTCCAGCCTTGACCAGATCAATGCCGGCAACGTGAAGAAACTGACCGTGGCGTGGGAATACCACACCGGCGATCTGCGCGATGCCGCCAAAGACGCCGGCGAGTACACCTTCGAAGCCACGCCGTTGAAGGTCAACAACCGGGTGTACGTCTGCACGGCGCACAACGAAGTGCACGCGCTGAACCCCGAAACCGGCAAGCCGGACTGGAAGTGGGCGCCGGAGAAAAACCGTTCGTACCTGCAGCAGCATCAGACCTGCCGTGGGGTCAGTTACTACGCGCCGGCGGCAACCGCTGCAGCCACCCCATCGAGCCAGTGCGCCAAGCGCATCATCACGGCCACCGCGGACGCAAAACTGGTGGCCCTGGACGCTGACACCGGCACGCTGTGCAGCGATTTTGGCGACAACGGGGTGATCGATCTCAGCACCAACATGGGCGAGATCCGTCCCCATGCGCTGATGCAGACCGCTGCGCCGCTGATCGCCGGTGATCTGGTCATCGTCGGTGGTTCGGTGATGGACAACGGCTACAACGATGGCAACCCGTCGGGTGTGATCCGCGCCTACAACGCTGTGACCGGCACGCTGGTGTGGAACTTCGACCCGGCCAACCCGGACTTGACCCAGCCCATTGCCGCCGAACAGACCTACCCGCAGGACACACCCGTGGCGTGGGGCACGTTGAGCGCCGACATGAAAAACGGCTTGGTGTTCGTGCCGTTCGGCAATGCCTCGCCAGACGAGCTGGGCATTAACCGCGACCCGAACAGCAACACGGAAAAATTCCGAGACACGCTGGTGGCGCTGGACCTGAACACCGGTGCGTTCAAGTGGAAATTCCAGTCCTCGAACAACGACCTGTGGGACCGCGATAACCCGTCGCAGCCGACCCTGATGGACGTCGGCAAAGAGGGCAGCCAGCAACCGGCGCTGCTGTTGCCAACCAAAGTGGGCAATATTTTCGTGCTCAACCGCCTGACCGGGGAACCGATTGTCCCGGTCGATCAGGTCAATGTGTCGACCCAGGGCGGCGTGCCGGGCGAGCATTTCGCGCCGACCCAGCCGGTGTCGAAGATCAACTTCATCCCGGAACCCCTGAGCGAGAAATCGATGTGGGGCCTGACGCCCTTCGATCAGATGGCCTGCCGCACGACCTACAACACGCTGCGCTACGACGGCAACCCGTGGACGCCGAGCACCGAGCAGGGTTCGTTGATTTTCCCCGGCAACATCGGGGCGTTCAACTGGGGCTCGGTGGCGGTGGATCCGGATCGCCAGATTCTGATCGCCGCACCAGTACGCCTGGCCTACACCTATCACCTGATCAAGCGCACCCCGGAAACCGCCGAGAAGCGGCTGTTCACCCAGGACGGTACGCCGTACTGGAACGAGAACTTCAACGGCGACTACGCGATTCGGATCAAGCAGTTCGCTTCGGCGCTGGGGGTGCCGTGCATTGCGCCGCCGTGGGGCCGCATGGTCGGGGTGGACCTGACCACCGGCAAAACCGCGTGGATGCGCCGCACCGGCACCACCCAGAACCTCAAAACCAGCTTCCTGCCGGGCCGCTTCCCGATCGGCTTCCCGATGGGCATGGTCGCCCACGGCGGTCCGCTGGTGACGGCGGGGGGCGTGGTGTTCCATGGCGCCACGGCGGACAACTTCATCCGCGCGTACGACATCAACACCGGTGACGTGCTCTGGGAGAAGGAGCTGCCGGCGGGCGGTCAGGCGACGCCTTCGACCTACATGGGCAGCGACGGCAAGCAGTACGTCGTCATCTCCGCCGGCGGGCACGGCTCGCTCGGCACCACGTTGGGCGACAGCGTGATCGCGTTCCGTCTGGATTGATTGATTGACGTGTGGAAAAGGCCGTGACGCCGTTGTGCGTCACGGCCTTTTTTGTGATGGCATCCCGCACATTCGAGGGTGCTCACACCGGCGTCTTCCCGGCTGAAGCCGGTCCCACTATCGGTATGCGGTCACCCTGTAGGACTGGCTTTAGCCGGGAAGGCGGCGGATGTCACACCGCTGAATATGTGCCGCTCACATTGGCCTTTTCCCGGCTGAAGCCGGTCCTACTAGGGATATGCGGTCCTACCATGCTGCATGTGTCGCATCACCGAGCAGTGGCGCTCGCGCCATGCAGCCGCATTCAGCCCTAAAAAACGATGTCCCGGTAGAACGCCTTCAGCGTGTCAACGAACTCTTCGGACAATTTCGTCCGCACCTGGGCCGGTGCCCACATGACGTAGGTGGGGAAGAGGATCTGCGGCACAAACGGGCGGATGACAATATCGCGGTGGCGATAATCCCGGGCCACCAGCGGGTGGGCGAGGGTGATGCCCATGCCCAGCGCCACCATCTCGCAATTGATCGCGCTGTACTGCGCCTCCACGGTCATGACCCGCTCCACGCCGGCCTGCTCGAAGAGACCATCCACCAGCGCCCGGGTGCCGTCGCCGTGGCACAGCGACACAAAGGTCTCTGCCTCCAGATCGGTGAAGGTGATCTGCGTTCGGCTTGCCAAGGGATGGGACGCCGGCAACACGCACACCGCTGCCACTTCGCTGAGCAACTCGATCTGCTGACTGTCGACATCGCCGGGGTGCACCACAATCCCCACATCACAGAACTGCGACTTTACCCACTGCTCGACGGTGGGCGAGGAGTTCACGTGCAGAGACACCGTCAGCTCCGGTCGCGTCTCGGTAAACGCCTTGAGCACCCGGGGCATCATGCTCATGCCGGTGGAAGGTACTGCCGCCACCCGCAAGCGGCCCGTGCCCAGATTGCGGATGTTCTTCGCCGACAACTTGAGGCTGTCCAGCCCGACGTAGGCGCGCTCGACTTCCTGAAAGAAGGCCTGACCCTCCTGAGTCGGCATCAGCCTGACGCCGGCGCGCTTGAACAGGGTCAACCCGGTGCTGAGTTCCAGTTGGGCAATCAGCCGGCTGATGTTGGGCTGCGAGGTAAACAGCACCTCGGCGGCAGCGGTCATGGAACCCAGGCGCATGACGCTGCGGAAGGCTTCGATCTGTCTCAGGTTCATGTCGCGCTCCATATCAAATATGAATAACTAAGGCCTATATCCGTATTTGACCATATGGACGCCCCGTCGCAATACTCGAACCAGCCACCCATAGCGCACATGAAGATGCGCCACCCCGCGATGGATTCGCCGGGACCATGCACGCTGCATGCATGGCTTCGGTTCACACCGAAGCGACTGACGCATTGTTCGATCTGCCCCCATGCACTTCGGAGATAGTCTGTGAATAGCCTCGACCTTTCCTCAGCAGCACGACCGTTTCGTCCCTTCCACCGCAGTGCCATGGCCGTTGCCCTGACGCTTGCCGCCGTTGGCAGCACACCCGTCTTCGCCGAGACCACGCTGTACGTGGCCGGCGTCGGCGGCTCCACCGAGCAGATGTACAAGAACCGCGTCATTCCCGCCTTCGAAAAACAACACAACGTCAAAGTCGTCTACGTCGCCGGCAACTCCACGGAAACCCTGGCCAAGCTCCAGGCGCAGAAAGGTCGTCAGCAGATCAACGTCGCGATGATGGACGACGGCCCGATGTACCAGGCGTTGCAGATGGGCCTGTGCGAAAAGCTCAGCGATGCGCCGATCTACAAGGACCTCTATCCGCTGGCACGGCTGAGCCCTGAAGCCACGGGGATCGGCGTGGTGGCCACCGGCATCGGCTACAACGAAGAGGCGTTCAAGAAGCGCGGCTGGGCGGCACCGGATTCCTGGGAAAACCTCACTGACCCACGCTTCAAACAATTGCTCGGCATGCCGCCGGTGACCAACACCTATGGCCTGCACACGCTGGTGGAAATGGCCCGGCTGAGGGGCGGCGGCGAGAAAAACATCGACCCCGGCTTCAAGGCGCTGAAGGACGAAATCGGTCCTAACGTGCTCGCGTGGGTGTCGGCGCCGGGCGAGATGGACGGGATGATGCAGAACGGCGACATCGTCATGGCGGTGTACGGCAGCGGTCGGGCCGTGGCGTTGCAGGGCACCGGCTTTCCGCTCAAATTCATCTACCCGAAGGAAGGCGGCATCGCCTTGCAGGTCGCCGCGTGCAGCGTGACCCCCAACGCGCAATCCGAACTGGCCCAGGCGTTCATTCAGTACGTGCTGTCCCCTGAAGTGCAGGAAATTCAGGCGCGGGAGAACGGCTTCGCGCCGGTGAACCAGACCGTCAAGCTGCCGGATGATGTCGCCGCGCGCATGCCATACGGGCCGGAGAAGGTCAACGCGCTGATCAAGGTCGATTGGGAAACCATCAACCCACAACGCAGCGAGTGGACCACGCGCTGGAACCGCACCGTCGAGCGCTAGCGTCACCGATCGCTCTCGCTGATCGACAGTCGCTGATCGACGTACACGCCGATCTTCCCCAGCACCCTTCTGGAGACGCAGGTCCGCCTGCGTGGCACGCCCATGGCATTTCTCACCCTCGAAGGCATCGTCAAGACCTACGGCACGTTCAGGGCCATTGACGGTTTGAACCTGGAAGTCCGGCACGGCGAGTTCATCGCCTTGCTCGGCCCGTCCGGGTGCGGCAAGACCACCACCCTGCAATCCATCGCCGGATTCGTGCAGCCCACGGAAGGTCGTATCGTTCTGGACGGCCGCGACATTACCCACGTGCGCCCCGAACAGCGCGGGCTGGGCATCGTCTTTCAGAGCTATGCGCTGTTTCCGCACATGACCGTGGCGCAGAACATCAGCTTCGGCCTGGAGATGCGCGGCGTGCCCAGGGCCGAGCGCGGCAAGCGCGTCGATGAAGCGCTGGATCTGGTACGCCTCGCCGGCCTCGGTGAGCGTTACCCGAAAGCCCTGTCAGGCGGGCAGCGCCAGCGGGTGGCGATCGCCCGCGCGTTGGCGATCCGCCCGAACCTTCTGCTGCTCGACGAACCGATGTCCAACCTTGACGCCAAGCTGCGCGAAGAGATGCACATCGAACTGCGGGCGATTCAGCGCGAGCTGGGCATCACCACCATCCTGGTCACCCACGATCAGGTCGAAGCCATGACCATGAGCGACCGCATCGCGGTGATGCAGAAGGGCCGCATCGTGCAGATCGACACGCCGTTCGAAGCCTACGAGCGGCCGCATTCGCCCTTTGCTTCAGCGTTTCTCGGCAAAACCAACGCCTTCGCTGGCGCGGTGCAATTGCGTAACGACCGCTGCTGCCACGTGCAGGTCCACGACACGCTGATGCACGTGCCCCACGAAGACCGCACGCTGGGCAATGACGTCAACGTCTACATCCGTCCGGAAAAAATCCGTTTGGTGGCGCTGGGCAGCGGACGGTTTTCCGGGCGCGTCAGGCTGCGGGTGTTTCTCGGCAACCTGTGGTTGATGGCGGTGGAAAGCCGCCTGGGGCTGGTGCACATGACCCTGCCCAACCTCGGCACACCGCCGCCGGAGGAGGGCAGCGAGGTCGGGCTGGACTGGTCCGACGACGACCTGCGCCTGCTGGACCGGGAGGTCGCCCATGGCCAGGTATGACGCCGAACGGGTAGGCGTGGCGCCGTGGCTGCTGAGCGGCCCGGCATTGCTGGTGTTCATCGCGCTGTTGCTGGCGCCCTTGTTGCTGACCGCCGTGCTGTCGTTGAACCTGTTCAGCGACACTGACGGCGTGGTGCCGAGCTACAGCCTTGGCAATTACCTGGAGGTGTTCAAGGACGACTACTTCCACGAGATACTCCTGCGCACCGGTGGCATGGCCCTCGCAGTCACGGTGTTGTGTGTGCTGCTGGGTATTCCGGAAACCATCATCATTGCGCGCATGGCGCCGCGCTGGCGTTCGCTGTTCCTGCTGGTGGTGCTGGGTCCGCTGCTGATTTCCGTGGTGGTGCGGACCCTGGGCTGGGCGATTCTGCTGGGCAACAACGGCCTGATCAACGATGCCCTGCAAGCCGTGGGCATCACCGACCAACCGGTGAAAATGCTGTTTACCCAAGTGGGCGTGGTCATCGCCCTGACCCACGTGCTGGTGCCGTTCATGGTCATTGCCGTCTGGGCCACACTGCAACGGCTGGACCTTCAAGTGGAGTGGGCGGGCCTTTCCCTTGGCGCGTCGCGGTTGACGGTGTTCCGCCGGATCATCCTGCCGCAGATCATGCCCGGCGTGCTGTCCGGCTCGATCATCGTCTTTGCCCTGGCTGCCTCGGCCTTCGCCACCCCGGCGATCATCGGCGGGCGGCGCCTGAAAGTGGTGGCGACGGCGGCGTACGACGAGTTCCTCGGCACCCTCAACTGGCCCCTCGGTGCGGCCATCGCGATGCTTCTGCTGCTGGCGAATCTGATCATCATTCTGGGTTGCAGCAAACTGGCCGAGCGCCGGTTCAAGCAAGTCTTCGAGTAGCCGACCATGCACAAGAACGGATTTTTCTCGCTGCTGTTCCATGCCCTGTTCGTCACATTCATCGTCGCGCCGCTGGTGGTGGTGATGGCCATGGCGTTCACCAGCAAGGGCTACCTGTCGCTGCCCACCGACGGCCTTTCGCTGCGCTGGTTCCGTGCGCTGGCGGACAATCAGGAAATGCTGGATGCCTTTGCTTTGTCGATCAAGCTCGGCCTGGCGTCGGCGACCATCGCCGCGTTGCTGGCGATTCCGGCGGCGCTGGCCATCAGCCGTTATGACTTTCCTGGCCGGGGCGCGGTGACCGGGTTTCTGCTGTCGCCGCTGATGATTCCGTCGGTGGTCCTCGGCATCGCGTTCCTGCGCTTCTTTTCCCTGGCGCAGATCGGCGGCTCGTTCTGGGCGCTGACCCTGACCCACGTGATTGTCGTGCTGCCCTATGCGTTGCGCCTGACGCTGGCCTCGACCATCGGCCTTGAGCGGGACATCGAGCACGCCGCGCTGTCACTCGGTGCCAGTCGCTGGACGGCGTTTTACCGGGTGGTGCTGCCGAGGATTCGCACCGGGGTGGTCGGCGGCTGGATGCTTGCGTTCATCCAGAGCTTCGACGAACTGACCATGACCGTGTTCGTCGCCACCCCCGGCACCACCACGCTGCCGGTGGCGATGTACAACCAGATTTCCCAGACCATCGACCCGCTGATCACGGCGGTTTCAACGGTGCTGATCGTCGGCACGTTGCTGCTGATGCTGATATTGGACCGAATGGTCGGATTGGACCGGGTGTTGATTGGAGAAGGCAAATGAGCCGGGGCACACAGAGGGACATTCAGTCGGACGTGATCGTCATCGGTGGCGGGTTGGTGGGGACGGCAGTCGCTTACGGCCTGGCCCGCAGCGGCGCTGACACCGTGGTGCTGGACCAGGGCGACGATGCGTTTCGCGCCTCGCGGGGCAATTTCGGGCTGGTCTGGGTCCAGGGCAAGGGCCACGACCTGCCGGACTATTCGCGCTGGACGCAGTCGTCAGCGACCCGCTGGCCGGACTTCGCTCGGGCGCTGATGGCCGACAGCGGCGTGGACGTGCAGCTCCACCAGCCCGGTGGCTTCCATATGTGCTTCAGCGACGAAGAACTGATCGAGCGGCAATCGCGCCTGCAAACCCTGCAGGACGCCCTCGGCGATTACCCGTTCCAGATGCTCGACGCCGCTGACCTCAAAGCGCGCCTGCCGTTGATCGGCCCCTCCGTGGTGGGCGCCAGCTACACGCCCCAGGACGGTCACGTTAATCCGCTGAAACTGCTGCGCGCGCTGCACACCTCGGCCCAGGCCAAAGGCGCGCGGTTTCACGGCGGCATTCAGGTGGATCGCATCGACGGCGCGACAGGTGAGTTTTGCGTCACCGCCGGCACTCAACGCTTCATCGCGCCACGGGTGGTACTCGCTGCCGGCCTGGGCAATCCGGGGCTGGCCCGGCAGGTGGGCCTGCATGCGCCGGTGGCGCCGAATCGCGGCCAAGTGCTGGTCAGCGAGCGGGTGCGGCCGTTTCTCGATCACCCGACGGTCCATGTTCGGCAGACCGACGAAGGCACCGTTCAGCTGGGCGATTCGATGGAGGAGGTGGGCTACGACGACAGCACCTCCACCCAGGTGCTGGAAGCCATTGCCCGGCGTGGCGTGGCGACCTTTCCGCTGCTGCGGGAGGTGCGGCTGATTCGTGCCTGGGCCGCGCTGCGGGTCCTGAGCCCCGACGGCTTCCCCATCTATCAGCAATCGGCCAGCCACCCGGGCGCCTTCGTGGTCACCTGCCACAGTGGCGTGACCCTGGCCGCCGCCCATGCCCTGCGCATCGCGCCGTGGGTGATGGGCGGTGCGATGCCCGACGAGCTCGGCGTATTTGCCGGCGAGCGTTTCCTGACTGACAAGGTGTTTTCCCATGCGCACTGATTCGCTGTTTCAACCGGTCACGAGTGAAGTCAGGTCGACACGGACTGTCAGCCTCAGCTTCAACGACCAATCCTTTGAAGTGCCGGCGGGCATCAGCGTGGCGGCGGCGCTGCTGATGTCTGGCATCAACCGCTTTCGCGCGACGCCGGTGAGCGAATCGCCCCGGGCGCCGTATTGCATGATGGGCGTGTGCTTCGAGTGTCTGGTGGACATCGACGGCGTACCCAATCGCCAGAGCTGCCTGATCGAAGTGGCGGACGGCATGCGCATCCGTTCCCAGGAAGGCGCTCGCGACCTGATTTTCCAACCCGGCGATGTGCACACCGCCAGTGTGCAGACCGCCAGCGTGCAGACCGTCGAGGCGCAGTCATGAATGATCATTTTGGCGGTGTCGTGGAAGCGGTGGACGTGGTCGTCGTGGGCGCAGGTGCCGCCGGTATGGCAGGCGCGGTGGCCTTGGCCGGGTTCGGCCTGCAGGTGGTGTTACTGGACGAGCAGGGCAGTCCGGGCGGGCAGATTTATCGCGGCATCACCCTCGCGCCCCTGTCGCGGCGGGACCTTCTTGGCGCGGACTACGCCCATGGCAACGTGCTCGCCCAGGCCCTGGCGTCTTCGTCCGTGCGCTATGAACACGGCGCGGCGGTCTGGCAAGTGACCCGGGATCATCAGGTCAGCTACCTGCGCGACGGGCGTCTGCGCACCCTGCAGGCCAAGGCCGTGTTGCTCGCCACTGGCGCCATGGAACGGCCGTTTCCGATCCCGGGCTGGACCTTGCCCGGCGTCATGAGCGCAGGCGCTGCGCAGATTCTGCTGAAAAGCGCAGGCCTGGCCCCGACCGAGCCGGTGGTCCTGGCCGGCTGCGGCCCGCTGCTGTATCTGCTGGGCTGGCAATACCTGCGCGCCGGCGTGCCGATCAAGGCCTTGGTCGACACCACGCGCCCCGAAGATTACTGGCGGGCCCGGCGTCATCTGTTCGCGGCGTTGCGCGCCTGGCCGTATTTGCGCAAGGGCGTGGAGTTGATGCGCAGCCTGCGCAGCGCCCGCATCGCGCACCACACCGGCGCCGAGCATCTGGCGATCGAGGGTGACGAAGCCGCCACCGCGTTGACCTTCACCGTCGGCGGCAAGGCTCAGCGTATTGCGGCGCGCTGCGTGCTGCTGCATCAGGGCGTGGTCCCGAACATTCAATTCAGTCAGTCGTTGCGCGCACGCCATCACTGGGACGTCGACCAGCTGTGCTTCAGCCCGGTGATCGACCCATGGGGTGAGCTGGACGTGCCGGGGATGTTCGTCGCCGGTGACGGCGCCGGCATTGGCGGTGCCCAGGCCGCGGCACTGCAGGGCGAGTTAGCAGCGCTGGGCATTGCCCAACGGCTGGGCACGCTGGATGCGGGTCAGCGTGATCAGCGAGCCGATGCATTGCGCGAGAAACTGGCGTTGAACCTGCACATTCGGCCGTTTCTCGATGCGCTTTATCAGCCGAAGGAAGCGAACCGCATTCCCGCCGATGAAGTCATCGTGTGCCGCTGCGAGGAAGTCACTGCGGGGGACCTGCGCAAGTTCGTCGCCTTGGGCTGCGCCGGCCCCAATCAGGCCAAATCCTTCGGCCGCTGCGGCATGGGCCCTTGTCAGGGGCGGATGTGCGGCCTGACGGTGACCGAAGTGATCGCCAAGGCCCGCGGCGTGTCGGCGGCGGAAGTCGGCTACTACCGCATTCGCCCGCCGATCAAGCCCATCACCCTGGGGGAACTGGCCGGTGAGTGAGGCGCGGGCAAGGCACAGCGACGTGCTGGTGATAGGCGGCGGCATTCATGGCCTGAGCACCGCACTGCATCTGGCCCAGCGCGGCGTTGAGGTCACGGTGCTGGAGGCTGATTACTGCGGCCGTCATGCCTCCGGGGTCAACGCGGGCGGGGTTCGAACCCTGGGCCGTCACGAGGCGGAAATTCCGCTGGCGCTGTCTTCCCGAGCCCTCTGGCATGACTTGGCGCAGACGCTGGGCGATGACGGCGGCTTTGTGCCCAGCGGCCAGCTCAAACTCGCGGAAACCCCCGCCGAACTCGACGAGTGCCGCCAGCGCGTCGAGCACTTGCAGCAACGGGGTTTCAGCCACGAAGTGCTGATCGACGCTCAACAGGTGTTCGAGATCATCCCGACTGTCGCCCGGCATGTGGTCGGCGGCATCTGGGTCAAGGACGACGGCTACGCCATTCCCTATAAGACGGTGACGAGCTTTCGGCTGGCGGCCGAAAAGCTCGGCGTGAAAGTGCTTGAAACGACGCCGGCGCAGCGCATCGAGCAACGGGGCAGTGGATGGCAGGTCACCACGCCCGCCGGGGTGTTCAGCGCCGGGCATCTGGTCATCACCGCCGGTGCCTGGGCGCGGGAGCTGGCAGAACAGGTCGGCGAATCGGTGCCGGCTCATCCCGAGGGCCTGATGCTGATGGTGACCCACCGCGTCGCGCCGTTTTGCGCGCCGGTGCTGGGCGCAACGGGTCGCTCGCTGTCGTTCAAGCAATTCGCCAACGGCACCGTGGTGATTGGTGGCAAGCTCATTGGCAGCGTGGATTTCCCGGCCCGCCACGGCGAAGTGGATCTGGCGCGCCTGGGCATCAGCGCGAGGACCGTCACCGACCTGTTTCCCCACCTCAAGCACTTGGGCGTCAATCGGGTCTGGGCCGGCGTCGAAGCGTTTACCGCTGATGACTTGCCGGTGATAGGGGCCAGCCGCAAGGCCAGTCACCTCAGCTATTCGTTTGGATTCTGCGGCAGCGGTTTCCAGATGGGCCCCGGCACCGGCAAGCGCCTGGCCCAGCAGATCCTTGGCGAGCATTCGGACATCTCGCTGGAGGCGTTCGACATAGGACGCTTTGATACCGCCTGCTTTGATAAGACACGCCTCAACGACGCCCACATCCCGATCAACGTACCGTCAGCGGCCCGTTGATTCCGTACACCCTACCGACCCATCAGGAGTTCACATGCTGGAAATCAACCGTATCGAAACCAACCAACGCATGAGCCGTGTCGTGCAGTGCAATGGCTTTACCTTCCTTGGCGGCCAGACCGCGACGGATCGCACCCTCGACATCAAAGGGCAGACCGCGCAAGTGCTGGAGAAGATCGACAACTACCTGGCCAAGGCCGGCCTGGACAAGACGCGGATTCTCACCGCACAGGTCTGGCTCTCGGACATCGCGGCGAATTTCGCCGGCATGAATGAAGTCTGGGACGCCTGGGCACCGGAAGGGCACGCACCCGCGCGGGCCACCGTGGAATCACGTCTGGCCGCGCCGGATTTGCTGGTGGAAATCACCGTGGTGGCCGCGGGCTGAATCAGCTGCTGCAGGAATGAACTGCGCCGGGCCGGGTTTATCCCGACCCGGCGTTGCCGCTCAAGGGCGGACAGACGCTTCGGCGGAGTTGGTCACGAGGTGGTTTTTGGTGGTGCGACGCTGCTGCGTGATCAGCACCTGAGGCACCGAAGAACAGTGGTATTTGATGCCTTTCCTCGTCGGCATCAGCGCGACGCTCTCCATGCATTCTGCGCGGGTCGAATACGCCGTCGGCTGGTTCTCGTCCACACATCCTTCCGCACCGGAACACATACTCATTACAACCACAAAGATGCTCTTCATTGCTCTCATTCCTTTCTGGCAAATCACGGCGCGGGACAGCGGGTGTGAGGCGATTCTGAGGGGAGGTGATGGCAGAAGGCAATGCGGTGAAAGTGCGTTTCGTCGGGAATATGACGGTTTTGGGTTTTCAAGGGATTAGAGGGTAAATTTGCAGTCGGTAAATTGACGTCACGTTTTTTAAAGCGGGCCGGTTTACTTAAGTCTGGCGTCACTTAAGCGCGCTGGCAGGGGCTTTTGAAACCTTCTTAGAGACCGCAATCGGGCTCGCTTAACAACGCGCAACCAGTTCCAGCGTGCCTGATAGCTCTGCGCCTATTTGCGAAACAACTCCAGCAGCAGGAATATTCAAAGGGTCTGATTTATTTGATCTTGAACACCACCGGCGGCGTTGGCATCCCTCACAGGAGTAAATTAGCCTGCTTGAACAGCACATCCTATGGGGAGTCTCAAATGCTCATCGTCTTCAGTGGTCTGCCCGGTACCGGTAAGACGACCCTCGCCAAGGGTCTGGCCGCAACGCTGGGTGCTGTTTATGTGCGTATCGATACGATTGAACAAGCCCTTCGTGATTCGCCGGATTTTGCGCGGGATGTGGGCCGCACGGGGTATCTGATTGCCTACGGGTTGGCGGCCAGCAACCTTGATTTGGGCGGCACGGTGGTTGTCGATTGTGTGAATCCCGTGCTTGAAAGCCGAAGAGAATGGAGCGCCATATCCTCTCGATCCGGTGCTCCATTGGTGAATCTTCAGGTCATCTGTTCCGACAGGATGGAGCATCGACGCAGGGTGGAGACCAGGCAGGTCGATATCCCGGGGCTGACGCCTCCTACCTGGCAATCCGTGCTGAATCATGAGTATGAATCTTGGGACACAGAACCCTTCACCGTAGATACCGCGCTCAATTCCCCGGCGCAGGCATTGGCGGCGATTGCCGATTACTTGAAACGGTCTGATTTATTCACCCCTGAGCAGGGCTAACGGCGCCGTGGTGGCGTTGAACACCTTCGCAGTGTTGTGCGTTTCAGGAGAGGGGTGATCAGCCTGAATTCATGAGCATCGCTCACTGCTGTTTGTCACAGGGCCCTGTAGTACATCGCTGCCGCGTGAATTAGGTTGATGAGGACATCTCATTTACCCAGGAGCTCGCCCATGCACACAGTCGCAGCAATCACCACGCTGGGGATGATGCTGATGCTCGCCAAGGTTCAGGCGGACGACAGCACGCCCGCCATGACCGTCGTCCCGAACGGCTCCCAATCCTCGATTCTCGGGAGCCCGGCGATGTTCGTCGGCACGGTGCGCATCGATCCCTTGGTATCCGCCCATGAGCCGTCCCGGGTCACGGCGGCCTATGTCACGTTCGAGCCGGGGGCGCGTTCCGCCTGGCACACGCATCCGTTGGGGCAAACGCTGGTGGTGACCGCAGGCACGGGCTGGGTGCAGCAACAAGGCGGGGAGAAACAGGTGATTCGTCCGGGAGACGTGATCTGGACGCCGCCCGGCGTCAAGCATTGGCACGGGGCCACGGCCCGCACGGGCATGACCCACATGGCGATCCAGGAATCCCTCAATGGCCAGAATGTGGAGTGGATGGAGCCCGTTTCCAATGCCCAGTACGAGGCCTCCCGATGATCCTTGCCCGACACGCGTTGACTGCTGAGTGACCCTCAGCGCAGTAATGAGCCAAGCTCGTCTAAAGCGGCCGGTCAACCCGGATATACTCCGCGCAACGCACGCATTCGGGTTGATCGACCCGTTCATTGCCGGTCTGATTCACACCTAGCGTAGGTAGATGATGCAGCTCACCCGTGCCAACCTCGCCGATTTCATGTACTTCCTGGCCGTCGCCCGGCATTTGAGTTTCAGCCGTGCGGGATTGGAAGTCGGCATCAGCCCGTCGGCCCTCAGCCATGCCATCAAGGCGCTGGAAGCCAGGCTTGGCGTGCGCTTGCTGAACCGGACCACCCGCAATGTCACGTTGACCGCTGCCGGTCAGGAGTTGCTGGCGTCGATTCGTGAGCCCATCGACCGCATCGACCAGGCGATGGAGGTGCTTAACCGTTACCGGGACGAGCCCACGGGGAGGATCAGGCTGAATGTGTTCAGCGACGCCGCCCTGTTGCTGCTGGCGCCCGTACTGCCGCTGTTCGGTGAGCGTTACCCCGACATCGAAGTGGATATTTCGATCTCCAACAGCATGGTCGATGTCGTGGAGGGGGGCTTTGACGCCGGCATGCGCTTTGGCGCGACCGTGCCGGAAGGGATGATTGCCCATCGGCTGTCGCCGGATGTGCGCTGGCTGGTCGCCGGCACGCCCGACTATCTGCGCAAGTGGGGCACTCCCGTTCACCCTGAAGACCTGAAGCAGCATCGCTGCCTCAAGTTCAAGGTCGGCACCGGCAAACTTTACGACTGGGAATTCGAGAAAGAAGGCGTGCAGCTGGCGGTCCCGGTGTTCGGTGGCGTGATTCTCGACGAGACCCGAATCGCGATTGCATTGGCCTGTGAAGGGAGCGGACTGATTTACGCCGCTGAACCGATCCTCGCACCTTATGTGAAGAGCGGTTCCCTTAAGCTCGTCCTTGAGGATTGGGCGTGCGTGAGCCCGGGGTTCCACATCTACTACTCCAGCTATCGCCAGCAACCGCTGGGGCTGCGTCTGCTGATCGACATGATCCGGGATATCGCGCCGCTGGGGTGATCCGCAACGGCTCAAACCGGGACGCCTGACGCTTTCCCGGCTAAAGCCGGTCCCACAGAGTGCTCCGCTTCCCGTCATTAGTGAGCATTGCTCATCACCGCATCACACGTACCCCCGATAGGCGAGGGCGGAGCGCGCCTGTACCGTGACGCCACTCAATCCATCAAAACCGGCGTCTGTTGCACATCACCCTGGCGTGAGGCGACTGCACGGGCCGGACACGTGTCGAGGGTATGAATGCGTACTGCTGAGCTACAAAGAGCCGAGCCTGAAATTGCCAGGCCAGATCGAGGTGTGTGGAGCGCCGTGGGTGCGATGGCCATGTGCGTGGCCATGCTCATCTCATCCGAATTCATGCCGGTCAGCCTGCTGACACCGATTGCCTCGGACCTCGGCGCGACCCAGGGGATGGCCGGCCAGGCGATCTCCATTTCGGGACTGTTTGCCGTCGTCACCAGCCTGTTCATGTCGGTCATCGCCGGGCGCATTGATCGTCGGTACGTGTTGATCGGCTTGACCAGCCTGATGCTGGCCTCGCTGATCCTGATTGCCGAGGCGCCGAGCTTCCTGGTCCTGATGATTGCACGCGCCGTGCTGGGGATTGCCATCGGCGGGTTCTGGGCACTGTCCACGGCGACCGTCATGCGGCTCGTGCCATCCGACACCGTGCCCAAAGCCCTCGGCATCATTTTCACCGGCAATGCCATCGCCACGGCATTTGCGGCACCTATCGGCAGCTACCTGGGCGGCATCATCGGGTGGAGAGGCGTATTCTGGGGACTGGTTCCGCTGGTGCTGATCAACCTGCTGTGGCAATGGATCAGTCTTCCGTCCATGCCGCCCAAGTCGGCGGGCTCGGTCCGTCAATTGTTCGCGCTGCTGCGTCGTCGCCACGTGGCGTTCGGCATGATCGCGGTGATGTTGACCTTCGCCGGTGCGTTCTCGGCCTTCACCTACTTTCGGCCGTTCCTTGAAACCTACACGCACGCGACCACCCCGCAGCTGTCGCTCTTCTTGCTGGGGCTCGGTGTAGCGGGTTTTGCCGGCACCTATGCGGGGACGGCGCTGGTGAGTGACCGGATGTATGCGCTGTTGCGCTGGCTGCCATGGCTGCTGGCGACGGTGACGCAGTTGATGCTGCTGTTCGGCCACCTGAAGCCTGGCGTCGCCGTGGCGATGATCTGCTGGGGCGGGCTGAACGCCGCCATTCCGGTGGCGTGGTCCACCTGGCTCAGCAAAAGCGTCAGTGATGACCCGGAGAGCGGAGGCGGCTTGCTGGTTGCGGCGATCCAGCTGTCGATCATGGTCGGTGGCGCCCTCGGTGGCCTGCTGCTGGATCACCTCTCTATTGCCGCGACGTTCATGGGCGCCGCCGCATTGCTGGTGCTCGGTGCGTTGATCGTCGGGAACGGCAGTCGCTTGCGCGGCTGAATCCGGCTTCGAAGCCCAGCCCTGACCGCAGCACAACACACCTTCACAGACAGGCACATCATGCGCATGGAAAACAGAACAGCCCGGCTCTTCAGACAGGGCGTTGGCGGGGTATTGGCCATTTTGGGTGTCGCCATGACTCTAGGCGGTGCGGTATTGCTCAGTGACGGCGGATCTGCCTGGTACGGGGTGGCAGGCATCGTCTGGGTTATCTGCGCCATCGGCGTGTTCCGGCGCGACCCTCGCGTTATCCCGCTTTACGGAATGATGTTAGCCGCGACGGTGGCATGGAGTGTCTGGGAGGTCGGGTTCGAGGGCTGGCAGTTACTGCCACGGCTCGGACTGCCTGTGCTGCTGGCCGTTCTGCTGGTGGCCAGCACCGTGGGGCTTCGAACTCCGCGCCGATCGGCATGGCTCGGCTCGCTGGCGGTGTTGACGGTGAGCGTTGGGGTGGGCGCGGTGCTGCATGGCCAGTCGGGCGAGGGCTCTGATCCGCTGCTGCGCGCAGGCGTATCGAACAGTTATCCCCCGGCAAACGGCATGACTGAGGCGGCCGCTCGACAGGATTGGCCCGCTTTCGGCAATGATCAGGGCGGTACACGTTTCAGCCCGCTGACGCAGATCACGCCCGACAACGTCAAGCAATTGCAAGTCGCCTGGGAAGCTGAGACAGGCCCTATGGGGCCGGGACCGGAGGGTGGCCTTGAAGTCGTGCCGATTATGGTCGGCGACACGCTTTATGCCTGTAACGATCAGAATCGCGTCACCGCCCTTAATGCGGAAACCGGCAAAGAGCGCTGGCATCAGGACATTTCAGGCGGCACGGCGGCATCCGGCAAACCCTGCCGAGGCGTCGCCTTCTACCAGGTCCCCAATGCCGAGGGGCCCTGCGCCCAACGGATCATCGCGCCCAATCAGATGCCCGGGCTGGTGGCCCTTGATGCCCGCACAGGCGAGTTCTGCGAGCAATTCGGCGACAAGGGCTTCGTCGACCTGCGAGAGGGCATCAAGGCCTACCCGCACGGTCTGTATTACGTCAGCTCGGCGCCGCAGATCATTCGCGGCAAGGTGGTCGTCGGTGGCGGCATTCCGGACGGTCAGTACTGGGGCGGCCCGTCCGGGGTCATCCGCGCCTTCGACGCCGCGACCGGCCAACTGGCCTGGACCTATGACTCCGAGCAGCCTGATCGTGCCGGTGCTCCGCCCAGTGGCGAGGTTTACTCACCTTCCTCACCCAACAGCTGGGCACCCATCAGCGCCGATGAAACCCTCGGCCTGGTCTATCTGCCCATGGGCAATGCAACCCCTGACAACTTCGGCGGTTTGCGCCGGCCGGGGGACGACGAGGTCTCAAGCTCCGTCATTGCGCTGGACGCTGAAACCGGTCGGTTGCGCTGGCATTTCCAGACCACCCATCACGACATCTGGGATTACGACGTGCCGGCTCAGCCGACGCTGGTTGATCTGCCCGTCGACGGCGTCATCCGCCATGCGCTGATTCAGGCGACCAAGCGCGGCGAGGTCTTCGTCCTGGATCGGGAGACGGGCAAACCGATTGCGCCCGTTCAAGAGCAGGCAGTGCCTCAGGGCGGAATCGCGGAGGGCGAGCGGCTGTCGGCGACTCAGCCTGCGTCGATCGGCTTGCCCGCGTTTCGCCAGCCGACGCTGCAGGAACGTGACATGTGGGGCATCACCCCATTGGACCAGATGCTGTGCCGCATTCAGTTTCGCCAGTCACGCTACGAGGGGCACCTGACGCCGATTACCTTGGGCAAGCCCGTGCTGATCGCGCCGGGTTCGGCCGGAGGGATCAATTGGGGCGGTGTGTCGGTGGACCTTGACCATGGCGTGATGGTCGTCAACTGGCTGCGGATGGTGGACCGCGTCGAATTGGTCAGCCGGGAGGAGGCGGTTGAACGCAAGTTCAGGCTGTCGGACGGTCAGAGCCCGGGGGGTGATGCGCAGCGGCCCATGCTCAACACGCCTTACGGCGCTTACGGCACAACCTTCTTATCGGTGCTCGGCACGCCCTGCAACGCGCCGCCATGGGGCCTGATTTCGGCGGTGGATCTGGCCAGCGGTAAACTGCTCTGGTCCAGACCGCTGGGGACGGCAAGAGACACCGGCCCGCTGGGCATCCCGTCGATGTTGCCCGTGACGGTGGGGACGCCAATGACCGGCGGCTCGGTCAGCACCCGCAGTGGTCTGATCTTCATTGCGGCGACCGCCGAGCGCACGATTCGGGCACTGGATGTGCACAGCGGTGAAGAACTCTGGTCGGCGCGTTTGCCAGGGGGCGGCAATGCCAGCCCCGTGACCTATATCGGTCCCCACAGCGGCAGGCAGTTCGTGGTCATTGCGGCAGGGGGCAAGAAAGCGCTCAAAACGCGCTTGAACAACAAGATCGTGGCGTTCGCGTTGCCGGCGCCCAAACCCTGAGACGCCAGCGTGGCATCCACACATTTGCTGGATGCCACGCTCGTTTCAGTTCGCAATGCCTGCCGGGCCGATTGGCTGATTAAAGGCAAGGCACCTTGCCGGCTTGAGCCACCGCAACGCCTCGACTGTCCAGCAGCGACACCTTGACCTCTGCATCCGCTCGGCTCTGTACCAATGTGTAGCGCTCATCGGCCGCAAATCCGTCGTAGTCCAGCGTTGCCGTGCAGCGACGATGACTGTTCTGATACCCGATCATCACAATCCCCAGTTCCATCGAATGCCTGCCTGGCGAAACAATGAAGCGATTCAAACTGTTGGCCTGATTTCCGTCGAGACGTCTCGCGATCACGTCATCTCCTGCGTGGGCCTTAATGTCGACGATGGACTTTCCAGGTTCAGGGCGCGGTGTTCCAGTGGTACAGCCGGCTATGACCGCGACAGACACTAAGGTTGTCGCAAAAGTACGTAATTTCATGGGATGCCCGTTCGTTAATTGGTTAATGTCTTTAAATATTTAACGCGCACCACGCTTCGCCCGCGGCGCTCGACACGACGGCAGGCGCCGTCACTCAAGAATCGCAACGTGAGTGCTTTCGTTATAAAAACGATGTCCACCAACGGGCCGTTAAAAAGCGCAGCCCTTTGAGAAAAATCGTCTGACGTTATTGTTTTGAAAAAGCGATGCGTACTGCATCGCTGCCAAAGACGCGGGCCAGTTCGGCGGCATTGTCGATGCGGCCCAAACGAGTGTAGGAATAGGGCGATGAGAAAGTAGCGTAGAACGCGACCAGCGTGCGTGGTCCGTACAGCATCAGATCGCCGCTGTGGATCGTGCCGGGGCGAATCGTACTTGTTGGCAGCGATGTCGGCAGTTCAGCGTGCTTCTCGTTATTGTTCAGGTCAGGCATGTCGATGGAGAGTGGGAGCAGGGCGGCAAATGCCCGCGCCGCTGGTGTATCCGCCAGGGTGATCGCGAAGCGCGTGTCGCGAACCGTCATCCAGATACGGGATTCTGGAAGCTGCGCGGTGGCTGACGTGGCCGCGGGGGCAGGGCCCACGGGGGTCGCAGGCGAGGCATTGCTTTCGCTCAAGGCTGTCAGGCCCAACAGAAGTCCGAAGGCCCGCGTCAGTCCCCTTGCGCCCCCGACATGAGCTTGGGTGAATAGGGCGAATCGTTTGTCGCGCATCCTGTGGGCACCTTATGCAGTGGGGTGATTCGGAAAATGTTAATCAGCCGTGATGGGGTAAGTGGTCAGCGATCTCATTGCTTTCGCGTCCAATCCCCATCGGATACCTGCTGTCACAACACTCTACGTCGGGGAATTGGCCTGAACCATACGGCTCTCCAGAATGCTTTTATGAACAAACTTCACCAATGCCGGAAAGTTGCAGGGCAGGGCGCGCCAGTTGCCCGGGGAAGGGCGTTTCAATCTCCAGACTTTTATATAAGTCTTAATCAGGATGTTGACGATGGTCGATCTTTGCCGAGCCCTGATCCCACCATCCTGCCAATGCGATAGCAGGGGGTTCGGACACTTTGCGCATCGTGCCGCAACAAAAAAGTTTACGATTTGGCACGTTGGAATGACCCTCAATCGGGTCATCGTGGCCGGCGGTTACAAGGAGCGCAGGCCTCTTCAGCGTCACGCGACAGTCATAAACCAGACGGAAGGCAGAGGGGGATGACTCAAGTTGTGACGCACTGGGCAGATAACCGTGATGTCAGTTACATACGCAAGTTTGTTCAAGGATCGAACCCATGACCCAGCGTCAATCCATTCGCATTGCCCCTCCTCTTCATCCGCGTGTTCTCTGGTTCGCTTTGATTCCGGTCGTGCCTGCCGTTGCATGGATACTCGCCCAGTCAACCTCTCTCCCCAACCTCATCGCGTGCGCAGCGCTGGTTTTGATCGGCCTCGGCGCAGGTGCCTGGAGTGCAGCTTCCCAGCGTGACGTGGTGCTGCGAGCCACGGCTCGGGCGCAGGCGGAGCAGTCAGAGGCGGACGCGGCGAGCAACGGCATGACCTCGGGCGTACAACTCAATGAGGTGTTGCTGGGCGCCATGCCGATCTGGGCCCGGCAGGTGGAAAGCTCTCGGTATCAGACCGAAGAAGCGATTGTGAATCTGACCAACCGTTTCATCGGGATCGCCGCGCGATTGCAGGAAACGGTTCAGGCTTCCCAGCGCGCTGCCGGCGAACTCGACGGGCAAACCGCAGACGGGGCGCTTGAAGTGCTGTCACTCAGCGAAAGCGATTTGAGCCAGGTGATCAACTCGCTCAAGGCCGCTCAAACCAGCCGCGACCAAACCCTGGCCCAGGTGCGCGGCCTCACCGCGTATACCGGCGAACTGCGCACCATGGCCGCCGACGTAGCAGCCATTGCCGCGCAGACCAACCTGCTGGCGCTGAACGCGGCCATTGAGGCGGCACGGGCAGGTGAAGCCGGTCGCGGCTTTGCCGTGGTGGCCGACGCGGTGCGCAGCCTGTCGAGCAAATCCAGTGAAACCGGCCAGCAGATGTCGGCCAAGGTCGACATCATCAATAACGGCATCACGCAATTGGTGCACGCCGCCTCCAGCAGCGCCGATCAGGACAGCCAATCGGTGGCCGCGTCAGAAAACAGCATTCAAGTCGTGCTCGAGCGCTTCCATAACATCACTGGCCGGCTGGCCGAATCCGCGGACCTGCTCAAGCAGGAAAGCCGCGGCATTGGTGATGAGATGACGGAGGTGCTGGTCGACCTGCAATTCCAGGACCGTGTGAGCCAGATCCTCAGCCACGTGCGGGACAACATGGAAGATTTGCATGGCCACCTGCGGCAGGCAAACGAGGCCCCGGACCAGGCAACGTCCATCGACGCCCGCCAGTGGCTGGCGCGAATGGACGCTACCTACGCCACCGACGAGCAGCGGCGCACCCATCGTGGCGAGACGCCTGTGCAGCAGAACTCTCAAGACATCACCTTCTTTTAGGAGCTCATCATGGCGAAGAATGTATTAGTGGTCGACGACTCCAGCAGCGTGCGGCAAGTGGTAGGCATTGCCTTGAAAAGCGCCGGTTACGACGTGATCGAAGCGTGCGACGGCAAGGATGCGCTGGGCAAGCTCACCGGGCAGAAAGTGCACTTGATCATCAGCGACGTGAACATGCCCAACATGGACGGCATCACCTTCGTCAAGGAGGTCAAGAAACTGGCCAGCTACAAGTTCACCCCGATCATCATGCTGACCACCGAGTCCCAGGAATCGAAAAAGGCCGAGGGGCAGGCTGCGGGCGCCAAAGCGTGGGTGGTCAAGCCGTTCCAGCCGGCACAGATGCTGGCAGCGGTGTCGAAACTGATCCTGCCCTGAATCCTTGCGCGAGGGAGGCTGCGATGCCGATCACCATCGAAACACTCGACGACAGCACCTGCGTCAGCATTGACGGCGAGCTGACGATCTACACCGTTGCCGAGCTGGCGGGCGAGCTGTTGCCCCGGATAAGCGGCGCGCCACGCCTGATGCTGGACCTCTCGCAGGTTACCGAAATGGATGGCGCGGGGCTGCAGTTGCTCGCGGTCATCCAGCGTGAAGCCGACAGCGCTGGCACAGCGTTGAGCGTCACCGGCCAGAGCGTGGCGGTCACGCAGGCCCTTGAGCTGTGTCGCAAAGCCGCTTCATAGCCAGTCCAGCGACGCGTGCCCCAATCGCGTTCATTGCACGTTCATTGATAGACAAGGAAGGTCCAGGTGAGCATCAATCTCGACCAGGCATTGCAGACATTCATCGTCGAGGCCCACGAACTGTTGCAGGTCATGGAGCAATCCCTCCTGCAACTGGAAACCGAGCCCGCCGACCAGGATGCCATCGGCGCGATTTTTCGTGCCGCCCACACCATCAAGGGGTCCGCCGGCCTGTTCGGCCTGAACCCGGTCGTCAGCTTCACGCACATTGTCGAGGACGTACTCGACCGACTGCGCGACGGCAGTGTGGCAGTCGACTCCCGGCTGATCGCGGTGCTGCTCAAGTGCGGCGACCATATGCTGGAGCTGATCAACGTCGTCGCCAGTCGTGGCGAGACGCTCCAGCCGGCAGCCCTGGAGCGTGAAGCGGCGTTGCGCGAGGCGTTGAGCACCTATCAGGCGTCGCACCATACCCCCGACACCGGCGCGCAACACACAGAAGCCGGCGCTGCTGACCGTGCAGGCGCGCCGGCCGAGGTGCTCTGGCATATCTCCCTGCGCTTCGGTGTGCACGTATTTCGCAATGGCATGGACCCGCTCTCGTTCCTGCGCTACCTGGAAACCCTGGGTCAGATAGCCCAGGTCACGACCCTCACTGACAGCATTCCGGCACTGGACAGCTGGGACCCGGAAAGCTGCTACCTGGGTTTCGAGATCGATTTGCGCTCGACGGCCAGCCACGCCACCCTCAATGAAGTCTTCGACTTCGTGCGGGACGACTGTGACGTGCGCATCGATGCCATCGACGAAGCGCCCCACAGCGCTGTGGCCATCGGCAGCGAGCTGGTTGCTCAGGCCGAGCAGGGCCCACTGACCGCTTCGGTGCAGCGTCTGCCGGCGGCCAGTGAGCCGAAAACCCGGGACGGCAACTACGTGCGCGTCAACGCGGACAAGCTGGACGAACTGATCAACCTGGTCGGCGAACTGGTGATAGCGAGCGCCGGCGCCAGCTTGTTGGCCCGTTCCTGCAACAACGACCCGCTGCAGGAAGCGACGTCGACGGTCTCGGGACTGGTGGAGGAAATCCTCGACGGCGCACTGCACCTGCGCATGATTCCCATCGGCGACACGTTTAACCGCTTCCGCCGCGTGGTGCGGGACATCAGCCAAGAGCTGGGCAAGGACATCGAGCTGACCATCAGCGGTGCAGAAACCGAACTGGACAAGACCGTCGTTGAGAAGATCGGCGACCCGTTGATGCACCTGCTGCGCAACGCCATGGACCACGGTATCGAAAGCGCCGATGCCCGGCGTGCTGCCGGTAAGGCGGGGAAGGGTCATCTGAGCCTCAACGCCTACCACGACTCGGGCAGCATCGTCATCGAAATCGCCGACGATGGCAACGGACTCAACCGCGAACGGATCCTGGAGAAGGCTCAAGAGCGCGGCCTGGTGGCGAGCGGTGCGGTGCTCTCCGATCAGGAGATCTACAACCTGATCTTCGAACCGGGTTTCTCTACCGCTGAGGCGGTGACCAACCTGTCGGGCCGTGGCGTCGGCATGGACGTGGTCAAGCGCAACATCACGCTGCTGCGCGGCACCGTCGATCTGGACAGTCACCCGGGGCAGGGCACCGTGGTGCGTATTCGCTTGCCGCTGACCCTGGCGATCATCAATGGGTTTCTGGTCGGGATCGATGCCTCCACCTACGTGATTCCGCTGGACATGGTTCAGGAGTGCATCGAACTGGACGAACACCAGCGCCAGTCAAGCCGTGACAAGGGCTACCTGGACCTGCGAGGCGAGGTGTTGCCGCTGGTGGACCTGCGCGAGCACTTCAGCCACGAAGGCAGCGCCGGCCGACGCCAGAATGTGGTGGTGGTGCGCTACGCCGAGCACAAGGCCGGGCTGGTCGTCGACGACCTGCTGGGTGAGTTCCAGACCGTGATCAAACCGTTGGGCAAGTTGTTTGGCGCACTGCGCGGCATCAGCGGCTCGACCATATTGGGCAGTGGCGCGGTGGCCCTGATCCTCGACGTACCGGCACTGCTCAATCAAATCGTACAACTGGAAGCCCGCACGACCCAGGCGCCTTATTCGCCAACCGTCGTCGCCCGCTGACGTATTTGCAACACCCTGGAGGTTCCACGATGAAATGGTTCTACGATCTTAAAATTTCCACCAAGCTGATCAGCTCATTCCTGGTTGTCCTGGCCCTCACTGCGGCGATGGGCGTCTTCGCCATTCATCAGCTGGGGGCCGTCAACCAGGCGGCCCAGGACATCCGGGGTAACTGGATGCCTTCCATGCGTGCAGCGGCAGGCATGCGTTTTTTTGCCGCCAACTATCGCTTGAAAGAAAACCGCCACATCAGCACCGATGCCGCTGAAGAGAAGGCCCAGGCCGAGCGGGAAGCCACCGAGGCCCGTCAGCAGTTCGAAACGCGCATGGGCACCTATGAGAACTTGCTGTCGAACGACGAAGATCGTCAGCTTCTGGCAGCGGCGAAAAGCGCATGGGCTTCCTACCTGACCAGCAGCAATCAGGTGCTCGATCTCTCCCGGCAGAACCAGGAGGACCAGGCCCGCAGCCTGCTCAGGGGTGAGTCGAAGGTGCGTTTCGAAGACTTGACCAACCGCTTGCAGAAAATGGTCGAGCTCAATGACGCCGGCGCGACGGCTGCCGGTGACAAGGGCTCGGCGCTGTACGAAAGCGCCCGACTGGCGATCATCGCGGCGCTGGTCGCTGCCCTGTTGATCGGCCTGGGCCTGGCCGTGTTCATCGCGCGGATCATTTCGCGTCCGCTGAGACAAGCCGCCAGCGCCGCCGAGCAGTTGGCCGAAGGCAACCTCAGTGCACCTATCGCACCGGGCACGAAAGATGAAACCGGCATGGTGCTCAACGCCATGCGCAACATGGTCGGCAAGCTGGGACACATCATCGGCGAGGTGCGCAACGCCGCTGACAACCTGGCCAGCGCCTCCGAGCAGGTCAGCGCCACCGCGCAATCGATGAGCCAGGCCACCAGTGAACAGGCGGCCAGCGTCGAGGAAACCAGTGCCTCGATCGAGCAGATGAGCGCCAGCATCAACCAGAACACCGAGAACGCCAAAGTCACCGATGGCATGGCCAGCAAAGCCGCCAAGGAAGCCACCGAGGGCGGCGACTCGGTCCAGCAAACCGTCGTGGCGATGAAGAAAATCGCCCAGCGCATCAGCATCATTGATGACATCGCTTACCAGACCAACCTGCTGGCCCTCAACGCCGCCATCGAGGCCGCTCGGGCCGGGGAGCATGGCAAGGGGTTCGCGGTGGTCGCAGCCGAAGTGCGCAAACTGGCCGAACGCAGCCAGGTCGCCGCCCAGGAAATCGGCGAGCTGTCTTCCAGCAGCGTGGACATGGCGGAGAAGGCCGGCAAGTTGCTTGGCGAAATGGTGCCGTCCATCAACAAGACCAGCGATCTGGTGCAGGAAATCAGCGCGGCATCCGAAGAGCAGGCCGCAGGCGTCGCGCAGATCAACACGGCGATGACCCAGCTCAACCAGGTGACCCAGCAGAATGCGTCGAGCAGCGAGGAGCTGGCCGCCACCGCCGAAGAAATGAGCAGCCAGGCCGAACAGCTGCAACAGGCCATGAGCTTCTTCGTGCTGGATTCAACCCCGCGGCCCGTCACTCAAGGCAGCAGCGCGGACAACCCCGGCAGCAAGCCAGGCCATCAGCCGCCACGGGTGAAACCGCAGCCGCCGCGCAAAGCGTTCGCGTACAGCATGGCCAGTGCCCCGGACGAATCGGAATTCACCCGCTTCTGATCACAAGCATCGATGCGGGACTACAGGGAGAACGACATGGGCGCAGTGACGACCACTCGGCAGACCGCAGTTGCGGTGGATGAGGACGCGCAGTACCTGACCTTCATGCTCGGCGGCGAGATGTTTGCCATCGGCATCTTGGGGATCAAGGAAATTATCGAATACGGCAGCCTGACCGTGGTGCCCATGATGCCCGCGTTTGTGCGCGGGGTGATCAATCTGCGCGGTGCGGTGGTGCCGGTGGTCGACCTGTCGGCGCGCTTCGGGCGAGCCAACTCGGCGATCACCCGGCGCTCCTGCGTCATCATCATTGAGGCGAGCACCGAGGAGGGGCAGGCGCAGGACATCGGTTTGCTGGTCGACACCGTGTCTGCGGTGCAAGAGATTCCGTCCTCACAGATCGAGCCGCCGCCCAGCTTCGGCGCGCGGATTCGGTCCGATTTCATCAGCGGCATGGCCAAGGTCGATGGCAAGTTCGTGATCGTGCTGGACGTGGACAACGTGCTGTCCATCGACGAGATGTCCAGCCTTGCCGAAGCCGGTCAGGCGCCGGCCCTTGATCTCGACCCGCGTTGAGGCCCGAACCTATGCCAGACAACGCGACCATCGATGATAGTGAGTTCGGTCAGTTCCAGAGCTGGCTGTACCGCGCGGCCGGCATCAACCTGTCACCCGCCAAGAAAGCGCTGGTGGCCGGGCGCCTGTTCAAGCGCCTCAAGCATTACGAGCTGCAGAGCTATGGCGAGTACTTCAAGCTGATCATGAAGGACGAGCGCAAGGGCGAGCTGCAGGTCGCCCTGGATTTGCTGACCACCAACGAGACCTATTTCTTTCGCGAGCCCAAGCACTTCGACTTCCTGCGTCAGCAGGTGCTGCCCAAGGCTGCGCCGGGCAAGGTGTTTCGGGTATGGAGCGCGGCCAGTTCCTCGGGCGAAGAACCCTACAGCCTGGCGATGACCCTGGCCGAGGGACTTGGAACCACGCCCTGGGAAGTCGTCGGCTCGGACATCAGTACCCAAGTGCTCGCTAAAGCGCGCAGCGGCCATTACGCCATGGGTCGCGCCGAGACGTTGCCCCAGCCGCTGCTGGTCAAGTACTGCCTGAAAGGCATCGGGCGCCAGGAGGGCACCTTCCTGGTGGACAAGGCATTGCGCAGCCGCGTCAATTTCGTCCAGGTCAACCTCAACGAAGCGCTGCCCGCCCTGGGTGAGTTCCAGGTGATCTTCTTGCGCAATGTGATGATTTATTTCGATCAGCCGACCAAGACCCAGGTCGTCGCACGCATGCTGCCGCTGCTTAAACCGGGCGGCTACTTGATCATCAGTCACTCGGAAAGCCTCAACGGTGTAAACGACACCCTGAAGCTGGTGGCGCCGTCGATTTATCGCAAGCCATGAAAATGCCCGTCGGCGCGGCCGAAGTGGTGTTGTCCCCGGGACAGGTCAGTTTCGCGACGCGGCCGACGCGCTTGCGCACACTGCTCGGTTCCTGCGTGGCGATCACGTTCTGGCACCCGCAACGGCTGATCGGCGGCATGTGTCACTTCATGCTGCCAGGACGCCTGCGTCACGATCAGCCGCTGGACGGCCGATATGGCGATGAGGCAATGGAATTGCTGCTTCGACACGTCCTTATCAACGGCACTCAGGTGCAGGATTACCAGGTCAAGCTGTTCGGCGGCGGCAGGATGTTTCCCGACCACCCGCGCGACCTGCGCACGGAGGACGTGGCCAGCCTGAATATTCGCGCGGCGCTGGCCCTGGCCGAGCGCTACCACCTGCACTTGACGGCTCAGGACATGGGCAGCACCGGTCACCGCACGATCATGTTCGACGTGTGGAACGGCAACGTCTGGGTTCGGCACCAACCAATGGGAACACTTCAACACGATGCCTACCAAAAAAATCAGCGTACTGCTGGTCGATGACTCGGCCGTGGTGCGTCAGGTGCTGATGGCCATTCTCAGCGACACGCCGGATATCCGCGTCATGGGCGCCGCGTCCGACCCGATTTTCGCCATGGACAAGCTCGCCCGGGAATGGCCCGACGTGATCGTGCTGGACGTGGAAATGCCACGGATGGACGGGATCACCTTTCTCAAGAAAATCATGAGCGAGCGACCTACGCCGGTGGTGATCTGTTCCTCGCTGACCCAGAAAGGCGCCGAAACCTCCTTGCAGGCCCTGTCGGCAGGCGCTGTTGAAATCATCACTAAGCCCACGACCGGGTTAAAGAATTTCCTGATTGAATCGGCGGCAGAATTGGTGGCGGCGATACGCGCTGCGGCCAACTCCAATGTCAGAAACCTGGGAAAGCGCAGTGCCAGCCCGGCGCCGTTGCCAGCCCCGGCCGGGAAGTTGACTGCGGACGCCATCTTGCCTGCCGCCAGTGGCCACGCCATGGCGCAGACCACTGAACGCATCGTCGCGATCGGCACTTCCACGGGCGGAACCCAGGCGCTGGAAGCAGTGCTCAAGGCATTGCCAAGGGTGTGCCCGGGCATTGTGATCGTGCAGCACATGCCCGAGAAGTTCACCGCCTCCTTTGCCGAGCGCCTCAACAGCATCTGTGCGATCGAGGTACGCGAGGCGCGCAACAACGACCGCATCCTGCCCGGACTGGCCCTGATCGCCCCCGGTGGCAAGCACCTGATGGTCACCCGCAGTGGTGCTTACTATCACGCCCAGGTGATCGACGGACCCCAGGTCAACCGGCATCGGCCGTCTGTGGATGTGCTGTTTCGGTCGGTGGCCAAGTTCGCCGGCAAGAACGCCACCGGGATTATCATGACCGGCATGGGCGACGACGGCGCGCGCGGCCTCAAGGAGATGCTCGACGCCGGCGCCGCCACCGTGGCCCAGGATGAGGCGAGCTGCGTGGTCTTCGGCATGCCCAAAGAGGCCATCAAGCTCAACGCCGCCCAGCGGATCATGCCGCTGGAGCATATTCATCAGGCGATCCTCAACGGTTAGCCTGGCCGCCGAGTTTCAGAATCTGAACGGGCAATGACCGATCACGATCGCTCTTTCATGGGCAAACGCTTGACCGAGTAAGCCCGTTTTTCATCCTCGGAGTTGTAGTAGACGTTCTGTGTCGTGCTGAGGCTGTTGTGGCGCAGATCGACCTGCAGATCCTTCATGTCGCGGTGCGGCGCATCGAAGGTCGCCGAGGTGTGGCGCAGCCAGTGCAAGGACGCCGCGCGCAGGCGGCCGACGTCTTCATCCGGCCAGTGCTCGGCCTGCATGCGCTGCAGCGCGCGATCAAACACTTCCTGCAGCAGCACGCGGATATGCCGGTCCGACAAACCAGCGCGCCCGCGTTGGGTGGCAATCAGCGGCGTGCTTTCACGGAAGCCGGGCAGGGGGGACAGACCTTGGTGCAGTCGCCAGCGCTTGAGGTAGTTCTCGACGTAGTCGTCCCGCACGCTGATCTTGCCGGCTTTATTGCCTTTGCCCACCACGTGGTACCACCAGTTGCCGGCGCTGTCCTTGCGCAGATCGCCCATGGTCGGTTTCCAGTTGTCACGGCCCACCAGATCGGACACCCGCAGGTACATGGCAAAAATCGTCGCCACGATAAACAGCGTGCGCTCGTACTTGGTGTCTTCGGCGGCCAGCAGCTCAGCGGTCTCCAGCACGAAATCCCACTGCAGGGAGGTCAGGATGCGCGTGTCCTGGTTATCGGTGTTGCGCTCTTTGTATTTGCTCTTTTGTTTTACCGCGCGAAACGGGTTCTGCTCGCAAAAACCTTCATCGATCGCGTGCTGAAAAAAGCTGCCGCACACCGCGAAGATCTGCGCGATAGAACCTTGGGCCAGCCGGTACGTGTCCTGAAGGGCGGGACGGTTTTCTTCTTCAGCGCGCTTGCGTTCTTCCTTGGCGACGGTCTGGCTGAATGGCCGCCAATCGGGGTTGAGCACGTAGGTGTCCGTCGCGGTTTTCTTGCGCGCACCCAGGCGAGTGAAGCGGGATTTCACCACCGGACCGACCCAGGCGGGGTCAGGCGCCAGGCAGAACTCCATGAAGCTTTCGGCCTGGGTGCGGCGCATGGCGAGGAGGGGCGTTCTGGATTTGAGCATCGTCCAGAGCAGCAGTCGTTCGACGTGAGTGCGGTAGGAATTGAACGTGGATTCGTTGCCGGCGTAGGACTTGAGAAAGCTGCGCACGGCGCGGTAGCCTTCGATGGCCTGGGTTTCTGCGGGGAACTGCTCGAGATAATCCCGGATCGCCGGAAGCTCTTCCTTTAAGGAGCTGAAATTAAGCTCGCCGAACTTGGCATAAGTTTCGAACAGCGGATGAGGTGACGAGGGCGCGGGCATTTGAATTCGCTGACTGGAAATGCGGAAGATGGCGGCATAATCCAGCAGGATGCGTGCAGATGCAATATCCGGGTCTGACAGTTATCGGATATTGCATTTGTGGGTTGGGGTGTGTTAGCGGGGTTGCCTGGAGCGACTTGGCTTATTGGGGCTGATTTACGCCTTCTTAGCGCAATCTGGTGGTGTATTCGTATGTTGATCGGTGATTTTGCGCTTTTTGGGTGAGTTTTGGGCTCCAGGAGTGGTGATTTCGCGGGCTGATCAGGCGCTACTGCGGGGCATTGCTGCTCTGCAGGCCCTGTCTTATGGGCTTTCGAGGTAGGTCAGGCGTTCGCGGACCTTGATAATCCCCGTTGGTGAGCTGGCCGATACGCAGTTTGGCTGACTGTCCACAAGGCTTGCACGGGTATCGGATCGGCACGGGTTAATCTGCGGGTCGAGTTCGAAGCTTGGCATTAAGCAGTCGCTGTTCATACTGCGGGTGGTCAGGCAGATGTCGGTGGACGGCGTTGCCATAGGTTTTGCGACCTCTTGGGCGCTGCGCCTGTGGTGCTTGATCGGCGGCGCTTGTTGCTGGTGCCGGCCAGATGCTGACGTGCGCTCGGTGTGAAGCCTGACGGCGATTGGGTTGTTTGATGTCTGTGTGATTGATCCGCTGAACGCTGCAGTGGGTTGGGCGCTGCGTTGGGGTTAAGCGGTGATCGCGATTGTTGAATCGTCGGGCTTACGTGAACGGCAAGCTATCAGCCGTGGGTGGCGAGCGGTAACTGATGATGCGTGGTTAACGTCGAGGGCAAGCGTTGGTATCGGGATCAGACTGGGTGCCTTGGAACCTGGAGCAGGAAGCGGAGAATCGCCACGCTCGATTCTCTGACACCACCCCCAGCGGAGTAATGCCTTGTTACGCATAATGTATATTATGTTAAATTATGAAACACTTTACCTCATGCATCCGCGCAGCCGCCTATTGACAGCTGGTGTCACCTGTACCTGAAAACCGGGATTTGCCTTGAATTACCAGAATCCACCCAAATCAAGGCCTTGCATTCCCTTCCTTCGCACTTTTCGAGCTTTCAGGGGCTCCAGCGTCCAAATCCTGCAGAATTGAAAACCAGAATCCAAATCTCTCCAGCCCGCCAGTTCTGTCACTGCGTTCACGCCGACAACAACCACTCTAGTAGACCGCCGAACGTTCGCCACACGTGCATATCCAGTCTACGCTTCTCGTCATGGAACGGCTGACCGCTTGGCGCCTCAACTTGCCTGGATGATTCGCACACACCTAGGCTCAGACTCGCATGCGCCACAGTCATCGACCGTAACACCCGCGTCGTCGCCAATACGGACGCTGACAACGTGAGTCCAGACAAGCGCCGCCCGAACAACACCAAGCGCCCCCTAATCCGATCAGGACGGGTTTTACATGGCTGAGCAGCAACCGCCATATCCTCTGTTCCCACCTCTAAGCCTGCTCAATGACCAGGCACGATCTGCGCTTCCAATCAATTTGGAGGTGCTGCAACGCTTGGAGGCAACACCCGAGCACCTGCATGCCTTGGCAACATGGCGAACCGGGGTAGATTTCCTCGTGCGAGAGTCGGCAAAGCCCGGATTCGAAGAGCGTCACTACAAGAAACTGTGCCCGATTCTCGAGTCCATGATGCATTGGAGCTGGACAGTCCGCGACAAGCCTCTGCATGACTGGAACAGTGCCGATGCCAAGTCGTTCATGACTTTCATCATGCGACCCCCGATTACTTGGGTAACCACCCCTGGGTGCAGTCGTTATTCCAAGAAAACCAAGCAAAACTTTGCGAACAAGTCGATCGACCCCACATGGCGTCCAATCATCCGCCCGACGCTCACAGGCGATGACCTTGGGCTGAGCTCAAAGCATCACCGCAACTGGTACATGACGCATGGGCGCGAGTACTTCGACTTCCTAGCGCGTCCCGCGAATTCCGCAGCTCCAGCCCCAACCACCGCAGCATATACCGCTGATACAACTACCGATGCCACGTTCCAGCAACAGGATAAATCCAAAAATCCATTCCAGGACATGGCGCCCAAAGACTACGAATTCCGCGTCGAGAAACCTCAGGCTGTGTTCTCGCCGACCCAGCTCAGTGATTTTCTGGATATTGCTGAATCGCTTGCAAGCTACAACGAGAAATGGGAGCCGCTCTTATTCCTTACTGCCTTGGCAGTCTACTCGGACATTCCTATGCGGGCTGTCGCGGCGACGCAGACCATCAAGCCCACCTTTTCCTATTTCAAACCGCAGGCTCCGGATTCTCCCGACGCGATTCAGGCCCGTCCTAGAACCGATTTTGCCAAGAATTACTCCAAGTCCCACCGCGTCTCCTCCAAAGGCCCGGGTCTGTTCGAGAGCCCGCTTTACTTAAGCCGGGGTTTCGCACTGGCTCCCCGATTTGAGGGCTATTTTCAACGCTATGCTCACTTTAGGCATATAAAGGAACCCGCCGTGAGCTTTCAGAGCTTCCTCTTTCCGCAAGAGAATGGCCTGGATGCTTATGGCTACGGTAGCCTCATCGAGATTTTCAGCGAGTTTTGCGCAAGCATTTTGTCAACGCTCAGGTCTAGGCCCAAAGCAACACTCGCCAACTGGAAAGGCTCGGACAAGCTCGATCCTGAGGCGTCGCTGACATTCAATGAGCTGCGAGCATCAGCCAAGCGCGCGGGCATGATTCCCGAGTCAACCGCCTCAGGTGTTGCAGATGAGGATCCGAGTGTTTGGCCAGATATTGGTATCCGGCGAGCCTTGTCCCGCCGAATTGTGTTCAATTTCGCTGACTGATAAAAGCTTGATCCGCCCTCCTCCTTTGGCCTGTTTTTACCCTTAGGACGCTGCTGCCACCGGACAACCAGAAGCACAGATAATTGGTCAAGGGCGTGGCTCTACGAGCTCGGCTGTCGTGAATCGAGCCTCCCGCGAAGCGGTAGTCTCGACCCTGCGGGCTTCCATCCTCACGCCTGCGCGCTCCGCTTGCCAGAGTTTGCTAGGAAGTGGTCATAGAACGGATCGCACTACGAAGGCCTGGGCTCTAAACCAACCCCTCGAGGGCGGTACGACCAGCGCGCACACTGCATTGAGCGTGCGCAACTGTGCCCCAGCTAGGCTCCTCGAACGGCCGCCATAAGCAGAATGTCGGCGGCGACGTTCCTAACGGGAGAACGGTGTAGCCGCCACCCGGATAACTGCACGCCAGGTAGATCAGCGCAACCCACATCCCATCTGCTTCAGCTCCTCAAGGTGGCCTTCACGCTCCATCAATACAGAGACCTGATCATGGAATTTTACCGAAACGTCCGGAAGTATTTTGCCCTTGGAGTCCTTTTACTGCCCATCAGCCTTTCGGGGTGTGTTTCTCAGCACGACTTCACGGGAGTCTCCGTCGCAGAACGTTCTCAGCAAATTGGTCAATCACGTCAGTTAAGCACTCTAGACGGTCGCTTCCTCGACGTTGTGCCTTACTATGAAAAAGACGGGCACATCGCGACATCGGGGTACATCGCAGACATGCTGGGTCTGGAGGGAAAAAGGATAGGAAGCCTGTCTTGCTACAGTCAGGCGCCTGATGATCTGGCACTTCGTTACTCAGCCCCTGCCGTTGGCATCTGGGGTTTGCCGGATTACACCGGTTATAGGCACGACATAGTGAATAGCCTGCATTCACTGCATGGCGGCGATGCTCAGGCCGTCGCCATTCGAAGAAAAAAGCTTGAGGCGCTCGTGCATCAATCATTCACCTCTGGGCAGCCTGATTGGCAGACTGGGTTTCTAATTCATGCTCTGGGTGATAGCTATGCTCATGTCTACTCGAAAAATGGGCAGCTTCACGCTTACGGCGAGTTCGTAGGCCATGCTTTCGAAAATACTCGATGGGGTGAGAGGCCGGATTCAATATTCGTTAACGGCCACGCAGAAATCTATATGAGCTACGTCTCTGCTCTGTTTCGAGCACTCAGCCCAGCAGGAGGCGCGGATCAAGAGAGAACGGATCTGCTTGATGCGTTCAACTTGAGGATTCGTACGCAAGCTGCTCAACGAGAGCGCGCGGACAAAACCGCCATCTTTGCTATGCCGAGCCGACCTGACAGTTACGTCGACATAGAGCACAGCGATGCTAACTGCAAGGCAGCCTACAACGAGCTAAACGACAAGGATGTTCGAGTCTTCCTGAGGGCCCTCACAGCGACGCTCGACTCACAAGATGGTTGATCGCCCTACTCGCGCGAGCGTCGCACTGTGGAAGCTGATTGGGACAGCCTGACAGGTGTCGAGCGCGAAGGCAGATATTTTCAGTATGTTGCAGCGACGCTTGCTCCATAGGCATCATGAAATAAAACAACAATTATAAAGGCAGTACCCATGAGCTTCCCAACCGCAACAGTTTTCGCCTTCATTCCACCGCAGTCTCAAGACTTGGATTCTGCGCCATACGGTAAGAAACTGGATAGCCAAGGAGAATCCATCTTCCAGGCGATCGGGATCTCCTATTCGATCCTGGACAGGATGATTGCCCACGATGCCAGCTGTGCGAATGCAGCGACGGAATTCTTCGTGACAGTGCTTCAGTTGAGGCATACTGGACACCGAGTGACAGCACGATGGTGCTAAGGGGCCGACATTCGATTATACCCGGCCATCACCGAGGGTCATGCACCGCCAGCGTATCGCACATCCGCTCTACCCTAATCGTTGGATTCAAAAGCACAGCCTGGTGATAACACTCGATGGCCTCGTGGGCCTGACCAAGCGCTTCGGGCTGCCGATCAATGCGGAGTCGGCTATGAAGTGCGAGATGATGAGTAAGAGCAACACGAACAGAATTCACCAACTGATGCGGCTCCAAGCATATGAGCCAACCGCCCTCCTCTAGAGGGACTCTGAAGCCCCGTTTAGCTCAAGGCTTTAGCCCACTGCCTGCACTGCTAGCTTCGACTCGAGCTCGGTTGGCTTCTATGGCTTTCAACGCTGCCGTCCCCCCTCTCTTGGTGAGGTCAATACCGATAACCTTGATGTCCTCTACGTTGGGGAATTTCGGAGCAATAGTCAGCCAGTACTCTTGCAGTGCTGTGACTAGACCCTCAAACCGTTGTCGGCCCTTGTTAGGTGTCGCCCAGGTGGCCTGGGCACCATTGCTCACGAGCAAAAAAATGCCGCAGCTTGAGCTGATGTCGCGCAGATAGTCCCCACAAAGCTGGTTCTCGAACCGCTCGAAGTGCTCTGTACCACTCCAGTTTTGCGACAGCTTCAGCTCAACAGGTACCGGTGCATAAACCTGACTGTTTTCGAACCGATAATCAGGGCAGTTCAGCATGGCGCTGGCTGTGGAAGCTCTGAGGCGGGAGTGACTCGAACAGGCGCAGCGATTCTGTCCTTTTTGATTCCGCAGATGCGCCAGCGATGCGTGATACCTCAAAGAGAATATCCGCCCAGGCAAATCTGTCCTGCGGTAGGGGCAGATCATCGATCACGTGGGCAGGCATCGCTGTCACCAGCCTGCTTAGGAATTCCGGGGCTTCCCGGGAGAGGAATCTGGATACAGAAGACATCGTCTGAAGAGCCTGGGAGATGCCCAGCTCTGCAGCTTCAACGAGCATCGTTGTGATGAGAGACTCAAGCGGCATGATCAAGTCAGACCGGCGCAACCAGGTAGCCAACTCAACCGCTGCAAAAAATACTGAATGTGAGACCAGTTCACTGGCTCCTGCAGCAGTCAAAATCTTCTTGGCGATATCGGCCGCGCGCTCCTGATCAGCAACATCACCTCTTTTGAGAAGGCGCATGATCTGGATTTCAGTTTCCGGCAGAGGATGAGGCCCAGCCCTCACTACATCGAAAATGGCCAGTGCTTCAGTAACGCGGTTCAGCCGAACCAGCGCTTTTGCCTTGTGATGCTGGATTTCGGATTGTTGCTTGAGGGTCAGCCCTTTCGCCATGGCCAGCCTGTCAAAGACCTCGAACCGCTGATCAAGCATCTGCTGCGCATGGCTCAGCGAAGTGTTCTTATCGTGAAGATAGAGCTTCTCGACAGTTTCGATCAAGGCCATCGTGGCTATGGGTGACGGTTGCTTGGCGCCGTTACTGAGTAGTTCTGCATCTACCAACGGATCACCCAATAGTTCTGGTCGCACCTTCGAAGGTGCCCATACAGAGAGCATGGTGTAGATGAAAGCAGGTCGGCAGTCGCCTCCCTCAACCAGTCGCTCGATCTTGGCGCTGAGGCTGAGTGCTGCTGACCAAAACGCAAGATCGGTGCGAAGTGCCGCCGCACTCATGTAGTCGTCGAACTTATTGGTGATCAGGTCTCGATTGGACTGTGTCCACCACTGTTGACCTGAGAGGCTTGCATACACAATATCGTGCAGCCTCAGAAGCCCCGGTCGGCTCGGAGCAGTGAGGCCATACTTACGTAATGTCCTCACCAGCGCGGGAGATGAAAGTGCCATCACAAGCTTGGCGTCCACTTGTGAAGCGCCTGCCCACTCAAAGATCGCAAGCCCCTGTTCAGAGGCACTCCGTAGCCGACCTAGAAGCCGTTCTGCCAAGGCAAGACCATCGGATTCGAGCGCGCCAGGCATTTGGCAGTCCTGCTCGATCTCGTCCCAGGTCGTACCTTCGCGAACCGCTGCGTTGAGCAGGCTGATGGTAAGAGGATGTCCTCCTACTGACTGCCATATCTTGTCCCATGTCCGTGAGGGACATCCTGTCACGTCGCGGCTAAACAATTGGTGCGCATTGGATTTGGACATCAGCGGTATTTCGTGTGCATCGGCTGTAACCGCCCTGCGTGTCAACAGCACGCGGGAATCGGGGCCGCACAATGGTGAAAGGGATTTTGGATCAAGCGCATCGTTTGCATCATCTATGATCACCAAGCATGGACGGCTTTTGAGTAGGCCAGCCACGTTGCGCGCTTCTCCCATTCGTGTGATTGACACAGCATGGAGATCCTCAACCTTTCTGATATCGCCTCCCGAAAGCCAAAGCACGGTCTGGTATTGGTGCCTGTTACGGTAAGCATAAGCGGCGGCGGCATCGGATTTACCACTGCCTCCCAAGCCAGCTAAAACCACACACTTGCACGCAACAAAGAGGCCATCTAGCAAGCCGTCAACCTCTGGCCTGAGGATGCGCAGTGGGTCTGGCTGAGGCACCAGAGCCTGCGCGGCCTCTTCTTCGGAGAGCCTCGCTAGAGACGGAAGGTAATGACTTAGCTTGAGTACGGCCTCCTCATTGTCCAGGGCGTGATCGATGATCACAGCGGCGATCTCGCCCGCACCAAGTACCTTGAGGGAGCGGCCGGCCATCTCAGGCCAGCCCAGCACACTGATTTCAAAAGACTGCGAGATTTGAGGTGCTTTGTTGGCGCCAGCGAGCAAGTAGATTTCTCTAGCATGTGGTGCTTTGCTCAATGCATGGCGCACGTCCGACTGAGCTTTGACCATGGGCGGCGAGAAGTACTTTTCGAGCGCGGAGTACTCAGCAGCTTGTAAGCCATCTGGTGATACTCCATCAACCACGCCTGCAACGGGGAAGCCTCTGGGATTGATTCCTTGAGTGTTGACCGGCACATTCAATGCCAATGTCAGCACTAGCCCCCCGAAAGCCTCGAAGGATTGGCCTATCGCGCCAATTTCACTGGCTAGCCTGCTGACATAATGAGCGCGCTTGTAGGGATCCATCTTACCCATCTTCCTCAAAAATCACCCAGAGCGGGCGTGCAGAGCACTGACACAACACTTCAGCGCGAGTCATCACGGTTGGCGAGGTCAGCCTAGAGCGTTCCAGCCTCCAATGATGAGATGCTATCCGGCCCATCAAAAGAACACTAGGCGTGATCACCCTAGCGCCACCTCTAGCTGTTTTCGAGTCGCAGTGAGTTTTTCCATCATGATCAGCATCAGCAGACGATAGTCTGGCGAGGCGCGACCAATTTCCCGAAGAACCTGATTGCCTTGCTGTGTGCGAACAGCGGCTTCAAAAGGCAGACTCAACCGTCCTGCGCCTCGCTCTCTATCCTACTGTCACGCCACCGGAAGCAAATTCTGTCATCCTCGTCCATTACCCAGAGCCCAGACCAAATAGCTAGCCAGAATTGGGCCCTCACAAAGGTTGGCAGGGCCATGAGCCGTCCCAGCGCCTGCAATACAGGGCGAATACTCAATTTCCGTTCTGAGGAAGCGCAGGGTGTGTAAACGCGGTACGCAGGTAGGCCAAACCTGAATCGCCAATAAAGCGCGATCTCGCTCTTGGCAAATTTGATCGCATTGCAATTCCAGCGATTTCCCCAGCGAAGTCTCCACTCATCGCTCAGGAGCCAGCTCTGGGTCATGCAAGACGTTACGGAGTCCTGGGCAGGTAATTCAGCACCAGTTGATCGCTGGATGACACACTGCCGCAGCTGGATCTCCTCTACCGAAAATGCAATGCCATACTCCTCGCCGCCCACGAATGCCTGGACGGGGACATTCGTGAGGTTCCAGACGATTGGGCGAGTGTCCACATCGCATACCGATACTTTCTCCTGATATCGAATGCCTGCCCCAATTGCTTCGAAATACAAGTCAACTTTCGCAAGGCTTTCTCCAGTTGCGCGCAGCGCCAAACGCGAGATCCGTGGCTCTGGATCTGTAGGCAGTGCAAGGCGCACCGAATACTCCAAGTGCTTGCCCAAGGGATCCCATCGCGCCCCTAGCCGGTGGCGAATAGCCCATTTTTCATGTGACGCAGCATAGGTTTTGTACAGCAAGGCTTTGGTAACTCGCTGCCAAATCCACTCTGCAGCCTTGACGACGAGGTTGAACGGAACTGGGATATCCAAGCTTATCTCCTGGTTTCACTGCTTACGGTCGATGTCGTGTGCAGTCGATCGTCGGGGCGTGCTGCTGCAGTCACCGCATCGGCATGACAGCTGATACGGTGCGCACGAATTTCCGCGCATAGATCGGCAATGGTGGGTATCGGATCAACTAACTGGTGCGCATCAAGCTACAGGCCTAAGTCGATAGCAAAGTGCTGATCGCGCATTTCTTCTGAAGCCTGGCCATCATCGAGAAGACGGCGACGCAAGCTATGAACCAGATGTAATCGCAGGGATTGGCGAATTTCAATGCCAGGGTTGAGCACGTGAAAGCGGCTAGCCCGGCCTCGAATCAACGCTTTGTGCAGCGCCTCCAGTCCCTCGATACCGAGGTCTTGCGTATAAAGGCGCGATGGCGACTCAAGCCCCGGGGCTCTTTTGTAGCTCGAAAGGGCTGAGTCCAGTATGTGTTCCAGATCAGCACCATAGTGCTCAGTAGCCCGCGCCCACACAGCCATTTCCAAGCATGTATCCAACTACTGCCCTTCCCTAACCGTCACCCGCGAGATTTCGCCTGAAAGGAAGTCGCGGTAAATACTTATACCGGCGATCGCTGAAGCGAGCACCTGGAGGGTTTAGATGTTTATTGAGTTTGACCTCAACCGCAACGATTTTGATGCTTTGATGCGGCATTGCCAAACGTACAGGCCGGAAACCGGGGATGCCCGTGAAGATCAACGCTTGTTCGATGCGCTTGAAGCGCTGTTGGAAGCCATGCGGGGGTCAGATCAGTCCCCTGACAGCTGAAGCTAAGAGCCCTGCCCTCCGAGATCCATGGCGTGCACTTGATGCGCAGATGTCTATGTGGGCGCCAGCTGGGATATCGAGACGTGGAGGGATTATGTACGCTGAGCAGATATCAGATCTGCCGAGAAATCGTGTGTCTTCAAAATGAGCCTGCAGGGAGGCAATTTGGCCAAGCTCGACTTTAATTTCAGTGTTCAAATGTGGGCCCTCAGCGAGTCCATCTCTGTCATGCGAATGCTCGCAGAGCAGGCAGAAAAAAATGTAGCGCTTGCACTCAAGGAAGCCGACGATTCGATAAAGGAGCATGAGCACGAAGAAGAAACGTACGATCAGTACGGTGAAAGCTACATGCGGCAACGGACGTTCTACTCATGCGGCTCTTCTATCGGTTATGACCATGAAGAAGTGCTATCGACGCACAAGTTTGTGATCACCCAACTCACGCGACGCTCAGCATTTCTTACGATGTTTGGGTTGTTCGAACACCGTATGAGTCAATGCCTAGAGTTTATGCTTGAACTCACTGGGTTTGAGGGGGAGCTCAAGGGTATGGGGCCACTAGAAAAGGCCCACTCTATGCTCAAAAAAGTCATTGGTGGCAAAGACATCACAGACCTGGATCATCTTACTGTTATCAGGAACGTAATGGCTCACAGCGACGGCACTGCTAAGGGCTACAGGGAGATAAGCACGCGCATTGGTAAAAAGAGCCCTTCGGAAAAAAGGGTATTGTCAGCTATTCGAAGAACTGAGGGGGTGTCGGTCAACTTTATTGACGACTTCCTGATGGACGAACGTTTTTTGGAGTATGCCGTCGCCGATTTTAAAAGGTACGTTGGAGAAATGGAGGCGGCGGTGCAGCGATATCATGCAGAATATGGGAGTGAATCAAGTAAATCCGGCGCTAGGGGTTGCTGAGAAGGATAAAAGAGCATTGGTTTGTCAGAAGGTTCATTTAGTACTTCTCGAACCTGTCGAGTGCACCAGAAGAATGAATGATGCCATCGATCGCAGGGCGCGCCTCGACCTCAGTCTGAGGTCTTCATGGTCACGCCCTGATCCGACTTACGCTACGAATGATCTGATGCGAAACGCGAGAAGCGCTACTGCTACTACACTTGCACATTGAGACCAAAAAGGCTCGAGCCAGGCGTAGGTATCCTCGTCAAGCCAAACGCTGAACGCAGGCATGAGTGCGATCCAGGAGAGCCCCAGGCACACTGGCCAGCTGTAGCTGAGGCCGACGCCCAGTAGCCCTTGGCCGAGGCAGTATCCTAAGAACCAGGCCAGACCCACCCTCCCCACGACAGCGCCGGTCGTGGCGATGTCTGGATGTACCTGGGCAGCCAAGGTGACCACGGCACAGAAACACAAAACCACGGCCAAAAAGATCAAGATCCCGGCAGACGAGCTGCTGCTGTAACTTCCACGCATTGTTGTACCTCACTGATGAACGGTGATGTATCAATGCCCTTAAGCTGTTTTGATTTCAACTCAACTTCGTGCACTTTCTCAATGGTGTCCTGAAACCGGTTGATGTCGGTGCCTTGCAGGGCAGCCGCCCTACCCTCTGTCTCTAAAGCCCCCTGCCCGGCACTGGCCGTCTGAAGGCGTGTCATGGATCGGGCGCCGGTTCAGTGCGGCGGTCAGACCTGCGCGCCGACATGCAGTCGGTTAAATGCTCGTTAAAACGCTGACGACTGCGCTTTTCCGTTACAGTCGGAGCAGTTTTGCTGCGCCGCGTGCGTACGGATACCAAGATGCGGGGGAACAGCTCGCCTCCTTATTTCAATCGCTTTGCTCCGGCCGAGCACCAGCTCGTTGGTGATCTGCCTGGAAGACCTCATCACCAGTCGAGTTGGCTGACATTGAATCCAAAGGCCCAGTTATCTTCCTCATAGAACGTGGCCTCTATGTAGAAACGTATGAGTGGCTTGGATGTAAGGAATGAGGGACAATTAACGCCCTATTCAGGGAGAACGCGCGTGCATTCACAGCCACTCACACCGAGAGAGGTGTATCAGGTTCTGCGTGATATTGCGCTGGGACAGCAAGTGATGCAGCGTTTGGGTAATCTGGGCTGGACTCAAACGCAGACCGGGCTCATGACGGTCGAGGCCAATGGCTGGGTTCTGACCTTCTCCAACGACAGTAACAAGCTGGACTACTGCAATAGCTGCTACAGCCCGGATGGTCGCGAATACACCTTCGACTCCTCTCAGCGTTTCGGTACCGATCCTCTGGAGTTGCTCAGCACCTGGGAGCACGGTCAGCTCCAGAGGCTGCTGTCGTCACTGTAAGTCTGCGACGATCAACCCTGCTGAGGCTCTGAGCCCGCCTGCCCATGAGCGCTGGAATTGCCACAGGGGCCAGTAACTCGATAGCCTGAAGACAACCGACCGCCCGAGCACCGTGCCATGTCCAACCACCAGCCTCAGAATATTCAGCTCAGTCTCAGCCAGTACCGTTATCTCTATTTGACCTTGAAGCGACCTGCGATGACCTGACGCCGGGCGAGCCCTCGCGAGGGCTGGTTGTTATCCCAGAAGAGATGGAAACCATCGAGCTCGGAGTGGTCGTGATTGATCAACGAGAGCGGCGCGTTGTGGACAGTTTCTAGAGCTTTGTTCGTCCTCGCCTACATCCCCGACTCACACCTTCTCGGCCAACGAGCGGTTTGGATTAATCCGTCAGTCTTGGGCAATTCAGGAACATTTCCCATAAGGTGATGCATTCGCAGGCAAGCTCTCGAACGTCGAATGACTTGCCATTGCTCTCGACGCGGTAGCTGCATTGGAGTACCTCTCCACCGCCATCGCCTATAAACCACGTGGAGTAAAGTTTCTGTGGTTGTGAGATGGTTGGCTGGTGGCCGGAGCGCGGTGTGCGCATGAGCTTGCAGTGCTTGGAACCGTTTGCGAGATCTGTACAAATTCTGAGGGGCTCGTTCAGGTCGATGAACGCGTCGATCTCCCGAGCTCGCAAGACTGCCCCTGCTTGGTGGAGTGCCCAGTCCCTGACGTGATAACAGTGGATGAAAAACGATAGGACATCATCGAAGTATTCTTCCTCATCATGTGCCATCGATGAAAATACCCCTGCATACAGCCTCTCGATCCTTTTGAGGTAACGTTTGGCTCGGTTCAGTTGCTCCATGCATCCATCCTCAATTCACCGCCCACCTGGCTAACCTGTACGGGCTTTAAGGCTCGGGTCGGCCCTGTCCCCGAATCAGGCCAAGAAGCCGACGAGAATTCGACTCCAGAACATGCATGGCGTCCGCAGGAGTGACGTCCCATGCCTTTCCCAAAAACTGCGCGGTCTGACCTGCACTCCACGGCATGACACTGGCACCATCTACCTGCGCAAATGGCCCATCGCTTTCAGGGACGACCTGATCGCGCGGGAGTTTCTTGGCCAAGGCCTGCCCCGCTGCCGAATTGAAGGCTGCTGGGCCAATACTGAACCAGCAGTCCTGTGCTATTGCCGCGTTGAGCTCCGTGGTGGTTCCAGTGAACCAGTGCAGCACTGCAGTACCGTAGCCCGGATGATCGTGCAACACGGCCAGCACATCCTTAACGGCCTGACGCGAATGGATGCTCAGCACTCGACCGCCGAGGGCTGCGCACTGCGCAACGACGGCAATAAACACGCTGCGCTGTACGTCGTAACTCGCCTGAAAGCGCTTTGAGCCATCCAGGCCGACCTCGCCCACTGCCTTCACCTGTCTGATCTGCTCAAGCAGCATGTCGAGCTCAGCGTGACGGGCGCCAACGATCTCCGGGTGCAGTCCGGGAGTGATCAGCACCTTGTCGCTTCCACCCAGCACTCTGGACGTCGCGGTGAACGCACGGGGGCTGGTGGTGACAAGCCACGTGAACTCGTTCCTCTCCTGTGCCTGCGCATAAACGTCACGGGCATTGGGGTATAGGTCGAGGTGGCAGTGGAAGTCCATCAAAGTACGCCATCTCCAGTTAACAAGGCTTCAAGTTCTTGAATGCCATGCGTGAGCACTGAGCGATACTGTGGGCGCTCATCTACTGGAGCAAACGCGAGCGAGGCGCCCAGAAATCTGTCGATACCCTTAGACCGGGTCGTCAAGACAGCCTGTGCCACAGCCATTGGATCATCAGGGCCGCTGGACTTATCGCTCCCGACCAGGCTGGAATACACATACTGGGTGGCATCATTCCCTCCCGTCCATGCTCTGAACGCAGCGCGACGAATCATACAAGGTACGCAGCGTCCGCAGTGCGTGCGGTTATAGGTGCGGAAACGCCCACAGCTGGTCGTCTGCCACGCCAACTGCTGCAGGCGCACCGGATCAAGGCAGTCGTTCATCATTTCGCCCTTGGTCTTGAACCGATAGGGTAATTCCAGCTGCACATTCACTCCAATACCGTCCAGCACCTGCTGGAGCTTGGCTATGAACAGTGGGTGCGTCGTGCGAGTGCTCAAGCTCGATACGCGCCCGGGGACAAGCGGCGGATTCACGCAGATGAACCCGTTCTCAGGAATGAACAACGTGGGGCGAGGGTCGGCCAGCCGCGAGGTCGCCAGCACCGCGAACGCATAGAACGCCAAGGATCGGGCACGCGTTGAAGGTTCTTTGGGGCCCTTGAAGCTGATGCCGTGACTCCACTGATAGTGAGCTCCGTCGCCGCCTAGCAGTTGGGCGTAATCTCGCTGGCGCTGCGAGTCCTCATGCGCCAGTTGCGAGACAAACAAGGGACGCCGCCCTTGAGCTACCAGATCGAGCCCTCCGATCAGGCTATCAAGGCCTCCCGACAGCAACGACACGCAGTCCTGAGGTTTGGCAACGAACTTTCCTTCAGGTGGCGGCATGCCCGCGCCGGTGAAGATCAGCGTCCAGTAATCCCCGGTCAAAACTTTGAGCAGCTGTTCCAAGTCGGCTCTGTAAGGCTCCCATCGCAGTGGTTCATGCAAGCCGACGCTGAGCTCAATCGTACGCGTCCAACCATCAGCGCTGGTCTTGCGCATCCCACACAGATCGGTTGCGCACACCGCCAGGCAAAACTGAACGAAATCCCAGGTGGCCGGGCTAGGCCGGAAGCCTTTGCGCTTGAGAGATCCATGCCAGCCCTTGGCAATGGTGCCAACACCCTCTCGCCGGGCGGATTTGAAGTACGAAAAGGCGCGTTCGCCCGGTTGAAGTTCAGCGGGCAGCTGCTCAGCTCTGGCACAAATTACCTTGATCATTCTGCAAAGATCTCCAATGCGTTCTGGAGGACGGTTTGCGCCAGGGTCTGGCAATCCAATCGTTGGCCTGCTAATCCTTCCATGATCCGCTCTACCTCACCGTGTACCCATTCCTGAACATCGTTTCGAAGCTCTTGCACCTGAAGGGGCGAATACTTCAGTTTTTCGTAGGTTTGGCCTAGTTGCTCATCGAGTCGGTTGCACACAGCGTTCCCGATTGTGAAACCGATGACTGAGTTGATTTGCTCATCGGTCAGGATGAAGACATCGACGTCTGGGTCTTTCTGGTACAGCAAGGCCATCGCGTCCGACCCTGCGTTGCGCATCGATTCATCATCGATGCTCCCGGTGTCAGGCATGACTTCCTTGATGAGTTCCAGCACCAGGTCTTCTGCCGAAAGATTCTGGCCACGCACGCGCTGCAGCCAGTCGATCGCTTGCTGGGTGCTGCCATCTCGGACGGCTTCGAGGAACTCACCCAAACGGCCGGCGCCCTGAGCAACCCCGCGCATTGTTCGCGCAGCTCGAGCCGAACCGCCCATTCCCTTATTGATCATGCTGCTGGCGGCACCACGGAGCGCGTCTCTGCCACCACCCGAGAGGTACTTACCCAGCTTGGCGCGAGCCGGCATGAACCGGCGATCAGGCGCTACATCACACTCCTGACCAGTCTCGGCATTATCGTCTTGCCCACCAGGCATGTCGTCGGTGCCTTCGGTTTCCGGTGCGCCGTCGCCGGGCCCTGCTCCCGCTGCACCGCCCTCCCCTTGATCCAGCCACTCTGGATCGAAGGGTGAGCCTGCTTTACCACCACTGCTCGAAGTTGAGGTACCCATCAGCTTGCATTCCTTAGCGCCAGATCGATTGCTTTCTTCGTATTGCCCGCGATTTCCGAATGTTCCTTCCAGGACTTGAGAACATCTGTGGCCCAGGACTGGTTGGCGAGAGAGGGGATGATCCCCGGCCCTACCGATTTCGCTGGCGCTTGGGCCAGTAGGACAGCGGCGCGTTTACCCAGGGATGTGTGCACCTTGCAGGGTTCAATTAGCATGACCATCTCGGTCTTATTCTTCCAAGAGCGGGAGGTGACGGTGCCCTGCCAAGCCTTCACCATGGCGAGCTCAGCCTGCGTGGTATCCAAGGCTCGGATGGCCTGGGTCAGTGGATCGTTACCGCTGGACGCTTTCTTCAACATGTCCCGAAGCTGTCGCGAAGCGGGTGTCATGTTGTCATCGCCAAAGTCTCTAGTAGCCGAGTCGCGACTGAGGTGAAGCAATGGGCGCAAGTCCCTAGCTCCCAGCGCAGGGGCTAGCTGCAGCCACTCCCTCACAAAAAACTCATCCGGGAAGTTATCGGGCAGCCCTGCTCCGCTGGCGGCAAGAGATTCAGCCTCGAGAAGAATGGATACCTCGCCGTCATTGTCGGAAGTCACCAGTGAGGACAGCGTCTTGGCGAGGTCTTCGTTGCAGCGTTCAAGCAGGTGCCATTTGGCTAGCGCAGGGACATCCAATTTGATCCCTTGAGGTGCGGCGAGTGACTGACGCAAGAACACGGTGTTCAGGAACCGCTTCATCAGTCGTGGGTTGGCACTGATTGCGGTGGAGTTGAACATGAGTGGCGCAAGCCCCTCGGCGAGCTGCATAAGCTCCTGAAGCCTCAGGTCACCATCGACCAGCTCAAATAGGAATTGGGAGGTGATGGTCTCGCCCTGCCAACTTTGACTCAGCCTTTTGGGGATGAGCCGCTTGGCATTCTCAAACTTGTCTTGCGCGAACGCTCCAGCTCTGGCCTCGCGTTCCAGCAAGAGCAGTACCAGATAGGCCTTGGCCTCATTCACGCCAAGACGAGGTACGTGCAGAGGTACTTGAATGAGCTTATCGAAGTAGTTAGTCGCGATGTCGTCGTTGATATCGGTTCCTTCAAAGTGCTTCTTGACCGCACCGCGAATGAAGTCATTGTCAGCAGCGATCACGAATGCCGTACGCTTGAGGAACAGCAGAAGGCGGATAGACTCTAGCGTCGAGATGGCCGTTTCAGGTAGGCACCTGTCGAGGTCATCGACAAATACCACCAAGGTCACCCCGAGCTCACCGAGCAATTGCTCCAGCGCATCGCGGAATGCCTGGATCTCGTTCGGAAGAGACATGGGGTTGGCCGGGTTCAAGATACCGAGCGATTTGAGACCAAAGTAATCTGCAGCCCCTTCGTCATCACTGCCCTCGGCGTCGCCACTTTTTGCGCCAGCCGCCTGGTCTTCTCCAGCATCCCCTGTTGAAGATTTGAACCAGCCCATGGCTTTGACGACTGCCTTGCCCACCGAGCCTATGGGCAGCCCGGTCTTGATGGTGAGCGCTGCCTCAGTACTGACCTGTACCAGCTTGAGCAAGTTGATCCTGCGCATCAGGTCGACAGCTTTGTTCCATAGTGTCTGATCACCTTTGGCTAGTTTGAGCACCTCATCGCCAACGATCTGCAGTAACGCACTGCGAGCGCTCTCAAAATCTTGATAAAGCCAAGGGTTGAACGTGATGACAACGTAGCGAGTGTTCTGGGTGGTGGCTGCAGGATCTGATTGGGTGGCTGTGGGCGGTGTCGCTGCACCAGTAGGCAGGTCGGCCAGGCGTGAAGCAATCATCTTCACCAAGGAGGATTTACCCGCGCCCCAGCCACCTGACACGCCGATCGAGATGGGCTCGCCGGCACTTTGTTTTAGAAGACTCGCGCACGCATCTGCGACTACCCCAAAATTTAGGTAGTCCGTCGTGGTTTCGTTATCGTGCCACATGAGCTAAATCCATTTTCTGAGGCGATCGAACCGTCGGCTACGCGGATCCATCGCGATAAGGGGCAAGGCCCGGATTGTAGGCAAGTAGATAGCTATGTGCCACCCACTTGCGACATCCAGTAAAGTCTTCCAATGAAAAAGCGAGTTGATGGGTACCCACTTAACGTCTTTGTGCACTGGAATGTGGTTGCTCGTATTGAAACCTCTTCCCTTGCTAAGAGAGCGGAGCTCGAAAAGCATCGAGAGCACAAATGTACTCCTGCGTGCGCACATCTTGTGACGCCGATAGAATCCAACGGATGACGTTGGCCGGAAATTTCATTTCATGAAGGATTGATGTCACTTAAATCATTCACGAGTGCATTGCGGGGGGCAGTACGAAGCACCCGCAATCTCGGTCAGCGTGGGTTTGGTGACGTAACGAGTCGCGCCTAACTGTCCAAGCTCAAGACCGTGAAATCAAGCATTACGCTAGACAAGCTTGATCAGCTGAGCCCGCGCCTTGGACTAAGCCCAATCACCCTCCTCACACTGACGCTGAGCGAGAGCACCGGTCAGCCGGCGCAAGAGATGGTCGTCAAGTTAAGTTCAGAGTTGGAAGACATTCACCAAAGTGGTGGGCTGTCCGAGTTACGTTTCCCTGCGTGAGAGTGCCCGTTAGCTAGGCCCAACTCATTGCCTGCTCGCAAACCGCGCAGGCCCCAGAGTTCCCCCATCTCGATCCTGCGAGCTGAGTTAGCGTTCATGGATTGATACCCCACACGCATGATCTGATGCAGAGTTAACCAGGAGGCGAGGATGCAACATTGTCGAGCAGTATTCTGAGTTTGGGCAGATCCGGGCTTGGAGCACCATTCTCATGAAGAGGTGCTCGCGGACTGAGCACGACTGGATGTACAAGTCAGGCTTTCCCGCACCAGCGATACGCAATCGTTCATTCGGATTTATGAGCGCTCTGGCTTGGCGCGGATTGACGAGGCTGCTGCCTGGAGAGATGGTTACCCTCATACGCGGCTGACCGAATGGAGGCTTGCCATTGGCCATCGGCTTGAATGCGGCTTGCGCGACACATGAGCGCCGCCGGAGTTTTACCATTTGCCATTATTCCAGCCAGTTGCTGATGGGCTTGCTTCAGTGCGATGGCTTCGGCGGGTTTGAGATTAGACGTATAGAGATTCATGCTCACTTCCTCGGCGTCTTTGAGGGCCTAATACCTGGGCTTGGAGGTGTAGAAGCGGCTGCGCCATCGATCTTGCTTCTTTCATCTGCAATGGAGAGATCACACCGCAGTTGTTGATTCTCGGCTTGAGCAGACGTAAGCAGCAGCCTTACCTCTAATTCGCGCTCGCTACTTTTGGCTGCGGCCTCATTGAGAGCCTTTGCGTCCTGCCTAAGTGCAGCTAACTGCTCCTGAAGCTGCTCGGTTACGCCAGCGGACTTCGCTTCGGCCATCTTCAAACCTTGGATCTCGGCGGTCAGAGCCTCAATGCGGGCCTCATGGGCATGTAGTGTCTTGGTCTGCTGACGGGACTCTCCCAGTAACCGCTCGTTATCGCGATTCAGGCGTGTCAGGTCGTCCTGTTTCAGGGCCAAGGTTTGCTGAAGCTTGCGCTGCTCTACCTGTGCCTCGCGAAGCTGCGATTCGTGCCGACGCTGATCCTGATCGCGCTGTTCCTTCACAGACTCCCGGTAATGCTCCAGCGCGCCACGCGCGTGAACATGCTTCTCTTCGAGGGACTGGATCTGTTTATCCCTATCAGCGACCAAGGCTTCCAGATCACTACAGCGCTGGCTGATCCCCGCGTTGCGCGTCAGCTCGGCTTGGAGCGAAGATCGCGTGGTTTGAAGGTCAGCGGTTTGGGTTTCAATCGCTGATTGCTGCGTGTCCAGCTGCCGGCGCGCTGCGGTCAGCTCGGACTGTAAATTAGCGATCTGCCCCTCAAGTCCTACCCGTTGCAAATCAAAGGCTGATCGAGCCTGCTCGATCGACTCACCACCCTCCTCCATAAGCCGATCCAAAAGGTTTCCAACCATCGCTGAAAGCTCTTCGCTCATGCGCTCCCGAGAGGATGGCGGGCGCGGATCGACGGATTCGATCTCTTTGAGATATCGGGCGATGGTTGTCTTCGACCCGGTATTCCCCAGTTCCACGCGCACGGCATCAATGCTTGGGTACGCTCCCTTCGCGAGTAGAGATTGCCTCGCTTTTTGCACCACCGCTTTGTTTATGCCGCCACGGGCCATGGAGTTTCCTACGATTTCATTCTGTGTTACATGTCATGTAATTACGTGACACATTATCATTAGAATGATAAATAAAAAATTCATTCTGTATAAAGCCATAATATAAGTTTATAGCTTCCTCATCGTCGAAAAGGCTTTTAGGTATCGCTGAAAGTGTGGAATGCTGAAATCACGCAGATTTTGGGGGCAAAAGGCGATGGAAAAAGCTGATCGGTACCTCAACGCAGGCACCCGGGAAAACACTCGCAAAAGCTACCGGGCTGCGATCGAGCACTTCGAAGTGACGTGGGGCGGCTACCTGCCCACTACCGGCGACGGTATCGTTCGCTACCTAGCCGAGTACGCCGACAAGCACGCCATCAGTACGCTCAAGCAACGGTTGGCCGCGCTGGCGCAATGGCACATCACCCAAGGATTTCCCGACCCGACTAAGACGCCCAATGTGCGCCAGATGATCAAGGGCATCCGTGTCGTGCATCCCGCGCAGGTCAAGCAAGCCGCTCCCCTTTTACTTAGACATCTCGAACAGGCTGTGAAATGGCTTGAAGCGGAAGCCGCTGCTGCACTCGATCGTGGTGACTACAAGACGTTGCTGCGCCATCGACGCTCGATTGCAATGGTGCTGATCGGATTCTGGCGGGGATTTCGCGGGGACGAGCTCGCCAGGCTCACGGTAGAGAACACACAAGCCCTTAGTGGTGAAGGCATCACGTTCTTCCTACCTCACACCAAGGGTGATCGCCTGCATGAGGGGACAACCTTTCAGACGCCGGCGCTGACGATGCTCTGTCCGGTCGAGGCCTATATCAACTGGATTACCGTTGCCGGCCTCGCGAAGGGCCCTGTCTTTCGCCGACTGGATCGCTGGGGAAATCTTGCGGACAAGGCCATCCAACCTCATAGCCTGATTCCCATGTTGCGCCGCATCTTCAAGGAGGCCGGGTTGCCTGAAGAGCTGTATAGCGCCCACTCAATGCGACGAGGTTTTGCGACCTGGGCGTCTGCCAACGGCTGGGACATCAAGGGATTGATGAGCTATGTGGGATGGAAGGACATGAAGTCGGCGCTTCGTTACGTGGACGCGGGCATGTCGTTTGGCGGCTTGGCCGCGCGGGCAGGCCCTGTGTTGCTGAAATCTAATGATGCCCAAGCATCTTAACGCCAGGAAGGCTTGTAGATAATCGGCATGCCAGTTCGCTAATGGCTGCTCCTGGCACCTCCCTGCAGGCTAACCGCCCTCTCCTCCCCTGGGATGCCGCCAGATTTAAGTGTCGACAGCAATGCCATGTTCACGCGGAAACCGCCTCGACTGATTCACGGCATGCTTCCAGACTCACGGGCCTCGGCCACGGATTGGAGACTGAGGAAAGTGTGATCACGAAGGCCTGATCGCTGTCGGCATTCAAGGGTTTTTCTCAATCGAAATGGCGGCAAAGATTTCATCAATCCCTATCAGTGCGCTGATTCCGTGCTGGAGGCTTGGCAAGTAGGCTAGGCTCGTCGGTGAATTGGGGAGACAAAAAAACGGCCAGGATGGCCGTTCTATGCCGAGCGTTGTGGGACGCCTAGGAAAGCCAAGACTCCACTACCTCTGCTCCGTACTGGGCCTTCCATTCTTTTAACAGCTTGTGGTTGCCACCTTTAGTTTCGATGATCTCGCCGCTGTGCGGATTTTTGTACTGCTTTACCTGCCGAGCACGACGCGGTGATTTACCAGACGCTACAGGAGCTTCAGCACGACGCTGGGACTGTGGATCCAAGAGGTTGATGATGTCTCGCAGGCTGAAGCCATACTCGCCCAGCAGGGAGCGGAGCTTGGACTCAAACTCGATTTCTTTCTGCAGCTCAGAGCTGCCCTTGAGGGCTTCAAGCTCTTGGAGCTGCGCGGCCAATTTTTGCTCTAGGGCACGAAACTCTGCCAAACGTGACATTGATACCTCCTAGGTGCGTGGTGATTAACGGCAATTTAAGCATTCGCGTGCATTGCACTCGGTTTTCATCAAGGCCTTCGATCTGTCAGGCATAGAAGCGCTCGCCCTTCGCAGAGGGAAGGACGAATCACCCGAAGAGGTGCGGTTTGCCAACACGACGCGATAATCAGAGCACGATTCCCGGATAGACGGATCGCAAGCTAGGCAAAGGGTAGCCGCCTGAACAGCAGCCTTTTTTGGCGACCTCATAAGCCCACGAGCGGTTGGATGAAATGGGTACAAATACAGGCGTACTCGTCTGCTTAAAAAAAATGCTCAAAGCATGAGGTTTGTTTTCAAAGGGTAAGCAGGGCCTAACGGCCCAAAATACCGATCCCGCTGACAGCCCCTGCCTCGCCTTACAGCAAGGCAATCAAGGGCTGAAAAAAACCGGAAGTCAAAACCGGCAAGCTGCGCCGTTACCAAGTGCTCGATCCGGTATTGGTCGTGCGGCATACACTTTTAAAAATTCTTTGCTCTCAAATATAGAACTCCGTCTCGCGAAAAATTTTTCAAGGGGGGATGCAGGAAAATAGTAAAAATACGGAGAAAGTCACTGCGAAGCAGATATAAAACAGGAAAAATTCCTGCGAAAACTTCCTGATAGCACGCAGCTCGAATTTGTCGCATGGCTGCGGACAGCGACTTCAAACACACAGAAAACAGGGAATGCACCGCGCCATCGAGAGGCGTTTGCTACGATGTAAACCCCTAAGTACGGCATCTCCTTTCAGCCAATCTTGGCCAGAAAGTAAGAAGACGCGTTACGAGCATGACCAGCTCGGTGAACCGAGTCCCGACCAGCAGCTAAAGCGTCCAGCTGCAGAAGGTTTCATGACCTTGTTAACCACTTTTCTTACCTGTTAACCACGACGGTTTACTGATCAAAAAGTAGGTTTACAGCCTCGACCCTCTCAACTCTAGCGGAGCCAAAAATCGACGTGGTCAATTGGCATGCGAGTCATTTGAGCCATCGTCAGTTTGAGCATTAACGCTGGGTCTGCTGCCTTCGCCAAACACTCGAAATCTCAGGCCGAATTTCTAGCGATCCATGGCCACGACCGCCTCAACTACAGCATGGCTATCGAGCTACGACTCCATGAGCAGCTGCCCCATTCCCACTCTAGGAAGCCACGGTTGAGTCAGAATGGGCGTGCAAATGAGTTGTAGCTGCCTCATCAGTCTTATCAAAATGTCGCCAGATCTGGTGTCTTGTCTCTCAACAGGTAAGTCATTGCCGAGGCAGCGGTTCGAACTGGCCTCAGCGCGGCGTTTTGTGCGTAGTATGACGTTTTGCTGCTACTCAGCTCCCGTGCCGAATACGCCTAAGCATCCACCGACGTGAAGGTCACCCTAGGCAGCAGGGTAGGCAATCAAAAACTCAACAGCCGATAAGGGAAGAATTTGAACGTATTTAGCGTTTTGGAAAAACCAAGGGTGCCGATCGCTTTAACTGAAAATAACTACAACAAGAAAACGAGCCGCGCCAAGCCATATGTTTGGAACAACGGTCTAGAGGTGAAGTCGTATGCGCTCTGCCCAGCCTGCGTTAATCCAGTCCTGCTTGTGAACCGCCATGTGTCGAAGACCGACGCCAAGGTTCTCTATGCGAAACATGCGGGACGCTCCATTCCTGGCCTGGCTGATCATGATCAACAAGCCTATGAGAACTGCCCTTTCCACAACCCGGAACGCTTTGACAGCAAAGCACGGCGAACCAACGCCGTGCGCAACGACGAAATCCGGGAAGCCCTGATCAATCACATTCACCTGGTGATCAAGATCCTGGAAACGGCCACAGGCATTGCATACAGCGATGGTCTGGTGGAGGCTATGCTGCGAGACTTCGGCGCCAACGAAGGGCATCAGTACAAAGCAATTAATCTCTACAATCTGCCGTTCGGCTTTGCCTACATGACGGAAGCTCAGGACATGTACGGATTGAAGGTAGACCATTATCTTGCCGAGCAGATCTCTGAGAACTCCGTCGGATTCGAGGTCGGGCAGTATCGTAAAGTAGTGCGCAAGAAAGATTCGAAGGGGACAAGTCTGCGCTTCTACTTCAATAACCATCGACTGGGGGACTCGTCGGTGGGGAATGATTCTATCGATCTCGTGGTTGCAGAAATACATAACGCCACTCGCACGTCGACAATCATTTGCTCGAAGGCCATCGAGTTCAATAGTGAATATTTCTTCAACACGTACATGCGGCGTGAGCGACTACGCCTCCTCGCGATGCAATACCTGTAAGGCGCGAAAATAGAAGGATCCCAAACTACTGGACGAGCCCATCGGCTGCTTGCATCGATGGTATGCGAAGCTGCGTCGCCGCAAAGTGGATTGGGCTGTTCCGTCTCACAAGCATCCGTCACATGGAGGGTGCTTGAGAGAGCCCCAGTACACTTCGATGCCCCGCTTCGCGCCTCGCAACACTATGCGCTTACCCACTGAAATTTGGCATTTTTTGGTGTCAAAAAATCGACCCTGAAGAAACACAATTTTCGCAACAAATATGAGTTGTAGGTGGTTCGAAAACTCTGCTAAAAACTGTCCCTGCTGGGTGTTACCACCCAGGTGCTCTTTAAACATGACTCAATATTCGGGCTTGCGGTTGTTGACCAGGAAACTGGTCGCCTTGGTGTTCTCCTTGGCTTTCTTCGTCGCGCAGGTTGTCGCTGCCCATCGCTCCTCAGCCTAGAGCAATCCCAAGGTTGTCCGAGGGTTTGTCTTTATCCGTTGATGCGTTGTGGCGAAATGCGATGCGGCGGTAATGCGGCGGACGGCTTATCAAGGGACTTGATAAGCAGAACTGTGGTTTGTAGTGGCATCTTCAGCGTTCCTTTCGGCCCGGAATGCTTAGCGGCGGGGCAATTTCGCCTGTCGTTAGGAACATCAGTCATGGTTAATTTAAAGAACCTGGCGCGCCGCAAGGCTCGTCAGTCAATGCACAACAGTGAAGATGCCCGTGTCGTCGAGGTAGCTGCACCCCAACCTAAAGCAGGTCGGATTGCGTGGGTAAAAGCAAAGGCAGTGACGCTGCTGAAGTGGATCGCACGTATTCGTCTATGCATCTGGTTATGGGAAAAGGCTGTTGAGGGTTGGGATTTTGTCGAGACGGTGGTAATTCCATTTCTAGAGAACCTCCCATGACACAACAAACCACATCATTCGAATTCAGACGGGCCGGTTCTTCAGAGCCGGCCTATCATCGGAAGCTTGGACATGGATGCTCCGCTCTATCCACACTCCCCCATACACAGCATCAATGCATTGGCACGTGCTCTAGGAGAACCTGCTGAGAGACTTCTTGCGCTCGCTCAGCGTGCCTCCCGCTTGTATCGCTACGTGCCCCAAACAAAGAAAGACGGCATAACTCCCCGACACACTTATGATGCCCATGAGCCGCTGAAGACCATCCAGCGTAAGATCGTAGATCGGATGCTCCGCAAGGTTGTCTACCCACGGTATCTGCATGGCGGTATTAGAGATCGGAAGCTCCCTCGCAGCATCTACTCAAATGCTCGGGTTCATACCGGCGCCAAAACGGTAATCCTTCAGGACATCTCCGATTTTTTCCCGTCGATCACCACCGAGCACATCCAGCGTTTATTTGTAGGCCTGTTTCGCTTCTCCGCAGACGTAGCTTCCTTGCTTGCGAATCTAGTCACCCGAGAGGGACAAGTGCCACAAGGGGCAAGTACAAGTAGTTACTTGGCGAATCTGGTTTTCTGGGATATTGAGCCGGCACTAGTCACTCGCTTCGAGGCTCAAGGGCTGGCCTACTCGCGCTTCGCGGATGACATCACTGTCTCCAGCAGGAGTCCTATCCCGGCAGCTGTTACCACCCAAGTCATTGCATCTGTCACGTGGATGCTCAGTCAGAAAGGTTGCTTGCAGAAGCGAAGCAAGTTGCACGTCCGAAAACGCGGGCAGGCTTTACTCTCAGGCGAAAGCGCAGAGGCAGTGACGGTTACTGGCCTGGTCGTGGACAAGCCAATTCCGGGGCTTCCTAAGAAAGCACGCCTGGCTATACGCGCCGCTGTGAAGCAACTGGAGGATCGAGTCAAAGGCGATCTGCGCCAGCTTAGAGCAGAGGATGAAAAAGAAGCGCGCCGGTTGATGGGACGCATCGGCAGATTGATCGCTTGCGGGCATCCAGAGGGGCAACGCCTGAAGGCTCGGGTTCGAGTACTACTGACGCGGGCACCACTTCTCGAGAGCTATGCAGCTGATGCCGAGCATCAGCCTCGGTTACCGGCCTCCAAATTACCCTCCTCGTATCCCGATACTCCCACAATTTCAGATCAGTAATCGAAGCCGGGAACCGTCAGGCCAAGTCACCTACCGAACTCCAGCATAAAGGACGATGGTGTCCGCATATTTCTAAGCGGACGTGATCGCCCCATCCCCAGGATTTCCATGCGCGAACGGAGCTCTGATCCCACACTATTCGAAGCCCAGGTCGTCCAGTATGCCAGAGCGCGTCTCAGTTCAAGCCAGCCTTGCCCGGTTGATTATCACCCGTCGGTCTACGTTCCAAGCTGCGCTAAAACCGACTTCCCAAGCTCATGGGGTGTCACCTTTGATACTTCTCACCCGGAGGATGCCCACAATCGATTGGGGCTTTTTAATGAGACACAGAAGGTCACGCAGAGCATTGCGTCTACAACCAGCTCATTGCGGCCAGGCGGTTCGAGATCCCCAGCATAGAGGGATATAACTTCCCGGCGCCGATACGTGCAATGACCTACCACTTCAAATGTCCATGGATTGTTCAAGTACCAGGCTCGCGAACTGGTTGAGGTCTCGGATCTGTCCGTGGGGTTTGCGCTCTAAATGGAATCCCATGATTCCCGCAGCCCGTGGGCCGTCGCGATCACACCTTTGAGAATCGCCAATCATCAGCACCCGCCCTACTCCACCGGTAAGGCAATGGCTAGGCTGCACCCCCATTTGATTACAAACGGATTGGTAGAGGACAGGATCTGGCTTCACGCATCCCAGCTGATAACTGAAGGCATATCCGTCCAAATTTGGGAAAAAGCTTTTCACGATCGGGCCATATGGATAGGCAAGGTTTGAGCAAATCCCGATTCGGAACCCAGCTTTTCGTAGCAACCCTATGGCTTCGACGGCATCGGGAAAAGGCTGAATCGACGACAACTCCGTTTCCAGTACGAGACTCAACTCATTGAGCTTTGACGGAGTAAGTGCAATGCCCAGCTGCGACGCCGCCGCGTCCAGCGGCTGGTTCGTTGTCATCGCGAAATGCATCGTGTCCGAGGTCAGGGCGAGCCCCTGTCGACGCCCTTCACGCATCAGTTCTCGATAAGGATTCGTCCGCTGACCAATCCGCACAAGGGTACCGAAAGCGTCGAAGATGATTCCACTAATCACAACGGTTTGCTCATCTGGAACAGCACAGCTGCAATCATCACGGCCCCCCCTTTCCAAACTCATAAGGCGCGAACCACTGCCGACAGCGACATCGTTTTTCTACGACCATGATTGATCAAAACGTAGACCTTATTCTGCGTCTCGAAAAACATGCCGTCGCTGAAATCAACCAACGGTGACGAGCGTTGCCATTGGGCGATGCTGCTTTTGGTGGTGTTATTGAAGATGACACTGAGCATCAGCAGCATCACCGGCTTCTTTCCCTCCAAGGCCAACTCCTGAACAACCAATTCCGGCGCATCTAGGTCAAGCCAGACCCACTCATTGACAACGCAAAAGCTTCTGTCCGGGAACCTCGCCTGCGTCATTCGGATTGCTTCTTGAAGATCAATTACCACCCCAGGCATTACAGCGCTTGGGCCAATGATCTGTTCAATATCGTGGTATGACATGGGAACTCCTTGCACATCCATTGCCTTACCTCACGAGCCTGGTTCGTCAGGCATTACGGTCGCGCAACAGCGTCTCGGGTCATCGACAACACCACGGTCTGTTCAACCCCGTCGACCTCCTCAATCATGAAGATAAGAAAGCTCACGATGACGTATCGGTCGCCGGCAGTGGTGACTACTATGGAATAGCCATGCCGCTCTTCTAATGCTGCCGCGTCATCGGTGACGATCGTGTCACCGTTTTCAAATCGTTTTCGGGAGTCGAAGAAAATTGCTGCTTTGAAACCCAAACCGCAGGGACGGGCGTCTAGCAAATACCCGTGAACTTGGCCCTCGAAACTGAGCTTTGTGGCCTGGATCAATGAAGCTGGAAAATGCACTGAAAAAACCTCTACTCGCCCGCTTCAAGCTATTCAAAGCGTGACCACAAACTGGTTGTTGAAATCGACCTCTTCCCCTGGATAACCTCTTGGATTGGACACAAATCTGATTCCGTTGATCGTCTCATCGACAGCCACGTGAGTATGTCCAAAGATCCAGAGGTCAATTTTCATATCCAGGAATTCCTGCCAGTTGTTGCCGTAACTTGCCCTCAGATGCGGATGCTTTCCGTAGTCCGGCACAAAGTGCATCAATGGCGGGAAGTGAGTCACCACAATCGTTTTTCCCTCGAACGGTTGCGCGAGCTCGCGGTGCAGCCACATACGAGATTCTTGCGCGACCTTGCGAGTCTGGTGGGGCACGAGCTTTCGATACTGCGGCTCTACACGAATGACTTTGTAGTCGTTCATGAGCGCCCGAGCCTCAAGCATCGCCAATGGCGCATTCCCGGTACCTTCAAAATCAGCCCATCCGGTACAACCCAAGAAGCGGACACCGTCTATCACAAGCGTGCGCTGCTCCAGGAATTGAACATGGGCAGCCTGAGGGTTATTCAACTGATTGAGCGTTTTATTCCAACTCGATTTGTAAAATTCATGGTTCCCGGCTACGAGAAGTGTCTCTTTTGAAAAGTGGTCGCAAGCCCAACTGGAACTTCGGCCTTTGATGTTGATGTCCCCTGCCAAGATCGCAACGTCATACAGGGCGGGGTCGGGCAGCTCGATGGGCTGGAACTCGACATGGAGATCCGACATTACGAGAAGTCGCATGAGTCAGGCCCCGCCTTGATGGCATGTAACTGCACGCCCTAGCCCACATAGCTGGTCTAAGCACATGCCTACAATGAGCATGATCCTCATGAAAAAAGAAACAGGCATCTCACCCTCAATTTTCAGTGGAGATTAACGATGGACATGACCCCTGAAGATTGGATCTCTTTCTCTGACCAGGGCCCATCAAAATGTAAAGGGTCTTGCTCATTTCAAACCCATAGCTGTCGGTGAACGACCTTTGGAAAGCTGACCGAATCCAGATCTCCAATCTGCCACCTGTTCGCACTATGGGCAAAGACGCTGGACGCGTAGAGCACGCATGGTTGCACCCGTCGCCAGCAACAGATTCGCGGTACTCGTTGGTCACCTCTATCTCGATCAGCATCCACTCCCTAACGATGCAGTACGGCTTCGCGACTTGTTGTCCTATTGCATGTTCACCAAACCTCAACAATTAGGTAATAGCTAAATCTCATGCTCCCGCGATCTACAAGCTCAGCTGTGAAGGGGGGGGGCGAAACCCAAGCGTCATAGCGCCATAGCTTTCGATTTATTGCTGAATTGACTCGCCCGAAGCCATCCACAGCACAGCGCTGAATCAGTCACACACATCCACCGACTGCACGGTTTACGGGTAAATTGATCCTGGTGCGGGAGGCATTCCCCCGCCGCCGCAAAGCGCCAATTCCAAGATCCGTTGGACAGAAGAGCCAAGAAAATGGGACGGGCCAACACCACCGTGAAACAGCCGCACCCCACCAGTCCGGCAATGATTACTATATACGGTAGAAACGGACTATGCAACGTGGCTTTATCCTCCCCTTTGAGGATCGCCCATGACCCTGAAGCTTGCGTTTGCAGCTGTGCTGCGAGTTCTTCGCAATCGGAAAGGGCTCTCACAGGAGGGGTTGTCCGAGGCAGGCACTCGTACCTACTTCGCAAAACTCGAAAAAGGGGAGTCTGGTATCACGCTGGACAAGCTCGACCTGCTCAGCAAGGCACTCGGCACCAGCCCTCTGACTCTGCTTGCGCTCACGCTAGCCATCCGTGAAAACGAGCCTCTTGAATCCATCCTGAGCCGGCTCACCGCCGAGCTTTCAGAGCATCAGCAAGCCGGTTTGTTGGAAGTGCTCAAAGCGCAACTCAAGGATGACGCTCTGGTAGTGCGTAAGCCCGGCAAGCCAGTCGACGAAACCAGACTGGATCAAGTGCGCCTTCTCAAGATCGAGGGTTTGACACAGAAGCAGATCGCCGAAAAATTGGGGCTGCCCAAGCAGACAGTGCACGACTTGTGGCATCGAGAATCCGATGCATAGGGCGCTTGGTCATACAAACCAAGAGGGAATTTTCTAGAGCATGGATAGCAGAGTATGAGATGGAGCAGGTATCGGATTGGCTGGCGGGCAATTATCACAGCGGTAGTCTTTCTATTCGCGCTGCTCCAGGGTTTTTCGACGATCGTTGGGCCTTGGGCAGCTTACTTCTTCGCCCCTAGGTCATCCGATAGCCTGAACCCAAAACTGCTGGGCATGTGGCATGAGAAATTCCAATACCCCGAACCCAATGGAGTCGCCAGCTTCGAAGGCACTATCGAATATTTTCGCAACAAAACATACCGAATCAATGGCCTACTGAAGAGCACTGTCTTTGCTCCTTCATCATCTACCACAGAAACCACAAGCTATAGATTCGATGGCAATGGAGAATGGCAAGCCACTGATGACGAATTGGAAATCAAGTTGCTGGATGTGCAGGTTCGAGTGGCCAACAAATCGCTCACCAACATGAGCGTCCATGGCCTCTCACCCAGTGCTGAAGAATCCGCGATTGAGCGAGGTCTGCTGCTAGCCAGGTCTCAGCGCTATGACATTCGCAGCGCGAAAAAAGACGAAGTCGTGCTGGAAACAGGTGGTCTTCTCGCGGACAGCTTTGTCATCAAAATGAATCGTACCAAACAGATGTACATGAGGTAGCAGCGCCCCACTGCCACTCCACCCTACCCGTCTGTTGTTTTTGTTGGAAGCGCCCCATTGTCTGAACAGCTCGTCAAATCTCCGCTTGAGTGGATCGACGTAACCATCAAGCTACTCCCCTACATCGGCGCGTTAGCGCTGATGGCCTATGTGATGCTAAGAACCAATGCGATGTTCTATGTGGTCTACCGATGGCATCAGCTGCTCGGGGCGACGAAAGACTTCAACAGCAAATTTGCGCAGCGTGTGTGGGCAGATCATGAAGACCTACAGCGCTTCAATCTGTGGTTCGGACTGCAACTCAAGACCTCCAAGCACATGACCAAGCTGCTTTCGTGGCTGCAGCAACATGAGCTAACTATCGAAGAGCTGTGCCGGGCACGTCGCTACTTCGATGCAAACGAGCTTGCCTTCAGAATTCCCTCAAAACTCCGGCGCAGAGCTGTGCGAACCATGATGCAGTGCACAGCAGGATTTCTGCTCTTTTGGGCCTACGTGTTCACGCAAACTCCCTATGCGCTGCTCACGGTCAAAAAGACACATACCTCGTTCTGGGTTCAGCCAAACGAGGCCTTCAATGGCGCTGGCACTTGGTTGCCGTGGGACAGTGATGCCCAATGGACGGTAGACAATCAATACTGCCTATTCTCAGATGGCCTGGATCCGTTCAAAGATCAGTGGGACAAAGACGTTGTCTGCAGCCTGGTGCTGGGCACCTACAACCAAAAAATTGAAGACATCATCGGGGAGCAGTGGGCGATTGGGATGTTGGCGGGTGGTGCCGCAATCCTCTGTATCTTCTTTCTCGTGTTCATCATGGTTCGTGAGACAAACGCCACGGCTCTGGAGAAAAGAGTTGCCGAGTCAGCGGGGGGCGTTCGGTAGATTTGCGTCCACCCGATCAGTTCGCTTTCACCGTCAGCTGTTTGGCAAGCGAGCTGGTTGAATTTCCTCACGCGGTGCGAGCCGAGAGGACGTGGGCCGGCTACCTGCCCGCGTCCGAAGATGTCATCGTGCGATACTTGGCCCAGTAAGCAGACAGCATGCCGTCAGCACCCTCAAACAGAGCTAAGCAATACCCACTCGATGAGAAGAGGGTTTGTACCCCCGGACATCTGCCAAATACTGGGGGCGAGAGACTATTCGACGCGCCGTTAACCGTACCTTGGGCGTGGGTTGCAGTGGTACGAACGCCGGAAGTGACGCGACAGGGTTGTCGCGGTAGATCGGCAGCCACTTGCGAATAATTGGTGTTGATGTCATGGCTGATGGCGACACTTGAAATTAACGTACCCGGTTGCAGGCATTCCTGCACGGCATGGGGCTTTGAAGGGCTTCGGTAAGAGCTTCGTTGGCGCATGTGAACCCTGGCGATAAGAGTGATCGCGTCCGCTAGAATATAAGCGGACGCGATCGCCCTTAATGCTGCAGTTCGGTAGGTGCGTTCTCCAGGCGCTTACAAGGCTTTGGTGCTCCGGACGCCTAGAGGCTTTTCACTCCCCGCCTCCGATCATGTCGCATTTCGAAAGCCGGCCTTCGGGGGGGGGGGGGGGACGTGGCTGGGGTGAGACGATTCTTGAGCCAGATAATGGGGAAGCCAGAGCGTGCTAGCATCAGCCACTCTTTCACTTGACGTGTGGCGCGTCTTGTTTAGCTTGCTGCATTGCAGTTTCATCTACTTCCAATACGCGAGAGAAAAAAATCGTACTCTCGGACATTGGCCTTGGGAAAAGTTGATAATTCAAGTGATCGACGATGAACTTCAGTTGAGGTGGAAAAGCCAGATAGTCGAGCAGCTCTTGAGCGGTGGGACGCTCGCCTGACCACAGTCGATGAATGACCTTCCTGATCTTTTTCTTGCCATTTTTTTTATGAGATTCGGAGATGGTACTTTCGGTCAAGAACTTGCTGAGCGCCGAGTAATCGGAAATATGAACACCGTCAATCGGCTCCCTAGAGTAGGGGAGCGAGTTCAAAATCATCGGAACCAAAGTTAAGTCTTCAAGTTTTTTGCCGAACAGCGACTCTATAACCTCTGGACGGGCTCGCAAACCTTGCTCCAAACGCTTAACCTGCTTGACGGTGTCGGTGATGAATTTGCTGTATCGCAGGGCCGGGACTGCATGATTCCCGGACAACAGATTGTTTTTGCACTCAACCAAAAACAATGTGTCATCCATTATAAACAGCGCATCGTACTCATACTGAGCACCGTCGATGTTGAATTTAGCGGGTTTGCATGGGTAGCCGAGATCCCCGAGGAACGACACAACCTTGTCCTCAAAGCCTTTGCCTTTCTTGTCGACTTGAGTTTCAAGGGAGCCCAGCCTAGAGAACAGGACGTTGGGCACATTGCAGCTGACAAGGATTTCGGCCAGAAGAGAGTATTGGTCATCCTGCGATCGGATCAGTGGTGAGTCATACAGGTCACGGCTGTCAGTGCCGAAGGTCAGGTGGTCAATCAAAGTGGCAACGACTGATTGGGGAATCCGGTAATCAACCAGACCTTGTTCCAGCTCTGCTTTATCAAAGGTGACTAGGCCGGAAGCCGACGTTTTTTCCTTGGCTTTGGCCATGAGTTTCAACGCGCAGTAGCCACGTACCCACTCACGCAAAGTAAGGCCATGATGGCGATCTTGGTCAGAGAAAACATCGAACGACAGTATCTCCGACAGCGTCGTTAGAGTGACGCCCTCATCCTCGGATACGAAAGGTGCCCCCGAAAGATCGGGTACTTTCGCCCCCTTGGCCATGACAGCCTTTCGCAGGGTTTTACCTTGCAGAAGGCTATTAGAGTTCTGGACAGCCCAGGCATGCTGGCGCCGATTTGCCAGGAAATCATACACCTCATCTTCGGAAGGCGCGCGGTGAAAGAAAATGGGGTCTGGAAACTTTTTATAAATGGCCTCATCCAGCTTGGTACGCGGGATGCCCAAGGTTTTCATATCACCGATTTGTCCCCCGAAGAAAAGTGTCCTATTGCCGATATCCTCCAATGCGTTCCATGACACCGCAAAAAGCTGGATGCTTCCCGCTTTATACCGATGCTCATCGGTGGTCTGCACTTTCGTCGGGGCAGCGAGCTTGCCATTGAGCAACAGTTTGTGCTCAAAGGCCATCATTTTCAGGGTCAAGCTGAGTGTAGTGGCAGCGTTTGAGTAGGCCGCATCAATATTTACCTCTATACCCTCTGGCGTCTTGACCATTAGCGCTTCGGGCATAAGAAATCGCCGTTCGGCTCGGGCCTTGGCCTCCAACGCTACCATCGCTTTTTTGCTCAGAGCCTTCAGCTCTTTAAGCTCCCCAGCTGCGCGTTCGATGTGGCTCCAGAACTGGATATCCGCCGGATAACTGGAGATCTCACAGAGAGGTAGATTCGCACGTATCTGGTCGAAGCACTGCTCGATGATCTGTATTTTTTCGTTCAGGTCTTGAGCATACGATTGTGCTTCAGGGTGCCGATCCATGGAAGTGTCGTTCAGAAGCGAGGAATAGAACTGATTTCGCTTCTTGCGATCCGCCCGCATCTGGAAGCCACCTGGCTGTGCCATCTTGCTAGCGAAGCCTGCTGTAACGTCATCTGAATCGAGGTTTTGCAGCGCTTCAGTCGCTCTTTTGAGATCAAGCTTGTCTAGCGCATCTTTGAATTGTTTACGAGGATTGTGTTGTTCGGCACTCATGAGTCTTCCTTAACTTCCTATCATTCTGGGCACGCCGCAACCACTGTAAAAGCCCGTGCCATTTGGTGTTTCCGATAAATTTACACAACGGGTACGTGCAGTGGCGTATAGCCCTTGGGCTGGAATCACTTTTCCGGCGTGTCTTGTGAAGCAGCATGCGCGACTTAGCTTTATGCTCGCTAAATGTCCTGCAGAGAGTACCCCGTGTGGAGAACTGGAGCACAGCCCCAACTCAGTCGTTTCCCTGCGCATGCTCATATCTGCGACCCTTTGCATCCCAGCGTTGCTGCAAACAGTCGTCACGATCACGTTACTGTAAGCGCACGGGGATTACATCTTACACGGGTCAGTCAGCCATCCACTATGCGGCGGCAACGCCTCGATCTCGCTGCCCTTCTACGTCGGCAACCGCAGCAGCACATCCTTGAGATACGCGTACGGATTATGCCCATTCATGCGTGCCGACTGGATCATGCTCATGATCGCCGCTGCCCGTTTACGGCTGCGCAGCGATCCAGCGAAGAGCCAGTTGGAACGGCTAGGCTCCCATGGCCTGATCGTATTTTCGACCGGGTTATGGTCGATGGGCACCGCACCATCATCCAAGTTCGAATACACGATGTCGCCCAACCGCCTTGTCGCGGTAAGTCGACAGCCACATAAGGATGACGTTGGCGTTAATGCCGTGCCGCAGGGCCACGCTGGCAATCGACACATTAGCTCAGGCATTCCTGGACAACCTGGGCCTTGAAGGGTTTGGGATAGGTGGTGCGCTGCCGCAGGGTGTTCCTCGAATCAAAGGCGATGGTGCCCACGTATTTTAGGTGGACACCATCACCCTTGATCTGGGGATTCTGAAGCGTGTTCGGCAGACGCTTACCGCATGACTACATTCTGCATTGACCATGTTCAGATCGATTCAATGAAGGGGCAGCCCGCTTAGAGAGATGCGCTAATGCCCGCCGCAAACATCAGCTTATAGGTTCAGATGTGAGAAATTTTCCGAAAGAACCAGACAGCCCGCAATCACTAAGATTGGCCTGCCGCAGGTCAGCGCCTTCAAGCCTTGAGGAAAAGAAATCTGAGCCACGCAAGTAAGAGCGGCGCATGTCGGCCCCAGCGAGATTTGCCCTTGTGAAAACGCCTTCATACACATGGATGCCTGGCCAAGTTGCGTACATACCGTCCATGTGCATAAACCGGCAATTCTCCAGATTTGCTCCAATGAAATCCGTGGTCAGCTCTGCCCACACGGAATTGAAGACACTGTTGGGCGCGTGCAGGCCTGCAAAGCTGAGACTTTCAAATTCCACTACAGTGTAAAGATGGTTATGCAGTTCTTGGCTGAAGTGAAACTGTTCGAAAGAAACCCCTCGCTTGCGGGCTACAAAGCCGATCGACTGGCATTTGTCCGCAGCCTCGATCAAAACGTTCAGTTGGGCATGGAAAAGCTCAGGCGTATAGAGAAGCCTGACGGGCTGCTTCCAGCTGCCATTTGAACAATTTCTTTCATAGTAAGCCGCGCATGCCCTGCCCTCCTTCGAGACATCGTTATAGTCGATCCCCATTTCTCGGGCCGTGATTTGAAGCCAGTGATTCAACTTGAGTTCACCGGCAGTCTGCCGTTTGAGCAACGAAAGCGCAGCAGAACTCACCGGCCGTATTGGATGAGAGGAGCGCTGCTTAGCGATATATCGAATGTGCTGGTGAAGCTGAGATTCGAGAAACTTCATGACAATCCCTCATCAGGTAATGGCGTCCTAGTCTCCACCACCTGAAAAAGGAAAGGGTGAGGGTCTTGCACACAGCGCTGGCGCGATTGCTTCACAGGATCTAGGACTGAAGGCCGCCAGGATGGCCCGTCGTGGATCCTCCGAAAAAACCCTTCAAAAGTCAATCCTACGCATACCACTGCCCGGCGACGACATTAGTCGATAGCGGTAGCATCGTCAGCACCCAAAAAATCGAGCCGAAGATATGCTTCGATCACTTGAGTCTGACTTGGAGACATCCCGGGCTGAGTGCGTAGCGCTTCGACGAGTGTCCGTGCATGATCACGACCAGTGATACGGTCTAACGCTGCCGAGGGAACATTAAGCACCCGTCTAGATACCCTGTCACCCTGCACTTCCAAGGAACCTGTGGAAACAGATCCCTCCAGAAATCTTAGAAGCAGAGGCGGATCGCTGAGAATCGGCTGGTATCGATCTCGTAGATGCTGCTCCCCCATCACCTCCACCAATATGTGGATCAGCAATTGCTGATCATCAAAATCGAGCAAGTCCTGCAGGCTCATCTGCATCACCTGCGTCGCCAAGCGCTGTTGCAAGTGCTGTACCGCAGCGACGTCTAGCCCCTCCATCTCCACTGCGTGAGGCAAATCGGTTCGAAGCCTTCTAAGTAGATGGCTTGCAGCCGGGATTTCTCTTGCCTGAATTACCGCTGAATGCAAAGCCTCTGCTCGTAAGGCTGGCGGGATGATACCTAGTAGGTGCTGAAGCGTGCCTGTGATCCGCCAACTGTTTGGCATCGAAAATGAGCCAGCTTCGTCTGCTTCAGTGAGCAAGCTTTCAGGGACACTGAGGATTGCGGACAGCAGCTCACCGGCACGCTCATGGGCAGTGTCGCTGGGCAGCCTGGCGATGAAATCTAGGAGCTCCCTTGCTTTGGAATGCCCGTCCTGGCGTCGGATTTTTTTTAGATCCAGCCATGCATCAGCGAATCGCCCGACGTCAGGTGCAAGCGCAATCAACTCATCGGCTTGCGCTCGGCTGAGGATCGTATCGGGGACGCCGAAGCTGAAGTACACCGGATGAAACTCCGCGCAGCTAAGGTTCATGTACCGAAAGCCATCGTAACCCCCGTAGTACTGGCGGTTGAATGCGGCGTCAATTTTGGGAAACATCCGGCACATTAAGGCACGCACACCTGAGCGCCTGAACTCACAGACCTCTCCCAACCATGCCTCATGAAAAGCGGATACCGGTCTCAGATCCTCACTCATGCCAGGTGCACCAGTGCACATTCCGGGATGTTGTCGAATCTTCTGATAAGCGATTGGCTCGAACAGACGCAGGAATTCTAGAGCGACGAAATCGACCCAGTTCACTTCGCCGACCACAGCGGGAAACGTAACGCGCAGGATGTTGAGGATTCGCACGATGTCACGCGGCTTTTGCAGATACTGCTCGAGGCCGTCAAAGAAAACATTCTCGAAGTAGCGAGGGGCAACAGCGGGCACCGCCATAGCACTGAGTAATTTATCGAGCTCTTGGGAAAAGTGTGCATTGAGCTGCGCCTGGGAGATGGTGGGCAGATCGAAAGATGCCTGGACGATTTTTTCCAGATACGCCTGCCCGTCCGCACTCACTGCCTTGCCAATGGCCTCAGCGACAACGTCCCGGTCGAAGGAAAGCAGATAGATGACATTAGGGAAGTCACCCAACGCCTTGACCACTTTAAAGACCTCCATCATCTCTGACGGTGTCAGTCGGTCGATATCGTCAACCAGGATGAGAACGCGACGATCCGCCTTCGCCAATGCCCCGCTGATCTTTGCTTTAGTTTTAGGGACATCTACCGGCTTGCGCCCGAGGAGTTTCAGAAGCGGCGTGAGTACCTTGTCTAGCCAAGGAATGCTCGTCGAGTAGGCAACTGCCTTGGAGAGCATTCCCGCGTATTTCGCCAACGCGTCTCCGGCATCACGCAATGCTCCGCTTTCTCCGCTGAGCGCTTTGTGAAACTGAGTAAGAAGCTGACCAGCCAATTGATCCCGCCCGTTGAACCACCACGGGTTGAACTCCACGACCAGGGTCTTACGATCATTCTGCTCAGCCAAGTTGAACTTGATGAGATTCATGAGACTGGACTTTCCGCTGCCCCAAGGGCCGTTTAGAGCCATTACTACGCCGGTGGGGCTCGGTGTCTTGCGAATTGCATCGGTGAGAGCTTTAGCGAATGGATAGTACCCAAAGGCGTCGTCATCAGGAGCAATGACAGCGCGATCAGCGTCAAGACTGCGCTGCGCGGACTCGTTTGGACAAACTGCCTCATCAACCCCTGCCATGTGTCTCTCTCCCAGCCCTCGCATACACGATGCCGCAGCAAAAAAGAACCTACGTTCTCTGATTCACCCCGCTATGCCAAGTGATTTTCATGGCCGGATCGAATTATGAGTTGCCAGCTAATACTGCACTTGGAGATCACTGAAGCACGTGCGCCAGCGGCTGGACGAAGCGCCAGCGGTGGGCCTCGAATCAAATAGCGTCATTCGAGCCTTCAACGAATACGAGGCGGCACCGTGTGTCCTTTGATGCTCACGGCTTACCGTCAGGTATCATGATGGACTGTTGGGGCCGGCGACCCCTATGGTTATCAGGAGCTGTCCATGCTGCAGATCAATACCGGTAAGCTGTATGCAACAGGGATTGGAAGAACCAACCAGCTTAGGGGCGTGCTCTACACAAATTTGAAGCTGCCTTGGCGCGATGACATAGTCACGAAAGTCGGCACGCTGCGCAGTACCGACGGTAGGAAAGGCAGCCAGGCTTTGGTCTATGAACTGGAAGAGCATATTGAACAGGGCGAGGATGCTCCGGGAATCTTGGTGTCCCACACCGTCCAGTCCTACATGCAGGATTTTTCAGCCGTAGCCTCGTTTGCGCTCGACGCGATCGTAACGCCCGATCCTGAACTGACGGCTCAAATGACCAACGGGTCGCCGGGGTTGAGCTCCTATCACCCTCCTTCGCAGTTCCTTCGACGTTGCTTCGACTCTGAGCTCTACGTCCCCAAATCAGATGCGCAGGAGCTAGTCGATTTTTGTGAACAATTGGTTGGCCTTGAGCGTCGTCTGTATCTCGGCGCGATGCGGGCAATCAAGACCTACGTGTCAGGCGTCCATCGCATTCGAGACGATCTCGGGCTTGCCTACACCTTGATGGTCTCCGCCATAGAATCGCTAGCACAAGAATTCGATGGCTACAGTTCGGCATGGAACGATGTCGACGAGCGAAAACGGGACGCCATTGATGCGGCACTTGAATCGGCAGACCCCGTCGCCGCACAAGCTGTCAGGGGCGCAATTTTGGCGTCGGAGCACCTTTCGCTCGGGCGCCGATATCGAGAGTTCGTGCTGAGTCATGTTGACGAGAGCTACTACCGAACGGGCGACGCTCTGGTTGGTCATCCCATTGCTCAATGCGAGCTGGTTGAAGCCTTGCGGCAGGCTTACACCTTGCGGTCAAAGTACGTCCATCAGATCCAGGCGCTTCCGCACGAGCTGACTCTTCCTCATGGCCATTCCGAGGTGAGCTATGTCAACCGGCAGCCGACACTCACTTTCCAAGGGCTCGCCCGCCTGACTCGTCATGTAATCAGATCCTTCGTACATCGAGGCTCTAAGCTGGAAAAAGAGACCTATGACTACAGCTTGGAACAATCGGGCGTCGTGGTGATGCAGTTGGCACCGCAGTATTGGGTAGGACATCCTTTAAGCTCTCCCAAAGAGGCGCGTAGACGTCTGGAAGGCTTCCTTCAGCAATTGGCAGCTGTGGAAACTCATAGTGCAGATGCTCAAATGACTGATCTGCGGCCACTGCTGGCGGATATCGAACGCACCGTTGCGCAGGCACCCAAGCGTGATCGCCATGCGATGGCAGTCCTTCACATTTTGTTCAACATCAGCGTTCCTGAAGAGTGTCGATCGCCCAACTGCGACACAGTGCATGAAGCGCTACAACAGTATTTAGACACGCTGTCAGCCGAAGCCCTTGTGCTGCTGTGCTATGCCATCGATCCTGCAGAACTGTGGGATCTGCAAGTGCACCGCGAAGGCCACGACGACTTTTTCAAAAAGCGATCAAAGCCCAGCGGCTTACAAGTACCTAGGCTTTTCGAAGCAGCTATCAGTCTCACCCTCTCCGAGCGCTACCGCAGCGTGGGCGATATCGAGCAAAGCCGGGCTTTACTCGCTTTCGCCGTCAACAACTATCCTGGTCATACAGGACTACTCGCTGCCGAGCATTCGTTTACGGGGGACGAAGCCTTGAGTTGGCGCAAGATCCTGCTTCCGAATGCGGTCGATGTCCCAAGGGAAGATGCTCAAGAGGCCCCAACGGAGAACGGGATTCCTCAAGAATAATTGCAGATGCGTCGTCATGACTCAGTGATGCTTGGTACGACGGTCTTAGTCTCACAAGCCCGGGGCATCGGAAAAGCCGGCGTCCCGCATAGCGCTCGTCGCATGGCCGCCCCCGATCAACCCTTTCACCTGATGTTGATTGAGGCGGCATACCGTAAAGCAGGCTGCACCAACGGCTCGTATTCGGTATTCGATATGGGGTATGTGCCGCAGGGGCGACTTAGGTTTAAAGGTGGGTTGGATCGAGTCTGAGGCTAAGCATTGGAATCAGCTTGCTCGCACTCAGCATTCCTGGCGAACATTACTGCAGGCGGTAGAATCACTTTACTAGGCATATCGGAGTGACATAGCGTCACTCGTGGGCATGCTGGGCGTCCAAGATTGGCATGAAAGCGCCGTCTGGAGATAACGAGCGCTGGAGATGATATGTCCCTACCTTCAGGTGATGTCTCGACTCGACATCACCGGAGAACATTGAACGGTAAGCCCGCGATATTAGCCCGGCTAAATTGAGCAGCTACTGGTACCTCAAAGCTCCCTCCAAGCAGCCAAAGCGTCAGCTCCGTACTCTTTTTTCCATTCCTTCAACCGACTATGATTTGATCCCCGAGTCTCTACAACCTCACCTGTATGAGGGTTGCGATAGCGCCTTAGCGTCTTAGCAGTGGAATTCGCGACTGAAGCCAACTTATCTTCTGATAACAGAACTTCAAACAACTCATCTACAAGAGACGGTGCGGCAACTGATGTAGCTGGCTTCAACAACCGCAGAACATCGGCGGCAGTGTAGTTGTATTGAGCTTTAAGAGCCACGAGCTCCTGATAAAAACGCATGTCTTTCTCGAGGTCTGAGCTATTTTCGAGTTTTTCGATCTGCTCAATGTGGGAAATGTAATCCAGTATAGCCGTCATTGGTTCCCCCCCTTGCTGGAGTCATCATTGAGATGCGCGCTGTGTTGATAATAACTTACCCAGCCAGTGCTCAAGTCCGATTTACCATCATGCGTGATATAGCTCAGGCCACCTCGTCTTTGACTCTGTCGGTTTGAGAAACCTCCGACGGCCTACGATCGTGTGGAGTCTTTGGCGAATTGCGGTCAATCCCGACGTCCGACGAACTGAGAACAAGCTTGTCCTCGGGTTGTTTACGATCGAAGAGTCGCAAAATACCTTTGTGACCATGGGCTTCATGTTCGTGAATAAGCTTTAGAATCCGTACCACTTCATCATCTGTATAGCCATATCGCTGGATCAAGTCGTCGAGCTTGCCGCTAAACTCCCGATCAAGACGGTAGTTGACATCGCTAGTCTCGAGCTCGCGCATCTCATCCGCGACACGGGTCAGCAGACTCTGCAGCTGCAAGTATTTCACGAACGGATGTGGTCGACTCATGATTGCTCACCATTTTTTGGCCTGATTTGAGTGTAGCGCAATGCCCCGCTTGCTTAAAGACGTTCACGGCTTTTGTCCAAGTTGAAGCGATAAGGGCTATTAAATCAGTCAGTTGCATCGCAAGCCTGCCATTCTGTCGAGGTATTGCCCGCACTACGTGGCGAATTCTGGACTGATCATGAACCCCTTGGCGCCAAGCAATCTGAGGAAGCACTAAAATCCCCTATAAAAATCATAGGGATAGGGACATTAACTCGTCTCTTGCAACAATCTCACGAGTTGCATAGGAGCCTATGCCAAGCTCGCATGTTGTCAATTTATGGCAAAATCATGCAAATGCGGATTCAAGATTTAGACACTTCGCGCCCATCGTTTTGGTGACGTAAGAAAGGCGAATGGCGCGTGTGCAACCGCTCTATACTGGGTATCTTGGGGCGGTCGAGAAATTTCGATTTTTGCGTATATTGTCAGTGCTCAACACCTCGCCGCCTCAATGCAGCGGCTTGTGCTGATGCCGTCACCCGACCGCCGGAGGTCACGATCATCTCACCCGAGGCAAGCCCTACCGGATCCGATGGACGGGGGCATCCTCGCGGCGACCTACAGAGACCATCATTCCATGCATCGAAACACACTGATGGATAGCGTAGCATTCCACCATAAATTCATTATTTAAGTCTTTTTAGGTAACCTAATCCAATTGCGACTCGCTACTGGGCAATGTGCCCAGATTGCGTGCTTTTTAAACACTTGGCGATCTCAAAGTCCTGAATCTATAAAAACCTGCCTGCGATTGCGTGAATTGCATTCTCATTAGGTTAGCTATAGGCCCCTCGCGGCACATCCACCACACCTGTAGCACGTTGAGATGGAGTTTGAATCTCGGATTTGGCGATTGACTTCGAGTGGGATGGAGAGTTGGAGTGGAGCGAGATTTATACGTCAAATTCGATCTCGGATAGCGGTGCCCATCAACTCTTATCAAACAGCCATTCCAGATGTATTAAATCTCCCGCAGGCAAACTTGCTACAGCGCTTTCCCAGACAGCAGTTAGATGGTAGCGCTGGAAACATAGGGCCATCAGTTTGAGCTCGTGGCGATTCTTTGGAAACAGGGCTTCCGTGAAATGTAACTCTCGACGAAGCAAGTCCGTCTCGCTCTCTGCCAAAAGATTGAAGGAGGTTCCGAGCAATAAATACCCGACTGCGAGTGAGCGCGGCGCCGCCGTCTCGATATTTTTGATCATCTGACTCACGGTAGGCTTGCAGTACCTAGGAGTGTCTAGCCTATCTCCCCTCATTCCTTTGAAAAACCACCGAGCGACTCCGCCATCACTGACGAGGTTTGGCTGATACAGGAAAAAACCGAGTATGAAGTACAAGCAATATTTCGACGGATGCTGCACAGAAGGTATCGCGGGTGAATTCGCTACCCAGTCTTGGATACGTCGCACTGCCCGGCAAACCCTAGTTTCATTCGAAGCCGATTGGTAACCGGAGCTGTGCCGAGACACTAACCCAACCCCATGATCAAAATGCCCGTTCAACGTCTGCTGTATAAAGGCCTGCCAAGCACCCGCTGGTTTGCTCAAATGCCCTTTTTCCAGCTGTTGAAGAAGAACAGGTTGCCGATGTTCCGTGCAGACCGCCGCGCCACGGTCACGCCATGCCCGCCTTAGCGCTGGGGCTTTCATCCCCATGACGTCGCCTGCCAGGCACTGAGCGCAATAGCGGCGATTATCGTGCTGCGCCGTTGCATTGACCGGCAGCGTAAAGCGCTCAGCCAGGTGAACAGCCAAAGGTCTGGGAAAGACGTTCAGAAACGACTCTGATCGATACAGGTCGTCGTACTCCAACTCTTTGACGGTCACGCCTATTGCTCGTAATCGTGAAGTCCCCAGAAGCGCGTTAGGATCCCAAGGTCGCGTCTGGCCATCTTGTTCATCGAGTGCTGTTGGTCTCACCCAAGGAGCCTCGTAGGCGCCCTCCCCAGCTGACAGCTTTGAGGATTCATTTTCCAGCCGCAGCAGTCCCATGCACCAATCTAGAAACCCTTGGTGGATCATGGAAGCTTGACCGGCATTCGCGTTTCGATCGAGCCACGACCCTAATGTTTCGTCGTAAATAGGTGTCAAAAGATCCTGAAAAAGCTTCCGCTTTTTGTATATGGAGCCCTGGGGCGTCTTGTTGCATGCGGCCGACATCCTGGTAGTCCGAATCGCGGCGGCTTCCCAAGCGTGTGTCTCGGGTGATCCCGAGGTATCGCCCACCGATGGCGTGACGATCGACTTCGCGGGCTTCAGCTGCCTGATTGACCTCGTGGAGCTCTGCTGTATGGCTGAGTTCATCTCGCCCTGCGCGATAATCGATGCCTTGGGCCCAGTGTGCACATTTAGTGGCATATCAAGCGCAAGCTCTAGCTGAATCTCCATCTGGTGCACCGCTGGAGGGCCAATAGGCAGCAGCAGTTGGAGCCCGCCAGGAGTTTCGGCCGGATAGAGCGTGCCGTCGCCGGCATGGTCATCCATCGATGGGAGGGCCGGGATATCGACTTTCGACGCTGAGCCATTCCCCCCGATCACCGCCTCAGTTAACGCGGTTTCCATTCCAACGTCCCGACTAACCTTATCTCCAGCAGTGGCTTGCTCTGCTATTTCAGCATCCACCAGAAGCCCTTTGAGCATTGACACGGTATTCCCGATCAGCCCCTTGGTATGTTCATGCAACATCCGAACATCGATGCCCTGCGCCGTCAGAGGTGATTGATTGAGTGCCATAAAGGACGCCGCACCGAGCACAGCCTGCTCCGCAGCAAGCGCCGACTCGCTGGAAGAAAGGATCGGGAGTTCGTTCAGCTTGGTGTCGGCGGCTAGAGATGGGCTTTTAGGAGTATCGAGTCTCTCGTGGGTTTCCGGCATTCGCGGCGTTTCGGGGGTTTCAGGGTTGTTGACGGTTTTGGTAGACGTGCGTGCGAGTGCCGTAGCATTAGCTTCTGGAAGATATGGAGGAAAGCGGTGTCCTTGATTTGCGACGATCACGTCTCGGACGAAAGTAAGATATGAGAGATCGCAGCTCATTGCCTCAAGGTCGAAGAACGTCACTTCTATACCCATAGCCGTGGCTTTATGGCCCACGGCCGTCAGCGTGTCATACAGGCCGCATAGCACAACACAATGACTGTAAGGCGGTTGCGTCAAAGCCTGGATCGAATCGTAAATCCCTTGAACTTTGGGCTGGTGTTTATGAAAAAAGTCATGAGCGTCCTCGCAAACGACAGCCCCGTAACGCCTAAGCTGCATGGCAGCTTTGTAGTGGCGCTCAACGCGTCGGCCCGACGTGAGGGCGACTGAAGGAGGCAAGCCCAAGGATTTCAAGACATGGGAAGAAAAAACAAAGTCGGAATTGAATGGCATTCTCGGGACGTAAAGCGTGCGCGCATGCCTGCTGTCGAGCAGCGCTCGGAGACGTGAGGCGAAGGCACTGGTACCCGCCCCCGCCTCGCCTCGAACAATGAACAACCTACCCTGTGCCCTATTTCCGTTCTGATTGATTAGCGCGAGAACGCGGTCGAGCGACGCTTGGTTTGCAGAACTGCCAATCCAGCGTCGACCCATGTCGATTTACTCCAGGAAACCGGACAGCCGAGCTTCCAAACAGCTGTCCAGCAGCTCCTCGTCGATGCATTCGTGCTCCAGTTCGATTGCCAGCTTAGCGGCACTGATTAGTGCCCGGACAATATCCCGGGTACTCGCCTGGCAATTGACGATGAGCATTTCCTGGATTTCCGGGGTGTCTAGTTTGGACGGCTTGCGCAGTGGAATGAATCGAACAAATGCCTTGAGAAACCGAGAAAAGTCTTCTCCTTTGGCGCTCCATTCGGGTACCTCCCACACCCCGAACCGGGAGCGCAATTGGGGATCCATCCCCAAGTAGGCCTTGAGCTCGTCAGTCCCAGCCACGACCAAGCTAATGCCAAAGTCACGATTGGCCATCGCGCGCAGGTATGTGTAATTGGGTTGCAGGAGCATGTTTTTCACGCCAGCCAACGCATTACCTTCATCAAGAATGCAAACTGCAAGGTGCATTTGCTTGATCCTTTCTGCGATGCGATTGATACCGCTTGCAGTGCAAAGCGATTTGACTGATTCCGTAAACCCCAACCGGCTCAAGAATATCTGCTGAAGGTCAATGAAGCGGCCATACTCAGACAGATCAATATTGAGAATTTGGGTGGAGTCAGGCGCGTTGAGCCGTGCCTCAACCTGCTCAATCATCTTCGTTTTACCGATCCCGCTGATCCCAATCAGCGCCATGCAGGTTCGGCTGCCCATGCGGGTCGCCTTGACCATCCGCTCGATGTCGGAGATAAAAGTCTGGCTGGTATTGGTTTTGATCCACACCGGGCTGTCGCATAGCTGGATGCGCTCCGATGAATCAAGCATTGCCACCTGTTGAACCTTAGGAGCAAGGTGCGATAAGTCCATGGCTACTCCCCCTCAAATGGTTCAACAGGAACCGAGAAGTTGCGGATGGCATCCTTACGCTTTTTCTTTGACCGCTCGTGATGAATCAGGAGCGCACCGTTCTTGTCAGCCTCGTTGATCTCGCGCTGCTTTTGCAGTGCAGGAATGTCAGCCAGAATGGCTTGCCTCAGCTGTTCAGAGCGTGCCAAGAAAGCTTTCACCGCACGTTCGCCCAGCTTGCCTGCCCGCTTTAAATACTTCTGTAGGATCGCCTTGGCCGTCAGCGTACCAGTGGTCTTCTCGCAGCAAGGAACTTCGATCCACTGGCCCTCAAACCTTGCCAGGATACTCGACAAGTTCGCCGGGTCGTATTTGACCCGAATAGGTTTACCGATCATGTGGCGCAGCAGGTTATTGGAGTAGCGGAAGCCGTTGACCTTGAGTCCAGTCTTGCTCATCACGGGGCGCTTTTCAGGCATGACCTCGATGATGAAGTTTTTCACATCGTGGACGTTGCGAGGAACAACAGGCCGGCCGTTTTCATCGCGCAGGGCTTCAAGCCAACGATCCCGAGGCGTCTTACCGTCCTCGCCTGCGGTGTCGTGGTATTCACACACCGCCAGCGTGAAGTATTGGACGAACTCCTCCAACGTCAGGACTTTGTGCTTCTCCGGGTTGTAGTCTCGATCCTTTCGAGTCCTGGACGCCGTTCCTCCAGGTAACATCTGAACGTACCCGATGTTCAGCGTGCCGAGCGCACGCTCACAGATACCGCCGTCTTGTTTTTGGGAGCGGTGACGCAGCTTGATGCCTTCTAGGGCGCAGGCAGCCACGAGATTTGCTGACCGAAACTCCCTCGCATTATCAGTCAGCAGCTCGTTGAAGACACCGTGGAACTCGTAATCGTGATCCTCCAACCCCAAGCCCTTCATGAAAGCGTCTTTGCTCAATACCGCATGCTTCAATGTGTGAGCAACGCTGCACAGGCTGGGGTAACGCAAGCTGACATAGAAGCCGAGGATCACCTTCGTCTTGGCACAAATGGCAATCGTGATCCATGGCCGCCCCACCGGGTGTTCGCGATCATAACGGCTGGCAAGGAATACGTCGGCCACGGTGTGATCGATCTGCACCTGCTCAAGTGGCCGGCTGAGTTCCCGAAACCCGCCCCGGAGTTTGAAGACGTCGTCGGCGTGGTTTTTGCCGTGCACCTGGACGTCCTTGCCATGCTCCGGAAGGTTATTCATTCGATCACATACCGTTTCATACGACGGCACGTCCTTGATCTTCAGTTCAGCGCAAACCGTCTGCACTCCCTTCCATACCGTACGGTATGAAGCGCCATGCCCTCGGTAGAGCCATACCTGATCCGCTATGATTTGCTCAACTTCGGGAGCTATCGTCTTGGTACCTTTTTTGCGGCCCCGCTTTTTGCCTAGAAGACTGATTGGGCCGATCTCGGCATTGAACAACAGACGTACTTCGTAGTAACGCTGCAAACTCAGACCGCACTCCTTTGCAGCCGCCTCGGCCGACAGCGTACCGGCAAATTGCTTTTCGATAACCTCGAAGCGATGGCGCGCCTTCTCTTTCTGTTCTGGAGTGAAGTCCTCTCCGAGTATCAATGCACGCTTCGCAGACTTCTCTGCAATGGTGGCCTCAGCGGCCTTGACTATCGTGTCATGCTCAACCGATTCCACTAGCGCCGGATTCACTAGCCTCAATGTGTCATTGCGAAGATTTTTAAGGTGCAACTTGCGAGTGGGCGTGTCGATATCTTCAACGACCCAAAGTTGCCCTTCGAAGCTTACAAGTTGTTTACTGCCATCTGGGTTGGTATATGTGCCCATGGCACACCTCCAATTGACCCGTCGACGCTCTCAGTGCGCAAGAGTTGCGATATCGGCGCGTTTTGTCGCGCTGTGTCGTGCTGATATCGTGCTGATATCGTGCTGCGAGTGGAGCGGCGTGCTGGTCGATAATTCCCTGACAATGCAAAGGTATGTTGCGCTGCCAGGGATTTGTGGTATTGGGCTATTCCGATGGAAAGCCCTCCGAGTGACTCACATGACCTTGGCGGGTCAATGGGTGATGCCGCAGCACCTCACGCGAGAACAGGCAATCTAACCGCCGTGCCACCAACTGATATGACGGTGCTTTGATGCCGATTGCCTGGCACTCTGACCTGACAAGCTCCCAAAAGGCCCGCTTGCCAATGTTTTGCTTAAGTGAGGCCTGGAATGCGCGTTCCACTACCTCCTCCGTGTCAGGAGAGAACTCCAGAGGATCTTGGGCAAGTTCCATGATTCCGCGCAGCGACCTGGCGTCCAAGGACTGCATGTCCATCTGGACTTTGTGCGGCCACGGCTTACCAAGCTCCACCTCGTCAGTTTGCGCGAGTGTCTCTACCGACACAGGCGTGAGTACCGGCTTGGCTGAGTACGCAGTCATCGAGACTGGTTTGAACTCTGATTCACCTGGGGTTTTAACGCAGAGCAGGAGCTGATCGGCGACTCTTAGGAATCTGAGTTTGGGAAGCAGTTGGCATGAAGCCGGTAGGTCTGGAAAATACTGGTTACCCGCAGTCCTCATGCTGACGCTCAGAACTTTAGGGCCTCCGGTTTTCACGATTCTCAGCTTCGGTTGATGTTCATTAGCCATGATAAGCCTCATCAGTTTCGCTGTTAGGTAGAAGAAGTTGCCTAGCTACGGCATTCATCACTATCCGGTTTAAGCAAACTTCCTGATCAAGGCTATGTACATCCAACCATTAATGGCTTTACGCCATAACTACCTCAAATTACATAGCCATGTTTGAGGTCTAGCATCTAAATTTTTGGCGTCAAACCAGGATAAATTCGTGAAATTAACTAGCTCATGAATTTCAAAGGGTTAGGTCTGAAAATTTTTGCTTGGTATGGAAATGAAATTACGAAAACACGCGATTTTTTTTCGTGTTTTTTGTTCGGAGGGGGGGGTGGAGGCGGAAAATGGGGGCGTTCAGGGGGTATCGGTTTTTAGGGGCTGGTCACAGCTGGCCTTTAACATCGGCCTCACCCTTGTCATACCAACGTGCTCATAAGCAAAATGTCGATCAGCTCATAACGTCTTTCGCAAGGACCGGGCACGTATTCACGGATGGAGCATGAATCATGTCACTGCACAGCGCTGCCACAGCGCCATTGCCAAAAGCTAAATACAGTCTTGGCCGCGTCTTTAAATCGTTTCGACGCAACTTCGCTCGCTTGGTTACTCTCTCATGACGCTCACAGCCTGGATCACGGTCTTCCAATGGGGCTTGGGGATTGTCGGTGCACTTGTGCTGGTCCCTAATACCGCAATGCCGCCAGCATCAAGGAACGTGGACCACCCCTCAAGATTCTGGCGAGTGTTCTTCAGGGTCATGGCCGTCTTGGCGAGCAACCTTTTCTCGTGGTTCGTTACATGTATCTTGATAATCCAGGTGTTCGGAGATCTCGATACCGGTGACATGCCCGAGGGCATCCGCGCCCTGCTGACGCTGATCCTTCCGATGCCCTTGCTCTTGGTTTTCTATTGGCTGATCGTCAAAGCGGCGCGCAAGGCCGAACGCGATCGATCCAGGCCTTCACACTAGCTTTCGCTAACTGGCTTGATCGAACGGGCAAGGGAATAATTTGCTTATTGCTGCCGGGGGTAACACTCAGCGCGCTCAAAAGAGGCAGCGAATCAACAGAAGGTACCTGACCTCGCCTCCTTCAAGCTGCTGGTAGACAGTCCTTAAGGAGGCGGGGAAATGTAAACTCAAGCGGGACGCCCCAGGCGGAGCTTCCCTTGCTCCTCACTCAGCGGCGGAAGAAACGGTCCAGAATCAGCAACGCAATTCCACCAATGGCAACTGCAGCGACTGGTTTCTCTTTAACAAACGCAGAGATGCTGTCCATCGCATCGCCATAGGCCTGGGTCAACTGACCAGAAGCCTGGCGACCGGTACCCTCCGCCTCCAGCTTCGAATCACCAAACAGTTTCCCAACTGCGCTCTGTGCTTTGCCGGCAACCTGTTCTACAACGCCTTCTACCTGTTCGCTCTTCATGATTCACCAAACCTTCGTGTGTGAGTGACCCAGGATCAGCCTGGGATTGGGCAACGTGCGCAGAATTAGGGGACGGGCGCAGTGATTAGTTCAGCGAGGATGAGCCGCTGGATTCCCCGCGAATTAGGTTTTGCAACATGATCGAGGCGCCGCCTTCGGGACGGTGCTACTGACTGCTGATTTCGCAACCATTTAGAACCTCAGTGGGCCACGACAGTCTGTCCCTACACACCTTTCTACCTTATAGGGAACTTCATGATCATCGTTCACCATCTCAATAATTCCCGCTCGCAGCGCATCCTCTGGCTACTCGAAGAGCTCGCCCTGCCCTACGAAATCAAGCACTACCAAAGAGACGCCAAGACCAACCTGGCGCCCCCTGAACTGAAAGCCATTAACCCGCTGGGCAAGTCACCGGTTATTCAGGACGGACCTCATGTGCTGATCGAGTCCGGTGCTATCGTCGATTATCTGATCCGCCGGCACGGCGATGGCCGCTTGCAGCCTGACCCGGCCACCGCGACCTACGACGAATACGTGCAATGGCTGCATTTCGCAGAAGGGTCGGCCATGCTGCCGCTGATGCTCAGCCTTTATGTCGGGCGTCTTGGGGACGCTGGCAAGCCGCTGCAGCCGCGAATTGAATCTGAACTGGCTAACTATCTAGGTTATCTGGAGACCGCGTTGAAACTTACCCCGTATTTGTTGGGTGAAGAAATCAGCGGCGCGGATATCCAAATGAGCTTTATTGGCGAGTTTGCAAAATCCCAAGGCATGCTGAACAACTACCCTAGCCTAGCCGCCTGGATCGACCGGTTCCAGGCGCGGCCGGCCTATATCAATGCGATCAAAAAAGGCGGTGATTACAAGTTCGCGGGCTGAGTGGTAAACACGCAGGCTTGGTAGGTCCTGCCCTGAAAAGCGTCTCCAAGCCTCCACTGATCACGTCAGCGCGATTCCCGGCTTTCAAACGCTTATGGTTGCCGCGCTTGGTTTCTACGACCTCACCTGCAGACACTAACAACCTGCTCATCTCGAGAATTAATCATATGTTCCAGACGGCCTTGCTGTGCCATCACATGGACTATAGCGACACATTCGCATCGTGGCTGCATGAACAGTTCGCGTATGAGTTCGCTGCACAGGCGCTCCATGATTGGCAGCGAGAATTCAAAGATGGCCAGAATGACGGGAACTGGCGAACTGTGATCGCTCTGGAAAATGGTCAGCTCCTCGGAGGGGCCGCCCTGGCCAAGCACGATTCGCCTGATTACCCAGAACTCGGGCCGTGGCTTGCGTGTGTCCTTGTTGCTCCGTCGGCAAGGCGGCGTGGCTTGGCCGAACAACTCATTACAGAGGTCTGCTCTAACGCGAAAGAAGTCGGACATCAGAAACTTTATTTGCACACACATGACCGACGTGACTATTACGCAAAGCGAGGATGGGAGTATCTAGAGTCATTTCAAGCTTGGGGCAAAGAGCATTCGCTGATGCAGCGCCGGCTTTAGGCCTACCCTGTACCGCACAGATGACACCGCTCAGCTTGCAAGCTGTTGCGACCGACCAAACGCCATCCTTCCAGGCTGATGCTTTATGGATGGCAAGCCTACTCATCCCTTGTTGAATCCAAACCCACCCCCGTCATCTCCTCAATCAGCAACACCATCGACGCCGTGTACTCCACATTCGATCGAGTCACGATTTCATAAGGCTCGCTGGTGGACTGAATCGTCAGCGGCAGTTTGACCAACATGCCGTGGTCCAGCGCCATCTGCGCGACGTCGTTCGGCATCACCGCCACCAGATTCGGATCCTTCAGCAACAACGACAACGTCGTAAACGTCGACGAGGTTTCGATCGCATAAAGCGGAAAGCTCAACCCCACCTGGCGAAACTCGCGCTCCAGCGTCAAGCGCATGGGCATGTTGACCGGGAACACCACCCAGCGGCTGTCCATCAAGTCGTCCAGTTGCAGCGTCGGCGCATGGGCCAGGCGATGCGCAGGATTGGCCACCACCACCAGCGGTTCCTGTGCGCGGAAGCGGGTTTGATACGCGCCCGGACGTGGGCTCACGCTGGTTCGGCAGATCGCGACATCCACCCTTCCCTGATCCAGCAAGCTCAACAACCGCGAACTGGTGTCTTCGACGATGGAGATCGACAACTCCGGCTGTTTGTCGCGCAGTCGCGCCAGGCTGTCCACTAGCGTCGGCACGGCGCCCATGATGGTGCCGATGGCCAGGCGCCCGCCTTGTCCTTTGAGGATGCCGACCATTTCTTCGCGAAGGTGCTCAAGGTCGGTGTGAATCAGGCGGGCATAACGAATCACACAGCGGCCAAGATCGTTGGCCTCCAGACCCTTGCTGGTGCGCTCGAAGAGGCTTGAACCGAAAACAGTCTCGATTTCCTGCAATGCCTTGGTGGCGCCCGGTTGCGACAACGCCATGATCTCGGATGCCTTGCGCACCGAGCCATGCTCGTCGAGCGCTATCAATAGCCGCAGCTGCTTGAGTCGCAGACGAGACACCATGGATGAGAGGGACGGCAGCATGGGTATACCTAAAGGTTATCGCTTGGGTCGTAACTCTCATTAGGCAGCAGCAGGCTGGAAATTTAAAGTGACCTCAACGATAACAACACGTCGAGGCCTCACCATGCGTTTAATCCAGTTTGAAGATGCCACGGGTCAGCGCCGTGTCGGCGTGGTCGAGGGCGACTCGATTCAGGTGGTCAACGGTACAGCCAGCACCCGCACCCTTGCCCTCGCCGCCATTGCCAATGGCCACAGCCTGCAGCAGGAAGTACGGAGCGTGGGCACGGTACTGAGTGCCGACAGTTATACCCATCTGCTGGACACCGGCCGCGTCCTGCCGCCACTGGACCATGAAGACCCCGCTCACTGCCTGATCAGCGGCACCGGCCTGACTCACCTGGGCAGTGCTTCGACCCGCGACAAGATGCACCAGAAAAACGTCGACAGTCAGGATGCGCTGACGGACACCGCGCGGATGTTCCAGTGGGGGATCGACGGCGGCCGTCCGGTGGCCGGCACCGTGGGCGCTCAGCCAGAGTGGTTCTACAAGGGCGACGGCTCGATTGTGGTACGCCCGAACCAGGCGTTCCAGTCGCCGGACTTCGCCGAAGATGCAGGCGAAGAACCCGAGCTGACCGGCCTCTACGTCATCGGCCATGACGGCGCGCCCTACCGCCTGGGCTTCGCCTTGGGCAACGAGTTCTCCGACCATGTCATGGAACGGCGCAATTACCTGTATCTGGCCCACTCCAAGCTGCGCAATTGCGCCTACGGGCCAGAGCTGCGCGTCGGTGAATTGCCACGGCACCTGGCCGGCACCAGCCGGATCTGGCGCGACGGCAACCTGTTATGGGAGAAAGAGTTTCTCAGCGGCGAGGACAACATGTGCCACAGCCTGGAGAACCTGGAGTATCACCACTTCAAGTACACCCAGTTCCTGCGCCCGGGCGATGTGCATGTGCACTTCTTCGGCACCGCCACCCTTTCGGTTGCAGACAACGTCAAAACTCAGCCGGGTGATCGGTTCGAGATCAGCATGGAGGAGTTCGGAAAACCCCTGTGCAACTCCTTCGAAGTCGTCGACTCAGCGTTCAATGTTGGAGAAACAAGATCGCTCTGACGGGTGAGGCCCTGCACCGGGCCCTTAGCAACGGATGCATTTCATAATAAACATAAGAGTGAGATGAACATGACCACTGGCAATGTACAGGTCGTCACGCCTGCTGCTTCCACGAGTGCCGCGAGCGCCCGCCCCACCACGGTGCGGTGGAGGATCTTCCTGCTCCTGCTGCTGCTCTCCGCCATCAACTACATCGACCGGGCGTCCTTGTCCGTTGCGCTGCCGCTGATCTCGACTGACTTCAACATGACGCCGGCGCTGGAAGGTTTGATGCTCAGCGCGTTCTTCTGGTCGTATGCGCTCATGCAGATCCCTGGCGGCATGCTGCTCGACCGTTTTCAGACCCGTAACATTGTCGGCATTGCCACCATTGGTTGGGGCCTGTTTCAGGCCTTGGCGGGCGGCGCGCACAACTGGATCACGCTGCTCATCACGCGCATCGGCCTGGGTGTCGCAGAGTCACCGATCATGCCGGCCGGGGCCAAGCTCAACGGTGCCTGGCTCACGCCCAATGAACGCGGACGCGGTGCGACCCTCGTCGATGGCGGCGCACCGCTGGGCACTGCATTGGGCGCCATCCTCATTGCGGGATTGATCACCTGGTTTGACTCCTGGCGGATCGCCTTCGTCATCGCCGGCGTGGGCACCATGGTCGTAGGCGTCTGGGCGTGGTGGTACATCAGAAACCACCCCAGTGAACACCCCAAGGTCAATGCGGCAGAGCTGGCGTACATCACTGACGCCAATGAGGCCGCCAGAAAAGCCACGGGCGGGCGCAAGGCGATCCTCAAGGAATTGCTCAAGAGCCGTTCCGTGCTGGCCATGTTCGCGGGCTTCGCTTGCTACAACAGTGTGTTTTACGGCCTGCTGACCTGGATGCCGAGCTACTTGCACCAGGCCCATAACCTGGACATAAAGGCCATGGGCGGCGCGACCTTTCTGATCTTCATGTGCGGGTTCATCGGCGAATTGTTTGGCGGCTGGGTGGCCGACAAATGGAAAGCGGCCGGCGGCCAGCCCAACACCGTCATGCGCAGCATGTTCGCAGGCTCCGCGGCCATTGCCGCCATTTGCATTCTCGCTGTGGCTTATACCCGTGACGCCGTCGTTGTTATCTCGCTGCTGTGTGTCGCGCTGTTTTTCATTCGCTGGTGCGGCATGTACTGGTGCCTGCCCGCGATCCTCGGCGGCCAGTCCAAAGCCGGTGTGTTGGGCGGCAGCATGAACTTCTGCGGGAACATGGTCGGTGTGATTGTGCCCATCCTGATTGGCCTGATCGTGCAGTACACCGGCTCGTACTTCCTGGCGCTGATTTTCTTCGTCGTCATGGCGTCCGGTTTGATGCTGTTCTCCAGCCTGATTGATTACCGCGAGCGTGGATTGGCCTGACCTGCCCTGCTCTCCCCATTCCCATTGCGCTCACTGAATAACCGAGGCAATCGTCATGCAGCTCATAACAACAACAGGCAGCGAAACCGCTGCCCATGCCGTGATCAGACTCAACGCGTTGGACGATGTGTTGATCGCACGGCAACCGCTGGTCAAAGGTCTGGTGCTTAAAGCCGAAGGTATCGAGGTGCTTGAGCCTGTGCCTTCCGGTCACAAAGTCGCGGCCCGTCATATCGACGTGGGCCAACCCGTGCGCCGCTACGGTCAGATCATCGGCTTCGCCAGCCAGCCCATCGAAGCGGGGCAGCACGTGCATGTCCACAACGTCGCCATGGGGGATTTCTCTCGGGACTACGCGTTCGGTGTCGACGCCAAAGGCAGTCCTGCCCCCACCGCAGAGACGTTCATGGGCATCGTGCGCGCCGATGGCCGCGTGGCGACCCGCAATTACATCGGCATTCTGACGTCGGTCAATTGCTCGGCCACGGTGGCGCGGGCGATTGCCGACTACTTTCGCCGCGACATTCACCCTGAGGCGCTGATTGAATACCCCAATGTCGACGGTGTCGTTGCCCTCACCCACGGCGTGGGCTGCGCCGTCGATCCGGGGGGTGAGGCGCTGGCCATGTTGCGCAGGACCCTGGGGGGCTATGCCGTTCACCCGAACTTTGCCTCGGTCCTGATGATCGGCCTGGGTTGCGAGACCAATCAGATCCCCGATCTGCTGGTGGCCCAGGGCCTGACCAGCAGCCATTCGCTGCGCACCTTCACCATCCAGGGCACGGGCGGCACGTCGAAAACCATTGCCAGCGGCATCGCGCAAGTGAAGTCCCTGCTGGCAGAGGCAAACCACGTCAAACGCGAACCCGTCAGCGCCAAACACCTGATCATCGGCCTGCAATGCGGTGGATCCGACGGTTATTCGGGCATCACGGCCAACCCTGCATTGGGCAATGCAGTCGATCGTCTGGTGGCGGCCGGCGGCACCGCGATTCTGTCGGAAACGCCGGAGGTCTACGGCGCCGAGCACTTGCTGACCCGCCGCGCCGTCAGCCAGAACGTCGGTGAGAAACTCATCGCCCGTATCCACTGGTGGGAAGCCTATTGCAAGCGTATGGATGCCGAGCTCAACAACAATCCTTCCGCGGGCAACAAGGCCGGAGGCTTGACCACTATTCTGGAGAAATCTCTGGGTGCCGTCGCCAAGGCAGGCTCCACCGATCTGGTGGATGTCTACGAATACGCTGAAACCGTCAGGGCACACGGCCTGGTGTTCATGGACACCCCGGGCTACGACCCGATCTCCGCCACCGGCCAGGTCGCGGGCGGGGCCAACCTGATTGCCTTTACTACGGGGCGCGGTTCGGCGTATGGCTGTGCGCCCTCGCCGTCCATCAAGCTCGCCACCAACACCCGCCTGTGGGAGACCCAGGAAGAAGACATGGACGTCAACTGCGGCGGGATTGCCGACGGCACCATGACCATCGAGGAACGCGGCGAATACATCTTCCGCATGATGCTGCGCATCGCCTCGGGTGACAAAAGTAAAAGCGAACAGCATGGCTACGGCCAGAACGAGTTCGTGCCGTGGCAGATCGGTGCGATCACCTAAGACCTTTCATTCACTCCAGCACTCCGGCTTCCGTCGTCCGGCACGATGGGGAGCCGCTTGGCTCAGCGGGAGTCCCGACATTTACTCAATCAATCAGGAGCCCTGACATGACTCAGATTCTCGGTCTGAACTACATCGGTGGACAGCGACTCGGCGCCGGCAGTGTGCAGTTGCAAAGCTTCGATGCGACCACAGACGAGGCACTCCCAGGTCATTTCATCCAGGCGACGCAAGACGAAGTCGACGCGGCAGCCAAGGCGGCCGCTAGTGCCTATCCGATTTACCGCAATTTGCCCGCCTCGTGCCGCGCCGAATTTCTCGACACCATCGCCGACGAGCTGGATGCCTTGGGCGACGATTTTGTCAGCACTGTCTGCCGTGAGACGGCGTTGCCTGCCGGGCGTATCCAGGGCGAGCGTGGTCGCACCAGCGGGCAAATGCGCCTGTTCGCCAACGTGCTGCGGCGCGGTGACTTTTACGGGGCACGCATTGATCGCGCCTTGCCGGATCGTAAACCCCTGCCCCGCCCCGATTTGCGTCAGTTCCGGATCGCCGTGGGTCCGGTGGCCGTGTTCGGTGCGAGCAACTTCCCGCTGGCGTTTTCCACTGCCGGTGGCGATACCGTCTCTGCCTTGGCGGCGGGCTGCCCGGTGGTGTTCAAAGCCCACAGCGGCCACATGGCCACCGCCGAATGGGTGGCGGACGCGATCATGCGTGCCGCGGCGCGCACCGGTATGCCCGACGGTGTGTTCAACATGATCTATGGCGGGGGCGTCGGCGAGTGGCTGGTCAAGCATCCAGCGATTCAAGCCGTGGGGTTCACGGGTTCTCTCAAAGGCGGCAACGCCTTGTGCAAGATGGCGGCGGAGCGTCCCCAGCCGATTCCGGTGTTCGCCGAGATGTCGAGCATCAACCCGGTGATCATTCTCCCCCAGGCCCTTAAGGTGCGTGGCGACACCCTCGCCAACGAGCTCGCTGCCTCGGTGACCCTGGGTTGCGGGCAGTTTTGCACCAACCCCGGGCTGATCATCGGCGTGCAGTCGGCCGATTTCACGGCGTTCCTGGAGCGCTTCACTGCACAGATGAACGATCAACCGGCGCAGACCATGCTCAACGTCGGCGCCCTCGCCAGCTACAGCAAGGGGCTGCAACACTTGCTCGCGCACCCGGGCGTGCAGCATCTGGCGGGACGTCCGCAACAGGGTAAACAAGCCCAACCGCAGTTGTTCAAAGCCGACGTCAGCTTGCTGCTCAAGGGTGACGAATTGCTCCAGGAAGAGGTATTCGGGCCGTCCACGATCGTTATTGAAGTTGCCGACCAGGCGCAACTGGCCGCAGCACTCAATGGCCTGCGCGGGCAGTTGACGGCCACCGTCCTCGGCGAAGCGGGTGAGCTGCTGGAATACCGCTGGCTGACCGAGTTCTTGCAGGAAAAAGTCGGCCGGATTCTGTTGAATGGCTATCCGACGGGGGTGGAAGTCACCGAGACCATGGTGCATGGCGGCCCGTACCCGGCGACGTCGGACGCACGCGGGACGTCGGTGGGGACATTGGCCATTGACCGCTTCCTGCGCCCGGTGTGCTTCCAGAATTACCCCGATGCTTTGCTGCCCCCTGCGCTGCAAGACGCTAACCCGTTGGGGATTCAGCGGCTGGTGGATGGGCAACATACGAATGGGCCGCTTTGACGGTCAAGCCGTGGGAGCAGTGAAAAACCGCCTGATTCGGGCGGTTTCTGTCAGCGATTCAGCCCAGCTGATGGTGCCACGCGCTGTTTTCAAGATTCAAACATCGTCAGGCGTGACTCTGATGCGATGGCAATCCGCTGGCCCAAGCGTCTCGCCACTCGCAGATTGAACCGCCATCCTCATCACCGGCTGACCGGTTGCGTTGTCCATCAGCACTGAGCGGGTTTCATGGGGTGCAAACTGAAAACGTTCGCCCCACTGACGCAGGCTGACCACGATCGGAAATAGTTCACGTCCTTTATCGGTGAGGACGTATTCCTTGTAGGCGCTGCCATCGGACGCCGGGCAAATCTCGAACACCCCGACCTCGACCAACGCCTTCAAGCGCGCAGCCAGAATATTCTTGGCCACGCCCAGGCTCTTTTGAAACTCGCTGAATCGACGAATATCGTCGAACGCATCGCGGACGATGAGCAACGACCATCGGTCACCGATGACCTCCGATGCTCTGGCAACCGGGCACTCGTGACGGTGTGGTGAATCGTGGTCGAGCATTTTTAACCTTCCGAGCCGTGAGTCATGTGGAGCCCTGCGCAACACCTGAAAAATCTGGTTGCATACTGAAACAGGATTAAGCCAGAATCCAGGCAGGTTGCAGGTTGCAGATTGCAACCAGTCTACCGGCAAGGAGCGGGTTATGACAGAGGGTACTGATTCGAGACTGGGACGACTGTCCCCATCTTGTCCACCGCCATCCAGGCCGCACAGAAGTCCGGACGTCATCCCCCAAGAACCGGCGCTGTCGCCGTGGCTGACGCTTTTGTTATCGGTCACCTGTGCGCTGGCGGTTGCCAATGTTTATTTCGCCCAGCCCCTGCTCGACGCCATGGCCAACAGTCTGGCCGTTGACGCAGGACTGATCGGCGGCGTCGTCACGGCGACTCAGGCCGGTTATGCACTGGGTTTGCTGCTCATCGTCCCATTGGGTGATTGGGTCAACCGCAAAAGACTGGTGCTGGGTCAGACAGCCATATCGGCCATTGCGCTTGCAGCAGTCGGCGCGGCGCCGTCGTGGCTGGCGCTACTGGGGGCCTTGATCGTCGTGGGTTTGATGGCCGTGGTGGTTCAGGTGCTAATCGCCTATGCCGCCGTCCTTGCCGCGCCGTCACAACGGGGGCAGATCGTTGGCACGGTCACCAGCGGCATTGTGCTGGGGATTCTCATGGCGCGTTTTGCCTCAGGCCTCGTTGCGGACCTGGCGGGCTGGCGTGCGGTGTATTTCGTGTCCTCGGGCTTGATGCTCACGCTCTGCGCAGTGCTGTGGCAAGGCTTGCCTGACTCCCCATCGCCCCGCGGCTCAGGCACCTACCTGAACCTGATCGGGTCGGTTTTCAAGCTGATGATCAGTGAGCCGGTGTTGAGGATACGCGGGGTGCTGGCCCTGCTCATCTTCGCGGCGTTTTCTGTGTTGTGGACGGCGATGGTGCTGCCCTTGAGCGCCCCGCCGCTCTCGCTTTCGCACACGGTCATTGGCCTGTTCGGTCTGGCCGGAGTGGCAGGTGCGCTGGCCGCCAGACGAGCAGGACGCTGGGCCGATCAGGGGCTGGGGCAACGAGTCACCGGCGTTGCGCTGGGCGTGCTGACGTTTTCCTGGCTACCCATCAGCTTTGCGCAGACGTCACTGCTGGCCTTCGTCTGCGGCGTGATCCTGCTCGACTTCGCCGTCCAGGCAGTCCATGTCACCAGTCAGAACCTGATCTTCGCGGCGCGCCCCGATGCTCAAAGTCGAGTGGTCGGGGCGTACATGTGTTTCTACTCGATAGGCAGCGCATCAGGCGCGATGGCTGCAACCCAGGCTTATGCGCGCTGGGGATGGTCTGCCGTGAGCCTGCTGGGCGCCTGCATCAGCGCCGCTGCGCTGATTGTGTGGTTTGTGACCCGTACCTCAAGCGCTTTGAGCCACAGAAACAGTGTGATCTGACGCTTCCAGCTCCCGTACCAGCGGCAGTACGTGTTCACCGAAATACGCCACTTCCTCCTGAAAGTGCAGAAAGGCAGAGAGCACCAGGTCCACGCCCACGGCTTTCAACGCCACAATGCGCTCGGCAATCTGTTTCGGCGTTCCAATCAGATTGGTTTTAAACCCGTCGTTGTATTGGACCAGGTCTTCAAACGTGGACTTGGCCCAATTACCCTCGCCTTCAGGGCTGGCCTTGCCGGCCTGTTTTGCCGCATCGCCGAACGCATTCACCGCTTCAGGATCAGCCTGATCGATGATTTCCTGAAGCACCGCGCGCGCTTGCTCTTCGGTTTCGCGAGCGATGATGAAAGCGTTCACGCCGATCTTGACTGAATGCCCATTGGCCGCTGCCTTCGCGCGAATATCATCCACCTGCGCCTTGATGCCTTCTACCGTGTTGCCATTGGTGAAGTACCAGTCGGAGACGCGTGCAGCCATGTCGCGGGCGGCGCGGGAGCTGCCGCCCTGAAAGATTTCAGGGTGGGGCTGCTGAATGGGTTTCGGACGCAGCGTGTAATTGTGGAAGCGATAGAAATCGCCTTTGAAGGTGAAATTGTCGGTTGTCCAGATGCCTTTCAACGCCTGGATGAACTCTTCCGAACGACGGTAGCGCTCGTCATGCTCGAGCCATGGCTCGCCAATGGCTTGGAATTCACCTTTGAACCAGCCACTGACAATGTTGATCGCCACACGGCCGGCCGTGAGTTGATCGATCGTCGCCAGTTGCTTGGCAACGACGGCGGGCGTCCAGGGCCCGGGGAGGATGGCGGCGATCACCTTGAGTTTCTCGGTCGCCGCCAACAACGCATGGCTGAACGCAACGGACTCATGCTGGTTGTCGGCGCCGTAGCCGGCTGTGAAACGGATTTGCGTGAGCCCGTACTCAAAGCCCGACTTTTCAGCAATCTGCGCCAGCTTGCGGTTGTACTCGATGCCCCAGTCGGTGCGCTGCTCGATTTTACTGACGATCAAACCGCCGCTGACGTTAGGTACCCAGTAAGCGAATTTAATTGCGTTCTGACTCATCTGCCTATCTCCAAATACAGCAAGGAAGCCGCCCGGCGTGGTCGCCAAGTACGGTGTGTCTACCTGCCTGATGAGGAAATAGCAGCAACTGTGCCAGCTGTTTATACCCAGCCTTTTCAATACGTTACGACCGGGCCATGTCTTTATTCGACGTCTGGCAAACAACGTTTTGCTGAACAGGTGTTTCCAGGCAAACAGTTGTCTTTACCGCACGCCGTGAAAAGGTGTCGCGGGGCAGCCAGCGAAACAGCACAACTGTTGATGCATCAACAGCAGCGTCCGTGGACTCAACAGATTCACCGCGATGACTCGGCCATTTATGTTTCGGCATGGTGCATGCACATCGGATGTATTTAACGCCGTTACCACCAGCGGCTTTCATCATCACGGGAGTTCCCCATGCCTGACACGCCAAACAATCCGCTTTCTCTGGGCACCGACTACGAAGCACTCGCCAATCGTTTTCGGCCTTTGTTCCAGCATATTGCAGCGGGCACCGTTGAGCGAGAAAACGCTCGTACTCTCCCATACGAGCCCATCAAGTGGCTCAAACAGGCCGGGTTCGGTGCTGTGCGCGTGCCGAGGGAATATGGCGGCGCCGGCGCTTCTGTTGAGCAGCTGTTCCAGTTGCTGATCGAACTGGCCGAAGCCGACTCCAATATTCCGCAGTCCCTGCGCGGCCATTTTGCCTTCGTCGATGATCAACTGAATTCGCCCCCGACGGCCGAACGCGACACATGGTTCCGGCGCTTCGTTGAAGGCGATTTAGTGGGCAACGCCTGGACAGAAACAGGCGATGTAAAGCTCGGTGAAGTCATCACCAAAGCGACTCCGGACGGAGCGCAGTTTCTTTTGAGCGGCAAAAAATACTACAGCACCGGCAGTCTGTTTTCTGACTGGATCGATGTGTACGCGCAGCGTTCCGACACTGGGGCGGACGTGATTGCGGTCGTGGATGCCCGTCATGCCGGCGTACAACAAAGTGATGATTGGGACGGTTTCGGACAACGCACTACCGGCAGCGGGACCACAGTGTTCAATAACGTGCCGGTTCCGGCTACACACATCATCCCCTTTGAAAACCGTTTCAACTATCAAACCGCGTTCTACCAACTGGTGTTGCTCGCCGTATTGGCGGGCACAGGCCGGGCGATAGAACGCGACATTACCCAGCAGATCCGCGAGCGCACACGTGTTTACAGCCACGGCAATGCCAGCCGCGTGAGCGCCGATGTTCAGATCCAACAGGTGGTCGGTCAGATTTCCGCGCAGGTCTACGCTGCACAGGCGACCACCCTTCGCTCTGCAAGGCCGTTGCAGCAAGCCTACGAGGCTCGCTTTTCGGGGAATGCCGAGGCGGAGCGGACGGCGAACATTGCAGCGGAAATCGAAACGGCAAAAGCACAGGTCGTCGTCTCTGACCTGATTCTGCGAGCCGCTACCGACCTGTTCAATGCGCTTGGCGCCTCAGGCATCAGCGTCAATAAAGCCCTGGATCGACACTGGCGTAATGCGCGGACCGTCGCGTCCCATAACCCGCTTATTTATAAGGCCAAGATCGTCGGTGACTGGAGTATCAACGGCACCGAGCCACCCTATGTCTGGCAAATCGGGCAGGGAGAGCCGAAGGCCAGTTGAAAGGGTTGTGCCGCCCAGCCAGGGATTTCGATCCCTGGCCATAAATCTGGCAAGCCCGTCGCGGTGCCTCATCGTGGCAGGCGCCGTTTTGCAGGTCGTCCAGCGGATCAAAAGTCATCCTGCACCTCTCCCCCGTTGATCTTGAACGCTCGGGTTTGCAGATAGACGCTTCGGATGAAGTTGTACTTGTCGCCGGTGATGAGCTTTTCAGACTTCAGGTATTGAGCCCGTCCGTCGATGATGCTCGCGCCATACAGGCTATTACGCGTTGGGACGTCGCCGATGTAGCGAATCGGGTTGGCGTAGGCATCGGGGAGGATCGCCGGTGCATCGCGCAGTGTGCTCGGCCCCAGCAACGGCAGCACCAGGTACGGGCCGCTCGCGACACCCCAGCGACCGAGGGTTTGGCCAAAGTCCTCGTCACTGCGAGGCAAGCCCATCGGCGTTGCAACGTCGATCAAGCCCGCCAGGCCAATCGTGCTGTTGAACAAAAATCGACTCGTATCAACGCCGGCGCTGTGAAACCGGGCTTGCAGCAGATTGTTGGCCAGATTTTTCACCTCACCCAGATTGTTCAACACGTTGTGAATCCCATCCTGGACAAGGTGCGGGGTGACGAATTGATAACCTTGAGCCAGGGGTTTGAGCGCATACCTGTCCAGGGTGTCGTTGAACGAAAACACAGGCCGGTTGAAACCTTCCCATGGGTCCGTTTCCGGATCCGCATGGCAAAGCGGTGAAACGGTGATCAGGCAGGCGCAGGTGAGCCCTTGAAGGCGACGGCTCAGTGCGGAACGAAAAGCGCACATATTTATTCCCCAGTGAGTGAAGTAACCCGATTTGTGGTGCGCAGGCCGTTCCATCGCTGCGGTTGTTGTGTGTGTGCACGTGGCAGCGGCGTTTCGCCGTCACCCTCAGTACCAGCCGCCCCCCAGCACTTTGTACAAGGTGATGCGGTTGCTCTGCTCGGTCAGGCGCAGCGTGATCAGGTCTTGCTGGGCGCTGTAGAGCGAGCGTTGTGCATCCAGGGCTTCGAGGTAGCTTTTCGAGCCACCGCGATACAGCGCATCCGAGAGTTCGAAGCTTTTGCGGCTGGCGTCGGTCAGCGCCTGTTGCGCGGCGATACGGCGATCCAGGGTACTGCGCACGGCCAATGCGTCGGCCACTTCACGGAACGCGGTCTGCAGGGTTTGCTGATAGGTCTGCACCTGAATGTCACGTTCGACCTTGGCCGAATCCAGGGTCGCGCGGTGACTTCCCCCGTTGAAAATGGGCACGCTGATGCTCGGCGCGAAGGTCCAGGCGCCGCTGCCGGCTTTAAACAGGCCGGCCAGCGCAGCGCTCGATGAGCCGGCGCTGGCGGTCAGGGTGATGCTGGGGTAGAACGCCGCACGGGCCGCGCCAATGTCGATGTTGGCGGACCTGAGCGTGTGCTCCGCCGACAACACATCCGGGCGTTGTTGCAACAGGCTGGAGGGCAAGCCCGGCGGAATGTCGACCAACACCGCCGCCGACCCCAGGTGCGTACCCGGCAGGAGCGCTTCTGGCACATCACTGCCCACCAGCAGGCGCAAGGCGTTGCGGTCCTGCAGAATCTCGCTCTCATAGAAGGCCACATCGCCCCGTGCCGTTTCGACCGTGGTCTGGGCCTGGGCCACGGCCAACTCCGCAGACCCGCCCAAGGCATAGCTGCGCTGGGTCAGGTCGTAGGTGGCCAACTGGCTGGTGAGGGTTTCCCGGGCCAACAGCAACCGTTCGTTGTCGGCGGCCAATGTCAGCCAGGCCGTGGCGACCTCGGCCACCAGGCTGATTTGCGTGCTGCGCCGGGTCTCCGTCAGCGCCAGGTAGTCTTCCAGCGCTTCGTCACGCAGGTTGCGTACCCGGCCAAACACGTCCAGCTCATAACTGCTCAGTCCCAGTTCAGCGCTGTAATCGTGGGTGGTGACCGCAGAGCCGGAATTGGACAGCCCTCCCGGCGTGCGGCTGTGGGTGCCGCTGACGCTTGCGTCAATGGCAGGAAACAGGTCCGCGCGCTTGATGCGGTATTGCGCCCGGGCCTTTTCGACGTTCAGGCTGGCCAGGCGCAAGTCGCGATTATTGGCCAGCGCCAGGCTCTGCACCTGTGCCAGGCGACGGTCAGTGAAAAACTGCTGCCATTTGATGTCTGCGCTCACCTGCCCTTTTGGCAGGCTGGCGGCTGGCAGCCATTGCTCGGAGACGGGCGCTTCAGGCCGCTCATACTGCGGCGCCAGATTCACGCAGCCGCCCAGGGCCAGGGCGGCCAGCAGAGGCCAGTGTGATTTGATCATGCATCACCTGTCGGGGCAGATTGGTTAGCGTTGCGTACGCGGCCAAAACGGCGGCGAATCAGCAAAAAGAACAGCGGTACAAAGAAGATGCCCAACGCCGTGGCGCTGAACATGCCGCCCAGCACGCCCGTGCCGATGGCCTGACGCCCGGCGGAGCCTGCGCCGGTACTCAAGGCCAGTGGCAACACGCCGAACATGAACGCCAGGGACGTCATCAGGATCGGCCGCAGGCGTTGCCGCACCGCGATCAGCGTGGCGTCGATGACGCTGTTGCCCTGCTCTTGCAGGTGCTTGGCGAACTCAACGATGAGGATCGCGTTTTTCGCGGCCAGCCCCACGGTGGTCAAGAGACCCACCTGGAAATACACGTCGTTGCTCAACCCGGCGACGCGGGTCGCCAGCACTGCACCGATCACCCCCAGGGGCACCACCAGAATCACCGAAAACGGCACCGACCAGCTCTCGTACAGCGCGGCCAGGCACAGGAACACAAACAACACCGATATCCCGTAGAGCAGCGGTGCCTGGGAGCCGGACAGCCGCAGTTGATAGGACTGCCCGGTCCACTCGTAGCCGATGCCTTGGGGCAATTGCCCGACGATGGCTTGCACCGCGTTCATCGCGTCCCCGGAACTGACCCCTGGCGCGGGATCGCCGACGATTTCCAGGGACGCATTACCGTTGTAGCGCTCCAGCAACGGCGAGCCGTAACTCCACGCGCTGCTGGCAAACGATGAGAACGGCACCATGTCGCCGTTGCTGTTGCGGACAAACCAATGATCAAGGTCCGCCGCCTGCATGCGTGAGGAGGCCTGCCCCTGCACATAGACTTTTTTCACTCGGCCCTGGTTGAGAAAGTCGTTCACATACGTACCGCCCAAGGCCGTCGACAAGGTGGCGTTGATGTCGCTGGTGCTCAGGCTCATGGCGCCAGCCTTGCGGTCGTCGATGCTGATCTTCAGCTGCGGCGCATCGTCCAGGCCATTGCTGCGAACCCCCTGCAGGCGCGGGTCCTTTCGGGCCAGTTCAAGCAACTTTTCCCGAGCCGCCACTAACGCATCATGGCCGAGACCGCCAAGGTCCTTGAGTTGCAGGTCGAAGCCCGAGCTCTGGCCCAGGCCGCGCACCGTTGGAGGCTGCATGACGAATGCGTCGGCATCACCGATGCTGGACAGCGCCATGGTCGCCCGCTGGGCAATCGAGGCCGCATCCTGGCCTGAGCTGCCACGCTCGGCCCAGTCCTTGAGGCGGATAAAGGCCCGCGCGGTATTCTGGCTGTTACCGCCCATGCCCAGCCCGCTGATGCTGATCATCGATTCGACTTCGGGCTGTTTGAGAATGTAGTCCTCGAACTGCTTGATCACGCTTTGCGTACGGCTGTCCGTCGCGCCTACCGGCAACTGGATCTGTGCCAGCAGAATTCCCTGGTCTTCGTCCGGCAGGAACGAGGTGGCCAGATTCATATAGCCCACCGCCATGACCACCAGCACCAGCCCATAGAGAAGCAAGCTGCGCCCCCACCGCCGCAACACCACACCGACCCAGCGCTCATAACCGGCACTGGCCCGTTCAAAGGTGCGGTTGAACCAGCCGAAGAACCCGCGCTGAGCACCCGGCGTCTTACCGTCGTGCGCTTTGAGCAGCGAAGCGCACAACGCGGGGGTCAGGGTCATGGCCACCAACACCGAGAGAACCATGGCCGAGACGATCGTCACGGAAAACTGCCGATAGATAATCCCGGTGGAGCCGCCGAAAAACGCCATGGGGATGAACACCGCACTCAGCACCAGGGTAATGCCGACCAGTGCACTGCTGATTTCACTCATCGATTGTCGCGTGGCCGCCATGGGCGACATCCCCTCGCCCATCAACCGCTCGACGTTTTCCACCACCACGATGGCGTCGTCCACCAGCAAGCCGATCGCCAGGACCATGGCGAACATGGTCAGGGTGTTGATCGAGTAGCCGAACAGCGACAACACGCCGAACGTGCCCAACAGCACCACCGGCACGGTAATCGCCGGTATCAGCGTGGCGCGCAGGTTCTGCAGGAACAGAAACATGATCAACACCACCAGCACGATCGCCTCGCCCAGGGCCTTGACCACCTCCTCGATGGACAGGCTCACAAAGGGCGTGGTGTCGTAGGCAATCACGTTCTTCAACTGCATTTCTGTGGGGTAGAACGGCTCCATTTCCTGAAGCTTGGCCTTGACCGCGTCGCCGACGCTCAGCGCGTTGGCGCCTGCCGCCAGTTGCACGCCCATGGCCGCAGCGGGCTTGCCGTTGAGCGCCGTACTGATGTCGTAGCTTTCACTGCCCAACTCCAGGGTCGCGACGTCGCCCAGCAGGACCACGGCCCCATCGCTGTCGGACTTGACCACCACGTTGCGAAACTCGTCGACGGTTTGCAGTTTGCTGCGGGCGCTGATGGTGGCGTTCAACTGCTGCCCCTTGACGGCCGGCAAGGCACCGAGCTGGCCGGCAGAGACTTCGGTGTTCTGCGCCTCCAGGGCACTGCTGACGTCCGAAGGCATCAGCGCGTATTTTTCCAGCAGCGCAGGGTCCAGCCAGATACGCATGGCGTAGCCTGATCCCAGCGTCTGCACGTCGCCGACACCGTCTATCCGGCTGATCGAGTCCAGCAAGGTGGTGGAGATGTAATCACCGATCTGGGTGCCCGTGACACTGGGGTCGGCCGACGCTAGCGCGACAATCATCAAAAAGTCCGAGCCGCCCTTGGTCACCGTCAGCCCTTCGCTTTGCACCGTTTGCGGCAGTCTTGATTCGGCTTGTTGCAGCTTGTTCTGCACCTGCATCTGGGCGACATCCGGGTCGGTGCCGGCGGTAAAGGTCAAACTGATGCTGGCGCTGCCAGCCGAACTGCTGGTGGCCGACATGTAGGTCAGGTTATCCAGCCCCTTCATTTGCTGCTCGATGACCTGGGTCACCGAGTCTTCCACGGTTTTGGCCGAGGCCCCGGTGTACGTGGCGGAAATCTTGACGGTCGGCGGCGCGATATCCGGGTATTGCTCAAGGGGCAACTGGCTGATGGACAGGCCGCCGCCGAGCATGATCACGATGGCGATGACCCAGGCGAAAATCGGTCGATCAATGAAAAAGTGCGCCACGTTCAACCCTCCTTCACGGGGGTGGACGGTGTGGCTGCCTGATCACTCGCGTCCTGCACCTGGACGGCGGCACCGGCACGCACTTTTTGTCCGCCTTCGACGATCAATTGATCACCCGCCTTCAAGCCGCCCGTGACCCACCACTGATTACCGACGGCCCGATCGATGGTCAGCTCGCACTGTTGCACCTTGCCGTCCACCACCAGCAATGCCGTGGTCAGGCCGCTGGCGCTGCGGTTCACGGCTTTTTGCGGCACCAGAATGGCCTGGTCATTGCGCGCCTGCTCCAGCACCCCGCGGACATACATGCCCGGCAACAGCAGATGATCCGGGTTGGCGAATTCAGCCCGAAGGGTGACGGTGCCCGTGCCCTCGTTGACACTGACGCCGCTGACCTTGAGCCGCCCCTCGTGGGTGTAGGTGCTGCCATCGTCGAGTGTCAGGCTGATGCGTGCCTCGCCCTCGCCAGTGGACTGTAAGGCGCCGCTGGCCAGGTCACGCTTGAGCCGCAGCAGTTCGGTGGTCGACTGAGTCACATCCACATAGATCGGATCGAGTTGCTGCACCGTGGTCAATGCGCTGTCCTGATTGGCCACCACCAACGCCCCCGGGGTCACGGTGGAGGTTTCAATCCGGCCGCTGAACGGCGAGGTGATACGGGTGTAAGCCAGATTAATCCGGGCGGTCTGGACTTCGGCCTCGGCGACTTTTACGTCGGCGGCCGCCGTCAGCAAGGTCGCCTGAGCGTCTTCGTTGTCTTGCTGGCTGATGGCGTTGATTTTGACCAGCCCGGCGTTGCGCCTGGCCGTGGCCTGGGCTGAGTTGAGCGTGGCCCGGTACTTGGCCAGACTTGCCTGAGCCTGGGCCAGCGCGGCGGTATAGGTTGCCGGATCCAGTTGGTACAGCGGTTGTCCGGCCTTCACATCCGCGCCCTCGACAAACAGACGCCGCTGGACGATGCCACCGACCTGCGGACGAATCTGCGCCACCATGAAGGCCTGGGTGCGCCCCGCCAGCTCGGTGGTCAGCACCTGGCTCTGGGGTTGGATGGTGATCACCGAGACTTTCGGGATCACCGCTTCAGGGGCAGGTTCGCCGCCGGAGCAACCGCCCAGGATAACCAGAATGATCAGGGCCAGGAGAACCGCGGCGGTTACCAGGAATTTGGCGAGTATTTTCGTCGACATAGCTGCCTCTGCAAGACGGAATGGCTTGAGTCGGCGCCATCGTGCAAGGCAAATGTGCAGGAAAATTGAAGATTGCCCGGCCGGCTTGAATCTTTCTTTCGTGAGGGCCTAAATGCCCCATCCCTTCTTACCGGCCGGCCTCCATGAAGTTGAGCATCTCCACCAAGTTGTTTGTCGCCGTACTGGCCGGCGTGCTGCTGGTCATCCTGAGCATGGGCCTGGCGGCGAGCTGGAGTTTCGGGCGGGGCTTTCTGGGCTATCTCAATGAGCAGGCGCTGGACCGCATGGCGCCGGTGTTACCGCGCCTGGCCAGTGCCTACGCCCGTGAGGGGAACTGGGAATTCCTGCGCAACCAGCCGGACCGCTGGTTTGACATCATGCGGCCGGAACTCGGCGAGGATCCGTCGAAGAACGACTTGCGCACACCCCTGGCCTCGGACCTGACGGGCGCGCTGTTTCGCATCGCGTTGCTGGATCAACACAAAAAACGCGTGAACGGCTACCCGGACATCGGAAACGACGCCCTGTTACGCCCCATTGTGGTGGCGGATGAAACCGTCGGCTGGCTGGCCGTTACCCCGTTCCAGAGCGTGACGGAAGCCGGCGGCGAACGGTTCCAGCAATACCAGTTGCGCACCAGCCTGGTCATGGGGGCCTTTTCGCTGCTGCTGGCGATGCTGATTGCCTGGTGGATCGCGCGCACGTTGCTGGAGCCGGTCAAGCGGGTGGCCGCTGCCACGCATCGCCTGGCCAGCGGCGATTACAGCGGGCGGGTGGCGGTGGCGTCCAATGACGAGGTTGGCCAACTGGCCCGTGACTTCAATCAGCTCGCCTACACCCTGGAACGCAACGAACAGATGCGCCGCGAGTTCATGGCGGATGTGTCCCACGAGTTGCGCACCCCGCTGTCGGTATTGCGGGGTGAGCTGGAGGCCATCGAAGATGGCGTACGCACCCTCAACCAGGGGTCGATGAAGTCATTGCAGGGTGAGGTCAGCATGCTCAGCAAACTGGTGGACGACTTATACGAGCTGTCCCTGGCGGATGTCGGCGCGCTGACCTACCGAAAACAGCCCTGCGCACTCGATCAACTGTTGCAGGACAGCGTGTCGATGTTTCAGGAGCGCTTGAACGCCCGGCACTTGCGCGTTGAACTGGACCTGCCGTCCCAGCCCCTGGAACTGTCGGCCGATGCCAATCGCCTGCAGCAACTGTTTTCCAACCTGCTGGAAAACACCGTGCGCTACACCGACCCGAACGGGCTGATCCACATCCGGGCCGTCCTTGATCGCGACAACGTATGCATCGAATTCCTCGACTCCGGTCCCGGGGTGTCGGACGAGCAACTGCCACGCCTGTTCGAACGTTTCTATCGGGGCGAATCGTCCCGCGCCCGGGCCAGTGGCGGGGCCGGCCTGGGGCTGGCGATCTGTCACAGCATCGCCCTCGCCCACGGCGGCAGCCTCAGCGCCGCTCACTCGCCCCTCGGTGGGCTTTGGCTGACCCTGCATCTGCCACGGAACATCTGAACCATGACCGACGACTGCCCGATCCTGATCGTTGAAGACGAACCGAAGCTGGCCGCATTGCTGCAGGATTATCTGATCGCCGCGGGCTACCCGACTCGATGCCTGGATAACGGCTTGCAAGTGGTGCCGACCGTGCGCGCCCAGACACCGCGCTTGATTCTGCTCGACCTGATGCTGCCCGGGCGCGACGGTATGCAGGTCTGCCAGGACCTGCGCGGTTTCAGCGCCGTGCCGATCATCATGATCACCGCTCGCGTCGAAGAAGTGGACCGCCTCCGGGGCCTTGACCTGGGCGCGGACGACTATATCTGCAAGCCTTTCAGCCCCCGCGAGGTGGTGGCCCGGGTCAAAGCCATCCTGCGCCGCGGCCCGCAACTGCTGACCGGCGCTGCGCCGCGGCTGATCATTGATGACGCACAACACCGCGCGTCACTCAATGGTGTCGAGCTGGACCTGACACGCCTTGAACTGCGGTTGCTCAGCACGTTTGCGCGTTCGGCCGGCCGGGTCTTTTCCCGGGATCAACTGCTCGACAAGCTCTACTCCGACCACCGCGTAGTGACTGACCGTACGGTGGACAGCCATATACGCAACCTGCGGCGCAAGCTGGAGCAGGCCTGCCCTGGTGAGACGCCCATTGAATCGTTGTATGGCGTGGGCTACCGGTTTCAGCTCACTGATGCGTGAAGCGTCAGCGAGGCAAATGCCCCTGGCTTACCCCGCGAGGCGCTGGGTCTGCACCTCAGTCCCGGTCATCTCCAACCCTCTGACGATGTTGCTCAGATTGATCAGCGTCATCCAGCGGACCTGATCACCCTTGCCGATACTCACCAGGCTGCGCATGCGGTCATTGACTGAACCCCGGATGCTTGCGCCGTGCTCCCAACCCTCGGGGTGCTCGGAGGCCGGATGGGTGAAGGTTTCGATGGAGTCGGTCCGGTTGACCACCAGCCCGAAGCTATGACGTTCGCCCTTGACCAGCAGCACCCGCTCCAGCGTATTGCCGGGAGGTGTTGTGCCTTCAATCAAGCTGCTCAGGCAAACCAGCGGGATCTGCTCGCCCCGCAAATTGAAACTGCCCAGCAGATGCGTCTCTTCTTGCGCAAACCGCACGAAGTGCTCGGGCATGTCGAGGATTTCCAGCACTTGATCAAGGGGCACCACGAACGGCTGGGCCGCCTGGAACACCAGGCAGGTCTGGTTCATCTGCATGAGACGAGAACCCGGCGCGTCCTGGCTGGACGGGCTGGTCTGATAGATCCTGGCGAAACTGAGCGTCTCCTTGCGCTCGAGCAACTCGCGGTACTCAAGCAACAACGCCTGCTCTCCGTTCTCCAGCCCGACAACGCCGGCAAACAGGCCCGGCTCCCGTAACCCATAGCGGGGCAACGGCAGGATTTCGTGAGCACGCTTGCGCACAATCGAAATCATCCGGTCGTACACCAGCCCGATGCGATAGCCTTCTCGCGAAGTCAGCACCAGCAACTGGTTCTGGTTCTGGTTCTGGGCCGCCTGCGCCGTCGCCGGGGAATCAATGCCCAGTACCCGGTTCAGGCTCAAGGCAGGCACATCAATGCCACGGCGGTTGACGACGCCCAGGCAATAATCCCCACCCAATTTGCTTGGCAGCATGTCCGGGCGGTCCACCAGCTCGGTAATCGCCCTCGCGTCCAGCGCATAGCGCTTTCCTTCGCACTCAAACAACAGCAAGTGATGCAGCTCCCGGGACGGATCCTGAACCTCCACCGTGTCGCAGACGTCCCTGGACTGCGCAGTCAACACCTGGGGCAAACCGCACAGCGCGTCCAGGTCGAGCCGGTAAATCATTCGCTCATTTTCCACCAGCACGAGTTCTGGCAGCAGCGCGACCGCGGTGCCCTCGCCGCCGAGACGGCACAGGTTTCGCACTTCGACTTTCATCACGTCACTGACGCCGCTGACCGCAATGCCCAGGCGCCGGCCTTGATGGTTGACGATGGCAACCATCTCCAACGGATCATGGCAGGAGACGTCATGCGCACCCAGCAACGACCGCAGCTCAATCAGTGGCAGGGCCTTGCCGCGCAGGCTGAACATGCCAAGCAAGGCGCCGCCCTGCAGCGGATGAGGCTGCAGCCGCGCGGGCCAGTTGATCACCTGCTCCAGTGCCTGGGCGTCAATCGCGACTTCCAGCCCGCCCAGCCTGACTACCCCAAACGCAAGGGCCTCGCTCATAGGCTTTCAACCTGGACCGGGGCGCTCAAGCCCTTGCCCAACCCGGTCGCCAGCTTGATACGGTTGAGCTCGCCGATCAGTTCCGATACCCGCTCAGCCAGGTGATGCTGTTCCTGCGTGGCGGCACCGATGGTACTCATCGCACCATTGGTCTTTTCGACCCCGGCCACGATCCGCTCGAACGCACTGCCCGCGCTGCGGGAGATCTCGCTGCCGGAATTGATGCGGCGAACCGTCTCCTGGATCAATTTGTTGATTTTGGTGGTGGCGTGGGAAGACTTTTCAGCCAGCTTGCGCACCTCATCGGCCACCACTGAAAAGCCCAGACCGTGCTCACCCGCCCGTGCCGCCTCAATCGCGGCGTTGAACGCCAGCATGTTGGTCTGACCGGCGATGGTACTGATCACCTCAATGATTTCCTGGATGTCCTCAGCCGATTTGCCGATGGTGTCCATCGCTGCGGACGCCTCGTTGAGGGTCTGGGAACCACGCTGAGCTTCATCCTGGGTAATGCGTGCCTGATCGTTGGCGTCGCCGGTGGTTTTGACCACCTCGGCAATGGCGTCCATCAGACGGGTGACTGACTCATCCATGGCCTGGGTCTTGGCTTCAATGGCTTCTTCCAGCTCGACCTGAGCGGTAATGTCGGTGGCGAACTTGACCACCTTGTAGGGTTGCCCCGTCGCGTTGAACACCGGGTTATAGGTCGCTTGAATCCAGATTTTCTGGCCGTACTTGCTGATGCGCATGAAGCGCCCGGTGAAGAATTTGCCGCTGCTGAGTGCGCCCCAGAATTCCCGGTAAGGCGTGGTTTTGACGTACTCGGGTTCACAAAACAGCGAATGGTGGCGGTTCTTCAATTCCTCCATCCGGTACCCCACCAGATCCAGAAAGTTAGCGTTGGCCGAGAGGATATTGCCGCTCAGGTCGAACTCGATCACGCCCTGGGCGCGGTTAATGGCGTTGACCTTGCCTTCGTGCTCCATCGTGCGAAGTTTGGTCTCGGTCACATCGGTGGCGAACTTGACGATCTTGTAGGTCTGGCCCTGGGCATCGAGAATCGGATTATAGGACGCTTGAATCCAGACATCCCGACCGTCTTTGCTCAGGCGCTTGTACTCGTTGGAGTCGTACTCGCCTTTGCCCAGCTTCTCCCAAAATTCGCGGTACACCAGAGAAGCTGCGTATTCCGGCTCACAAAACATGCGGTGGTGCTGGCCCACGACTTCATCCAGCGTGTAGCCCATGGCCGAGAGAAACTTGCTGTTGGCGGTCAATACATAGCCCTCAGGGGAGAACTCGATCAACGCCTGGGAGCGCTCGATCGCCTCGATTTTGCCTTCCCACTCGGCATTGCGATTGCGCACTTCAGTGACGTCGCTGGCGAATTTGACGATCTTGAATGGCTTGCCGTTATTGTCCATCACTGGATTGTAAGTGGCCTGCAGCCAGATCTGGCGCCCGTCCTTGGCCTGACGCTGGTACTGGCCGGCGTCAAATTTGCCGGTGCCCAGCTTCTCCCAGAACATCAGGTATTCCTTGCTGGTCGCATAGTCGGGCATGCAAAACAGCCGGTGATGGCGCCCGCGAATTTCATCGAGGTCGTAGCCCATGCAGTCGAGAAAATTCTGGTTGGCGTACAGCACATTGCCCTGCAGATCGAATTCGATGACGGCTTGGGAGCGGTCAATCGCGCTCAGCAGAGAATTCAGGTCGGCGCCGGTTTGGGCGAGTTCTGCAGTGGCATTGGATTTATTGTTCATGGCGCAGGTCCGCTAGCTAAATGATGTTGAGTGGGCGGGGCTCCTTCCCTGAAAAGCGTTAGGCGACCGCTGTTTTTTATCCGCGAAACGCCTCGGACAGAGGCGCGCTCAGGCCGGACTTACGGGTGCTCGCCTTGGATTAAACGTTTCAGATATTCGATCGGCAGCGGATGCCATGAACTTTAGCGAGGGTTGTACATTTATTTAATGCTGTATAGGTTTGAACCTTCGTCGCGGATGACAAGACCGTCCCAAAGACGGAGCGTTTAGCTGTCCAGCGCGTGGTAGTGTCTTCGCTGCAATCAAGCATGGAGCGATATTTTCCATCGAGCCCGCCTACGATGATGTCATAGTGAAATCGCGGAGTGGCCACCCCTTGGTCACTTCCTCATTTCGCGCAGATTGTTTGCCACAGGGTCCTGTTGAACTTCGTCGCCACGCCGATACCGAAAGTGCTAACCGGCGCCAGGTGCACACGCTCTACTGCGCGGCTGCTACTGGTTCCCGATCTCTACGCGTGTCGAATGTCCACCTGGTACATCGTCCCTCTTTCAGGTAATGCATATGGCCGGCAAGGCTCATCTCGGTTTGAAGAATCATGAAGTGTTGGGTCATTTCCTGGACGCGGCTTCCCACCTGACCGGGGCGACCGGCGCCATCCTGATCGTGCGAGACCAAGAGCAGTGGCGCACCGTGGCGACCTACGGCACGGCACCGGAGGTGCGCGCAGACGAAATCACCGGTGGATGGCTGAAGATGGTGTTGTCCTACGGCGACGTCGTCGACGTTGGCGAGGCCATGCCCGCTGATGCCGCGCTGCCTGCCGGCCTGGATCGCGTGGTCAACGAGTCGCTGGTCTGCGTCGCCATTCGCGATGGCAACGCCGCCCTGACCGGCGCGGTCTTGATGACGATCCCCCTTCCCCACAAACGTCTCAGCGCCGCGCACATCTATGGCGTGCAGACCCATGCGGCCGATCTCTACGACTCCCTCAAGTTGACCCCGACACAGGCGGTCGGCGGATCAGCGGTCATCGAGCGCCTGCGCTTGCTGGAGTCGGTGGTGGTCAACGCGAAGGACGCCATCCTGATCACCGAAGCCGAACCCATCGATCTGCCCGGCCCGCGCATCGTGTATTGCAATCCGGCGTTCCTCACCACCACCGGGTTCAGCCTGGAAGAAGTCATGGGGAAGACGCCCCGGATTCTGCAGTGCGCCGAGACTGACCGCGCCACGCTTCAGCAGATCAGGGACGCGCTGCAGCGCTGGGATCCCGTCGAGGTCGAGCTGATCAACACCCGTCGTGACGGCACCAAGTTCTGGGTGCAGCTCAGTATCGTACCGGTCGCCAACGAGAAAGGCTGGTTCACCCATTGGGTTTCCGTGCAGCGCGACATCACAGAACGTAAAGACGCAGAGCAGAATTTTCGCCAGGCCCAGCTTGATCGTGAGGAGCGCGTGGCGCTCGAGTCACGGCTGATCGAGCGGGAGCGCATTCAGGACGAACTGTCCTACGCAGCGTTCCACGACGAGTTGACGAGGCTCAAGAACCGCGGCTATTTCATGGCCCGCATCCATTCGGCCTTGAGCAAGGGGAACGCCGATCAACCCGGCGCGGCCACGGTGGTGTACCTGGATCTGGACCGATTCAAATACGTCAACGACGGTATGGGGCATCATGCGGGCGACATCTTGCTCAAGAGCGTTGCAGAACGCCTGAGCGAGTGCATTGATCCCTCGGCGGTGATCGCCCGCATCGGTGGCGACGAGTTCGCGATCCTGCTGACCGACGAAGGCCATCAGGAACAGGCCATCGAGACGGCCAAGCGCGTGACCCACGCCCTGAGCCTGCCGACCGCCATCGACGGGCAACAGCTCTTTATCTCCTGCAGCATTGGCATTGCGACGCTGGACGTTCAGCACACCACCGCCGAAGACCTGATCCGTGACGCGGACGTGGCCATGTACGCCGCCAAAAAGAAAGGCCGTGGCAGCTGGGCCGTCTTCGACCTTTCGATGCGCCAGGCCTCGATTGACCTGCTGGTGATGCAGAATGCGCTCAAGCACGCGATAACCCGGGACGAGTTCTATCTGGTCTACCAGCCGATCTTCTCCATCACCACTGAAACGATTGTGGGCGTTGAAGCATTGGTCAGGTGGCGCCACCCGACCCTGGGGATTGTCGCCCCTGATGTGTTCATCAGCGTCGCCGAAGACATTGGCGTCATTTGCAATCTGGGTCAGTGGGTCATGCGCAACGCCTGTCGCGAGGTCAAGAAGTGGGCTGCCGCCACCGGTTCGGGCGGCATCAAGCTGAACGTCAACGTGTCAGGGGTCGAGCTCAACCGCAAAGACTTCGCCCTTCAGGTCGCCGAGATCATCGCAGAGACCGGGTTCGATGCCCGTGCCTTGCAGATCGAGATCACCGAGTCAGTGTTCCTGCATGAACCGGAGATGGTCGCCAAGACCCTCGAAGACCTTCGCGCCCAGGGTATCCGGATTGCGCTGGACGATTTCGGCACCGGCTACAGCTCCCTGGGCTACATCGACCGCTACCCCATTGACGCCATCAAGATCGATCGGTCATTCGTCACGCGCATGATGAAACATGAGCGCAGCGTCGCCATCGTCAAAAGTATCCTGTCCCTGGGCGAGGCGCTGGACCTGGCAATTGTTGCCGAGGGCGTCGAAACCCTCGGCCAACTCGATCAGCTCAGGGAGCTGGACTGCCCTTATGCTCAGGGTTTTCTGCTCAGCCCACCGGTGCTTCCCGAGGAAGTTCTGGCATTGCTGGTTGCGAGCAGGCGATGACTGGGCGCCGGCGCTGACCTCCTGAGTGCCCGCAGTCTGTCTGCGCAGGACCGGTTTCAGCCGCACAATCGCTCAGGCTTCTCACACGGTGTCGTCGACCACACCGCCGTCGACCCGCAGCAGGGTTTCAACGGCAGGTGGGGAGACCGAGCTCAACCTGTTGGACCTGCCACGGCTTGCATAGACGCCGTGATGTTTTTGGCCATCGACTGGCCACAAACCCCGTCACAGAGCCTTTTGCCAGCATTTACCGTTCGTCACTCCCGGCCAATCTCTTTGAACGACAGGCCGGCACGGTCGTACTAAATCTGGCGCATATATGTCCCTATCTGCACCTCATTCTTCTGGAGAACCCATGAAAGCCATTATTTACAACGGTCCTTACGACGTCAGCGTTCAGAACGTTCCCGATGCCAAAATCGAAAAAGCGACCGATGTCCTGGTCCGCATTACCACGACCAACATTTGTGGGTCCGACCTGCACATGTACGAAGGCCGCACCAGCTTCGAGACGGGCCGGATTCTGGGTCACGAGAACCTGGGTGAAGTCATCGAAGTGGGCGCTGCGGTCGATCGCGTGAAAGTGGGCGATATGGTCTGCCTGCCGTTCAACATCGGCTGTGGGTTCTGCGAAAACTGCGAGCGTGGTCTCACCGGCTACTGCCTGACCGTCAACCCCGGCAGTGCTGGGGGCGCGTATGGTTTTGCCGAGATGGGGCCTTACGAGGGCGGCCAGGCCGAACTGCTGCGCGTGCCGTATGGCGACTTCAACTGCCTGGTGCTGCCTGATGATGCCAAGGAGAAAGAAGACGACTACGTCATGCTGTCGGACATCCTGCCTACCGGCTGGCACGCGACTGAATTGTCCGGCCTGCTGCCAGGTGAGAGCATCGCCATTTACGGCGCAGGCCCGGTCGGGCTGATGGCGGCCCATGCCGCGATGATCAAAGGTGCCTCACAAGTCTTTGTGGTCGACAACCACCCAGACCGTCTCGCCCTGGCAGCCAAACTGGGCGCCACGCCGATCAACACGGCACAGACCCAGGCGGTTGAGCAGATCATGAACCTGACCAACGGCAAAGGCACGGACCGTGGCTGCGAATGCGTGGGTTATCAGTGCTGCGACAAGCACGGTCATGAAGCCAATCACGAAACCATGAACAACCTGGTGGCCTCCACCAAGCCCACCGGCGGTATCGGTGTCGTGGGTGTCTTCGTGCCGCAGGACCCGAACGCTGCGAGCGATCTGGCGAAGGAAGGCAAAATGGCCTTCGACTTCGGCTCCTTCTGGTTCAAGGGTCAGCAGATCCGTACCGGCCAGGCCAACGTCAAGGCGTACAACCGTCGCCTCGCCGAGCTGATTCACCACGACCGTGCCAAGCCGTCGCAGATCATCTCCCATAGCCTGAAGCTGTCCGAAGGTCCGGACGCCTACAAGCACTTTGATCAGCGCGACGACGGCTGGACCAAAGTGGTGCTCAAGCCTTCGGCGTAACGCTGCAGGGTAATCCGTCGACGTCACGCGTTGACAGGCGATCGGGACCGGAGGGGATTTTCTCCTTCGGTCCCGAACTGCGTTTACAGGCCCGGAACGTGCCGTATGTGAGGCATTTAGCCCGGTTCCTTCCACGGCAAAGCAAATCACAGCACCTCGCGTATCTCGGCGACCACCAGCATCGTCGCGTCTTCGATCCGCCCTTCGTTTCGACACAAAACCCAGCCGTTATCAGAGACCGCCCGCTCAAACGCCTCAGTGCAAGCCGCGTGCTCCTCCAGCCTGTGAATCACCGTGCTGCTCAACCCACGCCGTCGTGCGGCTGCCCTCGCCCATGAAACCTCGGCCGCCGTCACGACCCCGACGTGCAAATCCGGCACCTGCACCTCCTGGTCGATGTTCAACTGCAGGATGTCCGCAAACGGCACGGTCCGGCGAAACGCGGCATCGGACGGGTACCAGCGGTCGATCAGGATGATGCTGTCAGGTGGCTGTCTGGTCAGCACGTGCCGTGAAATCCAGCCACGGCTGGCGGCCAGACGCTTGCACACCTCCCACTCCAGATCCCGGTCCGGCCCTCTGACCAGTTGGTTAACCAGGGCCATGGTTTCACGCCGGTGAGGGTCACTTTTGCTTTCGCTCAGCCGGATCACTTTGTGCTTATCAGCCCTCAGTGATTGGGTGATGGCTTCCAGCAGAGTGGTTTTACCGACACCCTTTGGCCCATCCAGCGAAACGAACAGCGGACGATTCATCCTTCAAACAGCAAGGGCTTCGTCAATGGCCGCGGTCAGCCGTGGATCATCTGCGGTCACATCCGGCGCAAAGCGGCCAATCACCTTGCCGTCTCGCCCGATCAGGAATTTCTCGAAATTCCACAGCACGTCGGTGCCCGCGCCGCTTTCGATGCCGTAGCCCTTGAGGCGTTCACGGAACGGTCCGTCGCCGGTGGCTGCGGGCTGGGCGGCGGTCAGTTCGCGGTAGAGCGGATGGGTGTCGTCGCCGGCGACGGAGATCTTCGAGAACAGCGGGAAGTGCACGTCATAAGTGGTGGAGCAAAAGGACTGAATGTCGCTGTCACTGCCAGGCTCCTGCTCCTTGAAGTTGTTGGCCGGAAAGCCCAACACTTCAAGTCCGGCGTCCTTCTTGCCCTGGTAAAGGCTTTCCAGCCCTTCGTATTGCGGCGTCAGCCCGCATTTGGAGGCCACGTTCACCACCAGCAGCACTTTGCCCTTGTACTGGCCCAGATTGGCTGGCGTGCCATCGATTTGCTTGAGGGGAATGTCGTACAGAGAATCGGTCATGGGTGGCTCCTGTTTGTTGGTTTGACGTGTCTGGGGCCAACCCTCATCGGTCGGCCTTCAGGGACACCTTAAAGCATGCGGACGATGATTCGGTCATATTTTGCGAGGCGTTGGCCGATCGTCTGCCCACTCTGAAAGAGCCAGGTCCTGCAGTTCAAACGTTCTCATCCAGGCCAAGCTGGCCGCTAGCCGCTACCGGGCTCTTTTTCGCCGCAGCGCGCGCTCTGAAGGCGCTGACCTTGGCAATTGTCCCGCACGCCCTGCCCTCCGCGCCGCCCTTGGTCATCCCACACCAGCGTTTACTGACGTTGCGAGTGTTGTCATAGAAAGCCCAACGGCAATCGCCACAGGTCTTGAGTCGAGACCATGTCCCTGATGACAGGGCATTGGCCACCGCCGCCAATAGGTGGGCGCTGCAGCTGTCGTCGGCCGGCATCACCACTATCTGCGGCACGCCCTTCACCGACTTGACCTGCACTGACAGAGCCACGCGCGAGAACCAGGCGTTAAGCAAATGCCCCCCGTCATCCAGACCCTCGCAGGACTTGCGCAGGTCCGAGCGCAACGTCAGCAGTCTGTCCAGCGTATCGCTGGCGGCCGGGGGACGAAGCGAAAGCTCGTCGCGCCATCGCTCGGCGTCATGGCATAGCTGCGGCAGTTCGTCCGTCTCCACACGCGTCTGGTTGGGAATCAACCAGGTATTGATGAAGCGCCGAACGCATTCGAGATCGCCCGGTGCTGCTTGATTCTGAGTCTGCATGCCCGCTCCTGTTGCAAAGACCGTCGATGTAAGTAACCATCAAACTATCATTGATGGTTACGAGTCCTCAATATGATCAAGGAAGACCCAGCCGAACAACCGTCCTGGCCCCCGGATATCCGCAGATTGCTGTGGATGCAGGGGCTGATGAACGCCTCCCATTTCATGACGATACCGCTGCTGGCGCTGTACATGTCAGCCAACCTCCATTTCGGCGCAGCTGCACTGGCGTCGGTGATGTCCGCCAATCTGCTTTGCGCACAAGTGCTGCCACTTGCCGCGGGCGCGATCGCCGATCGGTTCGGCTCGCACTGGGTCATTACCCTGGGCCTGCTGCTGAGGGGCTTGGGATTTCTCGGGTTCAGCGCGTTCGATGGAGTGAGCGCATGGATTGGCTGTGCGGTGATCGCAGGTTCCGGTGTCGCCTGCTACGAGGGTGGCGTTTATGGGGTGTTCGGCCGGCAACCCAGAGAATGCCACTCGGCCCTCTTCGCTTCCAACAACCAGATGTTGAACGCCGGAGCGGCGGTGGGGCCCATTATCGGTGGGCTTGCCGGCCTGGCTGACATCCGCGTGGCCTTCGGCATCAGCGCAGTAGTGTTCATCAGTCTCAGCGCCGTTGCCTGCCGGTCAACGTATGGATCATCAGTGAGGTTGAGCCGGCAGCCCGTCCTTAAAAGCCTGAAAACTGCGACTACAGACGGCGGGCTGTGGCGATTGATCGTTGTTTCATTGCCATGGTTTTTCCTGTTCCCGCAGCTCTACGTCGCATTCCCGATGTACGCGGGGCAATTAGCCGGCCCCCATGCAGCTTCCGCCATTTACGTCGTAAACGGGGTCGTCGGTCTGGCGTTCATCCTTTTGGCGAAGCGCTGGCTGACGAAAGTGAATCCGGCATCACTGACAACCTGGGCGTATCTGGGAGCGGCAGTCACGTTCGCCAGTGTCGCCATGCTGCGCGGCATCGAATGGTTTCTGCTGTTTATCGTGGCCTACACCGTTGTCGAGACCATCCTGTTGCCCACGCTTGAAAGCATGACCGCATCGCTGGCACCGGATGGCAGCCAGGGAACGTTCTTTGGCCTGATGAGTGCGATAGGGGCACTCAGCGGCACCGGGGGTTATTACGTGGGAAGCTGGCTCATATTGAACCGAAGCCCAGTCGAGACCTGGTTAGCGCTCGGAAGCGTAGGGCTCGCAGGCGTTCTCGCCTCCTTGCTGCTACTGCACAGATCGGGGCCCAGAGCGTCTGTCGGCTGATCAGCTATTCAGGAACTCTGCGATCAACGGTATGAACCTATATGAGAAGATGGCAGTCTGACATCACGATTATCCTTCCGGCCCAGTGAGGCCTGACATGAATGACCTGCACCGCCGCAACCCCTGTCGCCTGCCAGTACTGCTGCTGATCACGCTGTCCACAGTGATCGGACTTTCCATTGTGTGGGAATTCGAGCTCGAAGCCTGGGTGATGCACTGGCTCGCCCTGCCCTATGACGCTGACTTTGAGGATGCCGAAAGATGGCGATTCGTCCTGACCGTCACGGGGTTTTCTCTGATTTCACTGATCATCCCGACCATTCTGCTCAGACGCCTGATCGCCAATACCCGGTCCAGCTACCTCAGGCTGAAACAGGCACAGGCGCAGACTGAAACCCTGGCCACCTATGACTCGCTGAGCGGGCTGATCAACCGTCGCATCTTCATGGACATGGTGAGAAATCAGCTCGGTTTGAAGCGGCCCGCGGCGGTCATGCTCATCGATCTGGACCACTTCAAGGCGGTCAATGATCAGCATGGTCACGCCGCCGGCGACATTGTGCTGGTGGAAATCGCGCGCAGGCTCGAAGCCATCGCCGACGATAACGGCGGCGTGGCGGTGCGATTGGGCGGCGATGAGTTCTGCCTGCTGTTTCTCACGTTCAAACACCAGTCCGAGCTGTGCCAGATCGCCGAGGCGGCTGTGTCCCGGCTCGGCGCGCCATTGTCCGGCGCCGTCGAACCTTCGGCGTTGGGCGCCACCATTGGCATTGCACGGTCGTGGACAGACGCGCAGGACGCTTCGGCATTGCTGCACTGTGCCGACACCGCAATGTATCGGGGCAAGGAAGACGGGCGTTCGACCTATAACTTTTATGACAGCCAATATGAAAAACAGCGCCGGGCCCAGGCCGATCTTGAACTGGCAATGAGACGAGCGGTGGAAGCAGACGAAATCGTGCCGTACTTTCAACCGATCGTCGCGCTTCCTTCTCAAGAGGTAGTGGGCTTTGAAGTTCTCGCGCGCTGGCTCAAGCCCGACGGCAGCACCGCCGTACCTTCCGACTTCATTCCGGTGCTTGAGCGCCTGGGGTTGATCCCGGCCATGACCCGTTCGTTGATCAAGCAAGCCTGTCGCGCGGCCAATCGTTGGGATGACCGCTTGCGCTTATCAATGAACGTCAGCGCCGGCATGGTGACCGACGCGCTGTTTCCCGATCAGTTGCTGGAGCAGCTTCGGCAAGAGCAGTTTGCGTTTCATCGCTTCGAAGTCGAAATCACCGAGGAGGCCCTGGTCGGCAACCTGGACGTGGCGCGGCAGAACCTGAGCAAATTGCACGACCACGGCGTTACCGTAGCGCTCGATGACTTCGGGATTGGTTATTCAAGCCTGTATCACCTGACTCGCCTGTCCATCGACAAGATCAAAATAGACCGGTCGTTCTTTGAGCCCGGGCAGACCGATCACCTGCCCATGGTCGAAGCGATTCTGGGCATGGCGCGCAGCCTCAAAATGCAAGTCACGGCTGAAGGCGTCGAGGAGTTTCACCTGCCTCACCTGCCGTCGTGGCTCGCCAACAGCGGCTGCAACTACGCCCAGGGCTATCTGTACGGCCGTCCGAAGCCGGCTTCCAACCTGTTCTGCTACACCCATTCGTCGTTTGCGCAGCAAGCCGGCTGAAAGTTCGCGGGCACATGCGCTGGCAATCTCCTCTTGCGCGCGGTTTCCCGGTCATGGCGGGTCGGCCATTGCCGATCAGCTATTTCGCGTCAGGTATTTCAGCTCGGTGATCGCGGTTTGAAATGCACTGAACGCTGAAGCCGGCACTGACTCCAAACCTTGCCCCGACACTCACGGCTAACGTGTTGCGTCGGCGGGCATTCGAATCATCTGCCAGATCAAGGAATTCCCATGACCGATCCACGTAACGTCGCCCACGACAAAAAAGTGCAGCAAGAGAAGAAGAACCACGGCGAAGAAGTCGCGCCGGATGCCGTGCACGCGCCGCAGCCAGGCATGAAGCCGGCGCTCAAGCACGACGACGATGCGACCGAGCACGACGAACAGGCGTGAGTCAGGCACTGGCCTGAGTGTGAGATCACCGGGGGGCGGCGCTGACTGACCGTCAGCTGCCGCCCTATCGGCGCCCAGCCATCGTTTGGACGTGGCATGGGTTCATCTCAACACGGTAAAGATCGCCTACGACGCCTTGAACGTGTTCAAGCTGAATAAAGCCGCCGCCGTGGCTCTTCGGTAATCCGATGGCGTCTGCTTCATCTCGTAGCGAAAATGTCGATTGAAATTCGACAGGTTAATGTAACCCACCTCAAAACAGACATCGGCAATGGACATCTGTGTCTGCAGCAACAGCCGACAGGCTTTCTGAATGCGCAGCTTGCGCATCAGGTCGATGAACCCGTGGCCTGTGGCGCGCTTGAAGAACCGTGAAAACCCCGGCTCGCTCATGTGCAGCCGCTCGGCGATCACTGACAGCCTGATATCCCCCGTGAGCTCCCGCTGCAGGTAGTCGAACGCCCGGTGTACACGCTCGGCGCTTTTGGCATCCAGTGTCGGCGCATAACACGCACTCGCCAACGTACGGGCTTCTCTGTCAGACGCTCCGCTCAGCGTATTGAGCAGCTCAAGAAACAGCAGCAAGCGCTGTAACCCGCTCGCCGAGCCTATGCGCTCGAGCAGGTCGGCGGCCCGCAGGGCGGTCTCGCCGGTAAATTCCAGCCCGCGACGGGCGCGGTCGAACAATCCCTGCAATTCACCCAGCTCAGGCATCGACTCGCGCAGTGCCAGCAACGTCGCGCCGTCAAACTGAAGCACGACGTCCCGGCCTTGCAGGTATTCCCCCGGTGCCAGATCGCCCATCCAGTCATGGGGCAGATCGGGACCGATCAGCGCGACATGGCCAGGACCGAACGCGCCAATGTAATCGCCCGCCACCAGTCTGCCGCTGCCTTTGCGGATCAGATGAATCTCGTACTCGGGATGGTGATTCCAGCGCGCGAGCGCATAGGGATAGTCGTGCTCGTACCAGCGAAAACTCTGCTGGGGCGCCGGCAGGATGATTTCCAGCTCGGCAGGCAACTGCTCGAATAAGGCGGTTCGGCTCGCAGGCATGGTCTGCCCCTTTTTTTTCGTTGTTGGCGCACGCATCGAAGCACCATACGCCCATTGCATCGCCCTGCTCCACCTCGGCTGTCACTGCGCGCTGATACTTTTTTAGCCTGGCGCACGGCTGGGCTGTGCGGTTAAAAAAGCATCAGCGGCACATCCTCAGCGTGTTTGTTGCAGGCCGTCCAAGCTGCTGTAATCGACACGCCACTGCCCCGAGGTGACACGTCAGATTGATCGGCAGGGCTCAAAACAACAATAACGATTCCGCGCTGCCAGCGCGGACTGGAGATCACCATGAAGATCACCCATCACGCGCTGCTGCTGTCTGCCGGTCTGTCACTGGCGGGCATCAGTCAGGCTGCCGAGACGATCACCATCGCTACGGTCAATAACAACGACATGATCCGCATGCAGCGGCTGTCCAAGGTATTCGAAGAGCAGCACCCCGACATCACGCTCAACTGGGTGGTGCTTGAAGAAAACGTCCTGCGCCAGCGGCTGACCACCGACATCGCCACCCAGGGCGGTCAGTTTGATGTGCTGACCGTCGGCACCTATGAAACGCCGTTGTGGGGCGCAAAAGGCTGGCTTGAGCCGATGAAGGACCTGCCGGCCAGCTACGACCTCGAAGACATCATCCCGTCCGTGCGCCAGGGCCTGTCGGTCAAGGACACCCTGTACGCGTTGCCCTTCTATGGCGAGAGCACGGTGACCTACTACCGCACCGACCTGTTCAAACAAGCCGGGCTGAGCATGCCCGAGCACCCGACCTGGACCCAGCTCGGCGAGTTTGCCGCCAAGCTGCACCACCCGGACCAGGGCCAGTACGGCATGTGCCTGCGGGGCAAGGCCGGCTGGGGCGAGAACATGGCCTTGCTGACGACCATGGCCAACGCCTTTGGCGCCCGCTGGTTCGACGAGCAATGGCGACCCGAGCTGACCAGCCCCGAGTGGACGGCCGCTGCCAACTTCTACGTCAATACCCTTAAAAACTATGGGCCACCGGGTGTTTCCAGCAACGGTTTCAACGAAACCCTCGCGTTGTTCAACAGCGGCAAATGCGCGGTCTGGGTCGATGCCAGCGTGGCAGGCTCGTTCACCACCGACAAAGAACAAAGCAGGGTCGTGGACAGCGTGGGATTCGCCCCGGCGCCCGTTGAAGTGACCGACAAGGGGTCGTCCTGGCTGTACGCCTGGTCCCTGGCGATTCCGGCGACCTCTAAACACAAGGACGCCGCCAAGACCTTCACCACCTGGGCCACGTCCAAGGAATACATCCAGTTGGTTGCGCAGAAGGATGGCATCACCAACGTGCCGCCTGGCACCCGCACATCTACCTACAGCGACGCCTATCTCAAGGCCGCGCCGTTCGCCAGGGTGACACTGGAAATGATGAAACACGCCGATCCGGCGCACCCCTCGGCCAAGCCGGTGCCCTATGTCGGCATCCAGTACGTGACCATCCCGGAGTTCCAGGCCATCGGCACGTCCGTGGGCAAGCTCCTCTCGGCCGCGCTCACCGGCCAGACCTCCGTCGAGCAGGCACTGGCGGCCGCGCAGTCGACGACGGAGCGGGAAATGAAGCGCGCCGGTTACCCGAAGCAATAAACGCCCCGCCGACGGAAGTCGGCCGGACCTCACCCCATGACGGATGACTCTTTCAATGAAACGACTCGAAGGTAAAAGCGCCCTGATCACAGGCGCGGCCCGGGGTATCGGGCGGGCCTACGCCGAGGCCTATATCCGCGAAGGCGCGACAGTGGCCATCGCCGACATCAATCTGCAGCGCGCGACCCAGACCGCCAACGAACTGGGCGCCAGCGCCTACGCGGTGAAGATGGACGTTACGGATCAATCGTCCATCGACGCGGCGATTGCGGCCGTCGTCGCCACCACCGGCAAGCTGGATATCCTGATCAACAACGCCGCACTGTTTGATCTGGCACCGATCACCGACATCACCCGCGAGAGCTACCAGCGGCTGTTCTCGATCAATGTCGCCGGCACGTTGTTCACCCTTCAAGCGGCGGCAAAGCAGATGATTGCCCAGGGTCATGGCGGCAAGATCATCAACATGGCGAGCCAGGCCGGGCGTCGCGGCGAGGCACTGGTGGGCGTCTACTGCGCGACCAAGGCCGCCGTCATCAGCCTGACCCAATCCGCCGGACTGAACCTGATCAAGCACAGGATCAACGTCAATGCGATCGCACCGGGGGTCGTCGACGGCGAGCACTGGGATGGCGTGGATGCGTTGTTCGCCAAACACGAGAACCGGCCGTTGGGCGAGAAGAAAAGGCTCGTCGGCGAGGAAGTGCCCTACGGCCGCATGGGCACCGCCGAAGACCTCACCGGCATGGCGATCTTTCTCGCGTCAGCGGAAAGCGATTATGTCGTCGCCCAGACCTACAACGTCGATGGCGGCAACTGGATGAGTTGAGACCCAGGCGTGACCTGCAGGACATCGGGGCGTTTTTTTTGCATAGGACCCTACGCGACCCCTGGCATTGAGGTGCGGAAACGTGCCTCTTCCCGGCTGAAGCCGATCCCACTGACTGATCGCATACATCCAGTTATGATTCAGCGATCAACGAACAGGGATGCAGGTCACATGGACATCAACGAATCAGAAGCGCCCTCCACCGCCCATGGCCTCGCCGTGGATCCCGACGTGCAATTCGAATGCGTCGGGTGTGGCGCGTGCTGCCGTGGCCGTTTCGTACCTTTGACCCTGGGCGAAGCCGTGACCTGGCTCAAACGCGGCCACCCCGTAGGGGTTTTGCTGGAGGCGTTCGACGATTCTCTCTGGCCCGTCGACTCCCCCGAGTATGCCTACAACGCCGGGCGGTCTGCGCCGGTCATTGGCGGTTCGGGCACGCTGCGGGTGACGGTGATTCTGGCGGCCAATGCGATCCCTGAATGCCCGAACCTGCAAAAAGACGGTCTCTGCTCGGTGTACCTGGAGCGCCCGATGGTGTGCCGGATCTACCCGATGGAGATCAGTCCTTTCATTGAGCTGAAACCTCAAGCCAAGGACTGCCCGCCGGAAAGCTGGCGGCAGGGCAGCCTCTTGGCATCGGATCAGGGGCTGGCGATGCTGGTCCAGCAATCGCGCCAGACCGACCGCGATGATGCCCGGCGTAAAGTGGCGGTGTGCGAAAGCCTCGGCCTGACCGTCGCCGGCTGGAAAGGCAACGGTCTGGTGATTCACCAGCCCTCGGTCGAAACGCTGCTCGCCGCCTGCGAAAGCGCTGATGTCGATGCCAACCCCACGGATCAACCCTGGCAGATCAAGGCAGAAGACCCGCCGTTGAGGGCGTATCTCAACGCTCAGTCCGTGCCCATGGCCGACTCACCCAGCGACGATTACATCTTCCACGCGATCCCCCGCTGACCGGCCCCTGCTGAACCGCTTGAAGCGGTCGGCTTGCCGCTTACCGCTTCAGGCAATTACCCGCGCATACACCGACCGGTCCACATTCCCGCCGGACAGAATAACCCCGACCGTTTTCCCTGCCATGGCCCTGCGTTCCTGAATGAGCGCCGCCAGTGCAGCGGCCCCTGCGCCTTCGGCGAGGTTGTGGGTGTCCGTGTAGTAAACGCGCATGGCCTCGGCAATCTCGTCCTCGCTGACGGCGACGATGCGCTCCGCCCCTGCGCGGTAAATGGCGAAGGCCGCCGGAACGGGTCGGCGCACGGCGAGGCCGTCGGCAAAGGTGTTCGCCGACGGGGTTTGCAAAATGGTGCCTTCCTCGAAGGACCACTTGGCGGCCGCCGCCTCGGCGGACACCACACCGACCACCCGGGTTTTCAGGCCCAGCGCGTCGCGGGCGGCAATCACCCCGCAAATCCCTGACCCACACCCGACAGGCACGTAAACCGTGTGCAGATCCGGCGCTCCCAGGAACAATTCCAGCGCATACGTGGCCACGCCCTTGAGCAGCTCGATGTGGAAAGGCGGGACCAAATAGTGCCCATGCACGTCCGCCAGCCGCGCGGCTTCCTCCCGCGCTTCGTCGAAATCCCGGCCGCATTCGATCACGTTGGCGCCGAGCGCGCGCATGACGTTGTTCTTTTCCGGGGAGTTGCCTTCAGGCACCACGATCAACGCACTCAAGCCCAGCGCAGTGGCGGCCAGCGCCAGGCTCTGACCGTGGTTGCCGCGCGTCGCCGTGACGATGCCCCTGACGCTCGGGTAGGTACGCTTGAGCCAGTGCATGTAGGTAATCCCGCCGCGCACTTTGAAGGCGCCGGTGGGCGTGTGGTTTTCGTGTTTGACCCACACCGTGCTGTTCAGCCGCTGAGCCAGTAACGGCCAGGCATATTGAGCGGTCGGCGGCATGAGCTCGTACACCTGGCGAGCGGCCTGTTCGATATCATTGCGGGTCAGTCCGTGCATGGGGCGACTACTCCTCAAAATCGTGTCCGCCAAAAGGTGGCCCAGTCTAGGCAGACCCGCGCCGCGCCGGCTTTCAGAAAACTGACCTGACTTTTGCCGAATCACTTGATTACTATCAAGGCCATGAACCCGACAAAACTCGCCTCTGACCCGCTCCCGTCTGAACCGGTTCGCCGTGTCGAGGCAGGCCCGTGGATGATCGAATTGCTCCCTGCCGCCGCTTACGCCACACGCTATGTGGCGACCCAGGCGGCGGTCGGCTTTGCCTTCGAAAGTCAGCGCGGCCTGCACGCCATCGGCAGCGACCGGGTGCAGCCCTTCGACGCGGTGCCTAATGGATTGGCGTTCGTGCCTGCCGGTTGCGACGTGTTGTCGGCGTCGCCCACGGGCGGTGAATACCTGCGGCTGCTGCGCACGGACGGGCTGGCGCTCGCGGGCGACCACGCCTTCAATAACCGCATTGACCCCCAGGCGATCGCCCTCGCCATGAAGATGCGCGCAGCGCTGTTGCAGACGTCGGCGGCGGACGATTGGGAGGGCTGGGCGCTGGCCCTGGCTGACCGGATCGACGACAAAAGCGCTGTCGACGCGCCGCTGCAAGGGTCGATAAACGCCAGCCGGATGCGCAGACTCGATGAGTTCATCGACGCCGGTCTCGACGGCCCGCTGGGGGTGCAGGCGATGGCGCAGGTGCTGGGGTTGTCCGAGGGCTATTTCATCCGGGCCTTCAAGCACACCACCGGCAAAAGCCCCCACAGTTATCTGATCGACCGACGCCTAGCCAAGGCCAGAGCCCTGATGCGTGACTCAACGGCGAGACTGGCGGAGATCGCCCACGGCTGTGGCTTCAGCTCCCAGGCGCATATGGCGACGGCCTTTCGCCAGCGCATGGGCATCAGCCCGGCGAAGCTGCGCAGTCAGTTGTCGCCGTGACTGACCTCGCGTTCACCAACCGTGCCGCTGCAGCACCGCGTGGATGACGGGATGTCGATCAATGACCCCGAGGGCGGCGTAAAACTCGGGGCGCGACCTTCCCAGATGCTCCCGCGCCCCACTCCAGTGGCTGACCACGCAAGCGAGGACCTCAACGGCCCCGGGCGCATGTGGGTGCCAGGCAACCGGGTTGTCAAACACATCGCTGAACACCTCCCACTGACTGTGCAGCTTGCGCGTCGCCCCCGCGACCAAGCGGTCTAAATGGTCAGGCTCGCCGTCCGGCAGCCACCGTTCCGGGTAGTCGATCAGTCCAATGGACGCGTAGCAGTTGGTGGTGAGGTACGCCAGGGCCCGGAGTTGCTGGGCACGTTCGTGGACGTCGTGAGACAAGAGGCCGGACAGCGGAAAGGCCAGGCCCAAGTGGGTGAGGATGGCCGCGCTCTCCGTCAGCACGCCGCCGCCGGGGATGACCAGCGTCGGCACCTGCATCAACGGGTTCAGGCATTTGAGCTCATCGCGCCCAGCGCCGGCCGCCTCGGAACTGGCGCCCACCAGGCGGTAATCAGCGCCGCACAGCGTGAGCGCCATCTCGATGGCGGCCGAGCCGGATCTGTCGGCCCCGAATAATGTGAACATGCTGTCCCCCGTTTTCATCAGGCGTTATTGCCGTGGCGTCGTTGCCACTCATCGACCACATCGCCCAGGGTCTTGGCGCTGTCGTTGCGTATCCAGGACATGAAGTCACGGTCGAACTTGAAGGCCGGCCCGCACTGCGCGGTCATGAAACGACGCACGTTCTGGGTGTTTCGGTAATCGTGAGTGACCGGGGTGTCTCGGGAAAGCGTTTCGCTGTGCCAGTCAAATGCCATGGGGCTCAATCCAGGTGAGGGGGTCGCGCACAGTCTAGTCGGCAAACGCGCGCTGTCGCGCCTCACCGGTCGCGGGATCCATTCCACATTAGTTTCAACTATCCCCCCCTCCTACAGTCACACACTCATTCCCGCCCATTGACTGATGATGTTTCCGCATGAGTTTCATTCTTTGCATGACCGTCTTCGGTGTCCTGCTGATGCTGCTGGCACTGACTTCTTCCTATCTGCGCTGGCTGCCGGTCACGACGTCGGCGGTGTGCCTGGCGTTTGGCGCCGCGATCGGGCCCTGGGGCCTGGACATCGCGCAGCTCGACATTCGCGATGCGCGCCACTGGCTGGAACGGCTGACTGAAATCGCCGTGTTGTTCTCCCTGTTCAATACCGGTATCAAGCTGCGCCTGCCCCTGCACCGCAGCGGCTGGTATTCGGCGTACCTGCTGGCAGGGCCAGTGATGCTGGCGACCATTGCCGGCGTCAGCCTGGTAGCCCATCACCTGTTCGGCCTTTCATGGCCCATCTCCTTGCTGCTCGGTGCCATGCTCTCGCCCACCGACCCGGTGCTGGCCGGTCTGGTGCAGGTCAACAGCGCCCAGGACCTGGATCGGGTGCGCTTCGGCCTGTCCGGTGAGGCCGGGCTCAACGACGGCACTGCGTTCCCCTTCGTGATTTTCGCCCTGATGTTCATCACCCACGGTTTTTCGGATTTCGACTGGACCCAGGGCTGGCTGCTGAAAAACATCGTCTGGGGCGTACCCGTCGGGCTGATGCTGGGTTACGGCCTGGGCCGAGGCGTCGGTCATCTGATGATCTACCTGCGCATCAAGAACGCCGACAGCACCCTGTCGCCCAACGACTTCCTCGCCCTGGCGCTGATTGCCATTGCCTACGTCACCGCCGAAGGCCTCGGCGCCTACGGATTCCTGGCGGTGTTCGCGGCGGGCATTGGCGTGCGTCACGCCGAATCCAACGCCACCCAATCGGAGGTGCCGTCGGAACACGTGGCCATCCCGATGGTAGGGCACACCCACAGCGATCCGGAGTCGGCAATCATGGGCGATCGCGATGCGCTGTCCGACAGTCAGCTCGCCGCCGGCGTGATGATGGGCGACATGATGGTCTTCGGCAGCCTGGTAGAGCGCGCGATGGAGGTGCTGCTGATCACCCTCCTCGGCGCCGCCCTCGCCAGTTACTGGGACTGGCGCGCGGTCGGGCTGGGGCTGGCGCTGTTCTGCGTGATCCGGCCGCTGAGCGTCTGGCTGTTAATCAGTGGCAAACTGCTGACCCGCCCGCAAAAAGCCCTGGTGGGCTGGTTCGGCATTCGCGGCATCGGCACGCTGTATTACCTCTGCTATGCGCTGACCCACGGTCTGCCGGCTGAATCAGTCCACACCACCATCAGCCTCACATTGTCCGTGGTGGCGCTGAGCATTCTGCTGCATGGCATCAGCATTCAGCCTCTGCTGGAGCGCTACGAGCGCAGCATCACCCGGGCCGCCAAAGACTGACCTCAAAACCGCGTCCGCTTCCCTTTATGGAAGCGGCTGCACGATCAAAAGCCTCATGATAGACAGCGTCGATGAGCCTATCGGAACAAGCGATTGGACGCTCAAGGGTGCGATCGGTAGCGTGCTCACTAATTGATCAGGTCTTTTGAGCGTTCTCTGCAATGCGGTTTAACGTCGCAGCAGCGCCCAACAGGGATCGGCGCCGTGTCGGCTGACACCCCCGCGCACCAAGACTGGATGCTTGAACCCCTCTTTCGTTTTCGTGCCGCCGGCGGGTTCAGCCGCGGTGCGGTCCATTGCTTGTGAGCCTGAAAGCCTATGTCCATCAATACACCGCAGCAGATCGCCGAGATCACCATTGAAGCCGGCGTGAAAAAGTCCCATATGCCGACCGCGGCAATTCTGGTGCTGGGCTTTCTCGCCGGCGCGTTCATCGCCCTGGGCTTTTTGCTGGACATCCATGTCAGCACGATGATCCCGGCGCCCTGGGCGTCACTGGGCAATCTGATGGGCGCTGCGGTGTTCCCGATCGGGCTGATTCTGGTGATCCTGGCCGGCGGTGAGTTGCTGACCGGCAACATGATGAGCCTGCCCACTGCCATGTTCGCCGGGCGCATTCCGCTGTCGGCGGTGGCGCGCAACTGGGTGCTGGTGACCTTGGCCAACCTGCTGGGCGCGCTGTTCGTCGCGTACTTCTTCGGCCATGTGCTGGGGCTGACCGAAGGCGCGTATCTGGCCAAAACCCTGGCCATCGCCAAGGCCAAGGCCAGCGCGGATTTTGCCCAGGCGTTTATTTCCGGCATCGGTTGCAACTGGCTGGTGTGTCTGGCGGTCTGGTTGTCGTATGCCAGTAAAGACGTGACCGGCAAGATCCTCGGTATGTGGTTCCCGATCATGGCCTTCGTCGCCATCGGCTTCCAGCACGTGGTCGCCAACATGTTCGTGATTCCGGCAGCGATCTTTGCCGACGCATTGAGCTGGACCGAATTCGTTGAAAACTTCGTTGCGGTGTTCTTGGGCAACGCCGTGGGGGGTGCAATTTTCGTCGGGCTCGCGTATTACGTGTCCTATTCGAAAGCCATTCAGGCTTCGGCAACCGGCGTCACTGCTGCGTCCATCGAGCAGCAGACCGGTAGCCAGATTTAACGCTGCAGCCGCGCGCCTCATTTCCCGAGGCGCGCACCCTGTTTCTGCCACGCGTCACGTTGTCGAGAGTAATCAATGTCAGATCGAGTCCTGATGGACAGCTATTCACGCAAGGTCGATTACGTCCGCATGTCGGTGACGGATCGCTGCGATTTCCGCTGCGTGTATTGCATGGCCGAGGACATGACGTTCCTCCCCCGTCAGCAGATTCTCTCCCTCGAAGAAATCCATCAACTGGCCGAGCGCTTCGTCGCGCTGGGCACAAAGAAGATTCGTCTGACCGGCGGTGAGCCACTGGTGCGCTCCGGCATCGTTGGGCTGGTTCGCAGCATCGCCGCCCTGCCCGGCCTGCGCGAACTGTGCATGACCACCAACGGCTCGCAGCTCGACAAACTCGCCGTGCCGCTGTTCGAAGCCGGCCTCAAGCGCCTCAACATCAGCCTCGACAGCCTTGACCCGGCGCGCTTCAAGGAACTGACCCGCACCGGTGACCTGAGCAAGGTCATCGCCGGGATCGACGCCGCCAACGCGGCCGGTTTCGAGCGCACCAAGCTCAACTGCGTGGTGATGCAGGGCCGCAACGACCACGAGATCAATGATCTGGTGGCCTTCGCCATTGATCGTGGCGTCGACATCACGTTTATCGAAGAGATGCCCCTCGGGACCATCAGCGAGCACAGCCGCGCCGAGTCGTTCTACTCCAGCGAGCAGGTGCGCGAACGCATCGCCGAGCGCTACACCCTGGTGCATTCCACCGAGTCCACGTCCGGCCCCTCGCGCTACTGGCGGGTGGCCGAGGCGCCGCACATCCGCATCGGCTTCATCTCGCCCCACAGCCATAACTTCTGCGCGACCTGCAACCGGGTTCGGGTCACGGTGGAAGGTCGTCTGTTGCTGTGCCTGGGTAACGAGCATTCCGCCGACCTGAAAGCCGTGCTCCGGGCCAATCCGGGTCAACCGGACAAGCTCGAAAAAGCCATCGTCAACGCCATGCAGTTGAAGCCGTGGAAGCACAACTTCGAGCTCAACGATGACGTCCAGGTGGTGCGCTTCATGAACATGACCGGCGGCTGAAGCCGGTCCTACGGCACGCGGTTTTTTTAGTGGGACCGGCTTCAGCTGGTCCTACAGGCACGCGGTGTCTTTAGTAGGACCGGCTTCAGCCGGGAAGAGGTCGGCTTGACCACCCTCGATTTCTTGCCAACACAACCCATGTGGGAGTGAGCTTGCTCACGAAGACGGCGTTTCAGACGCCGAAGATTTAATCGTGCTCACGCCCCGCCTGGACAGCGCGCAAAGTGCCTTACCCCTCCCGGCCACCGCGGCTCAGTGCACCCAGGCGACCGGAGATCGACTGCATGCCTTTGCCCAGTTCGCGCAGGGTGCCAGCGTCCCGCGCGCCTTGTTCGCTGGAGGCGTGAATGCGCACGGCCAGTTCGTTGATTTCGTGGGTGACGTGGCTTTGCTCCTGGGCGGCCACGGCGATCTGATGGGCGCGCTGAACGATGTCGTCGAAGCTGAAGACGGTCGTGCCCAGCGTGGCGGCGACGTTGACCGCCTGCTGCACCGACTCGCGGGTGCGCGTGGCACCGTTTTGCATCGTCGAGACCGCCGCACTGGAGGCCTGACGCAGTTGCGAGATCATCTCCTGAATCTCGTTCGCCGACGCCTGGGTTCGCCCGGCGAGGGTGCGCACCTCATCAGCCACCACCGCAAAACCACGCCCCTGCTCCCCTGCCCGCGCCGCTTCAATGGCGGCGTTCAGGGCCAGCAGGTTGGTCTGCTGGGAGATCGACTTGATCACCTCCAGCACACTGCCCACGCGCTCGATGTCATCGCCCAGCTGGGTAATGGCGCCCGCCGCCCCGGCAATGTCCGTCGCCAGGACTTCGATGGACTGACTGTTGCTGTTGACCTGATCCTGGCTCTTCTGCGCATCGCCCAGGGAACGGCGTGCGGTGTCGGAGCAGTCTGTGGTGTTCTGGGCGACTTCATTGGCACTGGCCGACATCTCGGTGATCGCGGTGGCCAGCAGCGTATTGTCCTGACGCTGGGATTCGGCCCGTTCGGCGACGCCTTGGGACAGCTGCGCCAGCTCGTTGGCCTGGTGCTCCAGAGACACCGATTCCTCGGCGATGCGGTGCAGCATGTCGCGCAGGGAACCGGCATAGCGGTTGACCGACTCACGCAACGCGCCGATCTCGTCGGCGCGCAAAATCGCCAGTTGAGTGTCAGTCTGACCGCCTTGGCCCAGGCTTGAGATCTGAGCAGTGGTTTCCTCCAGTTGCGCCAGCAGCCGCTTGCCGGCCAGCCAGGCCAGACCCAGCAGCACGCCCAAAAGCGGCAACAGGAACAACAGAATCTGTCCGGTGAGGCGGTTGGCCAGGCCGACAACCCGGGCTTCCGGGGTCACAAGCCCAATGCGCCAGCCTGTGCCGGCCATGGTCGCCAGGGTGACGTAGGCCGGGCCGTTGAGCCGACCGTCGTGCTCAATCCTCAGGGTCGAGAGGGCCGAAGTGTTGCTCGCAAGCTGATCAGCCACCGGCTTGAACCAGGTTTGCTCCTGGCTCAATCCGGTAATGGTCAACAGGCCCTTGGTGCCCTTCGCATCGGGGAAATACAGCAGATTCCCTGACGGATCGACCGCGAAAGCGTAGCCGTCGGTGACGCCGCCTTTGTCTTTAAGGAACGCCGCCAGACCGTCCAGCTTCAGGTCGATGGTCGCGACACCGGCGAACGCGCCCTGGGCCCGGTAAGGCACGCTGCAGGTGGTCATTGCCACGCCGCTGACCGGGTCCTGATACGCATCGGACCAGACGCAACGCCCTGCCGGTGAGGACTTGGCCCCGGTGTACCAGGACTCAGCCTGATAAGGCGGCGTTTTGGCCTGGTTGTATTCGTCCGAAAATTCCAGCCGATTGCCGCTGTCCCGTGCCCAGAAAAAACTGCGACGCTCGGTGCCTGCCGCAAAGGCGTTGGGCTCCGGCCACACGCCGCCACCGGCAATGGCGGAATCCCCCTGGCTGTCGATCAGGCCGGGGAAATTGCTCATGTATAGGGTTTCGTCGTGGGGCAACGTCTCTGCCAGCAGCGCCATGGCCGCCGCCGTCCCTTCGATGCGGCTCAACGGTAACGCCAGCTGACGGGTGATGGCGCTGGCTGACTGCTCCGCCGACTCGGTGCCGGCAGCCACCAGCTGGGGTTTGCCGCCCAGGGTCATGACCGCGTAAATCGCCACCGCCGTCAGCACCAGCAATGTCAGGATCCCTAGGGTCATTCGTCCAGCGATGCGGCGAGGAATCAACGACATGGTCAAGCTCCGAAGGAAATGTAGGGCTACATTTGCAACGGCCGTGACAGGCAAAAGTTGAAGCCGGACAGGTGTTTAAGCGACCTGAGCGACAGGAGGTCATAGGATGACTCGCCTAACGTCAGCCTTCCCCGCCCCGGTCAGACTTCCATGGCGTCCCGCGCCACCCTAACGTGGTCAGGCAGTTCTGCGGCATGTTCCATCAGCCACGCATCCAGCGTATGCCCGACATGGGTCAGCACGGCCTGTTCGGGCTTGAGCGCGTCGATGATCTGCAGCGCCAGGTTCACATCGTTGTGGTTGCGCGGCGTCTGCGGCTGAGGGGGCATGGAGCAGTCGAGGACCAGCACGTCGAGCGCCTCGCGCTGCAGAAAGGCCTGGGTGTCATGGGGCAAGCCGACGGTGTCGGTGAGGTAGGCGATGCGCCGTCCCCCGCCTTCCAGCAGATAACCCAGCGTCGGCTTGGAGTGCAGCAGCGGCAGTGCGGTGACTTGCAGGTCGCCCAGCGCGCGGCTTTCGAAGGGCATGAAAGGCTGGCTGAAATCGAGAATGCCCGGGTGCTTGTACAGGTCCGATAATCCTTCCGGGTCGACCGGGCCGTGCACCGGAATCACCAAGCCCTGGCCCCAGCGCAGGTGCAGCAGGCCTTGGGCGTGATCGGCGTGGTAATGGGTTTGCAGGATGCCGCTGAGGCTGCGCGGCGGGAAGCGTTCGGTCAGGTCGGGCAAACCGCTGTCGATCAGCCAGCGTTGCTCGCCCAGTGCCACCAGAGCGCAACAGGGCCGGCGGCGCAGGCGGTGGTCGGCGTGGGCGACGCGACAGGCCGGGCATTCGCAGCCGTAGACCGGCACTTGCCGCGCATCCCCCGTGCCGAGCAGGGTCAGGCGCATGCGGGGGTTCGCTCCAGTCGCTGCAACAGTCGGGCGACGGTTTGATCCAGCGCGCCGGAGTTGTCCAGCACGATCATTGACGGGTCACTCATCTGCAAATCGTCAGCGAACTGGGCATTGCGCGCCAGTCGGGTTTCGATCTCATCCGCCGATTCCCGCGCCCGACTGAGCAATCGATCCCGCAGCACCGATTGATCCACGGTCAGCAACACCACCCACAGCGACGGATAACGCGCCCGCGCGTGGGGCAGATGGCCGCGCGAGCCGTTGACCAGGACGTCGTGCCCGTCGGCCAGCCATTGGTCGATCTCGTTGGGGATGCCGTAATGCAGGCCGTTGGCGAACCAGCTCAAGGCAAACGCGCCCTGGGCCTGCAGGGCCTCGAAACGCTCGACACTGACGGCCTGGGCCGCTTCGCCCTTGGCTTCTGCCGAGCGGGTGATGACCCGCCGCACGATGCGGCAGTCCCGCGCGGCCAATGCCTCCCGGGCCGCGTCCAGCAGGCTGTCCTTGCCCGAACCCGACGGCCCGATGAGATAGATCAACCTGCCTGCCATCAGAACACCCTCTTCGCTTGTCGCCAGACTTGTTGAATGATCGGCAGTGTGCCCACAGCCCGGGCGTGGATCAGGTCCGCGCGCAGGCCGACGCGGATCTCGCCGCGATCCTGCAAGCCCGCCGAACGGGCCGGCGCCAGGCTGACCGTGGTCACCGCCCGGGCCAGCCCGGCGCCTGTCGAGTCGTCCGCTGCATCCAACTGGGCGCCCAAGGTGAACGCCGCCTGCAACAGGCTGGCCGGATAGTAATCGCTGGAGAGAATATCCAGTAGCCCTTCTTCGGCCAATGTCGCCGCCGCGATGTTGCCCGAGTGCGAGCCGCCACGGACGATGTTCGGCGCGCCCATCAACACGCTCATGCCCAGACGCCGGCAGCCCTGGGCCGCTTCAAGGGTGGTCGGGAACTCGGCGATGCTCATGCCGTAGGCCGCCGATTCCTCGACGTGGGCCAGTGTCGCGTCGTCGTGACTGGCCACCGACAGCCCGCGTGCCAGGCAGATATCGACAATCGCCCGGCGATAACGGTCGCTGTAGGTCTTCGAGTTGGCGACCTGCTCGACGATGAAGGCGTCCATCTGCTCGCTGCTCAGGTGGTATTTGCCCATGTAGTACTCACGGTACTTGGATTCCAGGGCGAACTGGCGCTGGCCCGGCGAATGGTCCATGACCGACACCAGCTGCACCAGGGGCTGCTCGACCAGGTCGCGGAACACGCTGAGGGTGTCCGGGTGACAGACCTCGCAGCGCAGGTGCAGGCGGTGCTCGGCGCGGGTCATGTCGGCGGCGTTGGCCTTGGCGATCGCCTCGACCATGCCCGGCAGTTGCTGCATGCGCTTGCCCTTGGGGTTGACGTCGCCGATGGACAGCGCGTCGAACACCGTGGTGATGCCCGCCGCGATGATTTGCGCGTCGTGGCTCATGACCGCCGAAGCTGACGGCCAGTCCACACCGGGGCGCGGGCTCAGGTGTTTTTCCAGGTTGTCGGTGTGCAGCTCGACCAGCCCCGGCAGCAGGTAATCACCGTTAAGTTTCTGCGCCTGGGGCAGCTGGCTGATGCTGTCATCGACTTCGCTGATCAACCCGTCACGCAGCACCACGGTGCCGCTGAAGACGCGCCCGGCGGTGACGACCTTGGCGTGGGTAAGGATCTGTTCGTTCAGCATTGTTCGGTCTCCTTCGGGCTCGATGCCATTGAGGCTTGCGGGTCAAGATCGGGCGGGGTCATGTCCAGATGACGGTCGGACACCGCTTCCCGGGCCAGACGGTCGTGGAAGATGCCGATCACCGCAGCACCGGCGCTCTTCGCCTCATTGATCAATTCGAGGACCACCTGACGGTTGCCGTCGTCCAGCGACGCGGTCGGCTCGTCCAGCAGCATCACCGGCCACGGCACCATGAAGCCGCGGGCGATGTTGACGCGCTGCTGTTCGCCGCCGGAAAACGTCCCCGGCGCCAGTTGCCAGAGGCGCTGGGGAATGTTCAGCCGGGCGAGCAGATGCTCGGCGTGGGCCTGGGCGTCTTCGCGCTTCCAGCCACGGGCCAGCGCCGGTTCCATGACCACCTCGACGGTGGCGACGCGGGGAATAACCCGCAGAAACTGGCTGACGTAGCCGAGGGTTTGCTGCCGCACTTGCAGCACCTCCCGGGGCGCAGCGCCGACCAGTTCCAGCCACTCGCCCTGATGCTGCACGCGAATGCTGCCACCGGCCGGCAAGTAGTTGCCGTAGAGGGTGCGCAGCAGCGTGCTTTTGCCCGCGCCGGAATGGCCGTGGAGCACCAGGCACTCGCCGCCGCTGACGGAGAAATTCAGGCCGCGCAGCACGTTGAGCACCACGCCGTTCTGCTGGTGCAGGGTGAAGGTTTTCGAGAGGTCACGGACCTCGATCAGCGTGTTCATTGAAGGCATCCCGAAAGTCGGATCATGGCTGCAGCACCGAAGACACCAGCAGCTGCGAATACGGATGTTGCGGGTCGTCGAGGATCTGATCGGTCAGGCCGGTTTCCACCACGTGGGAACGGCGCATGACCATCAGCCGATCGGCGAGCAAACGGGCCACGGCCAGGTCGTGGGTGACGATCACCACCGCCAGGTCCAGCTCGCGCACCAGCCCGCGCATCAGGTCGAGCAAACGCGCCTGCACAGACACGTCAAGGCCGCCGGTGGGCTCGTCCATGAACACCAACCGTGGGCCGGACACCAGATTTCGGGCGATTTGCAGGCGCTGCTGCATGCCGCCGGAAAAGGTCCGTGGCAAGTCGTCGATGCGCGCCGGGTCGATCTCCACCTGGTTGAGCCAGTCCAGCCCCGCCGCCCGCAGCGCCTGATAATTGCGCACGCCCTGGGCCATCAGCCGCTCGCCGATATTGGCACCGGCTGAAACGCCCATGCGCAGGCCGTCCCGAGGGTTCTGCTCGACGAAGCCCCATTCCGTACGTAGCAGTGTGCGGCGCTCGGCCTCGCTGGCGCTGTACAGGTCCAACCATTGGCCGGCATTTTTATGGGTGTCGGCGAGGCGGTAATCGATGACGCCCCGGTCGGGCGGGCAACGGCCGCTGAGCAGCGACAGCAGCGTCGACTTGCCGGAGCCGGATTCGCCGACGATGCCCAGCACCTCGCCGGGGTACAGCTCGAAACTGACGTCCTGGCAGCCTTTCTCCGGACCGTACAACTTGGTCAGTCCGCGCACTTTCAGCAGTGGCTGGGTGCGGTCGCTGACGGCATCACGGTCGATCTGTTGAGCAGCATTCATTGCGCGGCCCTCCCCTGACTGACCCGTTGCGCGCAGTAGTCGGTGTCCGAGCAGACGAAGCTCTGGGTGCCCTGATCGTCGAGGATCAGCTCGTCGAGGAACGACTCGTGGCTGCCGCAGATGGCGCAGTTGTGCGCCCATTTCTGCACCTCGAAGGGGTGATCCTCGAAGTCCAGGCTGGTGACGCGAGTGAACGGCGGTACCGCATACAGACGCTTTTCGCGACCGGCGCCGAACAGCATCAATGCCGGGCTCATGTCGAGTTTCGGGTTGTCGAATTTGGGGATCGGCGACGGGTCCATGACGTAGCGTTCATCGACGGTCACCGGGTAGGCGTAGGCCGTGGCGATGTGGCCGAAGGTGGCGATGTCTTCGTAGAGCTTGACGTGCATGACGCCGTAGTCGTTCAGCGCGTGCATGGTGCGGGTCTCGGTCTCCGACGGCTCGATAAAGCGCAACGGCTCCGGAATCGGCACCTGATAGACCATGATCTGGTCGGCGTGCAGCGGCGTTTCCGGGATGCGGTGACGGGTCTGGATGATCGTCGCCTCGGGTGTGCGCTCGGTGGTGGCGACGCCGGCGGTGCGGGCGAAAAAGCGGCGAATCGACACGGCGTTGGTGGTGTCGTCGGCGCCCTGATCGATGACTTTGAGCACGTCCTCGGCGCCGAGGATCGCGGCGGTCAGCTGCATGCCGCCGGTGCCCCAGCCGTAAGGCAGCGGCATTTCACGGCCACCGAAGGGCACTTGATAGCCGGGAATGGCCACGGCTTTGAGCAGGCCGCGACGGATCATGCGTTTGGTCTGTTCATCCAGATACGCGAAGTTGTAGGCCTCGTCTCGGGGGGCCTGTGGCTGAAGACGTGGCGGCGTGGCGGCGTTCATTGGGCCTGCTCCTTGGAGGGCGTGCGCAGTGTGCGGATCAGTTCCAGTTCCGACTGGAAGTCCACGTAGTGCGGCAGTTTCAAGTGCGAAACGAAACCGGCGGCTTCGACGTTGTCGCAGTGGGCAAGGACGAATTCTTCCTGCTGGGCCGGCGAGACGATTTCCTCGCTGTATTCCCCGGCGCGCAACGAGCGGTCCACCAGCGCCATGCCCATGGCTTTGCGTTCAGCGTGCCCGAAGGCCAGGCCATAGCCGCGAGTGAATTGCGGCAGCTCGGTGGCGGAACCGACGAACTGGTTGACCATTTCGCACTCGGTCACCTCGATGGCGCCAATGGAGATCGGGAAGCCCAGCTCTTCCGGCTCGATCCACACCTCCACGTCACCGACGCGAATCTCGCCGGCAAACGGGTGGTTGCGGCCGTAGCCGCGCTGGGTCGAATAGCCCAGCGCCAAGAGAAAGCCTTCATCGCCGCGGGCCAGCGCTTGCAGGCGTTCGGCACGGCTGGCCGGGTACTCCAGCGGCTCGCGGGTGATGTCAGCGACCGGCGCGCCGGTGTCCTGTTCTTCCTTGATCAGGCCTTCTTTGGCGAGCAGCCCCAGCACCCGCGGACAATCCTGAACGGCCGCGTCGGCCTGCCCTTCAGGGCCAGGGAATGCGCCCTCGGCCAGCAAGGTGAAATCCAGCAAGCGGTGGGTGTAGTCGAAGGTCGGGCCCAGTAGTTGCCCGCCGGGAACGTCCTTGAACGTGGCCGACAGACGCCGGTTGAGCTGCATGGCCGAGGTGTCGATGGGCAGACTGGCGCTGAAGCGGGTCAGCGTGGTGCGGTAGGCGCGCAGCAGGAAGATCGCTTCGACCAGATCGCCGGCCGATTGCTTGATCGCCAGCGCGGCGAGTTCGGCGTCGTACAGCGAGCCTTCGGTCATCACCCGGGCGACGGCCAAAGGCAATTGCTGACGGATTTGTTCCACGCCCAGTTCGGCGACGGACGTGTCGCCCCGGCGTCGTTTCGCCAGCAGTTTGTGGGCATTGTCGATGGCCTGTTCGCCACCCTTGACGGCAACGTACATCAGACGGCTCCTGTCGACGGTTGAGGGCTGGACGGCTGCAGACTGGACGGCTGCGGCTTGAACAGCACTTGGGTGCTGCGCGGCAAACCGAGCAATTCGCTGCCGGCGACGAAGAACACGTCGATCCCGCGCGGGAAGTCATTGCGCGCTTCGCGCTCCTGCCAGAACGCCTCCTGCAACGGCAGGCTGACGTGGTTTTTGCTTTCGATCCCCGGCCCGCGCCAGGCCAGTTGCGTACCGCCCTGCAGACTCGGCAACTGAACCAGCAGCGTGCAGGACTGGTCGGGGTATCGATCGTTGCCCAGGTCGAAACCGCTGAGGTCGTGCAACTGGCTGTCGTCGAGCAGCGCGAAGCGGGCGTTCTGCCGGTCGCTGACGATGGGGCAGCCACAATGGAAGGTCAGGTTGGCGCGGATGGCCTGGGTGTCGAACTTCGGCGCGAGCCACAGCGGCGTGTCGATGTCCAGCAAGGCCAGGCACAGGGCGTGGCTGGCCGCGGCAAGGCCTTCAAGGTGCGGCGGGGTTTGCGTGGCGAGCAGGCTTTGGGCGACACCGGGGCCGGCCAGGGCCTTGAGCGCGGCGCGAAAACTGCGCTGGGCATCCAGCACCGGATCGGTGAATGCCGGCTGCAACAGCGAGGCGGGCAAGGATTGAGTGGCGAGAGAGGTGCTCATCAGTTTTCTCCTCTGACCAGGGTGAAGAAGTCCACTTTGGTCGCGGCGGTTTCGGCTTGTTGTTGGGCCCGGCGCAGGTCTTGCGCGCGGGCCAGCGGGTCGATCAGGTCGCTGATCCAGTGGGCCTGTTGCGCGCCCTGCAAATGGGCGTCGGCCAGGGCGGCGAGCTCGGCGTGGGCCTTGTCGCGCCCCGCCAGGTAGCTGAAGCCGGTGCGGCCATCGGCCAGGCGCACCACACAGCGGGTCACGGTCATCTCGCCGACGTTGAACGGCGCGCCGCTGCCGCCCATGCGGCCCCGCACCAGGGTCATGCCGATTTCCGGCGCGCGGATCAGTTGGTAGTCGGCGTCACGCAGGGCGGCTTCGTGGGCCTGCAGTTCGGCGCGGCGGCTGCGCGACAGCACGCCGATCCAGTGCTGGCGAGCGGCATGGTCGGGTGCCGGGGCGTCGGCCGCGTTGGAGGAAACGGGTGTGGCAGTCATCGAGGGCATCTCCATCAGGTGACGATCTGATACTGGAAGCGGTCGGAGCGGCTGGTGGAATGGGCAATCTCCACCGGGTTTCCGTGCGCATCGTGGGAAAGGGTCAGCACCGTCAGCGCCGGCAAGTGGCGCGGCATCAGCAGCACGCTGGCCTCTTCGCGACTGGGCAGGCGCGCGCCGATCAGGCTGAAGGTCCGGGTCAACGGCAACTGCCTTTCGGTGAGGAACTGGCGCACCGAGCCGCTGACGTAGTCGGCGATCAACGACGCGCGGGTGGCGCAGTAACGGTGGCGAATCAGGCAGACCGGCTGGCCGTCGAGGCGGCGCAGGGTTTGCAGTTCGATCAGCGGCGCGTGGGGTTCGAGGCCCAGATGCGCGGCCTCCTCCATCGTCGCGGTGCAACGCCGGCGTTGCAGCAGCACCGCTTCGACGCCGTGGCCAAGCGCGGCGAGGGATTCGCTGTAGGCACTGCCAGCGGCGACCGGGTACACCAGCGGACGGCCCAGCACTTGGGTGCCTTTGCCCTGTCGGCGCAGCAGGCTGCCTTCGCGCACCAGTTCGTCGATGGCCCGGCGCACGGTGTGGCGGTTGACCTCGAAGCGCGCGGCCAGCTGGACTTCGGCGGGCAGGTATTCGCCGGCGGTGTAGCGGTCGAGTTCACTGCGCAGGGTCTGCGCCAGTTCGCGGTACCTGGGTTCACGGTGCAGGGGTTCACGGTGCAGGGGTTCACGCTGCAGGGGCTCACGGGTCATGGATTCACGGGGCAATGACCCGCGGTTCATCGTGTCGGTTTGTCTAGACAACTGCATGGCTAAAAAAAGGGTTCGCACCCTCTCCTGTCGTGGTCGTTAGATGAACTGCTTGCGCAGGCGCTGGGAGAAAATGTCGATGACGCTCACCACCACGATGATCACCAGCAGCACCGAGCAGGTCTGGGTGAACTGGAAGGCGCGGATGTTTTCCCAGAGGATCACGCCGATCCCGCCGGCACCGACCATCCCCACCACCGTCGCCGAGCGCACGTTGGATTCGAATCGGTACAGCGCGTAGGAAATCCACAGCGGCATGACTTGGGGGATGACCCCGAAGATCACTTCCTGCAACGCACTGGCGCCGGTGGCGCGCACGCCCTCGACCGGGCCCGGATCAATCGCTTCCACCGCTTCGGCGAACAGCTTGGCGAGCACGCCGGTGGTGCTGATCCACAACGCCAGAACACCGGCAAACGGGCCCAGGCCGACAGCGACCACGAAGAGCATGGCGAAGACCATTTCGTTGATCGAGCGGAACGCATCCATGACCCGGCGCAATGGCTGGTGAATCCACCACGGCGTGATGTTGTCGGCGCAGAGAATGCCCAGCGGTACCGAGCAGACGATCGCCAGCAGCGTGCCCCACAGGGCGATCTGCACCGTGACGATCATTTCCTTGAGGTACGCGCGCCATTCGTGGAAGTCAGGCGGGAAGAAGTCGGCGGCGAAGGTCGCCATGTTGCCGGAGTCGCGGTACAGCGCCAGCGGGTTCATTTCCGCGCCGTGCCAGGCCCAGGCCATCATCGCCAGGAACAGGCCCCAGCCCAGGTATTGCGGCCAGCTGCGCTTGCCGGCGGCTTCGATGTAAGCAGCGTGAGTGGTCATAAAAAGTCCGGTTGCGAACGGATGAAGCGTCATGACTGGCGCGCCGTGCCTGCACGGGGTTGGTCCCCACAGGCAGGCGCGCCCCGTGCATCAACCCGCCTTGGCGGTGCCTTGTTTTTCCAGCTCGGAAATACGGTCCTGCAGCTTGGTCAGCCCGGCGTCGATGTCTTTCAGGCGGGTGGCCTTCTCTTCGGCGCTGAGGGTGGTGCTGGCCGTGGTTTCGGTCTTCTGCTTGAACAGCTCGAGCTGGCGGATGGTCAGCAACTGGTCGTCCGAGGACTTGAGGAACTTGCCCATCTGCATGTTCTTCAGCACGGCCTTTTCTTCGTCGGTGTCGCCGTAGTTGGCGAAGAAATCGCGGATCTTGTTCTTGTCCGCGTCCGACAGGCCCTTGCGCCAGACCATCGGGTCGGCGGGGATCAGCGGCGATTTCCAGATGACCTTGAGCATGGCGGCCTTGTCCGGCTGGGTGACTGCCAGACGGTCCCAGCTCTCGGTGTTGAAGGTGGCGACGTCCAGTTGCCCTTTGGCTACGCTGAGGGCGTTGACTTCATGGCTGGAGTTCAGCGTGCGTTTGAAGGCGGTGGCAGCGTCTACGTGGTTCTGCGCGAAGACGTAGTAGCCCGGCACAAGATAGCCCGAGGTGGAGTTCGGGTCACCGTTGCCGAAGGTCAGTTCCTTGGCGTGCTTGAGCATGTCCTCGACCGAATTGATCGGGCTGTCCTTGCGCGCAATGATCACGCTCCAGTACCCGGGCGCACCGTTGGCAGCAGCGGTCTGGGCAAAGATCTCGCCGCCGGAACGGTCCACCGCTTCCATGGCCGCCTTGTTGCCGAGCCAGGCCACATCGACCTTGTTGAAGCGCATGCCCTGGATCAGGCCGGCGTAGTCGGAGGCGAAGGTGGCGTTGACTTTAAGCCCGGTCTTTTTCGTCATGTCGTCGAGGAACGGCTGCCAGACGCTCTTCAGGTTCTGCGACGACTCAGTGGACATGATGCCGAAGTTGATGACGTTGTCATCAGCCTGCGCAGTGCCCATCAGGCAACCGGCGACGACAGCGGCAGACGCGAAGACGCGCCCGATACGGTTCAACATGGGGAACTCCCGGAGCTGGGTTGGTTGTTGGGGTGTTGTCTGGTTTATGTGGTTTGTCAGTGCCGCAACTGAATCAGGCGCGGGCCATCAGCAGTTGGGGCGGTCGTTCGGTGTTCCGCGCGCTGCCGTCGAACATCAGGCTGGTGTCAGCGTCGGCGCCGTACAGGTCGTTGAGAAACTGGCTGTTGAGCTCGGCGCCGTTGCCGTCGAAGTGAATGCGCCCGCCCTTGAGTGCCACGGCACGCGGGCAATAGCGCACGGCGTAATCCACCTGATGCAGGGTGACAACGACGGTCTTGCCGTCCCGGCGATTGATGTCGGCGAGGATTTCCATGACCTTGCGCGCGGACTCGGGGTCGAGGGAGGCAATGGGTTCGTCGGCAAGAATCACTTCGGCCTGCTGGGTCAGCGCGCGGGCAATGGCCACCCGCTGCTGCTGGCCGCCGGACAGGGTCGAGGCCCGCTGCGGCGCCAGATCGGCAAGGCCGACGCGGTCAAGGTTGGCCATGGCCCGGGCTTTCTCCTCGGCGTTGAACAGGCCGAGGCTTCCACGCCAGCGCGGCATGCGACCCAGGCAGCCGAGCAGGACGTTGTCGAGTACGCTGAGGCGATTGACCAGATTGAATTGCTGAAAGATGTAGCCGATATCCGCGCGCAGGCGACGCACCTTGCCGTTGAGCCGTCCCGAGGCCTGCACTTCACGACCCAGCACCTGGACGCTGCCGCCATTGCTGCGGTCGCAACAGGCCAGCCCGGCCAGGTGACGCAACAGCGTGGATTTACCGGACCCGGACGCGCCGATCAGCGCGACCATCTCCCCGTGTTGTATAGACAATGCAAGGTCAACCAAAGCGGTCTTTCGGGCGAAGGTCTTGTTGAGGCGGTCGACGTGGATGGCTGCGGTCATGGGCTTCTCTGGTTTTGTGATTCCAGCGTCCTGCCGGGAGTGAATGATCAGCCGCACGACCGTCCATGGCCGCGTTCGGTGCGAGTGACATTAGGGGCAGCCTGTGGCAGTTCCATGAACCGACGATGACTGTGGGATTGCACTTCGGAGACGGTTTGAGGGGAGATATTTCGCGGGACTCGTGGACAGGTCGACGTGCAACGGCGGTCTAGCCGCCGTGCGGGCTAGACAAGTTACGCGGATGTTGAAGGCAGGACAGCGGGGTCAATGCCAAGACTGAAACAAATAATTCGTGCCGTTGGTCCGTTGGCACAACGCTATGGGGTTAGCAGTACCAGCGTTAGCGGGCAAAGCGTCGGATGGCGCGCTGCGGGATTGAGGGTGTAAAAGGCTGGCCTCTTCCCGGCTGAAGCCGGTCCCACTATGGAAATGCACTTCGACCGTAGGACTGGCTTTAGCCGGGAAGACGTCGGGTGTCACGCCTCAAGATCCAGGGTGTGGAGACTGGCCCCTTCCCGGCTGAAGCCGGTCCCACTATGGAAATGCATTTCGACCGTAGAACTGGTTTTAGCTGGGAAGGCGTCGGATGGCGCGCTGCAGAATTGAGGGTTTGGAGACTGGTCTCTTCCCGGCTGAAGCCGGTCCCACAAGATCACCGCATCCCGTCAGTGAGACCTGTGACGCGGAGCGTCAGGGGATGCATTCCCACGCGGAGCGTAGGGAACGATCAAATGTTGGCGCCTGAACTACCCTCTTCCCGGCTAAAGCCGGTCCTACTACGCGTGCTTTGATCTGCTTTTGATCTTGAAACACAAATAGTTCAGACGACGCCCATCGCGACTTGGGTGCAGGCTGAACGTAGACGACGCGTAGTGGGCCGAGCCGCAGGGATGCGGCGAGAGCGCCGTCAGGACATGGATGTCCGTTCGGCGCGGGCCCACGGAGCGTCGTCGGAGTGAGGGTATTCCGACGAAGGAGGAACCAAGCCAGGAGCAAGCACCCTTGGTTACTTGGGGTGCTTTTCCAAGTAACTCGCCGAAGGCGAAACAGAGGCCGTTAGGCCGTCGCTCTAGATCTTGATCTTGATCTTGATCTTGATCTTGATCTTGCGTTTAGATCCTGAAAGTCCCCACCAAATGCTGCAACCGCGCCGTCTGATGCTCCAAGTGCGCACAAGCATCAAGAGTGGACTTCAGGTTATCGACCCCCTCCTGATTCAGCGTATTGATCTCGGTAATGTCCACGTTGATCGCCTCGACCACCGCCGTCTGCTCCTCGGTCGCCGTCGCCACCGACTGATTCATCCCATCGATCTCACTGATCCGGCGGGTCACGCTATTGAGCCGTTCGCCCGCCTGATTGGCGATCGTCACACTGTTCTCGCTCTGACGCTGGCTCTCGGTCATGTTGATCACCGCGTCCCGCGCGCCCACCTGCAATTCCTCAATCATCCCCTGCACCTGCTGCGCCGAATCCTGGGTGCGGTGCGCCAGGTTCCTCACCTCGTCCGCCACCACCGCAAAGCCACGACCCGCTTCCCCTGCCCGCGCCGCTTCGATGGCGGCGTTGAGCGCCAGCAAGTTGGTCTGCTGAGAGATACCGGTGATCACTTCCAGAATCTGCCCGATGTTCGCGGTCTTGTTGTTCAGCGTCTCGATGTTGGCACACGACTCGCTGATCTTCTCGGACAGCTGGTTCATCGCCTTGATCGTCTGACTGACAACGCCCTGGCCTTCGCTGGCCAGTTGCGTGGCGTCGCTGGAATGCTGCGACGCCAGCGCGGCGTTCTGGGCGATTTCCTGGGCGGCGGCGCCGAGCTGATTGATCGCCGCGGCCACGCTGCTGGTGCGGCTGGTCTGCTGATCGGAATTGCCCATCGACGAGTTCGAGGCCCCGACCACGCGCGCCGCGACTTCCCCCAGTTGCCCGGCGGTCGACGCTACTTCGCGGATCGAGCTGTGAATACGCTCCACGAAACGGTTGAACGACTGCGCCAGCGCGCCGAACTCATCCTGGGACACGATGGCCAGACGCATGGTCAGGTCACCCTCGCCGTCGGCAATGTCCTGCATCGCCCGGCCCATCTGGTGCAACGGCTGCATCAGCACGCGGATCAACAGCCCCAGCAGCACCATGATGATCGCCACGGCAATGACCATGGCGAGAATCGCCGACGAGCGGAATTCGCTGAGCATCGAGTAGGCCGCGTCGCGGTCGAGCACCAGGGCCACGTACCAGTTGGCCGACGACAGCCCTTCTACCTTGGTGAACGAGATGATCTGCGCCTTGCCGCCGGACTCGATTTCCGCCACGCCCGGCGCGATGGTCGGTGCGCCGCTCGGGTAGGCCTCGCTGACATTCTTCAGGATCAGCTTGGTGTCCGGGTGGATCAGAATCTTGCCGTCGGCACTGACAATGTACGCATAACCATGGCCGCCGAAGTTCAGCGAGTTGATGGTCTTGCTGATGGCGTCCAGGGAAATGTCCGCGCCCGCGACGCCGATCATCTGCCCTTGCTGGCGCACCGGCGTGGCCAGTGTCACCACCAGCTTGCCCGACGAGGCGGCGATGTACGGCTCAGTCACGATGATGCCCTGCGCCGCATCGGCCGCCTTGTACCAGCCACGGGCACGGGGGTCATAGTCGGCGGGGCGGTTGCCCGTGGGCACGGAAAACATCACGCCGTCCTTGCTGCCGAAATAACTGAGCTGAAAGTTGTCCGGGTAAACCGGCAGACCGATCGCCCGTTGCAGGCTGCTCACCGCCGGACCGTCAACCGCGATCTGCTGGGCCATGGAGTTGAGCAACTGCGTGCGGCTGTCGAGCCAGGTTTGAATGTTTTGCGTGGTCAGGCTGCCCATCTGTTGAAGTTCGGAGGCGACGCTGTTCTTCAGGGTTTCGCGCTGGCGAAAGTCGTTCACCAGAATGAAACACGAGAAGGCAACTACCACGATGAGTGCAGCGGCCAGCAGGATCTTTTTGCTGAAACCCAGACGTTTGATCATATGCGTGTGTCCATAACCAGAGATGACAGCGACGAGAGTGCGATGCCGATAGGTGCGCTGCGCTTTGCACGAGGGCTGCAAGAACGAGAAGGCACGGCCTGAACATGTTTCGGCTGGGAAGACGGGGAATTTAGGGCCGGTGAGTAATGAAGATCGGGAGTGGTTATTTGAGGGGTTAAGCGATTCAGCTTCTATCCAAACGCGGGGCGTTTATGGCGTGGCTGGATCCAAAGATTGAGGGTGTGCAGCCTGGCGCCTTCCCGGCTGAAGCCGGTCCTGCACAAGCACCTCATCCCGTCAGTGAGACCTGTGACGCGCGGGGACACGGGGACACGGGGACACGGGGACACGGGGACAGATTAATTTACGGTGAAGCGCTGTAAATAAATCAGTCCCCATTAATCCCTGTAAATAAATCAGTCCCCATTAATCAAGTCCCCATTAATCAATACCGCAGAATTGGCAGCGCTCAAACCGGCCTCTTCCCGGCTAAAGCCGGTCCCACAAGGAGACCGGGTGCAGCCAGTGGGATTGGCTCTGACTGTAGGACCGGCTTCAGCCGGGAAGCTCTTGATCTGCTTTTGATCTTCGTATCCCGGGGATCACACCCGCTCGGTCATTGCCGCCATGGCCACGGAGGTGGCGGCGGTGCGGGTTTCGACGCCCAGTTTGATGTAGATGTGTTCCAGGTGTTTGTTCACCGTTCGCGGGCTCAGTTGCAGGATGTCGGCGATGTCTTTGTTGGTTTTGCCGAAGGACACCCAGCGCAGCACTTCGATTTCCCGGTCGGTGAGCTGGAAGCGGCGGGACAGTTTGCCGTAGGCGGATTTGTCTTCGAACGTCACCGGCTGCGACGCCGTGCGGGCGGTGTGCAGGATGCGCGCGGTGCGCAAATGCGACGCGACCCGGGCCAGCATTTCAGCGCACTCGATCGGCTTGGTGACGTAGTCGATGGCACCAGCCTCGAAACCCTGCACCACGTGCTCACTGTCGGTCAGCGCGGTCATGAACAGCACGGGGATGTTGGCGGTGTCCGGTTGTGCCTTGATCTGGCGGCAGGTGTCGAAGCCGTTCAGGCCGGGCATCATCGCGTCCAGCAGGATCAGGTCCGGACGCCGACGCTGGATGCGGGTCAACGCGCTCTGTCCGTCCAGCGCCACCAGCACCATGTACCCCGCCTCGTCCAGGGCATCGGACAGCAGTGCCAGGTTATCGGGTACGTCATCGACGATCAGAATGACGCCGTTTTCAGCGGCTCGGGTCATGGCGTCCATTAAGGGCATCCTTCAATTGAAGACTGAGTTCATCCAGGCGAAAACCTGACGCCAGGGCTCGCAGGCGGGTGACAAAACCGGTGCTGTGGGTGTTCTCGCGCTCGATGGCGTCGAGTTTTTGTTGGATGCCGCGGATATAGCCCAGGCCGCACAGCTCATACAGTTCTTCCAGATCTTCGCGCGACGGCAACACCACCGGCGTTTGCACGAGCAACGGGGCGCTGCGCAAACGCCGCTGCCAGGTCAGTTGCAGATGGTGCTGAATCCGGTCCAGCAGTTGCGGCAAATGCAGGGGTTTGGCCAGGTAGTCATTGCACACCTGCAGGCTGCGTTCCTTGTCATCGGCGAAGGCATTGGCGTTGGCCGACAGCACGATGATCGGCGCCAGGGACAGCGCGTTGCGGCGGATCATACGGCTGGTCGCCCATCCGTCCATGTCCGGCATGGACAGGTCCATCAGGATCAGGTCCGGGTGCAACAGCGAGACCTGCCTGACCGCCTCTTGCCCGTTGGCCGCCTGCACGACGTCAAAACCCAGGGGCATGAGCATGCCGCTGATAACCTTGCGGTGCTCGATGTGATCGTCCACCACCAGAATCAGCCGCCGTTGACCGTCGTAACCGATGACGTCGTGGTTGACGTCGATGATCGCCTTGGGCACCCGCACTTCGGACAGGAACAGCCGCACCTGAAACCGCGTGCCTTCCTCCGGCTGACTGCTGACGGACAAGGCGCCGCCCATCAGCGCCGTGAGCATCCGCGTGATGGTCAGCCCCAGGCCCACACCGTTGTCCTGGCGTACCAGCCCGCCCCGTTCGAACGGCTGAAAAATCCGTTCGATCTGATCCGGCGCGATGCCGATTCCGGTGTCGATGATGTCGAAGGTCGCGGTTTCGCGCCGGTAACTGACCCGCAGGCAGACTTCCCCGCTGTCAGTGAAGTTGATCGCGTTGCCCAGCAGGTTGATCAGAATCTGCCGCACCCGCTTCTCGTCGCCGCGCACCACTTCCGGCATGCGCCCGATCAGCTCCAGGCGAAAGTGCAGGCCTTTTTCCCGGGCCGGGCTGGCGAACATTTTCTCCAGGTCGCTGAGAAACTCCTGGAACAGGATTTCCGTCGGCTCCAGTCGCAGCTTGCCGGCTTCGATCTTGGCCACGTCCAGCAGGCCGTCGATCAGCGACAACAAATGCGAACTGCTGCGCATGATGGTCGCCAGGGAATCCAGATGTTTGCTAGGTGTGGCGACGTCCCGTTGCAGGATCTGGGTGAAACCCAGAATGCTGTTGAGCGGTGTGCGCAGTTCGTGGGAAAGCCCGGTGACATAGCGGCTCTTGGCGGCGTTGGCGGCCTCGGAGGCTTCCTTGGCTTCCTGCAACGCCTGATCGGTTTTGTGGTGCGCCTCGATTTCCTGCATCAACAACGCCGTCTGCCGCTCGGATTCTTCCAGGGCCACGCGCCGGCTCTCCCGGGTCAGCACCACCCACCAGGCCAGTACGCCGGCGAACACGCAAAAGGTCAGGAAAGCCTTGAGAAACGCCAGCATCAGGGTGTGATGCACCTGCGGCGATTGATCGATCAAGCCGTGTGAGACCTGGCTGTAAATCATCGTCAGCGCCCCGGTCAGGGTCAGCACCAACACGGTGAGCAGGCCCAGGTATTGCGCCAGCCGGGTGTGCAGGTATTGGCGTGGCAAGCGGGGCAGCAGGCGGGCGATCAGGTCCTCGAACTGGGTCGACAGCCGCGAGCGGGTTTTGCATTGATCGCCGCAGCGGGCGTCCAGGGAACAGCACAACGAGCAGATGGGCGAACCGTAGGCCGGGCACCAGGCCATGTCCGGGGTTTCGAAACGGTTGCTGCACACGCCACAGCGCAGGCTGGTCTGGCGGCCGAGGGGGAACAGCAGACCGGGGTCGCTGTCCCGGGCGATGTAGTAACGGCCTTGGGTCAGCCAGGCGATCAACGGCGCCGCGATCAGGGCGCTGGTCAGGGAAATCAGCGGCGGCGCAGCCCGGGCCACCTCCCCCAGCGCACCGAAATGGGCGCACATCGACAGCAGTGACGCAATAAACATCGCACCGACGCCCACCGGGTTGATGTCGTACAGGTGCGCGCGCTTGAATTCGATGTGCTTGGGCGAGAGGCCGAGGGGTTTGTTGATCACCAGATCGGCCACCAGCGCGCCGATCCAGGCGATGGCGACGTTGGCATACAGGCCGAGCACTTCCTCGATGGCGTCGAACACGCCCAGCTCCATGAGAATCAGGGCGATAGCGACGTTGAACACCAGCCAGACCACCCGGCCCGGGTGGCTGTGGGTGACCCGGGCGAAGAAGTTTGACCAGGCCAGAGACCCGGCGTAGGCGTTGGTCATGTTGATCTTGATCTGGGAAATGATCACGAACAGCACCATGGCCGCCAGCGCCCATTCCGGGGAGGCAAACACGTAGTTGAACGCCACCAAGTACATCTGCGTCGGCTCGGCCGCGCGTTCGATGGGCACTTGGTGTTGCAAGGCGAGAAAGGCAAGAAAGGCGCCGGCCATGATTTTCAGGCCGCCGGGGATGACCCAGCCGGGCCCGGCCATCAGCAACGCGGCCCACCAGCGCTTGCGGTTGCGGCGGGTTTTTTCCGGCAGAAAGCGCAGGTAGTCCACCTGCTCGCCGATCTGCGTCACCAGGGACAACGCCACGCTGAACGCGGCGCCGAACAGCAGCAGATTGAACGTGCCGCCCTCGCCCTCCCGGCCGGCAAAGGTGGTGAGGTCGGCCAGCGCGTCGGGGTTTTTCCAGATCACGAACACGTACGGCACGATCAGCAACGTCAGCCACAAGGGTTGCGACCACATCTGCAGGCGGCTGATCAGGGTGATGCCGTAGGCCACCAGCGGGATGACGATGATCGAGCAGATCACGTACGCCAGCGCCAACGGAATGTGGGTGTACAGCTCCAGCGCCAGGGCCATGATCGCCGCTTCCAGGGCGAAGAACAGGAAGGTGAAACTGGCGTAGATCAACGAGGTGATGGTCGAGCCGATGTAGCCGAAGCCGGCGCCTCGCGTCAGCAGGTCCATGTCCACGCCATAGCGCGCGGCGTAGTAGCTGATGGGCAGCCCGGTGAGAAAGATCACCACCGTCATGGCGATGATGGCCCACAAGGTGTTGGTGAAGCCGTAGCTCATGACCAGCGCCCCGCCAATGGCCTCCAGTGCCAGGAACGACACGGCCCCGACAGCGGTGTTGGCGATGCGGAATTCCGACCATTTGCGAAAGGACTTGGGCGTGAAACGCAACGCGTAGTCTTCCATGGTCTCGTCGGCGACCAGACGATTGTAATCGCGGCGCACCTTGATGATGCGTTGAGAGCCGGAGGGGCGCACTGAGTGGTTCCTGATGAGAAAGAGCGAATTCGCCACTCACCGTCCTTGCTGGCGCGAAACTGAGACCTGTGTTCAAACAGCAACTTCTGTGCCGCGGGCGCAATCATGCCCCGGTCCGGCGTTCCCGCCCCTACGTCAAATGACGTACGCGCATACGTCACGCTGCGTATACCCCGATTCCCGCGCCCGCCTCATCCTTGCTCGCAGCTCGCGACGGCCCCTCACCCGGCGCCGCGAATCACCAGCACAGGAGCGGGAACATGGATTCACGACTGACAGGCCCCACGCGCTTTTTCCCCCGACGCCTGGCATTGGGGGCGGCCGCCCTCTCGCTGATCGCCGCCAGCGTGTTCAGCCAGATGACCCTGGCCGACGACGCCAACAGCACCGGTCTGGCGGTCACGCCGACCGAAGTGACCGTCGGCCAGCTGCACTCGGCCACCGGCACCATGGCGATCTCCGAGACCGGTTCGATCCAGGCCGAACGCCTGGCCATCGACCAGATCAACGCGTCGGGCGGCATTCTTGGCCGCCAGATCAAAATCATTCAGGAAGACGGCGCGTCCGACTGGCCGACCTTCGCCGAGAAAGCCCGCAAGCTGCTGATCAACGACAAGGTGGCCACGGTGTTCGGCTGCTGGACCTCGGCCTCGCGTAAAGCGGTGTTGCCGGTGTTCGAGAAAGAAAACGGCCTGTTGTACTACCCGACCTTCTACGAAGGCCTGGAACAGTCGAAAAACGTGATTTACACCGGGCAAGAAGCCACCCAGCAGATCCTGGCCAGCCTGGACTGGATCGCCAAGACCAAGGGCGCCAAGACCTTTTACCTGATCGGCTCGGATTACATCTGGCCGCGCACCTCGATGAAGATCGCCCGCAAGCACATCGAAAACGTGCTCCACGGCACCGTGGTCGGCGAAGACTACTACCCGCTGGGCAATACCCAGTTCGGCTCGCTGATCAACAAAGTCAAATTGAAGAAACCCGACGTGGTCTTCGCCGCGGTCGTGGGCGGCTCCAACGTGGCGTTCTACAAGCAGCTCAAAGCCGCAGGCGTCGATTCCACCAAGCAGACGCTGTTGACCCTGTCGGTCACCGAAGACGAACTGCTGGGCATTGGCGGCGAGAACATGAAGGGCTTCTTCGCGTCGATGAAGTATTTCCAGAGCCTGGATAACCCCAACAACAAGGCGTTCGTTGAGGCGTTCAAGGCCAAGTACGGCAAGGATTCGGTGATGGGCGACGTGACCCAGGCCGCCTACCTCGGCCCGTGGTTGTGGAAAGCGGCGGTCGAGAAAGCCGGCAGCTTCGACGTCGACAAAGTGGTGGCGGCGTCCCCGGGCATCGAGCTGAACACCGCGCCTGAAGGCTACGTGAAGATTCATGAAAACCATCACCTGTGGAGCAAGACCCGCATCGGTGAAGTCCAGGCGGACGGCCAGTTCAAAGTGGTTTACGAGTCGGAGCTGATCGAGCCGAATCCGTTTCCGAAGGGCTATCAGTAGGCCGCTGCGCGGTAGCTGTAAGCGGTTAGCTGCAAGCGGCAAGTGGAAGCGGTGTGCGTTGCAGTTGCTCTCGCTTTTACTTGCCGCTTGAAGCTTACAGCTTGCAGCTGGTCCCGACCCCCAATCCTAAACCCACACAGCTTCCCGAGGAGGGACCACCATGGAATGGCTATCGGAATTTGGTGCCATCGCGGCCATGCAGGGGTTCAACGGGCTTTCCGTGTTCTGCGTGCTGTTGTTGATGGCCCTGGGGCTGGCGATCATCTTTGGTCAGATGGGCGTGATCAACATGGCCCACGGTGAATTCCTCACCATCGGCGCCTACACGACTTATCTGCTGTCGACCCTGGTGCAGACTTGGTGCCCGTGGATGCAGCCGTACTATTTCTTCTTCGCCATCGCGTTGTCGTTCGTGGTGGCCGGTGCCGTGGGCTGGGTGGTGGAGTGGGTGATGATCAGTCGCCTCTACCACCGACCGCTCGACACCCTGCTGGCGACCTGGGGCCTGTCCCTGGTCATGCAACAAGCCTTCCGCTCCATCTTCGGTGCCCGTGAAGTCAGCGCCAACCCGCCCGAATGGCTGATGGGCGCGGTTAACCTGACCGACGCCATCGAGATCCCGCGCAACGGCCTGTTCGTCATGGGCCTGACCGTGCTGATGACCGGCGGGATTTTTCTGATGCTGTACCGCACCCGCTGGGGGCTGCACGTCCGCGCCACGGTGCAGAACCGGATCATGAGCCGGGCGGTGGGCATCAACACCCGCAAGGTTGACCGCATGACTTTCGCCCTGGGCTGCGGCGTTGCCGGGGTCGCGGGCGCAGCGTTCACCACCATCGGTTCCACCGGCCCCACCGCAGGTTCCCTATACATCGTCGACACCTTTCTGGTGGTGGTTTTCGGCGGCGCGGCCAGCCTGTTCGGCACCATTGCCTCGGCGTTCGCCATTGCCCAGACCCAGTCCCTGTCGGAGTTCTTCATGAGTGGCTCGATGGCCAAGGTCCTGACCCTGTCCGCGGTGATCCTGATCCTGCTGATGCGCCCCCAGGGGTTGTTTGCCAGCAAGGTCCGTAAATAAGTGTGCGCCAGAGAGGTAGCCCCATGAACGCGCTAAACAAAATGCTCGGCGGACGCCAGGGCGTGGTCGGCCTGCTGATACTCGCGGCCCTGATTCTGGTGGTCTTCCCCCTGACCCTGGACGCCTTTCGCCTGAACATGGTGGGCAAATACCTGACCTACGCGTTCGTCGCCGTGGGCCTGGTGTTGTGCTGGGGGTACGGCGGCATTCTCAGCCTGGGCCAAGGGGTGTTCTTCGGCCTGGGCGGGTATTGCATGGCGATGTTCCTCAAGCTCGAAGCCTCCGATCCGGAAAGCACAAAGATCCAGTCCACGCCCGGGATTCCGGACTTCATGGACTGGAACCAGATCACCGAACTGCCCGGGCTGTGGGCGCCGTTTCACAGCTTCACGTTCACCTTGATCGCGATCATCGTGTTGCCGGTGCTGCTGGCCTTGATCATTGGCGTCGCGCTGTTCAGACGCCGGGTGGGCGATGTGTATTTTTCCATCGTCACCCAGGCCATCGCGTTGATCCTCACGGTGCTGATCATCGGCCAGCAAGGCTTGACCGGCGGGATCAACGGCATCACAGACCTCAAGACGCTCCTTGGCTGGGACATCCGCAGCGACAGCGCCAGGCTGCTGTTGTACTTCGTCAATGCAGGGCTGCTGTTCGCCTGCATCCTGTTTGGCAAATTCATCCTCGCCTCCAAGCTGGGCCGGCTGCTGATGGCCATGCGCGACAAGGAAGAGCGGGTACGGTTTTCGGGTTACGACGTGGCGGCGTTCAAGGTTTTCGTGTACTGCGTCGCGGCGTGTTTCTCGGCCATCGGCGGGGCGATGTTCGCCTTGCAGGTGGGGTTCATGTCGCCGTCGTTTGTGGGCATCGTGCCGTCCATCGAGATGGTGATTTTCGCCGCCGTCGGTGGGCGCATGTCGCTGCTGGGCGCGGTATACGGCTCGCTGCTGGTGAACTACGGCAAGACCTACTTCTCCGAGTCGTTCCCCGAATTGTGGCTGTACCTCATGGGCGGGCTGTTCATCGCCGTGGTCATGTATTTCCCCAACGGCCTGGCCGGTTTGTGGGAAAGCCACGGGCGCAAATGGTTGTCGGGCGTGACGCGCAAGCCGGCACCGGTGATTGCCTCCCCTGCCCCGGTCATCACGCCAACCCCCGCCCCCGCTGACAAGCAAGCTGCCAGCCCGATGGAGATTCAGCCATGACCCGCGCCACAGGCTTTCAGATGAACAAACCGGTCCTGGCCATTGAAGGGCTGACCGTTTCGTTCGACGGCTTCAAGGCGGTGGACGACCTCAACCTGTACATCGACCGCAACGAAGTGCGGGTGGTCATCGGCCCCAACGGTGCGGGCAAGACCACGGTCCTCGACCTGATCTGCGGCAAGACCCGGGCCACGGGCGGCAGCATCCAGTTCAAGGACCGCGAGCTGACCAAAATGAACGAGTACGACATCGTCCGCGCAGGGGTCGGGCGCAAATTCCAGACGCCGTCGATCTACGACAACCTGAGCGTGTTCGAGAACCTGGAGATGTCGTTTCCGGCGGGCCGGTCAGTGTTCGGCGCGCTGTTTTTCAAGCGCACTCAGGAGGTGCTGGACCGGGTCAATCAAGTGGCCGCCGAGATCTTCCTCGGTGACTGGCTGCAGCAGCAGGCGGGCCTGTTATCCCACGGCCAGAAGCAGTGGCTGGAGATTGGCATGTTGCTGATGCAGGACCCGGAACTGCTGATGCTCGACGAGCCGGTGGCGGGCATGAGTGTCAGCGAGCGGGCGCAAACCGCGGACCTGTTGAATCGCATCAGCCAGGGCCGCTCGGTGCTGGTGATCGAGCACGACATGGAGTTCGTCAAGAGCATCGCGCACAAGGTGACGGTGCTGCATCAAGGCAAGGTGCTGGCCGAAGGCAGCATGGAGTCGGTGCAGAACAACCCGAAAGTCATCGAAGTCTATCTGGGCCATTAAGGAGCGCAGCATGTTCAACATTCAGCAGCTGGCGTGTGGCTATGGCCAGAGTCAGATCCTCCACGACCTGAGCCTCTCGGTGCAGAAACAGGAAATCGTCGCGGTGATGGGCCGCAACGGCATGGGCAAGACGACCCTGTTCAAAAGCCTGATGGGCATCCTGCCGCAATGGAGCGGCCAGGTTCATCTGGACGGCGTGGACGTGTCCGCCATGGAAACCCATAACCGTGTCACCGAGGGCATGGCCTACGTGCCCCAGGGCCGGATGATTTTTCCGTCGATGAGCGTGCTGGAAAACATTCAGACCGGCCTCCCCGCCTCAGCGGGCGGCCAGGTGCCGGAAGACCTGTACGCGCTGTTCCCGGTGCTGTTCGACATGCGCAGCCGACGCGGCGGCAACCTGTCCGGCGGCCAGCAACAGCAACTGGCGATCGCCCGGGCCCTGGCGACCAATCCCAAGGTGTTATTGCTCGACGAGCCCACCGAAGGCATCCAGCCGTCGATCATCAAGGACATCGCCCGCACCCTCAAAGAGATCCGCACCCTGCGCAACCTGACGATCATCGTCTCCGAGCAGGTGCTGTCCTTCACCCTGGAAATCGCCGACCGGTTGCTGGTGATCGAGAAAGGCCGCTTCGTCATCGAAGAAACCCGGGGCAACGTCGATGAAGCGACGATCAGTCGGTATTTGTCGGTGTAGCAAGGCCCGGAGATATGCAGCGTCAGATCGGACGTAATCGCGAGCAAGCTCACTCCTACAGTTGGGGTGCGCTCTTGTAGGAGTGAGCTTGCTCGCGATGGCGTCAGCGTGGACCTCCACGCCCTATTTGATTGACCCGAAACCCAAGGAGAACCCCCCATGACCGATACCTTGATCAAAGTCGACCTCAACCAGCCTGTCACCGAAAACGAGCAGATCCACAACCGCTGGCACCCGGACATCCCGATGGCTTGCTGGGTCAAGCCGGGGGATGATTTCATCCTCGAAACCTACGACTGGACCGCTGGCGCGATCAAGAACAACGACGATGCCAGCGACGTCCGCGACGTCGACCTGACCACCGTGCATTACCTCTCCGGGCCGGTGGGTGTGCACGGCGCCCAGCCCGGCGACCTGCTGGTGGTGGAGCTGTTGGACATCGGCGCCCGGGCCGATTCGCAATGGGGCTTCAACGGCTTCTTCTCCAAGCAGAACGGCGGCGGCTTCCTCACCGAGCATTTCCCGCTGGCGCAGAAATCCATCTGGGATTTCAAAGGCATGATGACCAGCTCCCGGCACATTCCCGGCGTCGAGTTCGCAGGTTTGATTCACCCCGGCCTGATCGGCTGCCTGCCGGACCACAAGATGCTCGCCGAATGGAACCGCCGCGAACAGGAACTGATCGACACCGACCCGGACCGCGTCCCGGCCCTGGCCTGTCCGCCCTGCGCCAGCACGGCGCACCTGGGCAAACTCAAAGGCCCGGCCCGCGACCTCGCCGCCGCCACGGGCGCCCGCACCGTGCCGCCCCGTGAGCACGGCGGCAACTGTGACATCAAGGACCTGTCCCGGGGCTCGAAAGTATTCTTCCCGGTCTACGTCGACGGCGCGGGTCTGTCCGTGGGCGACTTGCACTTCAGCCAGGGCGACGGCGAAATCACCTTCTGCGGCGCCATCGAAATGGCCGGCTGGGTGCACATGCGCGTCGAGCTGATCAAGGACGGCATGGCCAAGTACGGGATCAAAAACCCGGTCTTCAAGCCAAGTCCTATCGTGCCGAACTACAACAACTACCTGATCTTCGAAGGCATCTCGGTCGACGAAGCCGGCCAGCAACACTACCTGGACGTCAACATCGCCTACCGCCAGGCGTGCCTGAACGCGATCAACTACATGACCAAGTTCGGTTACTCCCCGGCCCAGGGTTACTCGCTGTTGGGCTCGGCACCGGTGCAGGGTCACATCAGCGGCGTGGTCGACATCCCCAACGCGTGCGCGACGTTGTGGCTGCCGACCGAGATCTTCAAATTCGACATCAACCCCAACGCCAACGGCCCGACAAAATTCATCGACGGCACCGTGGACTTGCCGATCGCGCAGGATAAGTAACGCTGGGCTGACGCCTGACCTGCAGTCGCGAAGGAATTCGCGCCTGCAGAACCCACGCCGACTAAAGGATTTGAGCCATGCCCATGTACGAATACGACTGCCCTGAATGCGGGGATTTCACTTCGCTGCGACCCATGGCCGAGAGCGCGCTGCCGTGCGAGTGCCCGGCGTGCGGCGCATCGAGCCTGCGGGTGATTCTCTCCGCGCCGGGGCTGAGCACGATGGCCGGCAACACCCGCAGCGCCATCGCCCGCAATGAGCAAAGCGCCCACGCGCCAAAAACCCTGGACCAGTACGAGGAAAGCCGGGGCCACCCCAGCGGTTGCAGTTGCTGCGGCCCGACGAAACGGCTCGAACCCACCAAAGCCAATCCCCACGCCCTGAAAGGCAAGCCAGCGGGCCGACCGTGGATGATCAGCCATTGATCTTTAGGGTGTTTATTGTTTATGGGTGTTTATAGGGGACTGATTTATTTATCGCGCTTCTTTGATAAATCAATCTGTCCCCGATGGCATAAGCGAGCCGGGAGACAGATTAATTTACGGTGAAGCGCTGTAAATAAATCAGTCCCCTCCCCAAATCCCCTCCCCACTGCTGAAAGGCAAGCCAGCGGGCCGACCGTGGATGAACAGCCATTGATCTTCAGGGTGTTTATAGGGGACGGTGTTTATAGGGGACTTGTTTATAGGGGACTGATTTATTTATCGCGCTTCTTTGATAAATCAATCTGTCCCCGATGGCAGAACCGAGCCGGGAGACAGATTGATTTACGGTGAAGCGCTGTAAATAAATCAGTCCCCTTCCCAGTCAGTCGCTCCCCAGTCGAGTTCCCTCCTCACTTACGACTCGAGATGACAGCGCACGGACGCCTCACCGCCTTTTGCCGGTAGTAACGCCTGGGGCTTTTCGCAGCCGTGGGTGGCTTTCGGGCAGCGATCCCGAAAAAAACACCCCGTCGGCAACGTTCGATTGCCCGGCAGCTCGGTCGGCGCCGACACTTGCCCATCGTCCACCGCCACCCCCAAACGCGGCACTGCCTCCAGCAACAGCTGCGTATACGGATGACGCGGCCGCTCAAGCACTTCCGCCGCCGTGCCCAACTCCACAATCTGCCCCAGGTACATCACCGCCACCCGGTCGGCCATGTGTCGCACCACCGAGACGTTGTGGGAGATCAGGATGTAGGTCAGGTCGCGGCTGCGCTGCAGCTCGGCCAGCAGATTGAGAATCTGCGCCTGCACTGAAATATCCAGCGCCGACGTTGGCTCGTCGAGAACGATGATGTCCGGGTTGGAGGACAGCGCCCGGGCAATCGCAATCCGCTGACGCTGCCCCCCGGAAAACTGGTGAGGAAAACGATCCAGGTATTCCGTGCGAATGCCCACCTGAGCCGCCACCTTCGCGGCAATGGCACGCATCTCGTGGCGCGGCGCCGAACGCTGCACGAACAGCGGCTCGGTGATGATCTTCCAAACCGACAGCCTCGGGTCGAGGGACGATTGCGGGTCCTGAAACACAATCTGCACGTTGCTACTGCGTTCCTTGTCGCTGTTGTAGATCCAGTCGAGTCGCCCGGACGTCGGCTTGATCAAGCCCATCAGCAACTGCGCCAGCGTACTTTTGCCGCAGCCAGACTCTCCCACTACACCGAGAGTCTCGCCGGAGCGGACCTGCAGATCGATGCCGTTCAGGGCGTGGGCCTGGGCCTTGGGTCGGCCAAGCCAGTCCTTGCCCATCGGGTAATGCACGCGCACGTCCTGCAGGCCGAGGATGGTCGGGCTTGCGCCGGGCAATGTCTGCAGCGCTGAACGGTTCATGGCCGCGACTCCTGTGGGGTGGCGTGTGAAGGCGCGCTCAACCAGCAGGCGCTTTTGCGGTCTGCGGCGGCGTCGATGACCTGCATAGGCGGGCGTTGCAGGCATTGAGCCGTGCCGAAGGCGCAGCGATCCAGGAAGGTGCAGCCCTCCGGCAACGCCGAAAGGTTGGGCACCTGGCCGGGAATGGTCATCAGGTCCTGGCCCGGTTCGACCTGCTCCGGCAACCCGCTGAGCAGGCCTTGGGTGTACGGATGTCGGGGGTCGGCCATCACCTGCGCGGTGACGCCCTGCTCCACCACCGCGCCGGTGTACATCACGTACACCCGGTCGCAGAACTGCGACACCAGCGCCATGTCATGGGTGATCAGCAAAATCGCCGTGCCCCGCGCGCGGGCTTTTTCCCGCAGCAGCAACAGCACCTGCCGCTGCACCGTGACGTCCAGCGCGGTGGTCGGTTCGTCGGCGATGAGCAATTGCGGATCGCAGGAGAACGCCAACGCGATCATCACCCGCTGACGCATGCCGCCGGAGAGCTCGAAGGGGTAGCTGTTCATCACCTGCTCGGGATCGGCGATGTGCATGTCGCGCAGCAACGCGATGGCTTTGGCCTTGGCGTCGGCCTTGCTCAGGCGCTGGTGATGGATGATCACGTCGAGCATCTGCCGGCCGATGCAGCGGGTCGGATTGAGGGCGGTCATGGGCTCCTGAAAGATCATCGCGGCGTCGCGGCCACGGACACTTAGCAGGTCTTTCTCTTTAGCGGTGAGCATGTCGCGGCCCAAAATGCTCAGGCTGCCGCCTTTCACGTCGTAAGAACGCTCCGGCAGCAGGCGCAGGCTGAGCATCGCGGTGACCGACTTGCCCGAGCCGGACTCGCCAATGACCCCGACGATCTCACCCGGATTAACGTGCAGCGAGACGCCGTTGAGCGCTTTGACGGTGCTCTTGTACGCCGGGAATTCGATGCGCAGGTCGTCGATGACCAGCACCGGGGCCTGCTCGGCCAGAGGTTGTTGAGCGGAAGCCTGCATGGTCATTTCCCCTGCTGCCGTGGGTCGAGCAAGTCACGCACGCCGTCGCCCAAAAGGTTGAAACCGGTCGCGGTGATCAGAATCGCCAGGCCGGGAAAGGTCGAGTACCACCATTGATCGAGGATGTAGTTGCGCCCGGTCGCGACCATGGCGCCCCACTCCGCCGTCGGCTGTTGCGCGCCGAGGCCGATGAAGCCCAGGGCCGAGGCCATGAGGATGGCGCTGCCGATGTCCAGGCTCAGCTGCACCAGCAACGGCGGCATGGCGTTGCGCGCCACGTGCCAGATGACCATGTGCCAGCGCCCGGCGCCGAAGGTTTCGGCGGCCTTGACGTAACCCATCTGGCGAATGCTCAGGGCCTGACCTCGGGCCAAGCGCACGTAGAACGGAATCCGCACCAAGGTGATCGCCAGCATGGCGTTGAACAGGCTCGGGCCCAGTGCGGCGGCCAGAGCCATGATCAGCACCAGCGACGGCACCGAGAGCATGATGTCCATCAGGCGCATGATCAGACCGTCAAAGCGCCCGCCAATGATCCCGGACATGCAACCCAGCAAGCCGCCGGCAAAGCACGACGCGAAGGCCACGAACAGGCCAACGCCGACGGATTGCCGGCTGCCGTACAGCACCCGGCTGAACAGGTCGCGGCCCACTTCGTCGGTGCCGAACCAGTGGGCGGCGGACGGCGCGGCCAGGCGCTGGGTCAGGTTCAGTGCATTGGGATCATGGGACGCGAGCCACGGCGCGAAGGCCATCACCAACAGCACCATCACGGTGATCAGCAGCCCGGCCATGGTCAGCGGACTGCGGCGGATCTGGTGGGCCAGATACGCCCATTTATCCTGCCAGCGCGAGGCGGCCGGCAGTGGCGCCACGGCGGGCGCGGTGATCGGGGTAGTCATATCAGTTGACCTCGCCAATGCGCGGATCGATCAGGCGGTACAGCAGATCGATCGCCATGTTCAGCAGCACGTAAATGAAGGAAACCATGATCGCGAAACCCATCACCGCCGGGAAATCCAGCGACTGGATCGACTTGACCACGTAAGCGCCCATGCCCGGCCAGGCGAACACCGTTTCGGTGAGCACCGCGCCGTAGAGCAGATCGCCCAAGGTCAGGCCCAGTACGGTCACCGAAGGAATCAACGCGTTGGGCAAGGCGTGGCGCAGAATCACCGCCCACTTCGACAGCCCGTAGGCGCGCGCGGTACGGATGTAGTCTTCGCCGAGCTGGTCGAGCATCGCCGAGCGGATCTGCCGCGCGACCACGCCCAAGTTGACGAAGCCCAGGGTGATGGCCGGCAGAATCAGGTGCTGCAGGGTGTTGAAGAACAGTGCGGTATCGCCTGCCAGCAGTGTGTCGATCAGGTAAAAACCGGTGATGGTTCGGGGTGGGTCCAGCCCCTCGTCAAGCCGCCCGCTGCCGGGCAGCCAGTTCAGCTGGCCGTAAAACAGCACGATCAGGCCGAGGCCGAGCCAGAATGCCGGGGTCGAAATCCCCGTTACTGCCAGGGTGCGCGCGACCTGATCGATAAAGCGGTTGTGGTACACCGCCGAGAGCACGCCCAATGGCACGCCCACCAGAATCGACAAGGTCAGCGCCGTCAGCGCCAGTTCCAGGGTTGCCGGGAAGAACGCCTGCAAGTCTTCGAGCACCGGGCGATGGGTGCGAATCGACGTGCCCAGGTCGCCGTGCAGCAGGTCGAGCATGTAGCGGCCGTATTGTTGATACAGCGGCAGGTCCAGCCCCAACTGGTGGCGGATGTTGTCGACGATGGCGTCGGTGGCGCGGTCGCCGGCGATCAGTCGCGCGGGGTCGCCCGGAATCAGGTGCGAGATGGAAAAGGTAATCAGGGAAACGCCGAACACCACCAGCAGCAGGCCGCCCAGGCGTTTGCGCAGCATATTCAGGAAGGCCATGGGGCACCTCGGTCACGCAGTGGATCAATAACGCGAAACAGCTCGCGGACACAGCGCTGCTCCACAGGACCCCGCCTCACTTGCAGGGCCCTGTGAGTCACAGCGATTGACGGGATGCAGCGCTTACTTGGTGATCGTGCCGACGTTGAACACCTGTTCCAGCATCGGGTTGAACACGTAGCCCTTGACCTTTTCGCTCATCGGCAAGGTGTAGGCCTTCTGGTAGAGGTAGGCGTAGACGCTGTCGTTGAGCACGATCTTCTGCGCCTGCTGGTACAGCTCGGTACGCTTGGCCATGTCGTTGGTGGTCGCCGATTCGCGGATGAGTTTGTCCACGGCCGGGTTGTCATAGAACGAACGGTTGCCGGCCAGGCCTTTCAGCTTCGAGTCGAAGAAGAAGTTCATGAACATGTAGGGGTCGGCGAAGTCCGGGCTCCACGAACCGATGGCGATGTCGAAGTCCCCGGTGCCCAGGCGCTCGCGCATGCTGGCGTTGGCGAGCTTCTCCAGCTTGAGGTTCACGCCCAGGGGTTGCAGGCCGGCTTGAAGGGTCAGGCCGATGGGCTCCCAGTTCGGGTCTTTGTCGGAGTACATGAATGTCAGGTTGCTGACCTTGGGCGAGACTTTCGCCAGGTCCGCCTTGGCCTTTTCCATGTCCTGCTTGAACGCCGGCAGCTTCTCGTCATACGCCCACATGCCCTGGGGGATCGGGCCATTGAGCGGCTTGGCCTTGCCTTTCAGGATGCCGTTGATGATGCCGTCGTAGTCGAGGGATTCGACAATCGCGCGCCGCGCATCGGGGTTGTTCATCGGCGCTTTCTGGGTGTTGAGGTACAGCAGCGTCACCCGCAGCGACGGGTAGTCGCCGACGACAATGCCGGATTTCTTCGCCAGCGCTTCGAGCTGGTCTTCGGGCATGTCTTCGATGATGTCCAGGTCGCCGTGTTCCAGCTGCAGCCGACGCACCGAGGCCTCGCTGATGATCTTCACCACGACCTTTTTCAGGGTCGGCTTGGGGCCGGCGTAGTAGCTGTTCTGCTCCATGGTCAGCGCCTGGCCTTTCTGCCAGTTGACCAGCTTGAACGCACCAGAACCTGCGGTGTGGTTCGACAGGTAGGCGTCGGCGCCTTCGGCTTTCTTCGCCACGTCCGGGTTGATGATCGCCGCGCCGTTGTGGGCCAGCGTCGAGAGGAACGGCGCGTACGGCGCTTTGAGGGTGAAGCGCACGGTCAGCGGGTCGACCACCGAGACGGCCATGTCATCGGGAAACGCACCGGACGGGCCTTGCTTGAGCTTCATCACCCGGTCGAAGGAGAACTTCACCGCTTCGGCGTTGACCTCGGCGCCGTCATCAAACTTGTTGCCGGGCTTGAGCTTGAATTCCCAGGTCAGGTTGTCCGCCGAGGTGGTCCAGCTGCTGGCCAGCTCCCCCGCCACTTCGGTGCTGCCCTTGCCGTTTTCTTCCTTGTAGGTGACCAGTCGCTGGTACGCCGGGTAGGTCACGGTCCAGTCGTTGTTGTCGATGGTCACGGCCGGGTCGAGGGTTTGCGGGTCGGACGGTTTGCCGATCATCAGGGTGTCCTGGGGCACGGCTGCGCTGGCCGATTGCCAGGCGCCGAGGCCCATGGCGGTGCAGAGGAGTGCCATCGCCAGGGTGCGAGGGGTGAAGATTGATTTCATGCCGGTTCCTTGATCGTCGATGTAGGGAAGTTCGTCAGGTTTGTTATTGAAGCTATACCGGGCAGTTAAAGCTCACAGGCCTCAGGCCTGGGAAATGGCACGCCCTGCTCTCGCGAGGTCGGGTGACGCCAGATTCAGCCGGGATTCGTGGTCGTCCCGGTCGTGTGTTCGTGTGTTCGTGTGTCTTGTTTTGTGCTGCGTACTGCGTGTTTGGTGTTCAGTCAGCGGGCTGGATCGAGCCGTCGTCGATCAGCGGGTAGTCCTCGGCGTCGGGCAGTTCGTAATGCCACCACTCGCTGTCGATGTAGGTGAATCCCGCGGCCAGCATGATCCCCAGCAGGAGCAGACGATTGCGCTGAACGTGGGCGGGCAAATCAGCGAAAAACTGATGGGACTGCTCGCGCATGTCGTCGAAACCGGTGCCCATGTCCAGGGCTGTGCCGCTCGCGTCGATCAGGGTCAGGTCCACCGCGACGCCACGGGTGTGGTGGGAACCCAGGCTGGGGTCGCGCACGTATTCGGGGTTGGGCAGCGCCTGCCACAGCAGGTACTGCGCGTAGCCCGGGCGATAAGCATCGAAGAGGCGCAGGCGCAAACCGGCCTGGCGCGCCAGGGTGCTGGCCTTGCGCAGACAACGCTCGGCGTCGCGGTGCAAAAGGCAGCGCGGGTCCTGGTAAATCTGCTTGCCGGCGAGGTTGTCGACGCCGGCGTAGATCAAGTCGACCTCGACCTGCAGCGCGTGGGCGTCGACTTCGACGAGGGGGCTTTTCACGTAACGACACTCCAGATCAGCTTCTTCATTCATCATGTATTGAGGGGGTAGAGCTTCCCGGCTGAAGCCGGTCCTACTAAAAGCGAGTCATGCAGCGGGCTCGGCTGCCTCCCGTAGGACCGGCTTCAGCCGGGAAGCTGTTGCCCCTGTGGGACCGGCCTTAGCCGGGAAGCTTTGGCTATTCAAACTGGCCAAACAGTTGTTGCAGCTCACGGTTCTTCGCCAGCCTCTGGTCGAGGCGATCGCCATAGCGCTCGGCCACCGCCGACACCATCAAATTAAACAGGCACGTCAGCGGCGCCAGGGAATCCCAGAATTGCCCCACGTCGGCGTCGAGCTGGAGCAGGTCGCTCGGGTAATCCCGCGCCCACGGGCAGTGAAAATCGGTGATGAAGGCCAGCCCGACGTTCTGCTGATGGGCGACTTCGCAGAAGGTCCGCGTAACAGCGGAATAGGTGCGGAAGTCGGCGATCACGGCGTAGGGATTTTCGAATTGCGAGTTCAGCGATTCGGCATAGGTGCCGGACAGGCCGTCGACGTAATACACCTTGGGCCGGATGTACTCCAGGTGATTGAAAAACGCGTTGAGGATGCCGCGGGTGGTCTGAATGCCGACGATGAACACCGCGTCGGCGCTGTGCAGCCGCTCAACGATGCGGGCGAAGGTTTCGCCACGGGCCAGAGCATAGACCCGCTGGATCGCTTCCAGCTCACGGTTCATCGAACGTTCCAGTGCATCACCCTGGGTGTTTTCTTCACGAAACGCGCCGAGCCGATCAGTAATCACCCAGGGACTGGCGGTGTCGCCGCGCAGGCTCTGTTTGACGTCGTCAATGTTGCGGTAGCCCAGGGAGCGCAGGAACCGCCCCACCGAAATACCGGTGGTGCCGGTCTGCTGGGCGATGCTGTCAGCGGTCTCGAACGGCAGCTTCTGCGGGTTGGCCAACAGGTAGCCGGCGATGCGCTTGCCCGTCGGCGTCAAATCGCTGAATCGCTGTTCCAGGGTGTCGATGAACGTGGTTTTCTGCATGGGTTAGCAGCCTGAATCGGGTGAAGCGGAGTGCCGGAAAATGTTATTGACCGAGCACTTCACTACAGGATGTTACCAACATAACATCGGTTTTCGAGAGGCCACAACTATTATTTCAAGAAGATTCAACCGCAGAAAAACCTGGCTCAGGGTGGTGCGGGCACGCGCATAAATGCCCTTTTACCGGGCAAAAATGGTTGGACGATTGGGTGAATGGAGAGAGGCAATTTATACGCAGGGAGGGCGTTCAAAAGGTCCGTTGTTCAATCTGCGCGTACTCGTCCGCTCCAGCAGAATCATGGCTGAAAGTGGTTGCTCACTCTCACTGTCATTACTGGAACGGACGTGCGCAGAATCTGCTTCAGGCCATGTCTTCTCCGAAGATTCTGACGAGCTCCGCCGTATTGATATCGACCTCGTCCGTGTCGTTTGTACGCAGGAGGATGTCTACGCCATTCTGGATTGCCATTCCGTCCACGCCGAGAAGCGTCGGGTATCCCTGAGATCCGTTCGCGCCAAAGCTTGCATCAAATTGTCCTGCGGAAGTCAACCTGATTACTCGCAGCACGGTGGGATCGATTACGCTCCTGCCAGCAACGACCGTGCGCCCCTTCACGTCCACGGCAAGGTTCGCCAGCGGCACCACCACATCGGTAAGAACGACCGGCATGCCCTGATTGAAATCAGGATCGCTGGAGCCATCCTTCAATAATCTGGCCACGGCGGCACACTGCCGTGGCTCGCCGAGGGAGAGTAACAACGTGGTACTTCCGTCGTCGGGTGATACGTGGATTTGAGTGATGTAGGAGTCCACCGTCGCGACAGAGTAGACAAGGATCCCGCCAGTTCCATAGCCCCCATCCAACTTCCCATCGGAGCCGTATCGGCTTAAAACGCCGTTCCCGTAGCCATGTTCGGCGCCGACGAGCGTCATATCCCCGGCATTATCGATTCCGTAATCAGTCCAGGTTGGAGCGTCAACACCGGCGGGTGGAGAAATAACCAGCACGCCGTCGTCCCCATAACTCTTATCAGGACTCCCATCCGAGTTGACTTTGACCACAACGTACATTGCCTTTTTTGAAATACCAGCGATCAGGGGGCAGCTGAATAAAAATCCCCCTTGGGCTTGCCTGGTCGCCCGATAAGAGCGATAGGCCGGAGAGCGACGATCCCAGGCCGGGTTTTCAATTGGGTCTTGAACGAACGGGTAAATCTTGACCCCGCCTTCGCCAAAAGATTTGTCAGGCTCTCCCGACGCCTCAAGGCGGATGGCAGCGGGAAAATAGTTAAAGCTGGAAGCTCTGGCAGACACTGTTTCCCACGTCACACCCACACACGTTATGGTGTCAACGCCAGCGTCGTTCTTACCGAAGATCAGTCCCTGAACATCAAGGACCGCTCGTTTCGCTTCATCTACCGATGGCAGCGGCCATTGCCAAGTAGCTCGTCCAGAGCCAGTCGTATCGGTGTCTAACGCGCCATCCGCTGTATACCGGGAAATGGTACTTGCCGTAGTCCCTAGCACGCCCCCAAATCCAGTCGCATAAAATTTCTGATCAGCGCTCAGGGTTGGATCCGGTGCGAACGTACGGGCCACGTCTATTAAATATCCGGCGCCGGCGAAGTGTGTGTCAAGATCGCCCGCTTGGTGAGCGCGACTGGCTTGATTTGTGCGAGGGTTGCTCATGATATTCATCCTTGATTGCGTAAACGGAGAAACTCAAGAGTAATGAGCGTGAACACTATTTTCAAGCACGCGGCTAGTCGTCCATGATATTCATCACGGCGTTAATTCTGCAGAATTAACAGCAGGTTAGTGGCGGGAAATAGAATTGGAAATTAGGTCAATTTCCAATTGTTCTAACAGGCAAGGTGCTAACAGTCTAAAAGCCGGCCACCTTAAGCCAATTCGCGATAGCGGCCAGTGCTGGTAAACACTTCAGTCCCGCTTTGCCATGACGTGACCCGAATGAAAGGGCTGATTCGTTAGGTGGCAGAATCAATAGGCTCCAAAAAATCTGTGGAGTTATATCGAATAACTATAAAAACGACGTACTGACTGGATTAAACCTGACCCCGTGCTGCAACGAACATTTACCTGTGTTGCAAAAGAGGCGCTGCGCATTGCACGCAGCGCCTGTCGTTGCTAGGAGTCAGTGCAGATTGATCTTGATCAGCTCCAGCAGTGACTGCACTGGGAGATGCAGAAATGGGCCTCCTGGGCATATTTCACGAGCTTGGATCTTCAGACGCCTCGCCGAACAATTTGGCGATTTCTCTAAATCCGGGTATCGCAGGGTCATCGGTTGTCGCGAGTATGTCTGCACCACTGATGATGACAACTTTTTGAAAGGGTTTGAGTGTGGAGTAGTCCTTAGAGCCTCCCTCACCAAATTCATCGTCCAGAATGCCGCTGGGGGTGATTCGGACGGCACACGCGACCTGTGGCGTCATTGCGCTTTCTCCGGCCACGATAACCCGCCCTTTACTGTCCACCGCCAGACAAGGCTTGTTCGCTGTCAGGCTGGTCACTTTAAAGGGGGCGCCTTCGTTGAAGGTTTTATCGGCCTCCCCGTTATTCAACAGCCTTATAACGGCGGCATAGGGCTCGGGTGCAGACACCAGGGTCAGCACTGTAGCCTCCCCTGTTACAGAGACACAGACGTGAGTCAGTTGACAGGCGAAGGGCTCGGCACGGATGATTATTTTCCCCGCCTCCCCGTAACTTGAGTCTGACGCCCCCTCGGACGTATACCTCATTACAACGCCGGCGTCCTGTGCAGCCGTAACGCCGACTAACGTGATGCCGCCATCTGCCTGCATTGCATAATCATTCCACTGCAGTGCATCCTGATCAGACGCGGCGCTGATTATTTGCACACCGTTATCGCCGAATCCCTCACATGGCTCTCCCGTATGTTTTATCTTGACCAAAACATACGTATATTTCCCGGAGTCTATTTTTAACAAACCACAGCAAAATAAAACATGCGCGTCATCCCTCACAGTGCTCACGTAAGTACTGAAGGGAGAGGATGGAAGATGAGGCCAGCCAAGGTCCTGATCGGGCAGTGGTCCATCAGCTGGTTTTCGGAATACATACATCATGCCCCCATTTTTGCCAAATATCGGGTCAATGACCGGGTCCTTCTCCCAGTAGTCGACAACACGTACGGCAGCCGGGTAGTAATAGACACCGGAGCCCTCGCCGGTGACGACTGCCCTGGCAACCCCAACGCCTGTGACCGTCTCGACTCCGCCCCTGTTTCTACTGAAGATCAGACCTTGTATATCAATCACACCTTGCCTGGCCTCATCAAGCAGCGGTAAATCAATTGCACGGAAATTCTGGTCAGTGAATCCGGTTGGAAAATAACGGCGAATTTCGGAGGGTGCCACTCCGAAAGGCTGAATTGTTGTGGTGGCGTAAAACTTTTGAATTGAGCCTGCCATGAGATCGACTGCAAACGTTGTAGGCATCGATCTAAGCACCCCAAGTCCACCATTAATCTCCATGTCCCGATCCCCGGCAGCGTGCGCATCGGCGCTTGCTGAGATTTGTTCTTCGCGCATGATCATTGTCCCTAATGGCTCAATTGATTTAACAATAACTCAACCTTCAGCCTATTCGGCATTTACCCTTTATTCAACGGCATAACGCCATGGAGGCAATCGCGCAGGAGGACATTAAATAACAAGAAAAACAGTCAGTTGCAGAGGACAAAACCATTCGCTATCAAATCAATTTCCAAACAATCTAAACCACCACCATGTCGGAAGGGTTCGGTCTTCCCGGCGAGATGCTTTTCGCTCCCACACAGTGCGAATGGGTTAATTTATTATCCTGCTTATAAATCAAAGGGGCTGTGCATTGCACACAGCCCTTGACAACCTATCAGCGCAAATTGGTCTTCGCCAGTTCCAGCACCATGTCGGCCTTGCCGTTCATCACGGCCTTGAGCATGAACAGGCTGAAGCCTTTCGCCTGGGCCAGCTTGATCTTTGGCGGCATGCCCAGTTCCTGTTTCGCGGTCACGACATCCACCACCACAGGCCCCGGATGTTCAAAGGCTTTCTTCAGCGCGGCCGGCAAGTCTGCCGAGTCCTCCACGCGAATCCCCAGAATTCCTGCGCCGATCGCGATGTTGGCAAAATTGGTGCTGTCGAAATCAGTGTCATGGGGCACATAGCCGCCCGCCTGCATTTCCATCGCCACGAAGCCCAGCGAGCTGTTGTTGAACACCACCAGCTTGATCGGCAGGTTCAGTTGGCGGATCGACAGCAGGTCACCCATCAGCATCGACAAGCCGCCATCGCCGCAGAGCGCCACCACTTGCCGCTGCGGGAATGCCGCTTTCGCACCCAATGCCTGGGGCATCGCGTTGGCCATGGAGCCGTGGTTGAACGAACCCAGCAGAGAGCGCTTGCCGTTCATGGTCAGGTAGCGCGCGGCCCACAGCGTCGGCGTGCCGACATCGACGGTGAAGATCGCGTCCGGGTCGGCGTAGGCGTCAACCAGGCGCGTCAGGTATTGCGGGTGAATCGGCTCGCCGTGGCCCGACGGCGTGGCCAGTTCGTCGAGTTCTTCGCGGGACTTGGCGTAGTGATCCAGTGCCTTGTCGAGGAACTTGCGGTCCGTGTGGGCCTTGAGGCGGGGCAACACGGCATCGAGGGTTTCACCGATGTCCCCCGCCAGACCGAGGGCGACCGGCACGCGACGGCCAATGGCGGTCGGGTCGATGTCGATCTGAATGACCTTGGCTTTTTCCGGGTAGAAATTGCGGTACGGCAAGCTGCTGCCGAGGATCACCAGCGTGTCGCAGGCCATCATCGCGTGGTAGCCGGAGCTGAAGCCGATCAAGCCGGTCATGCCGACGTCGAAGGGGTTGGCGTATTCGATGTACTGCTTGCCGCGCAGGGCGTGAACCACTGGCGCGGAGAGTTTCTCGGCCAGCGCAACCACCTGATCGTGGGCCTCGGCACAGCCGGCGCCGGCGAGAATGGTCACGGCTTTGGACGTGTCCAGCATGTCCACCAGGCGTTGCAGATCAGCTTCTGCCGGGATGACCCGCGCAGGCGCGTGATCGACCCACACGGGTTTGATGTCCGGGGCCGCGCTCAGGGCGACGTCGCCGGAGATGACAATCACCGCCACGCCGCGCTGGCTGATGGCCGCGCGCATGGCCCGCTCCAGCACCCGAGGGAACTGCTCGGGGGTGCTGACGGTTTCAACGAAGTGGCTGCACTCTTTGAACAGGTCGGTGGGGTGGGTTTCCTGGAAGTAATTCAGGCCGATCTCGGAGGACGGAATCTGCGCCGCAATGGCGAGGACCGGCACACCGCTGCGGTGGCAGTCATACAGGCCGTTGATCAAGTGCAGGTTGCCCGGGCCGCAACTGCCCGCGCACACCGCCAGCTTGCCGGTGGACGCTGCTTCCGCCCCTGCCGCGAACGCCGCGACTTCTTCGTGACGGGTGTGCATCCACTTGATCTTGCCCAGGCGCTGGAGGCTGTCGGTCAGGCCGTTCAGGCTGTCGCCGCTGACGCCCCAGATCTTCGAGACGCCGGCTGCGGCGAGGGTTTGGGCGAGGTAGTCGGCGATGGTTCTGCTGGACATGGGGCAAGTTCCTTGTCGAGTCGAATGAGCGCGCGAGGCCGGAACAGACCTCACGCGTGGTCTCAAATCGACCTGTCACGCCGGGCACAGTTCAGTGCATCTTGGGTAAACGCCCCCGCGCGCAAGCGCCGGATCTCACACCGGCGGCTGGCCCGCCGCTTTGCTCGGCGCGGCGATCTGCACTTTCGGATTGACCGGCGTGGCACTTGGCGTGGCGTATTGCTGCTTCAGGTGGCCGTCCGGGTCCAGCAGCCAGGCATCCAGAATTTCCCGCACCACGGGACCGGCCACACGACCGCCCGCCTCGCCGTTCTCGATCATCACCGCCACGACAATCTTCGGATTGGCGGCCGGCGCAAAACCGACGAACAACGCGTTGTCCCGGTGCCGCTCCAGGGTCTTGTTGCGGTTGTAGCGTTCGCCCTGCTTGATCGCCACCACTTGCGCGGTACCGCTTTTGCCGGCGATGCGGTATTGCGCACCTTGCGCCGCCGCACGGGCAATGCCGCGCGGGTCGTGCATGACCGCTTGCATGCCATTGTTGACCTGATCCCACTCGTGGGGATCACGCAGGACGATGTTCGGCATCGGGTGCTCGTCCACCGGCGGCGAACCGCCGATTTCCCTGGCCAGGTGCGGACGGTGCCACACGCCTTTGCTGGCGATCAGCGTGGTCGCCTGGGCCAGCTGCAGCGGCGTCACCTGCATGTAGCCCTGGCCGATGCCGAGGATCACGGTTTCGCCCGGGAACCAGGCCTGACGCCGGGTGATGCGCTTCCATTCTTTGGAGGGCATGAGGCCCGCCGACTCTTCGAACATGTCGAGGGAGACCTTCTGGCCGATGCCGAACATGGTCAGGTAATCGTGCATGCGGTCGATGCCCAGCTTGTGCGCCAGGTCATAAAAATAGGTGTCGTTGGAGCGCATGATTGCCGCATTCAAATCCACCCAGCCATCGCCGCTGTGGTTCCAGTTGCGGTATTTGTGATCGAAGTCCGGCAGCTGGAAGTAACCCGGATCGAAGACCCGGGTCGATGGTGTGATGACCCCGCTGTCCAGGCCGGCGATCGCTACTTCCGGTTTGATCGTCGAACCCGGGGCGTACAGGCCGCGCAGCACGCGGTTGAACAGCGGCCGGTCGACCGAATCCCGCAGCGCCGAATACTCCTTGAAGCTGATCCCGGTGACGAACAGGTTCGGGTCGAAACTCGGCTTGCTGACCATCGCCAGCACTTCGCCGGTGGCCGGATCAATCGCCACCACCGAGCCGCGACGATCCCCCAGCGCGTGTTCCGCCGCCTCCTGCAGCTTGATGTCCAGGCTCAGGGTGATGTTTTTGCCGGCCACTGGATCGGTGTGCTTGAGCACGCGCAACACCCGACCCTGGGCGTTGGTTTCCACTTCTTCGTAGCCGACATGGCCGTGCAGCTCGCTTTCGTAGAAGCGCTCGACGCCGGTCTTGCCGATGGACTGGGTGCCCCGGTACTCCACCTGATCGAGCTGGGTCGCCTCTTTCTCGTTGATCCGCCCGACGTAGCCGATGGAGTGCGCGAAATGCTCCGCCAGAGGGTAGTGGCGAACGAACTGCGCCTCGACGTCCAGCCCCGGCAGGCGGAACTGATTGACGGCCAACAGGGCGATCTGCTCTTCGGTCAGCTCATACAACAGCGTCACCGGCACAAAGCGGTGGGGCGAGTTTTTCATCGCCTTGTCGAAGATGATCCGGTCTTCGTCGGGCAGGTTGAGGATTTGCATCAGTTCGTCGATCACCGCATGCCAGTCGCCTGCGCGCTCGCGGGTCATGGTCAGGTTGAAGCTGGGGCGGTTGTCGGCGAGGATCACGCCGTTACGGTCGAAGATCAGCCCGCGCTCCGGCGGAATCGGCAGCACGTGGACGCGGTTGTTTTCGGAGATGGTCGAGTGGTAGGCGAATTCGGTGACTTGCAGGAAGTACATGCGGCACACCAGCGCCACGCTGAGCATGGCCACGAAAACGGCGCAGGCGATCAAGCGTTTGTTGACCAGCCGGGTTTCCTTCTCGTGGTCTTTTAAAGGTATTGGATCGGGCATTTCTGCAGCTACTCGGTGAATATATAAACGGCACAGTCAGCAACCCGCAGGGACAGGCGGGACGCAAATGGCGTGCACGATACCAAGAAGTGGCCCTGGCAAAGGACTTGGCTTGATGAAGATTCTGTCAGGTTGGTGCCGACGTCAGCCCTGAACGGCTGTACCCGTGGGCTGCTTCGGCGGGAGGACACGCCCCCCTGATCTGACCCATTGTTACCCGATTGCAGACCGACTGTTACGCAATAGGTAAGAGTCATTTACCGATTTCATCAGCCGCAACACGGCGTAACACATCTATCATGGCAGTTGGCGTGAAAAGATGCGGATCAGTTACGGCATTTCCCCGCTTAGCGTGCGCCATTCGCGCGCAGGCGTGCCAGAGACCCAATGTCACACCCCGCCAAGAGCCACTTGCCGTGCACATCGTATACGCGGCAATACCCGTGATAAAGAACGCAGAGCACAGCCCCGGCACGGACCATTCCCCAATGGCCTGTGGGGGCGTGGTTTTGCAGGAGCCCTGAATGACAGAACAATCCAAAGGCCTCACCCGCCGCCAGTTGCTGAAAGGTTCAGCCACGACGCTGGCCGTCGGTGCAGCTGCCACGGCCCAGGCCGCCACCGTCGTCGGTGTGCCCCAGTGGGTGCCCTTCGACCACAACGGACCGATGCACTACGACACCCCCGGCTGGCAATTCTTCACCGACGCCGAAGCCCTCGCGGTGGAAGCCATTGTCGCCCGACTGATCCCCGCCGATGACCTCAGCGTCAGCGGCAAGGACGCCGGTTGCGCGGTGTTCATCGACCGCCAACTGGCCGGCGAGTACGGCACCTTCAGCCGTCTGTACATGCAGGGCCCCTTCGTTCAGGGCACGCCGATGCAAGGTGACCAGTCGGAACTGGTGCCGCGCCAGCGCTACCGTCTCGGCCTCGCCGGCCTGGAAGGCTACTGCCAGAAGCAGTTTCAGAAAAGCTTCAGCGCGCTGACGGCCGAACAGCAGGACAAGGTCCTGACCGGTCTGGACAAGGCCGAAATCACGCTGGACGGCATCGACGCCAAATTGTTCTTCCAGCAGGTGCTCGGCAACACCATGGAAGGCTTCTTTGCCGACCCGGTCTACGGCGGCAACCGCGACATGGTGTCGTGGAAAATGATCGGCTTCCCCGGTGCCCGCTACGACTACCGCGAGTACATCGGCCTGCACAACCAGAAGCTCAATCTGGTGCCGCTCTCCATCATCGGCAGTTCCGCCTGGACCAAGAAGGGTTAATTCGACATGGCCAAAAAACTACCTTCCACGGACGTCGTGGTAGTCGGGCTCGGCTGGGCCGGATCCATCATCGCCAATGAACTGGCCGATGAAAACCTGAAGATCATCGGCTTCGAACGCGGCCCATGGCGCGATACCGCGGCGGACTTCAACGTTGCCTCGGCGGCGGATGAACTGCGCTACAACCGCCGTCAGGACCTGATGGTGAGGACCCGGCAAAACACCACGACCATTCGTAACAGTGTGACCGAGACAGCGCTACCCATGCGCAGCTGGGGCTCGTTTCACCCGGGCAACGGCACCGGCGGCGCCGGCAATCACTGGGCCGGCATCAGCTTTCGTTTCCAGCCCCACGAATTCCGGCTGCACAGCCACCTGAGCGAGCGTTACGGCAAAGAGTTGTCGCCTGAACTGACCCTGCAGGATTGGGGCACTGACTGGGACGAAATGGAGCCCTTCTACGCCAAGTTCGATCGCCTGGCGGGCATCTCCGGCAAGGCCGGCAACATCAAAGGTGTAATCCAGGAAGGCGGCAATACTTTCGAAGGGCCGCGCTCCGAGGAATACCCGAACCCGCCGACGGCACAGACCTACGCGCCGACGCTGTTCGCCGAAGCCGCGAGAAACCTCGGCTACAAGCCGTTTCCAGTGCCGTCCGCCTTGCAATCACGGCCCTATGTGAACTCCCTCGGCGTGGCCATGGGCGCCTGCACGTTCTGCGGTTTCTGCACCAACTACGGCTGCGCCAACTACTCCAAGGCCAGCGCCATCACTACCGTGCTGCCGGTCCTGGTGCGCAAGCCGAACTTCACCGCAATGACCAACTGTGAAGTGCTGCGCGTGACCATGGACAGCAGCGGCAAACGCGCCACCGGCATCGTCTACATGGATGCCAACGGCGAAGAGTGGGAGCAGCCTGCCGAACTGGTAGTGATCAGCGCCTTCATCTTCGAAAACGTGCGCCTGATGCTGCTCTCCGGCGTCGGCCAGCCCTACGACCCGGTGACCAACACCGGCACCACGGGCCGCAACTACGCCTACCAGACCGCCAACAGCGTGCGCATGTTCTTCGATGACAAGAACTTCAACCCGTTTATCGGTGGCGGCGCCATCGGCATGGGCATCGACGAATTCAACAACGACAACTTCGACCACTCGGGTCTGGGCTTCGTCGGCGGCGGCAGCACCCGCGTGACCCCGATCGGCGCCGCGCCCATCGACTCGCGCCCTCTCCCGCCCGGCACCCCGGCCTGGGGTTCGGAATGGAAGAAAGCCACGGTGAAGAACTACGCCGCGACCATGTCCATCGGCTGTGAAGCGAGCAGCTACGCAACGCGAACCAACTACCTGTCGCTGGACCCGACCTACAAAGATCCGCTGGGTCGCCCGCTGCTGCGCATCACCTTCGACTTCCCGGAGAACGATCGCAAGATGGCCGCCTACGTCACCGGCAAGGTCGGCGAGATCGCCAAGAGCATGAACCCGCGGCAGATGGTGCCCAGCTCCCAGCAAGGGCACTGGAACAGCGCGCCGTATCAGTCGTCGCACATCGTTGGCGGTTTCATCATGGGCGCCGATCCGAAGAACAGCTCGGTGAACAAACACCTGCAAGTGTGGGGCGTGCCGAACCTGTTCGTGGTCGGCTCCTCCGCCTTCCCGCAGAACCCGGGCTACAACCCGACCGGCACCGTCGCGGCGCTGGCTTTCAAAGCGGCGGATGCCATCCGCACCCGCTACCTCAAGCGTCCAGGGGAGATGATCAGCGTATGAAGACTCTTCTGACGGTCTGCGCAGGCGTTATCGGCCTGTCTGTTTCCCTGGCCCATGCCGCAACCGGCGCCGATTCCTACAACATCGTGGAAAAGGGCCGCTACCTGACCACTCTGGGCGACTGCACGGCGTGCCACACCATCCCGGGCAAGCCGCTGTTTTCCGGTGGCGTGATCCTTGATACGCCGTTTGGCAAGCTGGCCGGCGCCAACATCACCCCGGACCCGGCCACCGGCATCGGCCGCTGGAGTTTCGAGGATTTCCAGAATGCCATGTCCAAGGGCCACGGGCTGGACGGCAAGCGCTTGTACGGCGCCATGCCGTTCACCGCCTACACCAAGGTGCTGCGTGAGGACAACCTGGCGATCTTCGCGTACCTGAAGACGGTGGATCCGGTGGAAAACAAGGTGGAAACCAACCAGTTGCCCTTCCCTTTCAACGTGCGCACCAGCCTGATCGGCTGGAACCTGATCAACTTCAAGGAAGGCGAATTCAAGGCCGATCCGCAGAAGTCCGAGCAGTGGAACCGCGGCGCGTATCTGGTGGAAGGCCTCGGGCACTGCGGCACGTGCCATACGCCAAAGAACCTGATTGGCGGTGACAAGAACGATCAGTTCCTCACCGGCGCCAATCTGCAGAACTGGGTCGCGCCGAACATCACCTCCACTGGCCACGATGGCATTGGTGCGTGGAGCGAGGCGGACATCGTCAAGTACCTGAAGACCGGTGCGAACCGTTTCGACATTGCGTCCGGGCCGATGGCCGAGGAAGTCGAGCATTCTTCGCAACACTGGAAGGATGAGGATTTGCTGGCGGTGGCGGTGTATTTGAAGGATGGCGCCAAGCCGGTCGAGGCCGCCACGCCGGTTTCGGCAAGCGATGCGGCGATGGTAACGGGCAAGGCGATTTATGCGGATCGCTGTTCGGCGTGTCATACGCCGACGGGTGAAGGCGCGGCCAATCTGTTCCCGAAACTGGCGATGGCGCCGTTGGTGAACAGCGACGATCCGTCGTCGTTGATTCGTGTGGTGCTGGCGGGCAGTCGTGCGGGCGCGACCGATGCTGCGCCGACGGCTCCGGCGATGCCGGCGTTTGGCTGGAATCTGTCGGATGAGAATGTCGCGGATGTGCTGACGTATGTGCGTAATACGTGGGGCAATGCGGCGCCGGCGGTCTCGGCTGCGGAGGTGAAGGATGTGCGGGAGGGGTTGAGGGCGAAGTAGGTTTTCGCTCTTTGCCTGGCCTGAGAGCGTGCCCGGCCTTGGGGAAGATCAAAGGCGTCTGCCTAAGGGCAGACGTTTCGCCTTCGGCGAGTTACTTGGAAAAGCACCCCAAGTAACCAAGGGTGCTTGCTCCTGGTTGGGCCCTTCCTTCGTCAGGGTTCCTTCACTCCGGTCTCGCTCCGTGGGCCCGCCGCCATCCGCCATCCATGGCGGGGGGCAGCTCTCGCGGCATCCATGCCGCTCGGCCCACTCCGCGAAACCTGCGTTCAGCCTGCACCCAAGTCGCGATAGGTGTCGTCTGGACTATTTGGGTACGAAGATCAAAAGCAGATCAAGTGCAGCTCCGCTGCTTCCCGGCTGAACCCAATTCCACGGTCGAGGTTGCTGCCATTCTCACTGAATGCACGCGCTGCTTTTGTAGGACTGGCTTTAGCCGGGAAGAGGCCGGTTTGGGCGCCATCACTCCTGCGGCTCAACGCTTAGATCGTTCCCCCGCTCCGCGTGGGAATGCAGCCCTTGACGCTCCGCGTCCATTCCCGGCTAAAGCTGGTCCCACTGACTGCATACGTTGCTTTTAGTGGGACCGGCTTTAGCCGGGAATGGGCAGGTCGGGGCACCGATATTTTTTGGCGGCGAGCTGAATACACCTCCCATCATTAACTTGTACGATGTCTTATCACGAGGTATTACTAGATCCCCGTAAAAAAATAATAGAACGGAGATCGCTACATGGACTCATCCCTGTCCGCCTTGCCCGAACACGCTGAAACCGCTGAACGCTCAAGCGGCAACACCCGCCGCAGCTTCCTGAAAAAGTCCCTCGCCGTGTCCGCCACGTTTGCTGCCGTCGGCACCGCCGCACTTCCTCGCCTCGCGTCGGCTGCGGAACCCCTGAGCCAGCGTTACCCGGACCCGCTCATTCACATTCTCGACGACAGCTTTCTCGATCTGCGCGTGTTCAACGCCAGCGTGGAGAAACTCGCCACCGGCATGCGTTGGGCCGAAGGGCCGGTATGGGTCGGCGATGGGCGTTACTTGCTGGTCAGCGACATCCCCAACAACCGCATCATGCGTTGGGACGAAATCACCGACACCTTCACGGTGTACCGCGAGCATTCCAACTTCTCCAACGGCATGTGCCGCGATCGCCAGGGCCGTCTCATCGTCTGCGAAGGTTCCACCACCACCAGCGAAGGTCGGCGCATCACCCGCACAGAATACAACGGCACGATCACCGTGCTGGCCGACAGCTTCGACGGCAAACCTTTCAACTCCCCCAACGACATCGCCTGCAAAAGCGACGGCTCGATCTGGTTCAGCGACCCGCCCTTCCAGACCAGCAACAACTACGAAGGCCACAAAATCACCCCGACCCAGCCCCACGCCGTCTACCGCATCGACGGTGAGAGCAAGAAAGTCACACGAGTGATCGACGACCTCGCCGGTCCCAACGGCCTGTGCTTCTCCCCTGACGAAAAGACCCTGTACGTCGTCGAAGGCCGCGCCAAACCCAACCGCCTGATTTGGGCCATCGCGATCAAAGACGACGGCACACTGGGCGAACGCCGCAAACACATCGAAGGCCTGGACTACGCCGCCATCGACGGTATCAAGTGCGACGAAGCGGGAAACCTGTGGTGCGGCTGGGGTGGGAATGGCGACCCGAAGGCCGACCTGGAAAAACTCGACGGCGTGCGGGTATTCAATCCCCAGGGCAAGGCTATTGGGCACATCTCGTTGCCTGAGCGCTGCCCCAATCTTTGCTTCGGCGGACGTGAAGGGAATCGGTTGTTTATGGCGAGCAGTCACTCGATTTATTCGCTGTTTGTGAATACGCGCGGGACTGGGTTTGCGGTGTAGAGGTATTCACGTGTTGTGACGACGGCCAAGCGGCCGTCGACATTTGCGTTCCGAATGCTGCGCGGCGAGGTTGAAGGGGGTTATCCCCTTTAATCCTTTTATTTAAGTCAGTTCGTATTTTCTGAGACGAAACTCAAAAAGTTTTTCATTGTAACTTTCAATGTAGTCGATAGTAATTTCCGCACTAAGGTCAGCACTTATTAGTCTGACTTCATCACTTTGACATTTATTAAATTCGAATTCCATATTTAAAATAAGACCACGACCAGCATATGCACCGCAATATCGCCAATCCTCGTCAATCAGCAGATAATAATCGTCACCGACTGCTTTCGATAAGAACTGCTTCAGACATTCATCCAGAACGGAAAATTCAGCATTTTCCAAAGATATTTCTTCATTTTTTACCAACTTATTATTTATATTATCTGTTTCAGTCAAGCTCAAAAAATGTCTTTCTTCCGGGTCGATACCGAGAAAAGATTTAAGCTTTTTTTATAGCTTTCACGCAGACTGTTGCCATGAGCCTTCCTGTACAGCAATTCTCTTTTATAAGGATCAATATTCATTGGCAGCATCCTTCAACATAGAAAGCTTTCCCTTTTTCCCTTGGACACTGAGCCCGACCTTATGGCTCATCCTCGGACTTCCAAGTTATCAACTTTCACATACCGATCTTGCAAGTGCGGTTTTCTGAGAATTCAAGGGATCCGTCTCTTTTAGCTCGGTCGAGCCGACTTCTTCCGCGAATTCAGAGAGTTAAAGGGGTCCGTCCCCTTCAACTTGCTTCTACCTGAGAGTAATCTATGGTTTGCGCACTCACCTATCACCCCCCAACGGGGTGCAAAAGCTCACGTATAAACGTCACAAACTCCTGCCTCACCTTTGGAAGAACTCTCTTCAGAGTTATGAAATATAAATAAAGAGGTGTCGGATCACCGGAATCCTCAGCTGCCCATTGTTTTCCGTCCCTGAAACAGAAGATCACGCAGCGAGCAAAAATCGATAATTCTAATTCCTGCGTGCCTCGTGTTCGCTCCATAGCGCAGAGCTTCGAGACTTGAGCTTTCACGATACTATCGTCCACATCCAACTTCACACGACCGACTGAATCCCTCAGAAAAAAAACAAGTTCTAAACGTCTTTCTTCAGAAATCGACCTTATTCTTCCGTCATTCAGCAGTTCCAATAAGAATCTCGCGTACTGGCGCCTTAGCTGGTCGAACGACACCCCCCGAGCTACTAGTTGCGCTTCAAGTTCCTCTATTTCGAGCACTTCTTGATGTTCAATCATCTAAGATCCCGTCCCTCACCCCAAGCCGATTCATAACATGTAAACAGGAGTCGCAAAATGGCAATGGCTTACCATCGTTTCTAACAGCCGTGAACGTTGCTCCAGCGGTAATTTTTTTCAATTGAGCCACGCAGCGCACATTATGTTGGTATGCAATCTGACTCAGCACGTCTGCCTCCGCGCACTGACTGTGGAAATATTTGTTTTGATCATCAAGAGGCACTGAGTCGTAGAGTTCTTTAACAACTGGATGGCGAGCACCTTCACCGCCCGCTTGGGTGCTATAACCCGTAGTAGGCTCTGAAGGCGGTTGCAACTCCATGATTCCACGAGTCCCCTTATTGTTTGGTGTTATTCCTTTTTTTCGTTTCAACCCCAGCGGGTCAAACCACCCTGTCGGATTCGGTACGTACTGATAGAGGTTTAGCCCACCCGAATACCCAATCGGATCCTTGCTGATAAAGCGCCCGACCCTTGGATCATAGTACCGATGCCGGTTGTAGTGCAGGCCAGTTTCGTGGTCGTGATACTGGCCTTGGAATCTGATTGGGTTGGTCAGACCGATCTGTTGGGCGAACTCCGAACGGTTTTCCTGTGCTTCGCCCCACGCTTTGTATTGGGCGCTCCAGGCGGTGTTGCCGTTCTGGTCAGTGATTTCCTGCGGGGTGCCCAAGTGGTCGCATTGGTACCAAGCCAACGCAGCAATCGCCAGCGCCACCGGTTTGTAGTTCCAGAGCGGGTCTTCTTTGAAGTTGTAGCGACCCTCGTAATTGGGCTGGCTTACCAGGCGGATTGTTTCGTGGCGGATGGCCTGGGCCACCGGGACAAAGGTGCCGGGTTCGTGGATGTAGTGGACGGTGCGGCCGAGGGCGCCGGCGTATGGCGGGGGGCTGCTTTCCCAGGCGAGGTTGTCGCCGTCCCAGCCGTAGAGGGTGAAGCCGCAGCCGAGTTCGCGCTCTTTGCTGGCGTGTGCGTTTTCGTTCCAGCCTGTGCCGGCTTCGGGACGTGGCTTGTAGTGCGCTTTCGAGAATTTGTAGAGGCGGCGTCCGAGGGGGTCGTAGCCGAAGTCGACAGTCAGGCGCGAATCTCGGAAGTGCACCAGACGATCAAATAGATCCCAGTGAAGCTCGCTGCGCAGGCCGTTGGTCCAGCGCTCAGTCTGGTTGCCGCGCTCGTCGTATTCGTAGTGGCTGCCGGCGTAGTCGCGCAGCAGGTTGTCGATCAGCTTGTGGCGGACTGGCTCGGGATCTAAAGGTCGGCGGACTGGCGCGTCGCTGTCGTTGAGCAGGTTGCTGGCCGGGTCGAAAGCGAAGGTTTCCACGCCCAGGCGGCTGGTGGCATTGATTAGTCGGCTGACGGGATCGTATCGGTAGCTCAACTCCCCACGGCGGCTGTCGTCGATGTCGGTGAGTTGGCCGGCGGCGTCGTAGGTGTAGGCGCGTTTTATGAGCGTGGATTTGTCGTCTGCTCGTCCTAGCAGTTGTTCTTGGAGGCGTCCCGCCGGGTCCCATTGTTGGGTTTGCAGCAGTTTATTGCCTTGGTGGCGGGCGACTTCGCGATGCAGATCATCGCGCTCGTAACTGAGGAGTTCGTGCTCGTCCAGTTTCAGCCCCAGCAGATGACCGCTGCCATAGGTCAGCCAACTGACGCGATGGCCGTCGGGGCGAATGGTCGCGATGCGATTATTGAGCGCGTCGTACTCGTGCTGCCAGACGGCGACCAGCGGTTCTATCAGGCTGGTGTAGTGCTGATGTTCGCGCAGCAGGTTGCCGGCCGGGTCGTGGAACCATTGGAGCTTGCTGACGGCGTTGGTCGCCATGACCAGATGGCCATTGCCGTCGTAGGCGAAGGTTTCGCTCTGAGGCTTCTCCCCGAGGGTGGCGCGGCGTTCGGTCAGGCGGCCCATGGGGTCGAAGGTCAAAGCAATGGAGCGCTGCCCGTTGATAGTCTCGGCAAGACGCCCGGTTTCGGGATCGTACTGATATCGAGTCGAACGCTCATCAAAGCCGCGCTCTTCCAGCAGCCTACCCACAGGGTCGTAGTGAAAGTGAGCGCGGCGCTCGTTTTCGTTTTCCAGCGCCACCAGCCGGCCAAGCTTGTCCCAGCGGTAACGCAGGGTTTGTTCGGCGGCATCAACGCGTTCGGCGATGAATCCCGCAGCGGTGTAGCGCCACGTCGTGCAGCGTTCCAGGCCATCGGAGTGGGCCAGCAAACGACCTTCGGCATCGCGGCTGAAGCGTTCTTCGGTTTTGTCCGGATGCTTGATCAGGACCAACTGACCGGCTTTGTATTCGTACGTCGTGCTATGCCCAGCAGGGTCGGTGAAGCGAACCATCTGGCCGCGTTCGTCGTACTCCCAAGCGCTTACCTTCCCGGAGCAGTCGGTGTACTTAACGAGTTGTCCGGCGTCGTTGTAGGCCAACGCCTTTGTATTGCCGTTGGCGTCTTTGATCGCCGTAGGAAGGCCGAATGTGTTGTAGGCGTATTCAGTGACGTTCTCTAGGGGATCAATCGCCTCGATTAGGTTCCCGCGAAGGTCGTAATCCCGTTTCCAAAGCCCGCCTTCGCCATCGCTGATCTTGATCAGGTGGCTTTTATCGTCGTACGCGTAATTCATCACGCTGTGATCAGCGCGGGTGTGTTCGGTCAGGTTGCTCAGCTTGTCGTAGCGATAACGATCCGTGCTGCCGTCGGTGTGGACGTGGCGGATGATGTTTTTTGCAGCATCACGGAAGAACCACTCCGAACGCCCGTCCGCGTGGCAAATGCGATAGGTGTAGCCGAGGCTGTCGTAGAAATGCCGGGTTTCGTGACCGAGCGCATCGGTTACGTAGGTGAGACGAATGTTTTCATCCCACGCCAACCGAGTATCAAAACTGCCGTCGTCAGCCCATTCGCGCACGGCTTTCGCGTCGGGGCCCGTGCCTTGCCACTGCAGATTCAAACCACGATTGGTGCGGTCGGTGTAGCGGGTAATCAGGTGGTTCTGATACTGGTAGCGCCAGGCAGCGCCGTTCTCGTCCTGGGCCATAACAAGGTCACCAAAATCATCGTACTGATAAGCGCACAGTTGCCGTTTGACGTCGCCGTTACGAACTTCCCAAAGCCCCGTCAACCGTCCCTGATCATCAATCAACGTGCCGATTCGCAAGTGGACTTTACGGGCGTCCTTTTCCCGATAAGTCACCAATTCAGAGAGCACCGAATGCCCATCATGCCGATGCTCGTGATGCAGCATCACCCCGGCACCATTGGGCAGCACCTTGTTGATCAAAACAAAACGCAGACCCCGCCTGATGTAGGTTTCCCTGTGTTCCAGGCCGCGCATCAGCACTAACCGATCTTTGCTGAGGCGAATAACGGTCAGGTTTTCAATGGCGTTGAAGTGGAACAGCTTGACCTTGGGCAGAGGGAATTCATGGCTGCGGCCATCGGCATCATGAAACACCAAGCCCTCATCCACACAATCAAAGCGCGTGGTAAACGGCGTAATCCACCGCGCACCAATAACGTCCTGATCGTAGGCATCCAGACTCGAGCAGTAGGTGCGCGTCCACTCAATCGGAAACGGCCCCGGCAGACTGAAATCGGTATGACTGACCGACTCTGAGCCCATCGAAAAGCTGATGCTCTTGATGGTCGCCGCACAGGCACAATTCTTCAGCTCGTTAGGCCGCCCCTTGGCAGGCGTCTCCCGCTGAACCTTCTCAAGTTTGCCTTCGCCGGCCCGGCGCTTGGCCTGATTAACCACCCCCGGCTTGATGTTAAAGGCCTGGCCATGCCCATTGCGCGACCGCCAACTGACGACCGCATCACCCAGCGTCAGCAGCAACGAACCAATGGAATTCTGAACTCCAGGATCAGCCAGACCAGTAATCTGGGTCCGAAGCTCCGGCGCCATGGCGCGCAACAATTTGGCCTGTCTGACCACCTCTTTTTTAACGGCTTCAGGCAACAGATGTTCAACGGCGCCGTTGACAGCACCCTTGCCCGCAGCAACGCAAACCTCCGCAGCCGCCGCAAAAATATTGCCAATCGCCGCCTGAGGATCGTAGGCCCAGAGATCCCCAGCGGCCTGAACTAACTGCTCCGCCTCAAGCAAATCGGCCTTGGCGTTTAGCCCCGGGTTAACCAACTTTTCAAGACCAGAAGCGATCTCAAAAAGCACCCCTTCGCCCAGCTTCCCCGCGTCATCGAGAATGCCAGCAAGTTTGGCCTGCGCCTGCGTCACAAAATCATCAAGCGTCCCAACGATGTCGGCGTTGAGGTGCCCAATCAGCACCTCAACCAGCGAGTCTCCAAGCACCAACTTGCCCGCCTGACGCATCTCCTGACGCACCAGAAACAACGTCGGCCGCAAGCTCATGCGCGCCGCCGCCATGGTCGGCGGCGTCGGCAGCACGCCAATCAAATTGATGCCCAAACTGACCCAATCCAGCGGATCACGCTTCTCGCTCGTCGCGAGCCGAACGATGTCATTCAGCGCATCGACCAGCGCCATGACGTTGCCCACCACAGGCAGAAAGCCCGCAGCGCTCTTGATCCTCTCAAGCGAAACCACCCCGCCGCTGATCTCCTGCAGCCAGGCATCGACATTGGCCGCGCCAGCCCCAACGTCCTCAAGCTGAATCAGATCAAGCGGAACGATCGCCACCTGACCATCGCGCTCCCCAATGCCCGTACTCATGACAACTTCTCGCCGGCCAGCAGGCCCGACACTTCAAGCAAGTCCTCATCCACCGTCGGCACTGGCAGGCTCGGAAGCTTCCCGCTTTTGATCACCCCGCTCAGAAGGCCTGAAGCGATCGGCAGAGCCGCGGTCGCAAGCGGCGGCAAGCCCAATCCCGCCGCCCCGGCGTCAACTGCAGCCTTCATGACGTGCGCAACATCCCAATTCTTGGTCGGCAGCCCTTCACTAACCGCCGCGTCTAACGGCGCCGGAACCTCGCCCGCACTCGGCGGCATGACCGGCCATTCGGGCGTGCCGATAAAACTGCCGTCTGCCCAGGTGTCGGCCGGGTCCTTGCCGAAGGCCACCCTTCCAGGCCCGGGTGCAGCGCCGGGAACCGCCGCGAAACCCTTGGCATCAAGCGAGCCTTTGAGCCGCTGGCCCAGAGCATCGATCACCTCGAAGCCGCCACCCTGAATGCCTTGCTGACCCGCGTACTGGTTGAACAGCTGAAGGTCACCCTCGCCCGGCTTCGGTGGCTCGGGGAACACGCCGGCGAGGTTTTTCGCCGATGTGTAGGCAAAGTTGGCGGCGTGGGCGGTGTACGGGCCGGTGGTGACGTGGGTGATGCCGGCGGCATTGTAAGTGGTGGCGCTGCCGCCGCCCTGAATCACCAGCTCGGTTTTGGCGGTGAGGGTGATGCGCTCGGCGTTGGCGGTGATGTTGAGTTTGGCCAGCAGGTTGATGCTGTCCTTCAGGGCGCGCACGTCGATGTCACCGGAGGCGGCCACCAGACGCCAGCCGAGGCTTTGCACGAACAGGCGCATGCCCTGGCTGGCGCTGGCCAGCAGGCGTTTACCCACGGAAAAGCTGGTGTGTCCCGTGCTGCTCAGCGCCAGGTGTTCGCCGGTGGCGATGTGGCTTGAACGCGGCGTGGTCAGGGCGATGCCGGCCGGGCTGGCGAGAACCAGATGGGGTTCGGTGAACTCCGGAAACTCATTGGCGCTCTTGTTCGCCGGACCGCTGCCGAGCACGCCCTGGTGCTGGGCGTGCAGGGCTTTGGCGACGTCATCCTGGTCGCCGGGTTCCTGGGCCTGGACCGCCTTGGCTTGCAGCGCGAAGCCGTCCTGCTGATCGGCGGCAGTGGCCAGGCGTTCTGCGGTTTCCGGCAAGTCCTTGTGGTGCTTGGATTCGTTGGGACGCGGCTCGGTGGTGATCAACAAGCCCGCAGCGGCCCGGACCGCACCATGGCGGTCGGTGCGCAGCTCGAAACCTTCGCCTCTGGGCTGGCCGCCAGCGGGCCGTGGATGGGTCAGGTAGCCGAGGTTGATGGCACTGGCGCCGTGATCGCTGCGCAGGGCAATGCTGATCTCGCTGGTGGTGTCGTCGATGCGCAATTCGTTGGCGCGGCTGCCCTTGTATTCCTTGCTCTTGACCGTGGCCACGGTCTTGAAATCGGGCAGCTTGTACGGCGGCAAGTGAGCGCCGTGGTACAGACAACCGGTGATGAGGGGCTGGTCGGGGTCGCCTTCGAGGAAGGTGATCAGGACCTCCATGCCGACCCGCGGCAGGTTGATCGCGCCGAAGTTCTGGCTGGCCCAGTTCGAGGCCACGCGCATCCAGCAGCTGGTTTTGTCGTTGTGCTGGCCTTCGCGGTCCCAGAAAAACTGCACCTTCACCCGGCCGTGCTGATCGCAGTAAATCTCTTCACCTTCGGGGCCGGTGACAACCGCGCTTTGGGTGCCCAGCACCTTCGGTTTCGGGTGCTCCAGCGGCGGCCGGTAGTGCACGTCCCAGGGCGTCGCGCTGAAACGGTTGCGGTAGCCCTGATGGAAGTCACTTTTCAGGTCGGTGACGTCGCTGGTGATGACTTCTTCCAGCACCTGCGGCTGTTTGCCCTCGTGGAATATCTCGGTGAGCAGCCACAGGTCATTCCACAACGGATTGGCGTGCCCGGTCAGGGCAAGAAAATGGCCGCTGACCAGGCGTGGCTGATCGCTGCTGCCCTCAGCCACCCGATAGTCGCTGCGGTGGCGCTCCAGGGCGCGATGGGCCAGATGGCGGCCACGTTCGCGATCGGCGAAGCGGCCGGGGTAGTCGTAATCTTCGAGGTCCGGGATGGCCGCACTTTTGGCGCTGCTTTCCAGCTGGAACTTCGGTTTGGTGAAGTCGTAGTCACGCCGCGTGGTGCGGCTGGTGCGGGTGTTCATGCGCAGACCGAAGCGCTTGATCACCTGGGCGTCGGCGACCAGTCCGGTGTCCTGCTGGTAGAGCACCGGCGCCAGTTTCGGGAATACCGTCTGGTCATCGCCGAACACCAGCAGATGGCCCTTGGCGCTGTGCTGAAAATGAAAGTGAATCCCTTCCTCTTCGCACAGGCGCTGGATGAAATGCAGGTCAGATTCGTCGTACTGCACGCAGTAGACGCGTTCGGGATAGGTCGCACCGAGCTGAAACCGGTAATCGATGGAGAGAATGCCGTGCTCTTCCAGCACCTGGCTGATGATCTGCTGCACCGTCATCTGCTGGAAAATGCGCTGGTTGATCCGGTGCGCCAGGTAAGCCAACTGTGGTCGCAGGGAAATCCGGTAGCGGGTCAGCCGCTTGCCGGCATCACCCTGGGCGATGCTGTACGCCAGTCCGTGAATCCCGGTGCCGTCGTCGGCCAATTGCAGAAACGTCTGCCCGTGCAGCAGGCTTTCAAGATCGAGCGCGGCCTTTTCGCTGACCAGCTCCAGCTCGAATTCGAACGGTTGGTTGAGGCGCTCCCGGCCGGTGAAAGACAGCACTTGAAACAGTGAGTCCTGCCCATTGAGGGTCAGGCTGAATGGGGCTTGGTTGGCCGGTGCGAACATCCCTTGTTCCTTGTGCGCTGAGGCGGCAGACGTTGATGCAAAGGAGGCGATCAGCGGCTGCGAATGCGTGGAAGGACAGCGAGCCGCCAGGGGTCGGCGGTGCTCTCCGCGGTCTGGGAATCGCGATCAATCAGGGTTGTTCGCGTAACCAGAGGACGACGGAGATATCAAGGGCCGTGCCAGAAGGAGCGCGGCCCTTATGCCACAAGGGTTTGCGGGGGATTTTTGCGGGCTTGGGGTGACGTCGGGTTAACCGTCCAGGGGAATGTGCGCAAGAAGTTGCGCACCCCTGCGCAACTTCTTGCGCATTCCTCTGCACGCGACAAACGACGCCCCATGCAGGGCGCTAAGCAGGCAGTCAGGGGCGGCCCACTGCGCAACTTCTTGCGCATGATGGCGATGGGGAATGACCGGGAAGTTCAAGGTGCGGCAGGGTGTTGGTAGATGCGGCAGAGATCGGCAACATTGCGTCGCCGATCCCCGTGGCGCCAGATCAGTACTCGGCGTCGGCGTCCACCGTATGGGTATTGAACGCAGGCCGTGTTCCGCCCACTCGCGCAAGGAAATACAGCGCCACCCCCACCAGCATCAGTGCCCCGGCGCGCAGCCAGGTTTCGGCGCTTTGCTGGGTCAGCAAAATCAGGCATGACACGATCGCCAGAACCGGCACCCAGGTCGGCACGCGGAAGTGGTCAGCCTCGACGGTGTCCTTGCGCAGGACCAGCACGGCCAGGTTGGTACTGATGAACACGAACAACAGCAGCAGGACCACGGTTTCCGCCAGTGTTGCCAGCGAGCCGGTCAGGGTGAGGATGATCGCGACCACTGTCGTCGCGACGATGGCCACCCACGGCGTCCGCCGCTCAGGCAGCACGTTCGACAGCGCGTTGGGCAGCAGACCCTGGCGAGACATGCCATATGCCAGGCGGCTGGACATGATCATGGTCAACAACGCGCCATTGGCCACGGCCACCAGCGCAATAAAGGCGAACAGCCGCGGAGGAATGCCGAGGTTCGACGCTTTGACCACTTCCAGCAACGGTGCCGAGGAATGCACCAACTGCTCGATGGGCATGACGGTGGCGGCCGCGATGCCGACGCCCATGTAGATCGCGCCGGCGATCAGCAGCGCACCGAACAACGCGCGGGGGTAGACCGTGCGCACGTTGCGCACCTCCTCCGCCAGATTGGCCGAGGTCTCGAAGCCGACGAACGAATAAAACGCCAGCAACGCCGCGCCGAGCACCGCAAACGCGGGGTTGACGCCCTCCTTGAATTGCACGGCGCGGGACAAATCACCGTTGCCGGAGCGGAAGAACCAGACCGCCGCGATGATCACCAACAGCAGGCCCGAGACTTCGATCACCGTCATCACCAGGTTGGCGGACAGCGATTCTTTAATGCCGCGGGCGTTGAGCAAGGCGATGACCACCAGGAAGATCAACGCCACGATATGGGGTGGCAGGTCGATGAAGGGCGCCATGTAATCGCCAGCGAACGCCAGAGACAACCCTGCGGCGCTGGTCACGCCCGCTGCCAGCATGCAGAAGCCCACCAGAAACGAGATCAAGGGCGATTTGAACGCATTGCCGGCAAACACGGCTGAAGCACCGGCGTGAGGGTATTTGGTGACCAGTTCGGCGTAAGAGCCTGCGGTGAGCATGGCGAAGCACAGGGCGATGAGCAACGGCACCCAGATCGCCCCGCCCACTTCACCGGCAATGGTCCCGGCCAGGGCGTACACCCCGGCGCCCAGCACGTCGCCAAGGATGAACAGCAAGAGCATCGGCCCGGTGATCGCGCGTTTCAGTGCTGGGCTCGGTTGTGGCGGCTGCGATGTCATGGGCTGGCTCCGGCGGTGTGGCGGGGTTCGGGATTTGAGTCTAAGGCTGACCCGATTGGACGCCGGAAGTTTTGGCTGTGGGAATGTCAGAACGATCAGCGGTGATCTTAAAGCGGTGTAAGATTCAGACCCCTCATCTCTTCCCGACTAACGCCGGTCATGCACGGGAATTTTCCACAGAGGACCGGCTATTAGCCTGGAACAGGCAGGCAACTTTCAACGGGATCTAACAAGGTTCAAGGGGCGGCTTTAGTTAGATCGCACGCCCTTCAATCAACACGTAGCCCATGGGGAAAACGTCTGAATCAAGCCGATTTCCAACTCACCGCATCGATGCCCAATCGCTCGGCCTTGGGCTTGGAAAGTTTGATGGCTCTGTCACTCCGGTATTTGGGGATGTCGGCCACTCCAGCGTCCACTGCAGCCCAGTGCCACGCCTCAGCGTTATCCATTTGCCTGGCGCACACGTAGAACCATCGTGGCTTGCCATGGAAAAGGTATTCAATGCGGTAGTGTTGGGTATGTTGCATGGTCTTGATCTCGTTCACAGGGTCGATTTCGTTGTTTGGGTTCCATCTGGGTGGACGACTGACTCACCGCGCAGGGTGGAGCTGCAGACCAGGCATCAGTCTGTGGCAGCTTCTTCTAAGGGGATGACCGCATTGAAAGTCTCCATTATCGAGGCCTCAGGCTTTCAAGGGCGGCTGCAGGCCGCGTTATAACCGGGACGTTAAGAACATTGATTCAATGCCAATAAAACAGGCCATACAACGGCCCGTTAAAAAGTTGACCGTAGTGGGCTGAAGGATGTTCATCGCGAATTTGAAATTTCGAGACGAGCGGTTTAATGGATGTTTCAACGCGTTAGTTGATCTAGCGCACCCACCAAAAAGATGTATTAAGTGCGCCAGCGGACGCTAATCATTCATTCGAATAGTTTCGGATATCAGCAATTAACGGCAGGCCGTCGGAGTCACCTGCGGCAATACGCTCGGCCTGGTCACGTCCCCTGACAAGCCCTTGCTCGACGGTCCACCCGGACGCCGGAAGACTCTCCAGATGTTCCACCACCCTTTCGCCATCAGCGGCATAAACGCAAACCAGAACGTCAATGGTGTCGCCATTGGCCCGCGCCCGGACCTCCAGCTGACAGCCGTTCTCCGCCGCTTCGGTATAGTTCTCATCACTCGCTGGTGATTGCGTCCACTCGTTATAAACATCGCCGCGCGCAAACATGAACGTGTCCCTTTTCCTGATCGTTATAGAAGATGGCCAATAGCATTGACTGGGTCGGCAGCGAATGATTCAGCGACCCCGTCAGATCGGCGCCCCGTTGATACGGGCCCTGTCGTCGCTTCGTGAGTTGCGCCGTTCGTCAGCCGAGTCCTGGTCAGGCTGAACCCATCCACGCGGACATCCGTTCCAATGGGGAGGCCGTAGCAACGCAACTCGCCTCGTAGCAAGTTGCCTCCCCCTACGCCCCACTCTTCAACGCAGGCCCGGCAGCCAAGAGCCCACGGTGATAAACGCCCGGGTGGCAGGCACCACGCTGTTACAGAATCTCACCGCGCCGCCGATAGCCCGGGACAGTCATAACGTTTTGCAGCGCTGCAAGTTGTGGGGTGGTCGTTCTTTTGAAATTGCGCGCGTTGGGTCCCTATTTATGAAATTCCCGTCTTTAGATCGATTGAAAGCGCTGGTCTGCGTCCAGCGAGACAATACGCGACTGATGGAAGCGCAATACATCGCGCTGTCCAGGCAGCTGCCGATGATGTACGTCATTCTGCTGATCAACACCCTGGCCCTGGCCGCCACCCATTACGGCGTCGCGCCGCTGTGGCTGACGGTGTACATCCCGCTGTTGCTGACCCTGGTGGGTACCGTACGCGCGGTCCTCTGGTGGCAGAGCCGCAGTCAGACCCTGACCACCGAGCAGATCTTCAAGAAACTGACCCGCACCAATCAGGTCACGGTGGTCATTGCGTTCGGCTTCACGATCTGGGCGCTGTTGCTGTTTCCCTACGGTGACACCTACACCAAGTCCCATGTGGCCTTCTATATGGCGATCACGGTGATCGTCTGCATCTTCTGCCTGATGCACCTGCCCTCCTCGGCGATGATGACCACGGCGGTGGTCAACATCGCCTTCGTGGCGTTTTTTGCCAATGCCGGCAACGCTACCTACACCGCCATGGCCGCCAACGTGTTCCTCGTCTCGCTGGCGATGATCGTGGTGCTGCAGAACCACTACGGCGAGTTCACCCGGCTGGTGAACATGCAGATCCGCACGGAAAAGCTCAGCGACGACAATCAACGGCTGGCCAACGAAGACAGCCTGACCGGCCTGCCCAACCGACGGCAGTTTTTCACCTTGCTCGATCGTGCGCTCAAACAGGCGCGGCACGGCGACACGCGTCTGGCGGTGGGGATGATCGATCTGGACGGTTTCAAGCCGATCAACGACTCTTATGGCCACGGCATAGGCGACAAGCTGTTGCGTCAGGTCGGCCAGCGATTGCGGGCGTTTGCCAGCGAGCAACTGCACGTGGCCCGACTGGGCGGCGATGAGTTCGGGCTCATCATCGTCAGGGCCGGTGACGAAAGTGAGTTGATCAAACAGGGGGAGTCGCTGTGCCGCGCCATGCGTCAGCCCTTCGTGATCGGCGATATTCACGTCAGCATTAGCGCCTCCATGGGTCTGGTGGTGTTTCCGGACCTGGCGAGCAACTCGACCGAGGCGTATGAATTCGCCGATTACGCGCTCTATACCAGCAAGCGCGAAACACCTGGCGAGCTGTGCATTTTCTCGCCGAGTCAGCATCAGCGCCTCAAGCGCGACATGCTGACCGAGCAGGGCCTGCGCCAGGCCAATGTTGCGGAAGAATTCACCCTGGTGTTTCAGCCGATCGTCGACATCCGCACCTCCAGAACGGTGGCGTTCGAAGCGCTGGCCCGGTGGGTGAGTCCAAAGCTGGGCAGCGTCGCGCCGGGGCACTTCATCGGCGTGGCCGAGCGAATTGGCCTGATCAACCGGCTGACGCCGCCGCTGCTTGAAAAAGCGCTGCACGCGGCGCAGTTATGGCCGGCCGATGTCCGGCTGGCGTTCAACCTGTCGGCCCACGATTGCTCGTCGATGGACGCTGTCGAACAGTTGATCAAGGTGATCCGCCAGAGCGGATTCGACGCCTCGCGGCTGGACCTGGAAATCACCGAAACCGCCGTCATCAAAGACCTCGTTCAGGCACAACGGGCGATCAACGCGTTTCGTGAACTGGGTTGCGGCATTTCCCTGGACGACTTCGGCACGGGCTACTCAAGCCTGAGCCAGCTCCACGCCTTGCCGCTGACCAAGCTGAAGATCGATCGCTCGTTCATCACCGACATTCACCAGAACGCCGCCAGTTTCAAGATCGTCAAATCATTGCTGGCCCTGAGTCAGGACATGGAATTGCAGTGCGTCAGCGAAGGTGTTGAAACCGAGGCAGAGCTGGAGGCGTTGCGGACCCTCGGCTGCACGCTGGTTCAGGGCTACCTGTTCTCCAAGCCGATGCCCCTTGAGCAGACGCTGGAGTGGATCGGCTCAACGCCGAGCATGCCCGTGGCGGCGGTTGTTCTGTGAAATCGGCCTGGGAGGGCAACAGCGGCGCTCATCGCTGCTGACAGGAAGGCACCGGGCGTTGCCAATCAGGCGCTTTGCTGGACTTTCATCATGGCCAGGCCGATGAAGCGGCGTGAGTCTTCCTGGAAGTCCCGTTCCACTCGTACGAGCACATTTGCGCAAACCCGCCGACGATCGGTAGATCGACATCTAACTACAAATTTCTGCCGAAGGGTCAATGGCTTACGTCATATCCATTTCGTCATATCGTTAAACGTCAAAGTATTTTCCATTGATCTCGAATAGATCCGATCTAAATTATTGGCAAACAGCGTCACGCCTAACAAGAAACAAAGCTGCGCCTGACTCGATGAATCAGGTGGCTGGTATGACACGCCATTACCCGCGTTGTTGTAGTGCTAAAAGCGAAGAAAAGGACTGTCAGAATGGACAATATTGTTGTAGCCAATAAAGCAACCTCCGAACTTACTGCCAACACGTGGGGCGATCTTTCACTCAATTCACCCTCCGTTGTTCAAATGCCCGTTCCACCCAGCCAAGTCGCTTCGGTCTCCCGAAATGGGCAAGACCTGGTGGTTAATTTGAAGAATGGCGAACAGGTCAAAGTTGCCAACTTCTTTAGTACCGCGCCGGAAGGCCCCACCAGCGACATGGTGTTTCAGGGCGAAGACGGCACCCTGTGGCAGGCGCAGTACGACACTCAGTCCTTCACCGGCTTTACCTTCGACGAAGTCAGCTCTCTGGATGAGCTCATCGCCGGAGCCGGCGTGGTGGGGGGCACGACCCCCACCTTTGCGATTGCCGGGCTGGGTCTGTTGGGCGCGGGCGGTGCGGCGGCGGCAGCGGGCGGGGTCGCAGGTGGCGGTGGTGGTGGCGGCGGTGGAAATGCCGCTGACACGTCAGCTCCCGTGGCCCCGAGCAATCTGCTGGTCAGTGCAGACGGGACGTCCCTGACCGGCATCAGTGAAGCCGGCGCGACCGTTCGGGTTCGCAACAACGCTGGCACCCTGCTCGGCAGCGGTACCGCGGCGGCAGACGGAACATTCAGCCTGTCGCTCAACCCACCGCAAACCGACGGCCAATCACTGACCGTTGATGCGGTCGACGCGGCTGGAAACGTCTCCCCGCCGGCTCAAGCGCTGGCACCGGACATCGATATCACCCCGCCTGGCGACACCACGCCACCCGATGCGCCGGCCAACCTTGCCGTCAGCGCCGATGGCACGCGCGTTACCGGTTCCGGCGAAGTCGGCGCCACCATCCAAGTGCGCGCCGCCGACGGCACCCTGCTGGGCAGCGGCATCGTCGCAGCGGACGGGACTTTCAGCCTCGGGCTCAACCCTGCGCAAACCGACGGCCAGTCGCTGACCGTGAATGCGGTCGACGCCGCCGGCAACGCCTCCCTGCCGGCTCAGGCGCTGGCGCCGGACATCGATATCACCCCGCCCGGCGACACCACGCCACCCGATGCGCCGGCCAACCTTGCCGTCAGCGCCGATGGCACGCGCATTACCGGTTCCGGCGAAGTCGGCGCGACCATTCAGGTGCGCGCCGCCGACGGGACCCTGCTGGGCAGCGGCGTCGTTGCGGCAGACGGCACTTTCAGCCTCGGGCTCAACCCACCGCAAACCGACGGCCAGTCGCTGACCGTGAATGCGGTCGACGCCGCCGGCAACGTCTCCCCGCCGGCTCAAGCGCTGGCGCCGGACATCGATATCACCCCGCCCGGCGACACCACGCCACCCGATGCGCCGGTCAACCTCGCCATTAGCGCCGATGGCGCGCGCATCACAGGCTCCGGCGAAGTCGGCGCAACCATTCAGGTGCGCGCCGCCGATGGCACCCTGCTGGGCAGCGGCATCGTCGCAGCGGACGGCACTTTCAGCCTCGGGCTCAACCCCGCGCAAACCAATGGCCAGTCGCTGACCGTGAATGCGGTCGACGCCGCCGGCAACGTCTCCCCGCCGGCTCAAGCGCTGGCGCCGGACATCGACGTCACGCCCCCCAGCGGGGACGTGACGCCGCCGGATGCGCCGATCGGCATCGCGATCAGCGGCAATGGCTTGATCGTGAGTGGCCGTGGCGAAGCCGGCAGTATCGCCAGCGTCATCGATGCAATCGGCAACGTACTCGGCACGGCCGTCGTGGGCACTGACGGGCTGTTCAACATCACCCTGAACGCGTCACAAATCGCCGGTCAGTTGCTGCAGCTCACCCTGACCGATGCCGCCGGCAACATCTCCGCCAACGTGGCACTGCAAGCACCGGACACCACCGCGCCGGTGACGCCTTCGAATTTCGTCCTGTCGGCCGACGGCCTGATCCTTACAGGTGTTGCCGAAGCGGGCGCTCGCATCCTCGTGCGCACTGCGTCGGGGGCAGTTATTGGCGTCGCCCGCGCCGGTCTCGACGGCACCTTCAGCGTGACCCTCGACATCGCGCAACTCAATGGCGAAAAACTCAACGTCAGCGCCACGGACTCGGCGGGCAACTCCGCCTCCGCCGAGCTGACCGTCGCCGACACCACGCCACCCGCCCAGGTCACCGATGTGGTGATCAGCGCGGACGGCACGCAGGTCTCGGGTAAAGGAGAAGCCGGCGCGACAGTGACCCTCGTGGCCAACGGCACGCCAATCGGCACGGTGGTCGTCGGCGCCAATGGCACCTTCGCCACCCCCCTGACTCCACCGGTCAACCCCGGCGATCTGGTGCAAGTCATCCAGACCGACAGCGCAGGCCTGCCGTCCACCGTGCTGGCGGTCACGGCGCCCGACGCCATCGGCCCGACCACGCCTTCCGGTCTGGTCATCAGTGGCGACGGCACCCAGCTGACCGGCACCGCGAGTGCGGGTTCGGTGGTCCAGGTGCGCGATGCCAACGGCGTGCTGCTCGGCAGTGCGACCGTGGGCGGCAATGGCAGCTTCACCGTGGTGCTCAACCCGGGCCTGGCCAACGGCGAAGTGCTCGACGTGGTCGCGGTCGACGGTCAGGGCGAAAGCTCGGTCACCGTTCCCGTCACCGCGCCCGACGTCACCGGTCCTTCCGCTGCCACCGATCTCAGCATCGCCAATAACGGCCTGATCCTGACCGGCCGTGGCGAACCCGGTGCGACCGTTTCGGTACGGGACGCCCTTGGCATTGTCATCGGCACCGGCGTGACGTCCGCAACCGGCAACTTCACCGTCACACTCGCTTCTGCTCAAACCAATGGCCAGGCACTGCAGGTGGTGCTGAGCGACGCTGCCGGAAATCCGTCCGTTGCCACCCCCGTCAGCGCACCAGACCTCGACGGCCCGCTGCAGCCCGCTGCGATCAGCATCGACGCCAGCGGCACAACGCTGACCGGCACCGGCGAGGCCGGGGCAACGATCACCGTCACCACCCTCGACGGCACGGTGCTCGGCACGGCGATCGCTGCCGCCGACGGTCGCTTCAGCGTGACATTGAACAGCCCGCAGAACAACGGCCAGACCCTGCTGATCGGCGCCAGTGACGGCACCGGCAACCTGGCACCGTCGGTAAGCTTCATCACCCCCGACACCCAGGCGCCTGCGTCGCTGACCGGCGTTGTCCTCGACGGCACGGGCCTGGTCCTCACCGGTACCGGTGAAGCCGGCGCAAGCCTCACGGTGCGAGATGCGGCCGGCAACGTCATTGGCAGCGGCCAGGCCGGCCCCGACGGCAGCTTCTCCCTGACCCTGACGACCGCTCAAACCGACGGTCAGTTGTTGCAAGTCACCCAGATCGACGCTGCAGGCAACCAGTCGGTAGCCGCTCCGGTCACGGCGCCCGACGTCATCGCACCGGGAGCTGTGACCAACCTCAATCTGTCGGCCAACGGTTTGATCGTCACCGGTAACGGCCAGAGCGGCGCCACCGTCACCGTCAAGGATGACCTCGGCGCAACGCTGGGCAGCGCCGTGGTCGGCAGTGACGGGCGCTTTGAGGTGACGCTTTCCAGCGCGCAGATCAACAATCAGCCCCTGAGCGTCACGCAAGTCGACGGCTCGGCCCTGGCCTCTCCCGCCACGCCATTGCTGGCGGCGGACATCCAGGCCCCCGACGCCCCCACCGGCCTCATTCTTGGCACCGATGGCCTGACGCTCAGCGGCCAGGGCGAGCCCGGCGCCACCGTCAACGTGCTCGACGTCAATGGCAACGTGCTGGGCACCGCCACGGCCGACCCGCTGAACGGCCGCTTCGACGTCCTCCTCAACGCGATCCAGGCCGACGGCCAGGTGCTGCTGGTCAAGCAGACCGACGCCGCCGGCAACATCTCCCCCGCCTCCTCGCTCAACGCGCCAGACACCACTGCGCCGGGCGCGCCCGCCGGGATTACCATCAGCAACGACGGCCTGACCGTTTCCGGAACAGGCGTTGCGGGCGATACCGTTCAAGTGCGGGATATCAGCGGGACCCTGCTGGGCTCGGCCATCGTGGGAACCAACGGCATTTTCGCGGTGACCCTGAGCCCGCCGCAGCTGGACGGTCAGGTGTTGAGCGTGACCCAGACCGACGCCAGCACCCTGCCCTCGCTGGCCGGTTCGGTCACGGCACCCGACCTCACCGCGCCGCCCGTGCCAAGCGGCCTGACGCTGGATGCCGCCGGGCTTTTGACCGGCACCACCGTGCCCGGTGGCTCGGTGAGAATTCTCGATGCCGCTGGCGTTGAGATCGGCACTGCCGTTGCCGGGGCGGACGGGATTTTCATCTTTAACGTTGCGCCGATCCTGAGCAACGGCGAGACGGTGCAAGTGGTCGCCACCGACGGTGCCAACGATTCGCTGGCGACCCCGGTGCTCGCACCGGACACCACACCACCGGTCGATGTGACGAATCTGGCGATCAGTCCGGACGGCGCGAACGTTTCCGGGGTCGGCGAACCCGGCACCACTGTCACCGTTCGCGGGCCGGGCAATGTCGTGCTGGGCACCGGCACGGTTGGCCAGGACGGTACGTTTGTTATCGGCCTTATTCCGCCTGCTGCAAACAACACCAACGTCGACGTCATCAGCACCGACGCCATCGGCAACGCCTCCAACGCGGTCACCCTCCCAGGGCCGGACGGCACCCAGCTGGCGACCCCCAGCGACCTGGCCGTCAGCAGCGACGGCTATATTCTCACCGGTGCCGCAACTCCGGGCAGCACGGTGAACATCCTCGACAGCAACGGCGTCAGCCTGGGCAGCGGCAGGGTCAACAGCTTCGGCCGCTTCAGCATCCTGATGCGCTTCGCTCAATTGAACGCGCAGAGCTTGCACGTCGTCTCGACCGATGACGCAGGCCACACCTCGGTCACCGCGCTGGTGGTCGCCAATGACCTCACGGCACCCGACGCGCCGGCGGGTCTGACCATCAATGGCGATGGCAGCGCCGTCACCGGGCGCGGTGAAGCCGGTGCGACGGTGACCATTACAAACAGTGGCGGCACCGTGCTGGGCGCCGGCACGGTTGCGCCCAATGGCACATTCGTCATCGCACTGACGCCGCCCCAACTGGACGCCCAGCCGCTCACCGCCACGCAAACCGACCTGGCGGGCAACGTGTCGCAAACCGGCAGCATCAGTGCGCCGGACCTGAAGGCGCCCGATGCCGCCACCGGTGTGACCATCAACAACGTCGGCACCGTGGTCAACGGCGTTGGTGAAGCCGGTGCGGCCGTGACCATTCGTGATGCCGCCGGCAACGTTCTCGCCACCGGCATCGTCAACCAGAGCGGCCAGTTCCAGGTCACGCTGCCGAATGCCGTGACCACCGGTGAACCGCTGTCCGTCACCCTGACCGACGCGGCGGGCAACGTCTCGGGCGTCGCAAGCCTGACCACGGTGGACACCACCCCGCCGGCGCTGCTGCAGAACCTGCTGATCAGCGCCAACGGCAGCACACTGACCGGCACCGGTGAGGCCGGTGCGACTGTTAGCGTCCTCGACATCACCGGCACGTTGCTTGGCACCGCCCTTGTGGCCAGTGACGGCACCTTTACCGTGACCCTCGTTCCTGCGCCGACTAACGGCCAGGCCCTGGACATCAGCCAGACCGACCCGAGCGGCAATGTCTCGCCGTCGATCAACCTCACAGCGCCGGACATCAGCCCGCCCGCCGCCCTCACCCAAGTGGCGGTGAACGCCGACGGCCTGACCGTGACCGGCCGGGGCGAACCTGGCGCAACGGTGTCGGTGCGCACGGCCGGCGGTGCTCTGTTGGGCACGGCGCTGGTGGCCGCGAATGGCGCGTTCAGCGTCACCCTGACGACCGCGCAGCTCAATGCCGAAGTGCTGACCGTCACCCAGGAAGACCCGCCCGGCAACGTCTCGACGGCGGTCAACGTAACGTCCGTCGACCTCACGGCACCGGACAGTCCGACCGCTCTGCTGCTGAGCGGCAGCGGCGCGCAACTGGCAGGTAACGCCGAAGCCGGCAGCACTGTCACCGTGCGCGACGCGGCCGGCAACGTGCTGGGCTCAGGCGTCGCCGGGGCCAATGGTGTGTTCCAGGTCACCCTGTCCAGCCCCCAACTCAACGGCCAGAGCCTCAGTGTCACGGCCACTGATGCGGCCGGCAATGTCTCGGTGGCGGCGCCCTACCAAGCCGCCGACACCGTCGCGCCCGCCGCCGTCAGCAACCTCGCGGTCAGCGCCGATGGCCTGACCCTGGGCGGTATCGGCGAGCCCGGTGCGACAGTGGTGGTGCGCGATGCCAATGGCAACGCGCTGGGCACCGCGACCGTGGCCGCCAATGGCAGCTTCACCCTCGGTCTGACCCCGGCGGCAGTGGCCGGCGGCACGTTGACCGTGGTCCAGACCGACGCCGCCGGCAATGCTTCCGACGCCAGCACGGTGGTTGCGCCCGGCAATCTCGCCGAACCGGCGCCGGTGAATCTCGCCCTCAGCGCAGACGGCCTGACGCTGACCGGTACCGCCAACGCCGGCAGCACTGTCAGCGTCCGCACCGCCTCGGGTGTGCTGCTGGGCACGGCGCTGGTCAATGGCGACGGCACGTTCAGCGCGCCCCTCAATGCCGCGCAGCTCAACGGTGAATCGCTTGCGGCCATCGCCACCTCCAGCGACGGCATCAACTCGCTGGCCACCGGTTACCTGGCGGCGGATGTCACCGCGCCCGGGCAGCTCACCGATCTGGTGCTCAATACCAACGGTGTCACCCTGACCGGCCACGGCGAAGCGGGCGCAACGGTGACGGTGCTCGGCGCTGGCGGGGTCATCCTCGGTACCGGGCAAGTGGGCCTCGACGGCAACTTCTCGCTGACGCTGAACCCGCCGCAGATTGCCGGCCAGTCCCTGAGCATCAGCCAGACCGACCTCGCCGGTAATGAAGCGGCCAGCCTCGCGCTGACCGCCAGAGACCTGATCGCCCCGAATGCGCCGCTCGCCCTGTCGGTGACGGCAGACGGCGCGATGCTCTCGGGCACCGGTGAGCCTGGCGCCACGGTCAATGTGTTCAACGCCAGCGGCGAGCTGGTGGGCTCCGGCAGCGTGCGCATCGACGGCACCTTCCAGCTCGCCCTCACCACCCCGCAAGCCAACGGCGAACTGCTGGCGGTGACCCTGACTGACGCGGCCGGGAATATTTCCCTGCCTGCCAGCCTGACCTCGGTCGATACCACTGCGCCGCTGGCCCTGACCCAGCTGAGCATTTCCAGCGATGGCGCAACGCTGACCGGCCGCGGTGAAGCCGGGGCAATTGTCACAGTGAGCAACGACCTCGGCACCGTGCTCGGCACGGCAACGGTGGGCAGCACCGGGGCGTTTACCCTGGTGCTGGTCCCGGCGCTGTCCAACGCCGAAGTGCTGACGCTGGTGCAACGCGATGCCGTCGGCAATGTGTCACCCCAAGCCAGCCTGACCACCCCGGACTTCACCCCGCCCGACCCGCTGGACAACGTGCGCATCAACGCCGCCGGTGCGGTGGTCACCGGGACCGGTGAAACCGGCGCCACCGTCACCGTCCGCGACGCCGGCGGCACGCTGCTCGGCACAACCCTGGTTCTGGCCGACGGCACGTTCAGCGTCACCCTCACCACCCCGCAGATCAACAGCCAGGTGCTGAGCGTTCAGCAGGCCGACCCACCCGGCAACGTCAGTGTGCCAGCCACGGTCACCGCGCCGGATTTGACCCCGCCAGCCGTCGCCACCGATCTGCAGTTCAATGCTTCCGGCAGCGTGCTCAGTGGGAGCGGCGAAGTCGGTGCGGGGGTGCGCATCACTCTGGCCGATGGCACGCTAGTCGGCACCGGCACCGTGGGCGTCGATGGCACGTTCCTGATCAACCTGTCACAGACGCAAAACGCCGGTCAGCCGGTGTTTGTCGTGCTCACCGACGCCGCCAACAATGCGTCCGCTGCGGGCTCCCTGGCTTCACCCGACCTGACGCCGCCCGCACCCGTCACCAACGTGCAAATCGATGACACCGGCGCAGTGGTCAGCGGCCGCGGTGAGGCAGGTGCCAGCCTGTTGATCACCGATGGGGCAGGTAACCTCGTCGGCACCGGCGTGGTGGGTGTGGATGGCAATTTCGCGGTCTCGCTGTCGGTGCCGCAAATCAACGGCGAACTGCTGTCGATCGTGCAACGTGATGCTGCGGGCAATCCGTCCGTTGGCGCGCCCGTTACCGCGCCCGACAACACCCCGCCCGCGCTGCCGGTCCTGGCGCCGCTGAGTGGCGACGGCCTGATCCTGACCGGCACCGGTGAAGCAGGCGCCACGGTCAAAGTGACCAGTGCCACCGGCGCCAGCCTCGGCACCACCACGGTGTTGGCCGACGGCTCGTTCAGCGTCACGCTGTCATCTGCCCAGCTCAACGGCGAGACGCTCAACGTCACCCAGACCGATGCGGCCAACAACGTGTCCGGCACGGTGGTTTACCGGGCCGACGACGTCACCGATCCGCTCGCCGTGACCAACCTCTCCGTCAGCCAGGACGGCCTGACCCTCAGCGGCCGCGGGGAACCCGGGGCCACGGTCACGGTGTCGGTGGCGGGCACGCCGTTGCCCGGCACCGCCATCGTGCGCGCGGACGGCACGTTCAGCTTTGCGCTGGCGCCCGCGCAGCTTGATGGCCAGTCGCTGTCGGTGGTGCAGGTTGATGCAGCACTTAACGATTCGACGCCGGTTGTGGTCACCGCACCTGACATCACGCCGCCAGTGATTCCGACGTTCATCTCGCTGACCGGCAATGGCACGATTCTGCAAGGAACTGCCGAAGCCAACAGCACGGTGACCGTAAGGTCCGCCGACGGCACGTTGCTGGGCTCCACGCGGACCGACGCCGGGGGACGTTACGAAGTCGGGCTGAATCCTGCGCAGACCAACGGGCAAGTCATTTCCGTGACTGCAACGGACGCGGCCAACAATGCTTCCGCGCCGCTGGTTTACACAGTGCCGGACACTCAGGCGCCTGATCCTGTCAGCAACCTGACCATCAGCGCCGATTACCTGCTGTTGGCAGGCCGCGGTGAAGCGGGCGCGATCGTGACCGTCAAAGACTCCCTCGGCGTCACGCTCGGCACCGGGCAAGTGGCGGCCAACGGCACCTTCGTGGTCACCCTGGCCCCTGGCGTCACGGCCAACAACGTGCTCACGGTCGGTCAGGTGGACGCCAGCAACAATGTGTCCGGGACGCTCAACCTCACCGTGCCCGTGACCCCGCCACCGAATGCGCCGACCAATCTGCAGGTCAGCGCCGACGGTCTGAGCGTGACCGGCAGCGCCGCAACGGGCACCACCATCACGGTGTACAGCGCAACAGGCGCCGTGCTCGGGACGGCGGCCACCAATGCTGGCGGTACGTTCACGGTGACCCTCAACACCGCACAAACCAACGGCGAAAGCCTTGGCGTGACGGCAAGTACCGGAGCAGGTGGCGCATCGTTGCCGGCTGCGGTGGTGGCGGCTGACACAACGCCACCGGCTGCGCTCAGCGACCTCGCGGTCAGCGCCACCGGTACGCTGGTGACGGGACGTGGCGAAGCCGGGGCGACGGTGACCGTTACCACCGCCGCGGGCGTTACGCTCGGCACCGCCGTGGTCAATGCCGGCGGTACGTTTGGCGTCTTGTTGAACCCGGCGCAAGCCAACGGTCAGGTGCTCAACGCGTATCAGACCGACAGCGTGGGTTTGCAGTCCGGCATATTGCCGGTCACCGCCCCCGACATCACCGCGCCGAATGCAGCCGCAGCGCTGGTGCTTAATGGCGCCGGCACAGTCCTGACCGGGATTGGCGAAGCCGGCGCGACGGTCACGGTGCGCAGCAGCCTCGGCGTCGTACTCGGCACGGCAACCGTTGCACTGGACGGCAGCTTCACGGCTAACCTTTCGACGGCGCAGCTCAATGGCCAGGTGCTGACGGTGAGTCAGCGTGACGTCGCCGGTAACGTCTCGTTGCTGGCAAACCTCAGCGCCGTCGACACCACGCCACCCGCGGCGCTGACCAACGTCGCCCTGAATGGCGCGGGCCTGCAAGTCAGCGGTAACGGCGAGGCAGGCGCGACCGTACGGGTCACCAATGCGGCCGGCGCAGTGCTCGGCAGCGCAGTGGTCAATGCTGCGGGCGGGTTTGTCGTCTTGCTCTCCACAGCCCAGTTGAACGGTCAGGTGTTGAGCGTCCAGCAAGCGGACGTGACGGGCAACGCCTCGGCCGTGGCGACGGTCACCGCTGCGGATATTCAGGCGCCTAATCCCCCTTCCGCCCTGGTGCTGGCAGCCAACGGACTGACCCTCAGCGGCAGCGGTGAAGTGGGCGCGACGGTCAACGTGGTCAATGCCGGCGGCACGCTGCTGGGCACAACCACGGTCGGCGCGGGCGGAACGTTCAGCCTCACCCTCAATGCCGCTCAGCTGGATGGCCAGGCGCTGACGGTGCGTCAGGTCGACGTTGCCGGTAACGTGTCGGCCGCCGGCAGCCTGGTGGCACCTGATACCACGGCCCCCGTCGCACCGACGGCGGTGAGCATCAACGCCAGCGGCTCGGTGGTCACGGGCACCGGCGTCGCGGGGTCGACCGTGACCGTGCGCAACGCACTCGGCGTCGTCCTCGGCAGCGCGACAGTCGCCGCCAACGGCAGCTTCTCGGTGGCGCTGAACACCGCGCAGATCAACAACCAGGTGCTGAGCATTACCCAGGCCGATGCCGCGGGGAACGTGTCGCTTTCGGCGAGCGCCATTGCGCCTGACCTGACACCCCCCGCTGCACCCACTGCGCTGCTGGTCAGCGTCGATGGCCTGACCGTCAGCGGCACGGGCGAAGTCGGTTCGACGGTACAAATCAAATCCACCGGCGGCGCGGTGCTCGGGACGGGCACCGTCGGGGCCACGGGAATCTTCAGCGTCACCCTCGCCCCCGCGCAAATCAACGGCGAAACCCTGCTGGTCAGCCTCACTGACATCAAGGGCAACCTGTCGGTGGTGGCCAACGTCACCGCGCCGGACATCGACGTCAACACGCCGGTGATCGCCAGCGATAACCTGGCCACCGCCACCGTCAGCCTCGTGCCGGTGAAGACCACGCAGAACGTTGCGGACTCCTTCACCACCTTGTTGGCCGGTTTCTCCAAGGCGTTCGTGTTTACGGTCAACAGCGGCACCAGCCTCGACCCGACCCTGACGTTGACCACCGGTAGTGCCGTGTCCTTGCTCGACGGCGTGGTCTATACGCTGCAGGTGAAAAACGCCAGCGGCAACTGGGTGACCCTGGACGTCAATGGCAACGGCGGCCTGCTCGATCTGGTGGCGCTGACCGGCCAGGGCGTGCGGGTGAACATCGGCGATCTGCTGGGCGGCGATTACCGGTTGGTGGTGTCGAGCGCCGGCATCGGCGTGGTGACCAACGTCACCACGCAACTGCAGCTGGACGTCACCAGCCTGACCCAGTTCAACGGGGTGGCCGGTGCCGCCGTGATCGGCAACGTCATCACCAACCCTGGCATTGATGGCCAGGCAGACGTGACCGGCCCGGACAACGGCGCTGTGTTGCAGGTGCTGAAAAACGGCAGCTACGTCACCGCCAGCGCGGGCACCACAGTGCAAGGCCTGTACGGCACGTTGACCATCGACGCCAGCGGCAACTACAGCTACCGGCCCGACGGCGCGGTCACCAGCGTCGGCAAAGTGGATGTCTTCAGCTATCAGCTGGTGCACCCCAATGGCCTCAGCGACACCGCCAATCTGTACGTGCGCATCGACAGCCCACAGGCCACCGAGGTGTGGAGCGATACCAGCCTGGCCAGCCCGGCCCTGGTGGTCGATGCCACCAACGACATCGCAGTCAGTGACATCACGCTGGTCAACAAGGAGGTCATCACTACCACGGCGCTGGGCCCGTTCATCGTGCCGGTGCTGGGCGGCAGTGGTTCATGGACCACCAGCGTGGCGGCCGGTGCGATCAGTGACCTGACGGTAGTGGTCAACTCCTCCAACCTGCTCAGCCTGCTCGGGTCCCTGACCCTGGGCCTGTACAAGCTCAACACCGCCACCGGCCAGTACGTGCTGGTCAAGAACTACAGTGGTGCTTCGCTCGCCAATCTGGGCGGCGGCAATTACGCCGCGCGCTTCGATGACCAGGGACCTGGCAGCTATCAGGTCAAACTCGCCGCCGGGGGCGTCGGTGTCGCCAGTACGGTCAACATCAGCCTGACCAACGACGCCACCTACACCAATCAGTTCGTGGTGGGCAGCTACACCCCGGTGGCGGGCAATCTGCTCACCGACACAGCCGGCGGCGGCGCTGATGTACTGGGCTCGGCGTACACCGTGCTCAACGTGCTGGCGGCCGGCAGTTACGTGACGCCGGGCTACAACGGCACCACCATTGTCGGCACCTACGGTTCGCTGCTGGTGCAGGCCGACGGGCGCTACACCTACACCCTGACGCCGGGCCAGACCGATGCGGTCATCGGCCGTGAGGAGGTCTTTACCTACCAACTCAAGCACCCCAACGGCACCACCGACACGGCGACGCTGACCATTGATCTGGAACAGGCCGGTGCCGTCGCCACTACCTCGTTTGCCGCGCTGTCCACCGTAGCGAGCGGCGATGATCACAGCGCCACGGCCATCGCCACCACCGGTGCCGCGCTGATCCAGGGCACTGCCGGCAATGACACGCTGGACGGGTCCCATGGCGGTGCAGTCACCCTGCAAGGCGGCGCCGGCAACGACACGCTGATCATCGCCGACCAGCATTTCGCCTCGGTCGATGGTGGCACGGGCACCGACACCCTGCTGTGGGCCGGGGGCGACGCGACCATCAACCTGGGCGATCTGCAGAGCCGGATCCACAACATCGAGGTGCTGGACCTGAACCACACCAGTGCCGTCGCGCTGACCATCAGCCTGGCGGACCTGGTGTCCATTACCTCGGCCGACAGCAACACATTGATCATCAAGGGAGGCAGCGGAGACAGCGTTCACATGACCAACACCTGGGTCGCCGGCGGCGCGCAACAGGCCGATGGCGTCGATTACACCCAGTACACGCCGCAAGAAGATCCAACCCATCATCTGTGGGTGCAGAACGGTATTCACGTCGTCTGATCAGCCCGCCCTCTGGCGCTGCCGGAGGCGGGGTTCAACCGGCCGATCAATGCGCTCGGCCGGTTGATTCAACAAAAGGGAAGCTCTGTATTCGTACAGTAAGGAAGCCATGTGGAGCGCGTTCGCAAGCAGAAATGGACGGCGGTCGTCCTGACCGTCGGCCTGTGTCACCCGATTTTTTCCGTTGCGCTGGCGGAGGATCAAATCGATCCCGGCCTGCGCAGCATCAGCCCTTCCCGCCTGCAGGCGAAGCCCGCGGATCAGCGGAGCAAGGGCGATGGTCGTGAAGGCAGTCACAAAAGCAATGCCAAAGGCAGTTCCGGGCCCGGAGCGGTCGGGGTCAAGGAAGACAGTCAGACCCTGGGCCTCGAACAGGCCGTCCGGCTCGCCGTTGACTGGCACCCCAGCATCAGCGAAGCGATCGGCACCTTGTATCAACAGGCCGAGGGCATCAACGTGGCCGAAGCCGGTTACTACCCGCAGATCTCCGGCGGGATAAAAGGCGGCTACACCAGCGGCTATGGCAGCGACGACGGCAGCCAGTCGGTGAGCATCTCCCTCAAACAGATGCTCTACGATTTCGGCAAGGTCTCGAACGCAGTCGAGGCGGCCCGTGCCAAGGCCGCCCGCAGTCAGGCAAGCATTCTGCTGGCGATCGATCAGGTCAGCCGCGACACCGCGTTCGCCTACATCGAAGTCCAGCGCTATCAGCGTCTGGTGGACATCGCCCGGGAGCAGATTCGCGGCATCGGCGATATCGTCGATCTGGCCAGGCAGCGCAGCGACATGGGCGCGAGCACCCGTTCCGACGTGGTTCAGGCGCAGTCCCGCGCCGAGGGCGGCATGGCGACGCTGCAAGAGTACAAAGCGTTGTATGCACGCTGGCAGTCGACGCTGACCAACCTGCTCGGTCGGCAGACCCCGCCCCAGGTCAGCAGCACCTTCAGCGCCTCGATGACCGACGCCTGCACCGCCCCCATCAGCACAGACGCCCTCCCCGCCGTGCTGCAAGCCGCCGCCCAGCGCACCCAGGCCCAGGCCGAACTGGCCCAGGCCAAGGCCGAAGCCTACCCGACGCTGTCACTGCAGCCCTCGGTCAACCAGTTTCTGGACGATCATTACGACGACCAGAACTCGACGATCAATCGCACCCAGGCGGGGATCTTTCTCAACCTGGAAGTGCCGATCTATCAGGGTGGCGCCACCAGTGCCCGCAGCCGCGCCGCCAACTACGCCCTGACCGCCGCCGATTCCGCCGAGGACGCCGCACGCCTGCAGGCGCGGCAAGGGCTGGGCGAGGCGCAGGCGCAGACGTCCGGCCTGACGCGCCGGCTTAGCTCGCTGGAATCCCGGCAGACCAGCATCACCGAAGCCCGCGAGCTGTACGGGCGGCAGTACCTGGAACTGGGCACCCGGCCGCTGCTCGACCTGCTCAACGCCGAGCAGGAAATCCACCAGTCGCGCTTCGACCTGGCCAACACCCAGGCTGACCTGCGCCGTCTGCAGATCGATTGCCTGTACAACAGCGGTGCGCTGCGCCGCGCGTTCGGCATCGATCACAGCACCATCCAGCACGTGGAGATCCTGCCATGACCGAGACCGTCGTCATTCCTGAAGCCCCCGCGGCAGGCCCTGATCGTCCGGACTACGCGCCGTGGCTGGAGGCCATCCTCACCGTCGCCCGGCATTACCGCCTCGACGTGTCACCGGAAAGCATCCGCCTGGCCTCGGCCAACAGCGAGGGCCGAGTCGAAGAAGTGGTCCGCTACATGGCGCGGCAGGCGGGCTTGAGCGTCAAGTTCGCCCGTTACGACCGCAAAAGCCTGTCCCGCTGGCGCACGCCGCTGCTGGTGCAACTGCGCGACGGCCAGGTCGGCGTGATCGAAAGCGTCAGCGAGCAAGGCGAACTGGGCATCGCCTACAGCGGCGACCAGGGCCTGCAGAGCCGCATCGACCCGGCCGTCCTCGCCGAGCACGCCCTGCGAACGGTGGTCCTGCGGCCGATTCAGCCCCTGAGCGACGTGCGCACCGACGACTACATCAAGCCCTACGACGAGCATTGGTTCCGGCGCATCGTGCTCAGCGACCTGCGCCCCTACCGCCAGGTCATGCTGGCGTCGCTGGTCGCCAACCTGCTGGGCATGGCGGGCGTGCTGTTCTCCATGCAGGTCTACGACCGGGTGATTCCGGCCGAATCCCTGCCGACCCTGTACGTGCTGTTTGGCGGCGTGATGCTGGCGCTGGTGTTCGACTTCGTCATGCGCATCATGCGTCTGCGCATCACCGACGTGATGGGCAAGCGCGCGGATCTGCGGGTCTCGGACCTGATCTTCGGCCACGCCCTGCGCTTGCGTAACTCGGCGCGGCCGAAATCCACCGGCTCGTTCATTTCGCAGCTGCGCGAGCTGGAGCAGATCCGCGACCTGATCACCTCCAGCACTGCGACGGCGCTGGCGGACATGCCGTTTTTCTTTCTGTTTTTGCTGGTGTTCTACCTGATCGGCGGGCCACTGGTGTTGATCCCGTTGGTCGCGCTGGTGGCGATGGTGCTGCCCGGCGTCCTCGCCCAACGCAAGCTGGCGCGGCTGGCCAATGCCTCGATGCGCGAAGCCGCACTGCGCAACGCCATGCTGGTGGAAACCGTGCAGGGCATGGACGACATCAAGGCGCTGCAGGCCGAGCAACGTTTCCAGCAGCAGTGGAATCACTACAACGCCGCGTCGGCCGACAGCAGCCTGAAACTGCGCTCGCTGACCAACAGCCTGGTGGCCTGGACCCAGAACGTGCAGGGCGCGGTGTTTGCCGTGGTCATCGTGTTCGGCGCGCCCATGGTGATTGCCGGCGACCTCACCACCGGCAGCCTGGTGGCCGCCTCGATGCTGGCCTCGCGGATGATGGCGCCAATGGCGCAGCTGACCCACGTGCTGACCCGCTGGCAGCAGGCGAAGGTCGCGCTGCAAGGGCTCAACCGGCTGATGCAGATGCCGGTCGATCACCCCGAAGGCAGTCAGCGCGTGCATGTGCCCGCCATTCGTGGCGACTACGTGTTGCGTCAGGCCGGCTTCAAGCACAGCGAAGAGGCCGCGCCTGCCCTGAGCGGCATCAACCTGAACATTCGGCCGGGCGAGCGCGTCGCCATTCTCGGGCGCAATGGCGCAGGCAAGTCCACGCTGCTGCAGGCGCTGGCAGGCTCGATGGATTTGTCCAGTGGCGAAACCACCCTGGACGGCATTGCGCTGGCCCACCTTGATCCGGCCGACCTGCGCCGGGACGTCGGCCTGATGTCCCAGCAGGCGCGGCTGTTTCACGGCACGCTGCGGGACAACCTCACCCTCGGCGCCGGCCAGGCCAGCGATCAGGAAATCATCGCCGCCCTGTCGGTGACCGGCGCGCTGGAATTTGTCCGCCAGTTGCCCAAGGGCATGGACCACCTGATTCTTGAAGGCGGCCTGGGGTTGTCCGGCGGTCAGCGTCAGAGCCTGCTGCTCTCACGCCTGTTGATTCGTCAGCCCCAGGTGCTGCTGCTGGACGAACCCACCGCCTCGCTGGACGACATCACAGAACGCCAGCTGCTGGAAAAACTCTCGACCTGGTGTCAGGGCCGCACCCTGATCGTCGCCACCCACCGGGTCAGCCTGCTGCAACTGGTGGAACGGATCATCGTGCTGGACAACGGCCGCATCGTCATCGATGACCACCGCGACGCCGCCCTCACCCGACTCAGACAGCCGCAAGGAGCGCAGGCATGAACGCATTGACCACGGAGCAAACCCCACGGCTTGGCGATCAAGTCACCTACCTCGACGGCCAGGATGAACGCAGCATCACCGGGAGCGTGCGGGTGATCTGGACGTGCGCGCTGATGCTCGCGTGTTTCCTTGCCTGGGCGGCCTGGTTTCAGGTGGTGGAAGTGTCCACCGGCACCGGCAAGGTGGTGCCCAGTTCCAGGGAGCAGCTGATTCAGTCCATGGAGGGCGGGATCATCAAGGAGCTGAACGTCAGCGAAGGCACGCTGGTGGAGCGCGGCCAGGTGCTGGCGCAGCTCGATGCGGTGAAGAGTGAGTCGAACGTCGGCGAGAGCGAGGCGAAGTACCGGGCGGCGCTGGCCAGCGTCAACCGGCTGCAGGCCGAAGTCAGCGAGAAGCCGCTGACGTTCGATGCGTCGCTGGACAAGTACCCGGAGCTGCGTCGCGCCGAAACCGACTTGTTCAACGCCCGGCGCAGGGGCCTCGGCGAAACCCTTACCGGCATCGAGAGCTCGCTGAAGCTGGTGCGCAGCGAACTGGCGATCACCGAGAATCTGGCGAAAATCGGAGCGTCGAGTCGGGTCGAAGTGCTGCGCCTGAACCGCCAGCGCTCCGAGCTTGAGCTCAAGGCCACCGAGGCGCGTTCCGAATACATGGTGCATGCCCGCGAAGACCTGGCCAAAGCGAATGCCGAGGCGCAGATGCTGTCAGCGGTGATCCGCGGCCGCAGCGACTCGCTGTCTCGCCTGACCTTGCGCTCGCCGGTGCGCGGCATCGTCAAGGACATCGAAGTCAGCACCATCGGCGGGGTCGTGCCGCCCAACGGACAGCTGATGCAGATCGTCCCGCTGGATGAGCAACTGTTGATCGAAACGCGCATCTCGCCCCGGGACATCGCGTTCATCCACCCCGAGCAGCAGGCCAAGGTGAAAATCACGGCCTATGACTATTCGATTTACGGCAGCCTCGACGGCAAGGTTGTGACCATCTCGCCGGACACGATTCAGGATGAGGTGAAGCCGGAAATCTTCTACTACCGCGTGTACATCCGCACGGACTCGGACGTACTGCGCAACAAGGCGGGCAAGAGCTTTGCCATCGTCCCCGGGATGATCGCCACGGTGGACATCCGCACCGGTGAAAAAACCGTGCTGGATTACCTCATCAAACCCCTCAACCGCGCCCGCGAAGCGTTGCGTGAGCGTTGATCAGTTGACCGCGAGGTGGGTCGGCGCTGGCGTGGCCGGCTTGGCCTGAGCCATGTAACGGGTCCACTCACGGTTGATTTCGTTGTACGGCATGAAAATACTGATCCGTGGCTGGTTGGCCAGGTCCGGGCGCTTGATCTTGGCCAGGTCGCTGGAGGTCAGCAATGCCACGGTGATCCCCACCACCTTGCCGTCTGCCGCGAACACCGGGCCGCCCGACATGCCCTTGGCCACCGGGCCATCATGGGTGCCGTACATTACGTTGCCTTCTTTGGCGTCCAGGCGAATCATCGCCGGCAGCGCGCGGCCTGTGCCTTTCACCGACATGTAGGCGGAGTTGTAGCCCACTGAGGTGAGTTCTTCACCCGGCTGGTACGAGCGCCACATCGGAACGGAATCGGCCTTGTGCTTGAAGAACTGTACGTCGCCTTGCCCCTGGAATACCGCGCCGGAGATGTAAGGGATGTGCTTGACGGTGACGGCGTAATCTTCATTCCACTGGATCGCGGTGCCCATCAACAGATAGGGCAGCGGCGCACCGGAATGGACGACGAAGGCTTGGTCAAAGACAGGATCCTGGGTGAAAGCGGTGGGCATTCCGTTGCACCCGCTGATCAGCACCGAGGCTGCAACAAGTGACTTGAAGGGGCGCATTTTTTTCCGTGGGCATGAGTTGAAGGCGCAGCAAATATGTCATTGAGCCATCACTTAATCAATAGGCTGAGACTACCGCCTGTCTTGTTCTGATGCATTTAATTCATTGGATCCAACCTGTTTGACTTTATCGGTCGATAGAGCCGCTCGATTAATCACTCATTTGAATAAACTTCAAAAAACCAGGGATTTCTCTGAATTAATTGTGTCAGGGTCCTATCTGATGCAGATCGGCCTGCCACTATTACGACAGCACACCACCTCTTTCGAGTGTATGCGCTGCCGTGGGTCGCAATGCCGATCGCCACAACGTCGCAACGTCACACTTCTAGCTGCCGGGACTTTTATGAGATCACGCAAGAAAACCGTCAACCCGATCGGGTTGCAAGACATCACTATTGTCGACGATGCCAAGATGCGGAAGGCCATCACCGCCGCCGCGCTGGGTAACGCAATGGAATGGTTCGACTTCGGCGTCTACGGCTTCGTGGCCTACGCACTGGGCAAGATCTTCTTCCCCGGCGCCGACCCCAGCGTGCAGATGATCGCGGCCCTCGCGACCTTTTCCGTGCCCTTCCTGATTCGCCCCATCGGCGGCGTGTTTTTCGGCGCCATCGGTGACAAGTACGGGCGACAGAAAGTCCTCGCCGCGACCATCGTCATCATGTCCTTGAGTACCTTTGCCATCGGACTGATTCCCTCGTATGAATCGATTGGCATCTGGGCGCCGATCCTTTTGCTGCTGGCGAAGATGGCCCAGGGCTTTTCGGTCGGAGGCGAATACACCGGCGCCTCGATCTTCGTCGCTGAATACGCGCCGGACCGCAAACGGGGGTTCCTTGGCAGCTGGCTGGATTTCGGTTCGATCGCCGGTTTTGTGCTGGGTGCCGGCGTGGTGGTGCTCATCTCGTCCGTGGTCGGCGAGGAGAAGTTCCTCGAATGGGGCTGGCGTCTGCCGTTCTTCCTCGCCCTGCCCCTGGGCATGATCGGCCTCTACCTGCGTAACGCGCTGGAAGAAACCCCGGCGTTCCAGCAGCACGTTGAAAAGCTCGAACAGGGTGACCGCGAAGGCCTGGCACACGGCCCGAAAGTCTCGTTCAAGGAAGTCGCGACCAAGCATTGGCGCAGCCTGCTGACCTGCATCGGCGTGGTCGCGGCGACCAACGTCACGTACTACATGCTGCTCACGTACATGCCGAGCTACCTGTCCCACAACCTGCATTACAGCGAAAACCGCGGCGTCCTGATCATCGTGGCGATCATGGTCGGCATGCTGTTCGTGCAGCCGCTGATCGGTTTCCTCAGCGACAAGATCGGCCGTCGCCCCTTCATCATCGCTGGCAGCATCGCGCTGCTGGTGCTGTCGATTCCGGCGTTCAAGCTGATCAACAGCGGCCAGTTGGGCCTGATCTTCGCCGGTCTGCTATTGATCGCGGTGATCCTCAACTTTTTCATCGGTGTCATGGCGTCGACGCTGCCGGCGATGTTCCCCACCCACATCCGCTACAGCGCGCTGGCCAGTGCCTTCAACGTCTCGGTGCTGATTGCCGGCCTGACCCCGACCGTGGTCGCCTGGCTGGTTGAAACCACCCAGGACCTGTACATGCCGGCGTACTACCTGATGGTGGTGGCGGTAGTGGGCCTGATCACCGGCCTGACCATGAAAGAGACCGCGAACAAGCCTTTGCGTGGCGCCGCGCCGGCGGCGTCGGACCTCAACGAAGCCCGTGAGCTGCTGCAGGAGCATCACGACAACATTGAGCAGAAGATTGAAGACATCGACACGCAGATTGCCGAGTTGCAAGCCAAGCGCGAGACGCTGGTTCAGCAGCACCCGCGTATAGATTGATTCTGGTGGGACCGGCTTCAGCCGGGAAGAGGCCGGTTTGTACACCATCAGTGTTGTGGTGTAGCACACGACCCCTTCCTGGCCAAAGCCAGTCCCACGACCCCTGCCGTTCGCGGTCATTTGAAGGATTTGTCGGAACCGCTGCGCCCCTCTCCCGGTCAGGTCTTGCATGAGCATTCAACCGCTGCTGTGCAGACACAGACAGCCGGACAGAGAACTGAAAGGCAGCCTTCCCCATGACCGACATCCTCGACCACCTGCCCCCCGTACTGCGACCGCAAAGCGAGCGCATCCTGGCTGATATCCATGCGTCGGGCTCGACCATCGACGCGGTCAAGAACGGCGCTCAGGCCAACGGCTTCGTGCTCGGGCTGCGGTGCTGCGGCGGCATTGACGCGCAGCAGGCCGACGCGCTTTCCGAGTTCTACGACAAGGTCGTGGAATGCCGGTTGAAGCGGCTGACACTCGGGTTGTCCTGAACCGCTTTTATGCCCCGGCCTGAACGCCGGGCGCTTCCCCTTTTATTTTTAGTCATTGTCAGCGGATGACCTGTTGACCAACGGAGCCTCACCATGCGATCCAATACCTCCTTCCTTTTCGACCTCGACGGCACCTTGACCGATAGCGTTTATCAGAACGTCACGGCATGGAAGGAAGCCCTTGATTCAGAGAACATTCCACTGGCGATGTGGCGCATCCACCGCAAGATCGGTATGAGCGGCGGCTTGATGCTGAAGATGCTGTCCCGTGAAACCGGGATGGAGATCACTGAGGCGCAGGCTGAGCGGTTGAGTGAAAGGCACGCTGAGGCGTACGAGAGAACCCAGGATCAGATCATTGCGCTGCCGGGGGCCGTGGAGTTGTTGAAGACGCTGGACGATGAGGGTTTTCCCTGGTGCATCGCGACCAGTGGGGAGATGTCGACGGCGCGGATCAATCTGAAGGCGTTGGGGCTGGAGCCGGAGCAGATCAATCTGATCACGCGGGATGATGTGAAGAATGGCAAGCCGGACCCGGATTTGTTTGTGACGGCGGCGAAGAAGATTGAGGCGAGGATCGAGGATTGTCTAGTGGTGGGTGATGCGATCTGGGATATGTTGGCGGCGCGGCGGTGCAAGGCGACGGGGATCGGGCTGTTGTCGGGCGGGTATGACGTGAGCGAGTTGGAGCGCGCCGGGGCGTTGCGGGTGTATGAGGATCCGCTGGCGTTGCTTAACCATCTGGATGAGATCGCTACGCGCGAATAGCTTTGCAGCTTTTTTTAAGGTCAAGATCAAGATCAAGGGCGTCTGCCTGGGGGCAGACGTTTCGCCTTCGGCGAGTTACTTGGAAAAGCACCCCAAGTAACCAAGGGTGCTTGCTCCTGGTTGGGCCCGACTTCGTCGGGTTCCCTCACTCCGGTCTCGCTCCGTGGGCCCGCCGCCATCCGCCATCCATGGCGGGGGGCGGCTCTCGCGGCATCCATGCCGCTCGGCCCACTGCGCGAGACCTGCGTTCAGCCTGCACCCAAGTCGCATTTCGCGATGACCGGGCTTCCTGTGTACGAAAATCAAAGGCACAGCAGACGCTTACCTTGTAGGACCGGCTTTAGCCGCAGCGCATAGGGGACTGATTTATTTACAGCGCTTCACCGTAAATTAATCTGTCCCCGGGACAACGCTAACGTCTTTTGCCTCCACTGATCGCTCCGCGTCCGCGTCTGTACTCGATCCGGGATAAGGCGAGGGGTTTTATTCGCCAGCCTTATAAACCGGATAGTCGATATAGCCCACTTCAGTCCCGCCATACAACGTGGCCGGGTCAACGGGGTTGAGGGGCCAGCCGTTGGCGATGCGTGCGGGCAGGTCGGGGTTGGCGATGAAGGGGCGGCCGAAGGCGATGAGGTCGGCGAGGCCGGCGTCGATCAGGCGGTTGCCGCGTTCGGCGGTGTAGCGGCCGGCGTACATGATGCGTCCGCTGAAGGCTTCACGGATGGCTCTACGGAAGGTCTCCGGCAGTTCAGGGGCGTTGTCCCAGTCGGCTTCGGCGATAGAGACGTAGGCGACGCCGGCGTTTTCCAGAACCTTGACGGCTTCGACGTAGGTGTGATGCGGATCGCTTTCCACCAGGCCGATGTAGACGCGTTCTTCGTCGGTGCTGGCGAACAGCGGTGAGAAGCGCACGCCCAGACGATCCCCGCTAACGGCTTCGGCGACGGCAGTGACGATCTCGCGCAGGAAGCGCAGGCGGTTCTCCAGCGAGCCGCCGTATTCGTCGTCGCGGTGGTTGGCGTGCTCGGAGATGAACTGGTTGACCAGGTAACCGTTCGCCGCGTGGATTTCCACGCCGTCAAAACCCGCTTCGATCGCGTTTTTTGCCGCCTGGGCGTACAGCTTCACCAACTCGCGGATTTCTTCCACGGTCAGTGCGCGAGGCGTCGGCGGCACCACCAGTTGCCCTGCGCCCGGCGCGGTTTCGATGAACGCCTTGGCGTTGACCGCCGGGATCGCCGATGGGGCAACCGGCGCTTCGCCGTTAGGCTGCAAGGCGTGGTCGGACACGCGCCCCACATGCCAGAGCTGGGCGAAGATGACGCCTTCTTCCGCGTGCACCGCGTCGGTCACTTTGCGCCAGCCTTCGACCTGCTCGGCGGTATACATGCCCGGGGTCCATGCATAGCCTTGGCCGCGCGGCTCGATCTGGGTGCCTTCGGTGATCATGAAACCGGCGGACGCACGCTGCTGGTAGTACGTCGCCATCAGGTCCGAGGCGATATCGCCCGGTTGCAGGCTTCTCTGGCGGGTCAAGGGCGGGAAGGCAATGCGGTTTTTCAGCACGTGCCGACCGAGGTTGACGTGAGTGAGCAAGGGTTGCGTAGCCATGGGTGAAACTCCGTTCAAGGCGTTCAAAGGTGTGACCAGAATGAATGGCGTAGACCAGTCGTCTAGTGGATGGCCGGGAGTCTAAAGCGCACCCGCAGAGCCGGCAATGTCAGATCCGCAATGATTCCGGACATTGATTACGGACTGGCGGACTCGCAGAATCTTGCGCTTTGCGTATCCGCGGTGGGACCGGCGCTGACATCGACCGTAGGACCGGCTTCAGCCGGGAAAGCGTCAGAAGCCACACCGCAAAATCGAGGCTGCTCGCACCGGCCCCTTCCCGGCTCAAGCCAGTCCCACTAAAAACACCGCGCGCATTCAGTGGGACGATCGCCCGCGCTGAACAGGCAGCACGTCAACCAACGCCCATCATTCACATCCTTCCGCACAATCCCCTAGAATGCCGCCTGGTTTCAGGCTCGTGCCCCCTGCGCTGGCAGTGGCGGTAACAGAAAGGCGATCAAGGCATGCGCGACATTTCCAGGCAAAGAACAGTGGCAGTGGTGCTGTTCACCGACGTGCTCATGCTCGACGTGACCGGCCCCATGGACGTCTTTTCGATTTCCAATCGACTGCTGGCACCGGAAGAACAGTACCGATTGATCACGGTGGCCGAGCGACCGCTGCTCATCCGCAGCTCCTGCGGGCTCAAGGTCCAGGCGGATGTGGCGCTGGACGATCTGCCGGCCGACATCGATCTGCTGCTGGTCCCCGGCGGGCCGGGCGCGTACGGCGTCGGCCATCCTCAGCTCACCGCCTGGCTACCCGCCGCCGTCCAGGGCGCCCGGCGTTTCGGGGCGATCTGCACCGGTGCGTTTCTGCTGGGGGACGCTGGCCTGCTGGACGGCTATCGCTGCACCACCCACTGGAACTACGTCGAGCGACTCGCCCGGCGGTTCCCCGCCACCCGGGTCGAAACCGAGCAAATCTACGTCGTCGACCGCAACCTGATCACCTCCGGTGGGATTACCGCCGGGATCGACATGGCCTTGGCCATCGTCGCCGAAGACCACGGCAAGGAGATCGCCCTCGAAGTCGCCAAAGTGCTGCTGGTGGTGATGAAGCGTCAGGGCGGGCAAACGCCCTACGGCCCGCTGCTGGCGGCGGTGCCCCGGGATGACAGCGCGATCGCCCGGGTGCAGGCCTACGTCGTCGATCACATCAATGAGGCGTACACCGTGCAGCGCATGGCCGACCTGGCAGCGATGAGTCCGCGCAATTTCGCCCGGGCGTTCCAGCGCGAAGCCAGCCTGACGCCCATGCAATTCCTGCTCAACGCGCGCATCGATCATTCACGCAAACTGCTCGAAGGCAGTGACCTGCCGCTCAAGGTGGTGGCCAGTCGCTGCGGCTTCGGCAGCGCGCGGCACATGCGCAAGGCATTCAATGAGCGCATCGGCGTGACGCCCGGCCAATACCGTCAGCAGTTCGGCGGCGAGTGAACGAGTGCGCGTCTCCATCCTCTGATCTTCAAGGGCGGCCGTTGCGCCGCCCACTCGCCAACAAGCTCGCAGACACGCACACTGCGGCGCTTGTCTGACACACACCGCTCAACAGCTGGAAGGACTTGCCCATGACCACCCACACCGAAACCGCGCTGCTTGCCGGAGGCTGCTTCTGGGGCATGCAGGACTTGCTGCGCCGCTACCCCGGCGTCGTCTCGACCCGCGTCGGCTACTCCGGTGGCGACGTCGACCACGCCACCTATCGCAACCACGGCACCCACGCCGAAGCCATTGAAATCGTCTTCGATCCCGAACAGATTTCCTACCGCCAGATCCTGGAATTCTTCTTCCAGATTCATGACCCGTCGACCCCGAACCGCCAGGGCAATGACCGGGGCGTGAGCTATCGCTCGGCGATTTTCTACCTCAACGACCAGCAAAAAGCCGTGGCGCTGGACACCGTGGCCGATGTCGATGCGTCGGGCCTGTGGCCGGGCAAAGTCGTCACCGAAATCGCCCCGGCCGGGCCGTTCTGGGAAGCCGAGCCGGAGCATCAGGACTACCTGGAGCGCATTCCCAACGGCTACACCTGCCACTTTATTCGCGCTGGCTGGAAACTGCCGCACCGCGAAACCTCAACCACGGCCTGATCGACACGGACTGTTCCCCCGGACCGCCTTGCCAGAGCGGTCCAAGGGGGATACGGTTGCCGTGGCACGGGCCGAATCCATCGGACCCAAGTGCATAAACTAATAACTAAACGATATTTATCTAATCTTTTTTAGACTCTTATGATTCGCGGCTTCCGCTTTCCTGCCCCCACTGACGCCACGAGTCCGCCATGCCCTTCCCTCGCACAATCGCTGGAAAATCCCTGTCATTGTCAGCCGCACTCGGCTCCGCCCTGCTGCTGAATGCCGTGGTTTCGTTCTCCGCCGTCGCCGACCTGCTGGAAAAGGGCCGCACTCAGGGCCTGACCGCCGGCATCGCCAACGAGCAGCCCTATGCCTACGTGGGCACCGACGGGAACATCGTCGGCGCCAACGTCGAGATCCTCCGGGCCATTCTCGAACCGCTGGGCATCAGCAAGGTTGAACTGCCCATCACCGAGTTCGGCTCGCTGGTGCCGGGCCTCGCGGCAGGTCGTTTCGATCTGATCGGTGCCGGCCTGTTCATCAACCCGGCACGCTGCAAAGTGATTGGCTATTCCAACCCGGTCACCCGCTCCGGTGGCGCGTTTCTGGTCAAGGCTGGCAACCCGCTGAAGCTGCACAGCCTCAAGGACGTCGCGGCCAACGGCAAGGCGCGGCTGGCGACCCAGCCCGGCAGCAATCAGGTGCAGGAAGCCAAGGACAGCGGCATCAGCAATGGCAACGTGGTGCTCTTCGACAAAGACACCGAAGCCCTCGCCGCGCTGCAGGCCGATCGCGTCGACGTGGTGTACTTCCCCGATGCCGAAATCATCGGCCTGCTGAAAAAAGCCGACGGCACGCCGGTTGAACGGGCGCTGCCGTTCGAGCAGATCCCGGACGCCGATGGCAAACCGACCTGGAATTACCACGCCTACGGCCTGCCGAAAAACGATCCGGCGTTCACCCAGGCGTTCAACGAGCAACTGGCGAAACTGCGCGCGTCCGGTGACCTGCTGAAGATCCTGCAGAAGTACGGCTACACCGAAAACGAACTGCCACCCGCCGACGTCACCGCCGAGCAACGCTGCAATCGCTGATGCTGATCCCGGTGCCGATGCCGATGCCGGCGCTGATGCCGGCGCCATTGTAGGACCGGCTTCAGCCGGGAAGACGTCGGTGGGCGCACCGCAAAATGGTGGGCGCCAGCACGGGCCTCTTCCCGGCTAAAGCCAGTCCTACTGTGGGATCGAGTGCATTCAGTGGGACCGGCTTCAGCCGGGAAGGCGTCGGTGAGCACACTGGAAATCGAGGGTGCCGCCACGGCCCTGTTCCCGGCTGAAGCCGGTCCTACAGACCGCACGCATCCAGTAGGACCGGCTTCAGCCGGGAAGCTTCTCGATCTTTCACCCGCGACATGACGGCCCCAGCCCATACGAGTACGGCCCATGCTTTTTGATGCTTCCACCCTGGACACCGCGCGCTTCATCGCTCGCCAGTTGGCCAACGGCGCACTGGTCACCCTGGAAATCACCTTCTTCGCCCAAGTCGTTGTGGTGGTGATGTCGTTTGTCATCGCGCTGATGCGCCTGTCCCCATGGCGCGCGCTGCGCTGGATCGCGACGGTCTACGTCGAAATCCTGCGGGGCATCTCCGCCCTGGTGCTGCTGTTCTACCTGTTCTTCATCCTGCCGCTGTTTGGCATCACCCTGGCGCCGATGACCACCGGCATTCTAGGCCTGGGCCTGACCTTCTCCGCCTATGGTTCGGAAATCGTCCGCTCGGCCCTGAGCAATGTCGCCCGGGGCCAGCGGGACGCGATCAAAGCCCTGGACTTCGACGCGATCACGGCGTTTCGCCGAATCATCCTGCCCCAGGCCCTGCCCTTCATGCTGCCGCCCATGGGCAATCAACTGGTCGAGCTGCTGAAGACCACGTCGCTGGTGTCACTGATCACCCTCAGCGACCTGACGTTTTCCGGCGGTCAGTTGATCACCACCCTGGGCCAGCAGACGCTGATCTGGAGCATCGTGCTGGTGTGTTATTTCGTCATGGCCTGGCCGCTCAGTTGGCTGGTCAAGCGCTATGAGCGGCGGGTCACCCACTGGCGTCGCGGGGTGGCCCCATGAACTTCGATTACGCCTTCGCCTGGTCCATCGTCCCCGATCTGTTTCAGGGGCTGCTGGTGACGCTGCAAGTGGTGATGCTGGGGTTTCTGCTGGCGGTGCTGCTCGGTCTGCTGCTGGCCATCGCCCAACGCTCGAACAACGCGCTGGTGCAACGGCTGAGCGCCGGCTACCTGAGCTTCTTTCGGCACACCCCACTGATGGTGCAGCTCTACGTGCTGTTCTTCGCCCTGCCCCTGGCCGGCCTGACCCTGCCGGCGATTTCCACCGGGGTGATCGGGCTCGGCCTGTATTACGCGGCCTACATTGCCGAAGCCTTTCGCGGGGCCATCGAAGGCGTGCCGGCCGGACAATGGGAAGCGGCCAAGGCCCTGGATTTCGACGGCGCCACCACGTGGCGGCGGATCGTCTTGCCCCAGGCCCTCAAACCGATGCTGCCAGTGCTGGGCAATTACCTGATCGGCATGTTCAAGGAAACCCCGCTGCTGGCGGTGATCACGATTCCCGAGCTGTTCCAGGCGGCCAAGCAGATCGCCGGCATGACGTACCGCTACAACGAGCCCTACACGGTGATGGCGCTGATGTTCCTGGCGATCAGCGTGCCGACCTCCCTGTTGTTCAAATATTTCGAGAGGCGCAGCCATGTCTGATCTCGCACACGCTCTGCCCGGCGCATCGCCGCAGATCATCCTCAAGCAAGTGGTGAAAAACTTTGGCGCGACCCGGGTCATCGATCACCTCGACCTGAGCATCCCCGCCGGTCAGAAAGTCGCCCTGATCGGCCCCAGCGGTTCGGGCAAATCCACGGTGCTGCGCCTGATCAAGGGCCTGGAGGCCTATCAGCACGGCAGTATCGAGGTGGCCGGCTCGCCGGTGCCGGCCAAATCCGGCGGCTGGCACTGGCCGGGTGCGAAGAAGCCGCCGGTGGTGCATCGGGTGGGCATGGTCTTTCAGCAGTTCAACCTGTTTCCGCACCTGACCGTGCAACAGAACGTCACCGAAGCCCCGCTTCAGGTGCTCAAGCTGAGCCGCGAAGAGGCTCTGGAGCGCGCCCATCAATACCTCGGGCTGGTCGGCTTGAGCCACAAGGCCGATGCCTATCCCGCGCAGCTGTCCGGCGGCCAGCAACAGCGCGTGGCCATTGCCCGGGCGCTGGCCATGCGGCCCCAAGTGATGCTGTTCGACGAGGTCACCTCTGCGCTGGACCCCGAGCTGGTCGGTGAAGTGCTGGCCGTAATTCGGGCCATCGCCCACGAGCAGCAGATGACCATGCTGCTGGTGACCCACGAAATGAAGTTCGCCCAGGACATCGCCGACCGCGTGCTGTTCATGGAGGGCGGGCGCATCGTCGCCGATGGCTCGCCGACCGAGGTGCTGGTCGACCCGGACAACGAGCGCACGCGGCGCTTCCTTAATCTGGTGGAGCAGCGTTGAGCGGCTCCGGCCCCGCCTGGCACGCGGCCGAAAAAAACCCGAACTCGGCGACCGTCGACACATCCAACCCTCATACCCCACAGCGAGGATGAACCCATGAGCAACGACACCCCGGTCGACCCACGCAACGTCACCCAGCCCGACGCGCCAACCCTGGACAGCGCTGGCAAACCCGTCAACGTGATACAGCGAGACCTCACTGACCCTGACAACGACACCCGCGCGGTGGACGAAATCATCACCCCCACCTCCATTCGGGAAAAAGAACAGGACGCCGAGGAGCTGAACAAAAAGTCAGCTGAGATCGAACGCAAGGTCGCTGACGGACGTTGATTCACCCAGGGCGGCGTCATGGCCGCCCTGCCTTCCCGAGTTTCAATCCACGCCCGGCATCACCTGCCGCGCCGTAGAATTTTTGCGTCCACACCGGCCTCTTCCCGGTTAAAGCCAGTCCCACAAAAAGCATCCCAAGCGTCCAGTGAGACTTGCTGCGCCTCGACCTAGGCAGCAGCTGTGACCTCGACCGTAGGACCGGCTTTAGCCGGGAATGCGTCGGCAGCCGCGCCGCAAATTTGCTGGCGTCGACACCGGCCTCTTCCCGGCTAAAGCCAGTCCCACAAAAAGCATCCCGTGGGTCCAGTGAGACCTGCTGCGCCTCGACCTAGGCAGCAGCTGTGACCTCGACCGTGGGACCGGCTTTAGCCGGGAATACGCCGGCAGCCGCGCCGCAAAATTGTTGGCGTTCATACCGGCCTCTTCCCGGCTGAAGCCGGTCCCACAAAAAGCATCCCAAGCGTCCAGTGAGACTTACTGCGCGCGGACTTCGGCAGCGGTCATGACCTTGACTGTAGGACCGGCTTTAGCCGGGAATGCGTCGGCAGCCGCGCCGCAGAATTGTTGGCGTTCATACCGGCCTCTTCCCGGCTGAAGCCGGTCCCACAAAAAGCATCCCGTGCGTCCAGTGAGACCTGCTGCGCCTCGATCTAGGCACCAGCTATGACCTCGACCGTGGGACCGGCTTTAGCCGGGAATGCGTCGGCAGCCGCGCCGCAAATTTGCTGGCGTCCACATCGGCCTCTTCCCGGCTGAAGCCGGTCCCATAAAAAGCATCCCAAGCGTCCAGTGAGACTTGCTCCCGGACTTCGCCAGCAGCCATGACCTCGACCGTGGGTCCGGCTTTAGCCGGGAATGCGCCGGCAGCCGCGCCGCAAAATTGCTGGCGTCCACATCGGCCTCTTCCCGGCTGAAGCCAGTCCTACGTGCCCAGCAGCGACCGTACCGCTTCCAGCACTGCGCTGATTTCGAACGGCTTGTCGAACACTTTACTGAACAGGTCTGGCCGGGCGATGCCCAGATGCGACTGCGCACCGCTCATGAGCACAATCGGGATCTGCCCCAGGCTCTGATTCACGCGCACCGCTTCCGCCAGCTCGATGCCGTTCATCCCGGGCATCATGTAATCCGTAATGATCAGCTGCGGGCGCTCGCGTTCGAGAATGCCGAGGGCCTTCAGTCCGCTGCCGGCGGTGACCGTCAGGTAGCCTTCGTCTTCCAGCGCGAAGCTGAGGATGTCAGCGATGAGGTATTCATCGTCGACGATCAGAATCGTGGTCATGCAGCCCTCCGCGCCAATGAGCGATCATCGGCTCGATGACGACTTCTACGCCGTTGCATTGCCTGAATCGTCGAGGGCATGGAACGCAGCCTTTTTCACAGTCAGACCCTGCTCGCCGATCAAGACGTCCAGCAGGGCCGGGTCGTAGGGGTTATCGCGGATTTTGAGGATCGACAGTTGCCGGGTCAGCCCCGCCGTCGATTGCGCGAAGCGGATCAGCATGAGGTTGTCGACGATGCCCGACATGTCAGGGGCCGGTGCGTCGATCTTGCCACCGATCAGGCCGCGGATTTCCCAGCTCGAGACCACCGTGACGCCACGGGCGCGAAGCTCGCTCATCAGGGCGCTGAAGAGGTCGAGAATCCGCGATTGATCGCACGACGCCCTGGCCATGCCGCCGAGACTGTCGAGGAACACGCGCTTGATGCCGTGCTGCTCGACGATCCGCAGCAGGTCGAGGGCGAGTTTGTCGATCAACTCGGCGGTCGGTGATTTCCAGGCGATGTGCAGCGCACCGGCGCGTTCCAGCGCTTCAAAGTCCAGCCCGAGCGCCGCCGCCTTCACCCGAAGGCGCTGTGGCGACTCGTAGAAGCCGAACAGCAGCCCCGGTTCATCGGGCGTCGAGCGCGCGAGAAAGTTAAGGCCGAACGTGGTCTTGCCTGTGCCCGACGGGCCGAGGAGCAAGGTCACCGACGATTCCACCAGGCCACCACCGATCAGCGGGTCCAGCGTGTCAATCCCGCTGGCGACGACACTGAATTCAGCACTGTCGCGCAGCGCCGAGTGGGTGATGGTGCTTTCAAGGCGCGGGTAGACGACCAGCCCGTTTTCGGTGATTTCGCATTCGTGGGCGCCGGGGATGGCGCCACTGCCACGGGTCTTGCGCGCCTTGATACGGCGCACGGACCGGTTGCCGACCAGCTCTTCGCCCATTTCCAGCACGCCGTCGACCATGGTGTGTTCGGGGCTGCCGTCGTCCAGCTGGGAACTGGTGAGGAAGAACACCGTGCACCCGGCGAAAGCGGCGTGGCCCTGCAGTTCGGAGATGAAGCGTTTGGTGTTGAGGGTGGATTCGGCTTTGGAGCGGGCATTGAGCAGCCCGTCAAGGATCATCACCGTGGACTTCTGGCGGACGATCTCCCGGCGCAGCAGCTTGACGACTTCATCAAGGCCGTCGTTTTCCATGGTGTCGAACGCGCTGACGAACTGGATCTGGTCGCCGACCCGGTCTTTGTCGAAGAAGCTCATGGTGGAGAGGAACTGAAACAGCCGTTCGTGGGGCTCGGCGAGCAGGGTCGCGAACAGCACGCGGCCGCCATTGCGGATGTGATTGAAACCGATCTGGTTGGCCAGAATGGTTTTTCCGGAGCCCGGTCGACCCTGAATGATGTACGAGGACCCGGCAACGAAGCCGCCCATTAGCAGCTCATCAAGCCCTTCAATTCCGCTCTGAAGGCGTTTTAGCTGATTCAAATTTGCTTCCTCCGCCACGGTATTGGCGTGGTGAATATTGCGAGTTAGGTGCGCGAATAATCGCGCATTCTTCCGTTTTTGAAGAAGCTTTCCAAGCGCAATCATCAATTTCAATGACAGATGCACACGCAGTTGCCGACAGACGCAGCGACTCACACATCCGAACGAATGATAATCACTCGGCCGGATCGGCAGCGGCTTCGGGGGTGCACCCATCGGTCTCGGCCTGGGACTGCTCGCTGCGCCGCTCGGGATCGTCGGGTTTGATGGGGGCAGACAGGGGATATTCAGGGGTGTCATCCGTACCTGCCGCGGGATCGTCGGCAGGCATGCAAATGAGTGATGGGCTGGAAGGATGCATGGTCGCGGGTCCATAAGGGAGGCAACCGTTGGAGCGCACTGTCGAGCCCTCGTGCGGTGCACCGGACCAGTGGCGTGCGCGGTGTCGCCTGCGCCCTGTGGAGCGGGCGCGGTTGGATTGGTTTGACCTCGACTGAAGGACCGACTGAGGGACCGGCTGCAGGACCGGCTTCAGCCGGGAAAGCGTCGGATTAATCGCTGATGTCGGCACTGGGGCTTGTGGCCACCAACATCTCATGGGTCGGCTTCAGCGACACGGTAAAACAGCATCCCCCGTCATCACGGCTGGTCAGGTTGACTGTCCAGTGCTGGTTGGCGCAGATGCGCTGGACCAGCGACAACCCCAGGCCCAGGCCCTCCCCGCGCTGTTCGTCGCCGCGCACGAAGGGCTGGAACATGGCCTGCTGTTTTTCCAGCGGAATGCCGATGCCGCTGTCCTCGACGCTGAACCCGTCGCTGCGCAGGGTCAACTGGATGAATCCCTGATCGGTGTAGTGCCAGGCGTTGCGCAAGAGATTGCCCATCACCGAGCGCAGCAAGGGCGCGTTGTAGGCCTCGTCGTCGCCGTCCAGGCGCTGATAGCTGAAGCGCAAGCCTTTGGCTTCGATGGGCGTGCGCCAGGTGTCAGCCAGCTCGTCGGCGATCAGCACCAGAGACGACCGCTGGCCATGAGGCGTGTTCTTGCCTTCGGTACGGGCCAGCAGCAGGAAGGTTTCGACCAGTTGGTTCATACCCGCGGTGGCCTTGCCGATGCGCTTGACCTGCGTGCGGGAACGGTCGTCCAGCGCCGGGTATTCCATCAGCAGTTCGCAGGACGTCGCCAGCACCATGAGCGGCGTGCGCAGCTCATGGCTGACGTCGCTGGTGAACAGCTTTTCGCGACTCAGCGCGGCCCGCAGCCGGCCCAGGGTTTCGTCGAAGGATCGGGCCAGTGCGCCGACTTCGTCATTGGCGTAATCGCTGGCGAGCACCGGCGCCAGTTCCAGCAACTGATCGCGATGGCGCACCTGACCGGCCAGGCGCGACACCGGCGTGATCACCCGGGACGCCAGCAGCCGCCCCAGCAACACCGCCAACAGCACGCTGAGGACGAAGCCGACCAGCACGACCCCGAACAGAATTCGTTCACGTTTCTGGAATTTGCGCTGATCCCGCAACAACACGTAATGGCGCCCGTTCACTTCCGAGACCATGGCGTAATAGGCTTTCTTGCCGCGAAAGAACTCCTGAAATCCCAAGGGCAGGCCCTTGAGGTCGTCGCTCATGGCAAGGTCGCCAACGCCCTCTTCGGCGTAGAACAATTCGTCTTTTTCAGGCCGGTGGCGCCAGTCGTTGATGCTGTCCACCGCCAGCAGACGGTGCATGTTGCCCTTCAGGCTCATGATCGACAGGCGCTTTTCGACCACGTGCACGGTGGCAATGATACCGGCGGCGAATACCCCGGCGACCAGGGTGCTCATCAAGGCGAATACGATGACAATCCGTTGCTTGAGGCTGTGTTTGATGTCCATGAAGGTCCGTGCATGGCGGTACTCGAATCCGGGGCGTCGCCCCTCCTGCGGCGATTATCGGGTGCGGGATGTCATGGTTTTGTCAAATGCCGCGCTCCGCCCGGCTGGCGCCGGTCCCGCTGGACATCAGAGGCCGCATCAGCAACATCCCGACCGCGCACCCGCCCATCAGCAGGCAGGTGGCGATGAAGACCACCGGCATCCCGAAATGCCCGCCCAGGTACCCCCCGGTCAGCGGCCCCAGCACCTGGCCGATGTACTGGCAAGACGTGGAATAGCCCAGCATGCGCCCCGCCACGGCGTCGGGCACCGAATGACGGATGATCGCCGCAATGCACGGCAACAGGCCGCCCAGGGCAATGCCCATGAGAAAACGCAGCAGCACCAATTGCCAGGCATGGCTGACGAACGCCTGGGGGATGAGCAACAGAGCGGCCGCCGTCAGGCAGCCGATGACCACTTTCCAGTGGCCGATGCGGTCGGCCAGCTTGCCGAGGCGGGACGCCGACAACACGCTGGCCAGGGCGGTAGCCGACATCACCAGCCCGGCCATCAGCGTGACGTTTTCGCTGTGCAACTGGGTCAGGTACACGGTGATGATCGGCTCGATGGACATGATCGAAAACATCACCAGACAGGCCACGACCAGCATGGTCAGCACTGGCCTTTTGTCCGCGATGACGTCCCACGCCCGCACAGCCGGCGCCTTCGCCGCACCCGCCTGACGTTGGGGCCGAGGCGCTTCCTTCATCAGAAACAGCGTCGCAAGGAAGGTCAGAAAGATCACGCCCCCGGCCAGGAAGAACGTGTGACGGATGCCGATCAGCGGCGGCAACAGTCCGCCAATCAACGGCCCGGCGAGATTACCGGCCATGATCCCCGAAGAGAGCATCCCCAGTGCCCAGCCGGTGCGCGCCCTGGGCGTCTGCGTCGCCACCAGAATGGTCGCGCCGGAGGCATAGCCGCCGAGCAACCCTGCCAGCAAACGCAGCCCGACCAACTGGTAAATGTTCTCCGCCAGCCCGATCAGCGACATCGCCACCGCCATGCCCAGGCTGGCGCGAATCAGCATGAGCTTGCGCCCGTAGCGGTCGCCCAGCCGCCCCCACAGCGGTGCCGTCAGCGCGGCAGACAGAAAGGTCGCGCCAAACGCCACCCCCGACCACTGCACGATGGCGGCCTGATCGCTGACGCCCAAATGTTCGACATACAGCGGCAGAAACGGCAGCAGCAGCGTCATGGCGACGATGGTGGTGAACGCGCCGAACACACAAACAGCCAGATTGCGCTTCCAGTGCTCTTCGACGATGGATGGCAGGGGCTCAGCCTGGGATTGGGGGTGTGCGATCATGATGGCTCTACCGTGAACGGAACACGCTCACGGTAGAGGGCTGACAGGCATAAATAAAATTCATGTTTTTCATGCGGGGGATTCCAGTCAGGAATAACCCCCGGCCACTGGGGCGCTCGCGTCCGGGTCAGGACGCCATGGACGCGCGCGGCACCGTGAAGCGGAATTCGCTGCCGACGCCCTCTTCACTGGCGGCGGTCAGTTCGCCGCCGTGGGCCCTGACGATGCCCTGGGAGATGTAGAGCCCCAGGCCCGTGCCGCTCGGATTGCCTTCACGCCTGCGCCAATAGCGCTCGAACACGTGGGGCAACTGATCGCCACGAATGCCATCTCCGCTGTCCGCCACGGCGAACACCACATTGTCGCCCGCGGCTGACGCCGTCACCTTCACACTGCCGGACTTGGGCGTGAATTTGATGGCATTGCCCACCAGGTTGGAGAGCACCTGAAACATGCGCTCCGGGTCAGCGAAAATCGTCAGGTCGGGATCAGCGTCGAACGTCAGGTCGATGAATTTGTTCAGCGCCAGTGGCGTGAGCAGTGACCAGGCGTCTTCGAACAACTGACTGACTTCCAGCGGCTCGGCGTCGATGAAGTAGCGGCCGGCTTCGATCTTTGAGGTATCGAGCAAATCCTCCAGCAGGTTGGTCATTCGCGTGGACGCGCGCTGCAGGATGTCGATGGCCGAGTTGAGTCGTTTGGTAGACGCCGTGGCGTCGGCGTTGATCACCCGCTGCATCATGGCGCACTGCATGACGATGACGGTCAGCGGGCTGCGCAGGTCGTGGGACACCACGGCCACCAGCTCATCGCGGGCACGCACGGCCTCTTTTTCGCGCAGCACCTGCCGTGACAGGTCCGCCTCCAGCGCCGAGCGACGCAGGTCGGACACCGCGTAGACCTCGCCGGCGCTCCAGGCCCTGGCCTTGCCCTCGACCTGCTGTTCCCACAGGGCAAAGGATTCCCGTGGCTGCAGGCGGTCATTGACGACCCGTTTGGCCTCCTGTGGGTTACCGCTCCACTCCACGCTGCCCCTGACCTCTGCGCGAAACCACAGCACCGCGTTGGCCACCGGCTTGGGCAAGCTGAACGCCAGCAGTCCGCTGGCCACGTCTGGATAGCCTTGCGCGTCGGGGAACACGGCGCCGAGGCTGGACGTCTCGAACACCGCTCCGGGCCGGTTCTGCAGCCATTGCTGCAACGCGCTCACTTGCTCGGTGCTCGGGCACTGGCCGATCAGGTGCACCTGACCGTCGATGATCACCGCCACACCGTTGGCGTCGACCAGTGTCAGCAGCGCCTGGGAATGTTCAAGCAGCCCGTTGTAGACGTCGGCCGCGGACTCGTTCATCGCCCTGGACAGCCGGTCCAGCATGTGATGTTTGGCCAGTCGCTGGCGCTGAGTGTGCTGATCTTCCAGCAGGCTGATCTGCATCGACAGCACTTGTCCGATGGTCTGGCAGGCTGAGCGCAGGGTGTGGGGAACCTGCAGCGGCTCGCGATTGCCGCAACTGATCAGGCCCCAGAGGCGTTCATCCTTGAGCAGGGAGATGCTCATCGATGAGCGCACGCCCATGTTATGCATGTACTGACAATGGATCGGCGACACGCTGCGCAGCACCGCGTGGCTCATGTCCAGCGGTTCGCCGGTATCCGGGCGCAGGGCCGGGACCATAGGCGCCGGCACATACGCGGCGTCGGGGATGATGCGCAGCCAGTTCAGGCGATACAGCTCGCGGGCCTGTTGCGGAATGTCAGTGGCGGGGAAAAACAGCCCCAGGTAGGCGTCCAGTTCGGCCGTTGCCGACTCGGCAATGACCTGCCCGTGGCCCTCCTCTTCAAAGCGATAGATCATCACCCGGTCGTAGCCGGTCAGTTCGCGGATTTCCGCGACGCTGATGGCGTACAGATCGTCCAGTGATTTGGCCGATTGCAGGCGACGCAAGGTGCGCGTGAGGCGCGGGCCCAAGTGCTGCATCGATGCCTGGGTGGCGACGGGCTCCACCTCCAGAAACAGCAGGCCGTCATGGCGATGCAACAGGCCATCGAATGCCTGCCCGGCAAACTGCATCGGCAACGGATCGAGGCTGTGCAGATCCGCGTCCCGAACGGCGTCGCGCAAGGCGTCGGCCTGCGCCTCGCCCAGCCAGCGTGCCAGCGAGTCGCCGGCCTGCACGTCGCCGGGGATGCCCAGCATCTGCCAGGCATTGGCACTGGCCTGTTGCACGGACCAGTCGGCTTCGAGCAGCGTGAGCAGAGCGCCGTGGGGCTGAATGGCGCCCGGGATCCGAATCGGTTCGTTGGCGCAGGTGTCCAGCAGGTCATCCATGGTCTGCATGTTGTTAAGCATTGTTCAGCACTCCCGCTCGCTCCAGCCAGGTTTGAAAGGATTCAAAGGTGAGGCGGGCCGATTGCACCACCTCGGTGTTGTACAGCGGGGTGTCGAACTCGGCCAATTGTTTCAGGAAAGCTTTCCACAGATGACCGGTGTTGCGGCCGTAGACGTCCAGAAACTCGCCGCCGCTGTCGGCGTCCACGCCCAGTCTGTCGGCGATGATGCGGCGCAACACCTGCCCGCCCAGGGTCGCCCCTTCCATGACGTACATCACGCCGAGTAACTGCGCGACGCTGTCGATGGCGGGCAGCTCGGTGCACAGCGGCAGCGCCTCAATCTGCAGGTCGTCCAGGCCAAGGGCGTGCAGATCCTTGATCAGCGCCGGGATTTTCTGCCGCGCAGGATCAACGGCCTGGGGCGCCAGAAAACGCTCAATCGACTGTTGCAGGGGCAGATGAAAACCGTAATAGGCAGCGATGATCCGTTTGTAGGTGTCGAGATCAAGCTGTGGGTGGGTCAGTGGCAATCGGGCTTCGAGTGCCGTGTGCTGGACAGCGGTCGCCGTTCGCAATTGCTGAAGGACGCTGGCAACGGGGGCCGGGACGCAGGGGTCGCGCAACGCAGGGGTGATTTCAACCAAGGGCGAAAGTGTCCGGTCTGAGCGGACGTGCCTGAACATGCGGCAGCCGCGGTGTTGAGGCAGATGATGCGCGCACACTAATGGAGTCAGTGCCCGGCTGTAAATATGGCCGACGGGTAAATGCCAAGGTTCAGCCGGGCGGTACATTCCGTGCGCGACCGACCCCGCGGAAAGTGTGGGGTCAACGCACATTAATAGCCTGCGGCCAGAACGATGAGACAGCCGAACAGCGCGGCAGCGAGCCATCCGATACGGAGCGCTCGACGCTGCTGGAGGGGCGGATTGGGGGGCGTGGCCTTCCTTTGCGTGCCGGGCCGGTTGCGCTGCGTTGAGCCGTGCACTGCGCGCTGCACCGGGGAGTCCGCTGAGGTGGGCAGCGTTGAAGCTCGCGCTGCCTGATGCCCGATAACGCCAAGGGCTTGGGCATCGCGCTCCAGACGTGACACCCGCTGTCCGATCTGCTCGTGCAACCGATCCAGCGCGATGAGGGATTGCGGATGTTGCTCAACCAGCGTCTGGCGCAGCGACCCAAGCCGCGTGCTCAGCAGGTTAAGGCCTGCCCGATCGCAAGGGTTGATGTCCAGTTCCCGCAGCACCGCTTGCCACGAGCCGAACACTCCGCTGAGGATTTCCGCCCGCGCCGATACCCCTCGGGGCCAGGGTTTGGCGTCTGCCCGCAAAAGGCTCTCCAGCACCGCCACGCCTTCGAACATCCCGTCCACTCCGGCCAGGTGACTGCGCGCCAGGGCATAAGCCGCCGCCGTTTGCAGGTCCGCGCCATGGCTGGCAAACAAGGCCAGGCAGCACTGTTCAATGGATTGCCAGTCCACATCAGGGCAGGCCGGGTGACCCATTCGGGCCATTTCAATGCACAACCTCCGGTAGTCCGGCAATTCCCGCGGATCGCCGCCGGCCTTGATCTCCATGGCGAAGCCCTGGGTCATCGCGCGCGCTGTCAGCCTCACGGGAGGGCCCGCACATCATGGCGCTTGAGATGACGCACCACCGCCCTTCCCTCCGGGCTCAACGTCGTGCCGAACGTCGCGGTGCGCTCGCCTTCCAGCGTCGCGTCGAGGGCGTAGACCAGATGGCCCGGTTCGGTCTGCGGCAACAGCTCGATGTGCAGCGACAACAGGCGCGGCTCGTATTTAAGAAGCGTGTCGGCGATGGTCCGCATCAGTCCATGGGCGGCAGACGGCAAGCCTTCGAGCACGGCGCCCATGTCCGGCAGGCCGTAATCGGGTAGGTGCGCGAGGGTGCCCGCGCGGCTGTTGAGAATGCGCTGCAGGTTGTCCAGCACCGAGAGCACGTACTGGTCGTCCTCCGCCACCCGGGCCAGATCGAGTTCACCGGTGAAATTCTGCAGCAGGGTTTCGTAGAGCGACGGGTTGAGCTCGGTCATGGCTCAACCCTCGGCCAGGGGGCGCAGCGTCAGGCGGCTTTCCCCCAGTTCGATAACCCGTGGCCGGTCCGGGTCGAGGTCGTCGCGGTTGAGCAGCATGCGCCAGTCGTTGGCCTGTGAATCGGGCTCGCGGAACAACCCGACGACGGCGACCACCCCGGCGTTTTCGTCCAGCGGCACATCCAGCTGCGCACCCTCCCCCGGCTTGATCACCAGTGAGCGCTGATCCAGCAGGTCAGCGCCGAGCAGGCGGTCGGCGTCCCGCAGCAGGTCGTCGTAGGTGGATTTGCTTGCCGATTTGCCGTCGCGCAGCTGGTACACCCGCACCATCACCGGCACCGACAAGGCGCGCATGTCCGTGCCGTCGGTGTTCAGGGCCTGGCGGCCGTCGAAGTCCAGACGCAGTGTTCTGACCTGTTTGTAGAAGATCGCCCGGGTCATGGACGCGGTGGAGTCCGACACGCTCTGCGTGACCCCGCAGCCGCTGACGAGGAGCCCGAAGGCGCAGAGGTTCAACGCTCTAAAAATCATAGGCGACATGGGTGGTTTCTCTTTCCTGAGGGTTGAGGTGGAGCCCCTGATAACGGCCCAAATGGATAGTGATCGTGTCGTTTTCCCCGGCAGCGCGGCCCTTCAACTCGAGCCCTGCAGTCATGCCCAGCAGCACGCCGCGTCCGCTCAGCGCTGACACCGGCAGGCAATCAATCGGCAGCGACAAGCGCAACCGCGCCGTACAGCGCCAGCCCAGATACACCTGCAGCAGCACCCGCAGGTCGCTGTGCAAGCCGCCGCCGGGCAGCCATTCCCGCGCCTCGTCGTGGTCGGCGGTGAACAGTGTCAGCAACAGTTCGCTGTTGACGTCGCGACCGACGCTGCCCAGCGGCGTGCCCTGGGACAGGTTCACCGGCCGTGCGGAGGACAGGCTGGCCGGCGTGGCGAGGGCGATGTTTCGCGGCCAGTGCGGCGCGATCGACACCCGGGTCTGAGACGCCAGCAAATGCACCAGCGCCGAAATGCCCTCGGCGTTGCGGGTCGGCAAACGCATCACCCCGAGCAGCGCCAGAAAGCGCGACAGCGGCGTGGCGATACGTTTTGCCGTGCCGGGGATGCCCAGCCCGATCAGCCCGAACAGGCATTGCGAGGTCGGGTCGGCACCCGCGGGCGCAAATGAGGCCGGGTACGAATACTTGCGCCAGATCCGGTAAAACTGGGTGAAGACCCGATGGTTGAAGATGTCGAGAAACCCCTCCAGCGCCTCGTGGCCTTCCCGCTTTTGCGCGATGTCGTCGAGGTAGCGCGTCGGCAGCGGCGAATCCACGCCATAGAGGCCGAGCAAGCGGGTGCGCACGGTCGCAGGCAGTGGCTGATCCTCAGACGACCACTCCACGGCTTTGAGCTCACTGGCCGGAAAGCCCATGCCGGGGTCAGGCCGGAAACGCACCAGATCATCCTTCGGGTTTTCCGTGCTGCCCAACGACGGCTGGCCGGGCGCAGCGCTTTCCAGCAACTGGCAGAAACGGTAGACGCTCGCCTCTGCCACCCGCCCCTGCACGGCATCGAGCCATTCGACGAGTCTTAACCGGGAATCCGCTGGCTGTGGTTTTCGCTCCATCGCAGGCTCCTCCCGGTCGGTTGCAGGATCAGGGTGATCTGGGTGAACAGGTGGATGTCGGCGTACAGCGCGAAGAACCGGTTGAGCATTTCGCCGAACAGGCAGATGTCGCCCTCGCCGGCAAAACCGTTGGCGTCGAGGGTGACTTCGATGTCCACCCCGCGCAGGAGGAAGCCTTTTTCGAAGCGCTGAATGAGGTGGTGACGGACGTCAACGATGGCCTCCAGACGCCGGCGATTGAGCTCGCTGCCGGTCCAGTCGTAAAGCGCCAGGGTGCCGCGCAGCACTTCGGCGCTGTCGAGCATCGGCAGGAAGTTCGAGCCCAGGTGGCTCAATACTCGCCAGTGAAAACGGTCGCGACTCGGCGGGTAGCACGGCAGGGTCGGCGCACACAGATTGCGCACCCGCAGGCCTGCCTGGGTGGCGTGCAACGGCGTGTCGAGGATCGTGCTTTGCAGCGCTTTTCGCGGCAACTGGCCGTTGGTGCCAGTGAGCCGCAGGGACAGACACGCGCGCTCGGCGAGCCGATCGACGTCGGCGCCCTCTCCTCCCAGTATCAGCCACGTGTCATGCAGCCCGTTCGCTGCGCGCTTGAGGCGGGTGTGGAAATAGCGCTCGGGCGCCTCGTCGCGGAGCATGCCGCCCTTGTGCCGGAAGCTGGAAAACGGCACGTAGGCCTCCCGCCCGGAACCCCGGGACGCTGTCACCCGGTCGACCGAATAGATCTCGGTGTGGCCGTCCTGCAGACGCATCGGCCGCAATAGATAGTCGGTCTGCAAAGGGTCCAGGGACAGCGGGTCAGCTTCCAGCGCAAACAGGTTGATCACCGGCACGGCGTGCAGGCGAATCTGTTCCGCGCTCAGGGCAAGCCCGTGGGGCCACGCCTGATTCAGCACGACCTCGAGCTCGAACCACGGCGCGTCCGGCGCGATGCTCATGTTCTCGAGCCCGTGCAAGGTGACGAACATGAATTTCTCGCGAAAACTGAAGTACTCCAGCAGCAACTGATAGCCGCTGAAGGCGCTGTCGCCCTTGGGCCAGAGCCGGTCGTCATCGCTGAAGCCCTTGGGCGCAAAGCGCCCCTGCAGCGGTTGACGTTGGGCGTCCCCGGGCTGACGCACGTAGAGGGCCTGGGTGCCCAGGGTCAGCGCGTGGTGCAGCGCATTGGCTACCGCCGGCGTGGCGTTGAGGTACAGCGGGATGCGGCGCAAGTCCAGTTGGCCCCAATGGCTCAGCGCACCACAGGAAAAACGCAGGCGGATCACCGAGCGGCCGTCCGGCTCCTGGGCCAGGCGCACCGAATCCAGCGCCAGCGGACGCAGGGTCAACGCTTGGGTGGTGGTGTAACTGCAGCGCGTGCGCTGGGGGCCGATGGGTTGCGACTGAATTTCAAAGCCTGTCGCGACCTCCTCGCTCTGCTTCATCTGGTGCACGTCGGGCTGCAACTCGACGATCGACAGCGAGGGAATGGTGCGCAAGTAGTGGGGCCACAGCAGGCTGACCAGACCTTCGGTCAGCTCCGGCAAGTCATCGTCAAGCTTTTCCCGCAGGCGCCCCATCAGGAACGCGAAGCCTTCGAACAGCCGCTCGACGTAGGGATCGTGGGCACCGGGTTTGTCCAGATTCAGCGAGGCGGCGCGGTCGGGAAACGCTTGGGCGAACTCCTTGCCGGCCTCGCGCAGGTAGCGCATTTCGGCATCGAAATAGCGCAGGGTCAGATTGTCCGTGTTCAAAGAAACCTCCTGGTTGTGAGTGTCAGCCGCACAGCACTGCCGCGCGGACCGGGTCCATGGCCACCAGAGCCGCCAGCAGCGGCTCCATGCGTTTGCCCAGCGCAACCTTGTCGGCGTCGCTGCGCTGGGCTTTGATACGCAACAACTTGAGCAAACGCGCCTTGACTTCAAACACACGCGCAGGCTCCCACTGGGCGAGGACATGGCGCTGGGCCGTGGCGTCCAGTTCGCCGAGCAGGTGCAACGCCAGCTCGCTTTTGCCGTACTGCTCGGCGACCCGCGCCATCAGCAGGCGCAGCAGCCAGCGCTGCCGGCCGCTGTGAATGTCGGGGCGCGTGTCGAGCCAGCCCAGCGCCACCTCGACGCCGTCGCGGTCGGCCTGGGCCAGCGCCTCGCTTTCGAGGGCCAGAATGTCGGCGTCGTCTGGGTTGAACGCGGCCGGCGCGGGCAACCAGGCAGCAGCGCCCTGGGTGCTGACGTGCTGTTCGATCCACTCGCGGGTGGTCTCATCGGCAAAGGCCGAGCCGTCGTCCCAGCACAATGTTTCGAGGCTCGGCAGGCGCTCGAGGAGCAGGCCCAGGTCCTCCTTGACGATGCGTGCCCAGCCCTCGAATGGCGCAGGTTGCCGGCTCAGCCCCTGATACAGAAACCACTGCAGGTCGAGCCAGAAATGGTTTACGCCCTCGGCGAATATGCGCTCCACCTGATCGAGCAACTCGTTCCAGCTCTGTTGCAGGTACAGCCGTTTGAGCTGCGCGCGGTATTCGCCCCGGGGCGGTGCCAATCGTGTTCGGCCACTCGCGTCGTGGGGCGGCGACTGGTGCACGGTGTCCCAGCGCAGGCTTTTCATCAGCCGATGGGCCGCCAGCCAGCCCTGGGGTTGTTCGCGCAGATAGCTGGCCAGCGTGCGGCCGTTGTCCAGCAGATCACGGCCAGAGCGGATGGTATTTGGCGCGGGGCCGACGCCATGGGGGGCGGCGTGTTGGGTGGCCTGAGGATTCGCAGCGTCATGGCTGGCGCTGAACTGCGGCACCACGGCGTCGAGTCCGCCGGCCTGGGCCAGCCGTGCCGACAGCGCCGCGTACAGCGCGCCCAGCTCCGGGCGTTGTTGCGCAGGCCAGCCTTGCAGCACCTGATCCAGCCACGCGAGCGCGGCGACTGTGCGCTCGGCCTCGGCTTTCACCACTTCCGGGTACAGCGTCAGGCTGTCCAGCACCTTGGCGCTCGCCAGCCACTCCAGCGCTACCTTGCGACTGTTGGGACGCGCCGGCAGCACGTCGGCGCTGTAGCGTTCGATGATCGCGGCCAGAAGGTTCAGGCTTTCCGCCAGCCCGGACTCGCCGTCCCGCTGCAGGCGCGCCCACAGGTAATAGGTGAGCACGCGCAGGTCCTTGCACGCGCCTTTGAGCAGCTTTTCCGCCAGCGAGACGACCCGATCGGCGTCCGCTCCGGAAAGTTTGTTGACCTCCTCGCGCATGCTCTGGAAATCATCGTCATAGCCGGGGTCCTGACCCACGGCGGACTCGGCACTGATCGGTGCCAGCCACGCTGTCCAGTGTTCAGCCTGGGCCTTGGCGAGGCCCACCGCGTCACGCTCACCCAGCGTCGTGGCGATCAACGTTTGCAGGCTCATTCGATCACCTCGGCGCGCGATGACGTGGGTGCGCTGGCGATCCCGTTGAGGAAGATCTGTCGCGGCAGTTTGAAATTGCGCAGCGCCAGCAGGCTCATCGGCCCCGCGCCCAGCTCGGTGCGCATGTGCCAGGTCAGGTCCAGACCATCCGGCGCCGGCACCGTGATGCGGTAGCGGCTGTCACTGTCGTCCAGTGCGTTGACGGTGGCGGTGTCCAGCAAACGGATCAGCCCCCAGGCGCCCTGAAAGTCGCCATACAAACGCTCGCCGCTGCGCACGCTGGTCCAGGTCAGGCTGGCGCCGGGGTAATCGCTGCTGCCGGGCCAGGCAAATCGCTGCCAACTCTCTTTCTGATTGAAGTATTGATGCCGCGCGCCGTTGAGCACGAAGGTGGTCTGCACCACGTCGCGCACCGCCTTGCCCTGCAGCTCAAAACTGATGCCCATGCCGCCGTCGGTGTAGAGCACGTCGGCCAGATGGCTGAGCTGATTGACGGCCGCGAGAAATTTCGGGTTGATCAGCAGGCCCTGGCCGTGGGCCGGGTCCACCCCCCAGCGACCGCCGTCCTTGCGCAACACGCCGGTCAGCTCGCGCTGGAGGAACTGCTCGATACGCCCCGAATCCGCCCGAATCATTTTGCCCAGCATAGGCAACGAAGCGTCGCTGCCGGTAGCGGCAAAGGGGTAGCGACCGAGGAACGCCTGGTCCCATTCATCCACAACGCCTTGCTGCCATTGCCGGTTGAGGGCCACCGTTGATGGCTCGAGCACCTTGCGCCAGGCCTGATCCAGCGGCTGGACAAACAGCGCGTGGGCCACGCCGTCCCACTCCTCGCCGAGACTGGCCGCGAGCAGCTCGCCGTAGGCGCGGGTGTCGGTGAGGTCGATGTTCTTGCCCTGGAACACCGTCTGCGCCATGGCCTGTGTCATCCCCTGGGGATCGGCGGCGTGACTGACCTGCTGCAACTTCAGGCGCACCCGGGTCACACGGGTCAGGAACGCTTGCAGGCTGAGGTCGTCATCGCCGCCCTTGCCTTCCGGGTCCTTGCCCAACAACCCCAGCAGCGGGCCGAAGGTCGGATCCAGCGGCCCGGCCGTCGTGTCGAGCTGCTGGCTGATGGCAGACACCCGGGTCGAGCGTTCGCTGCCCATCAGCTTCTGCGCCGACTGCACCAGCGAGTCCTTCAGCCCCTGACTGCGATTGCCGGCCTGCCCCTGCCAGGCCAGGGTGTTCATGAAGGCAATCAACGGTGACTGACGGACGTCGCTCATCAGCGTCAATTGGTCGATGACGTCGGCCAGGCTGTCGGCCCGTCGCCACTGCACACTGTTGAGAAACTCAAGCCAGGCACCGGAGTAATCATGGAAATAGCGCTCGGTCAGGCGCGCTCTGAGCTGCTCGGGCGAGGTGTCGGCAAAGGCGCTGCTTTCCCGATCGCTGAGCACCCAGTCGATCTGCTCGCGTCGGGCTTCGACAATGTCATCGATCGCCTGACGCACCTGCCCGTCCCACGCCTGCCGCGTAAATACCCCCGGCACACTGGCCTCGGTGAAAAACAGCGGCCACGCCTCTTTGTCATCGACCATCTGCTCAACCCCGAGATCGGGAGCGTGGGTCGCGGCGGCCTCCAGCACCTGCCGATAAAGGCTGGCTTCGCCATTGCGCTGGCCCAATTGCACCAGCAAGACCTGCCGCGCCTGGGCCACCAGTGCGTTATCTGGCTCGATGCGCCACTGCGGATTGGCCGCCAGTTGCGCGGCGTAAAACTGCCACAGCGTGGGCGACAGCCCTTTCCACAACCCCGGCGCCACGCCCATTCTCGTTGGCTCGGCATGACCCAGTGCTGTCACCAGAAACGCCGCATCCACTTTCTCCGGCCGGGCCATCATCAGGTAGGCCTTGAGCTGTACGTAAGCGTTGTGCGCGCCTTTCGCCCGCCGCGAACTGTCGGCGGGCGATGCCACCAGCGATGCCAGTTGGCGCTTCAGATTCTCCGCCGCCGGGTCGCGCATCAGCCGGTTGTTGGCCTCCACATAGCGCGGCCACATCGCCGCGAGCAGTGCATCGTTCTGGCTCAGCCCGAAGCGCTGGTACCACGGCTCGCCACGCCGGGCTCGGTCCTTCAGCCTGCCCATTTCGAGGATCAGCGCGTTGAGGGCGAGCAACGGCTCATCGCCGTTGCCCGAAGGCTGCACGGCCGCGAGGGACGACTGAATGTCGATGATCTGGGCGCGGTGGGTGGATAACGACAGCAGCAGGCCTGCTGCCCAGATCAGCGCGGCACCCAGTGCCAGTGCGTAGCTGATGCGCGTGACGGGCCATCCTAGCCGGCGGGTTTGGCGTGACTGGTTTTGGAGTACGCCCCCCCACGCTGGATCGGGCAGCCACAAATGGTCAGCGGTGTGGGTGGGTTGCGCCGGCAAGCTGAACCAAAGCCCGCGCAATGGCACTCCACGCGCAAACTTGCCCAGCAACGGCGTCAGCGCCTGACGCCAGCGGGCGATGCCCTCCACTTTCAGCTGTTGGGACAAGCGCAAGAGAAAGTCGTGGTCCGCGCTTTCTTCCATCTGGTCCAGGCCGTGTTTGCGCAGCGGCTCATCCAGACGGGCAAGAGACGTTTCCAGCTGCGACCCGGTGACGCGCGCGGCCAGCAACGATCCAACCGGCTCACGCGGACGGGTGTGCTGCGGCCATTGGCTCGCGCAGACCTCCCACAGGTGCAGCGGCAACTGCCAGCCCAGGGTTCGCGCCAGTTGCTGCAAACCGGCGACGCCACTGGCCATCGTCGCGGCGTTGGCGCTTTGCTGCTTATCAAGGGCCCAGACCACGCCGTCCAGGCCCCGCCGCTGGGTTACGGCGTGCCAGCGGGTAGCGGTTTTGCAGAGCTGGGTTTGCGGGCTGCCGCCCCAGAGCAGCACGGTGTTCTGGCCTTCGAGCCACTGGGCATCGGCAAGGCCTGGGGCGATGGCTTCGATCTGTTCGGGCTCGCCGACGACCAGAATGAAGCGGGTGCGGGTGCGCTGGAAGGCGCTGTACTGGTGGTCGAGGTGCTCCTGGAGTTCCGCGACGCCCGGGAGTTTCTTGGTTTCCGGGTTGGATGACGACTCCTCCGGTGGGAATACGCCGTCGCCCTTCTGCCGCTCGACGCTGCGGCGGGCCTTCATCAGCGCCAGCGCACGAGGAAGGGTCTGCACCAACAGCGCGATCACCATCAGCAACAGGAACACCGTGATTTGCTGATGTCTCTCCGTCAGTCCGACCGTTGCGCCATAGGTGTAAACAAGCCAGCCCAGCGCCGCTGCGAAGGCGACAAGCCATACCGCGCCACCCGCGCGACGCCAGCCATTGCCGATCATGGATTTCATGCGATGTCTCCCGGTGTGACGGTGTTGATCCAGCGGCCTTTGTCTTCGCTGCTCAGTAACAACAAGGGTTGCTTCGCGAGCCTGGTCATCTCGATGCCGAGGGCTGCCAGCAGCCAAGGACCGCAGGGGCCCGGCACGCCATTTAAGGCTTCCAGAATCCAGCGGTGGTCCACCGACAGCGCTGCAGCCTCTCGCGCGGCTGACGCCAGTAATAGGGTGGTTTCCGGGTGCCAGTCGGCGCCGTCGGCCAAAACGCCTGTTGCATCGCGAGCTTTGGCCTGAATCTGGAGGAAAGTGGTGAAGTCGGTTTCCAGGGAATCGACGTCGAGGGGCATCGGGCGCAACAGGCGCGCGGCGATGGGCAGCTTGTGGGCTTTGGCGACCGCGTCGGCGCACAGCAGGATCGCGGCGAGTCCGTCGGAGTAAGCCTCTTTACCGTGGGCCTGGACGACGAGGATGAGGTCGACGGCGTCGCGTGGGGTTTTAAGTGTTTCTTCCATCCAAGCGAAGGAAAACTGGGTTGTTACGTGGACGCCGGTGAGGGTGGATGACGGGGTGAGATCGGACAGGTGCTGCTGGCAGGCGTCGGCCAATGCTGGATGCTCATCCTGTGGCGCATCGGTCAGGACAGTGACCCTGAGACTTTTACTCGGTGGCAGCGGCGCCAGTATTGTCGACAGCGAACCCATCAATTGGGCAAGACCTGCCATGGCCCGGCCCTGTTGGCCCTTCGGCAGGCCAACGATGCGGCGGGCTTTGCCTGAGTGTGGGACAGGCATATGGGGCAGTTTCATGATCGCCACCGCAGACAAATGCTCGGGCAAAAGAACAAGCCCACCCATGACTGCCATGTAACGCTGACCCCATTCCGCCCAGGCGACCTGTGCCAGCCGGGACCGCTCCTGCAGCAGCCTGTACTCATCCAGAGCGCCACCGTAAGCGTGCACCCGCGCCGCCAGCGCGAGAATCGCCACCACCAACGGCGAGGCGGTGAGCGCCCATACGTTTAACGCCTGCAATTCAGGCACCACGACGTAGAGCAGGAACATCAGCACAGCCGCTGCCCCCGCTAAAACCACGATCAGCAGCCAGCGAACCGGTGAAGGCGGTTTGGGTGCGAGCCCTGCTTGCACGTATTCACGTTGCCACGCCATCTTCAATCCACCGCCCAGTCAGGTGCGCTGGAAATGACCTGGCAACCGCACAGCGAGTGGCAACCATCGACCACCAGCGCACGGCCATCCTCTAAACAGTCGGCACAACCCTCAATAATGGGATTAACGCCATGTCCGGGTATGGGACACATGACGCTATCCCCCACCAGAGCGACTGCTTTGCCCTGGGTGATATGAGTAGACGATGCGGAAATTACCGCTCCTCCGTGGGTGGTCTTGTCACCCAACAATACGAATCCTTGTGACATTGAAAGATCCTTTGTTAATGAATTGATGAAGCCGTGTATTTATTCCGCGCGAGCGCATCCCTGGGCGAGCTCATGGGTTGCGCGTGCGTGTCATACGTGCCGGGTTTTAACGGTGCGGGCCTGTACTCACCGACTTGATGACCGATATAAAGATCAGGAGTGACACGTTAAGTTATTACTTGTCCTCATCGTCTGGCTTCAGCCTTTAAACGAATGGCCTCAAGCGTGGGAAAATCTGGCGTATCGCTGTCATCTGGGCCCGAAGTCCCGTCTGGATAAATAAAGGCAGGGTGAATTCCGATGCCTTTGAACTCTGGCTGTTTTGATGTCACGACATACTTGGCGTGAAGCACTGCCTCAGCGTTTATGTTTCGCACTTGGGGAGCCAGGTAAGTCTGGTAAGGCACCGCTTCACCCACCAGATTAAGCCTCTTGACGTAATCCTTCTTTAGGACATCTTTTAACCATGGGTAGTAATTATTTTTTATATCAAGATGGGTGCCCACCACATTTTTAACCCCTTCAGACGGAAAATCCGGATTGTTATGCTGAAACACGACCAGGACATCACCTCCCGTTCCCACTACCGCACCTTCGCCAATGCGCTCAGGCCATTGAGGACGTACCCCAAACTTCACGTAAGCCACGCGCCACCTACACATCCCGCCACCGTCAACAGCGAAATCGGCGTCATAGACATTGCCCTCCCCGCGCCGTTTGAACGCTACACGCTGCTCCCTGATATTGCCGAATACATCAGGCCCCTCATAAACGTTTTCGCAGATCGTCGATAGATAACCCACGGCCATGGGCGGCGGGACTAACCCTTCCGATGCTTTAAGCGTCATCGTGACTCTCTCCCCCTCCGTGTCCGGATGGAGTTCGTAGTCGAGTGCGCAACCACTGAGCGATGCAAACACCGTTATGATTATGAGTAAAGCGCTGAAGCTTGAAGCTTTCGGATTCGGTTGATCGCCCTGAAGATATCTCGCGGCGCTGAGCAAGTTCATTATTTCGCCTCCGTCTTCAAGCGAATTTCCTGCATTTTCTTAAAGTCTGGCTCAAGTTCCCGATTGGATTCTTCCGTTCCGTCGGGGTAGCGAAATGTTGTCGTGACGATTTCGTCAGCGACGCGTTTCTTCGGGGAAGTCGACGTCACGACAAGATCTGAATGCAGCACCGGCTCATAATAGATGTTTCTTGCGTCCCGAGCCCTGTAGGCACGATAACTTTCATACTCTCTGGCCAGATTTACGCTCTTATCGTAGTAACCGAGTTCATAGGCTTCCCTTACCCATGGATAGTAATCCTTTACGATTGTCAGGTCCGGCCCTTCGATAAACTGATCAACCGTATTAAAGGGTGCGTGCTGCCCGTCAAACCTAACTATAACTGTCCCACCATAATAAGCCGTTACTTTTTTTGCAAAACGATTAGGAATACGATACACGACCCCAAACTCGATGCTATCTAGTTGCCATTCACATTCACCGCCGCCATCAACGAATACCTCTGCTTCGTAGAAATCAGTTTCTCCCTGCCTGGTGAACTTCGAATTCTGGAAGTTTGATCCTGGAAACTGCATACGGCTCACAGTGGGTAAGTCGACGAACATTCGGCATCTGGCCGATTCGTACTTGGCAACCAAAGTTTTGGGCTCAAGCTCTGCAGGCACTTTTATAACAATTTTTACCTTTTCGCTGTCGGGCGGCGGAGTCAGAACTTTATAGTCTTTTACACAACCGCTTAAGAGTGCGAGCAGCGCAAGGCATAAGAGTGGAGTTTTTGCGTATAGCGTCGCGTGATGCATATAAGGTTCCTTAGGACGATGAGGCATAATGAGCGGCTTCATTATTTTGCCTCCGCCGCCAAACGAATTTTTTGCATTTTTTCAAAGTTAGGCCTCGCTCGCCAATCGGATTCCACAGAGCCATCGGGATAGTAGACTTTCATGAAGTCTCCAATGACGTGTTTTTTTGGCGACACAGATGTCACTACCACATCTGAATGCAGTACCGGCTCAAAATATATGGACCTCGCTTCCCGAGCCTCGTAGTTAAGATAACCGCGATTCTCACTAGACAAGTTCGCACGCCTCGCATAACCATCGATAAACTTCTCGCTTAACCATGGATAGTAATCCTTCACGATTTTTAAGTCGGGGCCCACCACTTTCCTTGTTCCTCCGACGCTAAGCTGCGCTCTATTACCATCAAATTTTATGATGACCGTGCCGCCCGTGCCCTGCGTTACACTTTCTCCGAAACGACTTGGAGGACGGTATTTGATGCCAAATACGACGTTACTAAGACGCCACTTGCAGCGACCGCCTCCATCGATGAACAACCTCGCCTCATAGAACTCTGTGGCCCCACGCCTCGTTAGTTCCGAACCGTAACCGTTATATCCTTCAAGGGACTCAGGCCTACCGTCACCGTCATGGACAACTTTGCGGCATATAGCCGAGCGATACATGACTCGCAGAGGTGTCAGCTCCAGTTCCTCAGGCATCTTTATAACGATTTCGACCTTCTCACCATTCGGCTGTGGGTTCATACTGTAGTCTTTCGCGCAGCCGCCGAGGAAAGTGAGCAATACGAAGCACAAAACCGAAGTCTTCAAATATGACTTAGCATGATTCATGGAAGATTTCTCAATACAGGCGGTGGGGCAGCGGGCGACTTCACTCTTTTGTTTCCGCTTTCAGCGCGGATTTTCTGCATTTTTTCAAAGTTAGGCTCTGACCTCCCATCAGACTCTACTGTTCCGTCAGGGTATTTAAACTTTATGAAATCCCCAACGATGTGTTTTTTGGGTGCCACAGAAGACACCACAAAATCTGAATGCAGAATGGGTTCGAAATATACGGTCCTAGCCTGACGCGCGTAATAGGTATAATCACCACCACCCCCTCCAGAAAGATCCACACGTTTTATATACCCCCGAATGTAACTCTCCTTAATCCAAGGGTAAAAATCTTTCACGACATTTAACTCTGAACCGGTTACCGCCATTGGCGCCGAAACTCTGAGCTGGGGGCTGTTGTGATCGAAAACCACGATTACTTCTGCGCCCGCACCGGACACTACGCCTTCTCCAAATCTTTCGGGCGTGCGGTAAACAACGCTGAATACCACATTACTTAGGCGCCATTCGCAAGCCCCTCCTCCGTTCACGAATAGCTCTGTATGATACATACCTGTTTCACCACTACGCTCAAACCTCCCCTCATAAGAGTTGTTGCCGTCAAGCATTTGTGGCTGACCATGTGCGTCATGGGTTACACGTTGGCATTTGGCCGATCGATACATCACACGCAGCACCTCAGGCGCTAACTCCTGCGGAGCATTTATCGTAATCGTAACTTTCTCGCCCTCCGGCGATGGAGCCATTGTGTAGTCCTTTGAGCATCCGCCAATCACAGTTAGCAACAAAAAGAACAAAGCTGAAGGCCTTACGGATCCCGTTACGGCCTTCATGACACCCTCCAAGCGCCTGTTTACCGTGTGCCCCATCATCTCTTCGCTTCCGCTTTCAGGCGGATTTCCTGCATTTTTTTAAAGTTGGGCCTTCCTTCCGGATCGGACTCGACTGTCCCATCCGGATAAAAAAACTTAATGAAATCTCCGACTGCGTGTTTTTTGGGCGCTACAGACGTAACCACAAACTCTGGATGAAACACCGGTTCAAAATAAATATTTCTTGCTTGCCTCGCTTCATATGTAAGATAACCGCTTCCGTATCCCGACAAGCTGGCACGCTTTACATATCCTCCGGTATATCTCTCGTTTAGCCAAAGATAGTAATCCTTGACGATTTTCAACTCTGAACCCTCAACTGCCACACGCCCCCCCAAACTAAGCTGTGGATTGTTATGATCGAATACGACTATTACTCCGCCTCCCCCGCCAACTAGAACATTTTCGCCAAAGCGACCGGGGTCACGGTAGGTCACTCCGAACATCACATTACTTAAACGCCATTCGCACGGCCCGCCACCATTAACAAAAAGCGTCGCTTTATACATATTTTCTGGTTGACCTGGCTGGAAGACGGTCTCAAAAGAACTGTGCCCGTCCAGCATTTCAGGTTTGCCGCTTGCATCATGACCAACACGCTGGCATTTAGCCGATCGATACATAACACGCATATCGTATGGTTTTAATTCTGCTGGAACCTTGATCGTAAACGTCACCTTTTCCCCGTCTGGTAGTGGTGACAGGCTACGGTCCGTTGCACAGCCGCTCACCGAGATTGACAGCGCACTACACAGCAGAGAAGCTTTAAATTGAACCGCTAAATGGCTCATTAGCTCATCCCCGCACACGTGCAATGGAATCAAGGCGTTCGAGCGCTTCGACTCCACCATCCAACTGCCGTGTCTCCTTCAATGCCGCATCGACTTCCTCGTGCATCAGCAGGAACCAGCGATTACGCTTATGTTCATCTTTCGGCGAAGTGCTGCCATGCTCTTCCATCTGTTTCTTGAAACGCTCGAACTCGGACGGTGCAGCAAGCAGCGGTTTCCAATTAGGTTTAATCGCTGTAAGTAGTCGGCGGGTTATGTGCGCCATATATTCGCCCATCATGTGGTTACCTATACCCAGCAGCCCTCCCGGCTTGGGGTTTTTGTAAGGTGGAAAATATTGTTCACGCATTTCGGCATTCATACTTTTCATGAACTGGAGCTGTGACTGTTCGCTATTTTCACTTGCTGTCATGTCGAGACTTGGCACTAGATACAAGGTTGGCCGCTCGGGTAGTCGCGTTTTTATGGTGTTGTAATAAGGCGCTCCGAAACCATCTTTGCTTCGATATGCGGGGTAGGAAGAGCCACGCCTCTGCGTGTGCTGTTCTACGCGATAAAGCATGGCAATCTCGCCGTGGTGGCCGTACGGATCGCCGGATTTAATGAGATTGTTCATGAGGGTCTGGCCCATCGACCATGTAAAACCCAACGTTGTACCTAAGGGGCCATATAGGTTGTAAAGTTGGTTATCGAGGTCCGCCTCAGGTGGAACACTGGGAATGGTGTCAGTGTCATTTACATGACGGTAGTGCCAGAGTTCGTTTAAACCACGTATCGCATTGAGGGTGAACGTACGGGGCATTCCGTAGGTGTACAACAGCGGATTCTGGTCCTTAAGTGTCGCTGAGTGGATCAATCCCAAAGCGCCGCCAAGACTATGCCCACAAACGTATAACTTCCGTCCTTCGAGACGGCTCGGGAGATCTTCCTTAAAGCGGAAGGGAAAGAGTCTCGGCACGACCCTGTATGCCTCACTGAATCCGAGATGCATACGACCGTCAGGTGCGAGATCCGCGCATGGAACCGAAGGCGCGCATGCAGGCGTTAGCTCAGGCTTGACGGGGCGGAAGGTCAGGTCCGTGCGTAGGTCAGGGACGCTTATCCGATCAAAGTCAGTCCCCCGCCACGCGACCATCATCTGAGTGGAATTTCTGACGTAGAAAAGTTGGGTATCGCCTTCAGGGACGTCTGCTGTTGCGGTGTTAAATACTTCGCACCGCTGGTAACGATCATCGAACGGTACGTCAGTCACCAGACAGGGCCAATTTTTCCCCCCGTCCCATACCTTGGGAGTTCGCGACAGATCAAGGCACTGCTGCGCGAAAAATTCCTGAGGCGAACCGTACAAAGTCTCCGCGCGGTTGCTGTACGACAAGATGCTCATCAGCCCCAAGTTGTAGGCATTCGCCAGGCTGTACTCAGGCTGATGATGCAACACCAACGACCAAGCCCGTAGCGGGCAAACTTCCAAGACATGCCGGCAGTTCAGCGCTTCGTATTGCACCGTAAACCCTGAAAACTCAGCGTCCGGAAAATGATAAGCCGGTGGCGGATCCAGCTCTGGCCATGGCGGATTGAACTTCGGCAGCTCATCACACAACTGTCCTATTCGCAGATACTGATAGGCATGCCCCTGCTCATGTGCCTGCTTTTCCACCGGCGAAAACCCGGGACGCTGCTTTCCGTACAGAGGTTTGCTGTCACTTGCACCCGGCCGCTCGGGCTCCGGACGCACCGCGCGCAACCGCCGCTGTTGCAGAACGTCAGCCAACGGCGCCGCCGGCATTAGCAGTGTTACGTCGAGCGGATAAAGATCCTCAAGCCGAATGACACCCTGGGCATCGGTGCTCCCCGAGTACTCAGCAACGCAGCCATCCCGCACTGCCTGGTTGGTCGCCCGCCACGGCAGATTAGCCAGCGGCTCGCCGCGCTCGTCCACCAGTTGAAATTCAACCCAATGGGTTTTCTGGGGGCCGATGGCCACAGGCTTGTAGGTGCAAAAAATGTCCGTCTGGTGCTGTCTGTCTTTCATGCCGGGTCCTTCCTGATTGAAGATTTGATGCGGTGATAAATTGTCGCGGCCGATTGCCTGGCGGCAGGCGCGGTGTCGGTAGCCGTTGCGATGCAGATCGCAAACCATTTGGGCGACGGGGCCCCTGAGCGGTGGTCACTGCTCATCGTGCTTGTCATTGGGGAACTCGATCACCACCTTCCCGGGCAACAGTGTGTGGACCGGAATGGTCTTGCCGTCCTTATCGGTCACGCCGGCGAACCGCTCGCCCTCCTGGGTGGTGATCAGGTAACGGGCGAAGGGCGCGTAATCCTTATCGGGTTCGCTGAGGGTGTAGCCCGCGGCATAGCCCGGCGGTATCGGTGTCGCCGGGGTGGTCAGCGTGGTGGCACCGCCCTTGAGGACGTAAGCGGCCCGGTGATGGATGTTCCCTGGCGCGCCCAGCTCGATATCGCCATCTTTAATGCGGATGAATGCGCCGCCGCAGCTGAAGACGATTTCTTCGGGCGCACTGATCTCGACACGGCCGGCCAGGCTTTCAATTTTTATCTGGTCATTCGCCAGCGCGTGCATCGCGCCGCCGTAGGCGTGCAACTGCACATCCCCATCCACGGCTTTTAGGTCGAAACCTTTGGTCACAGCGCACAGGCTGATCGCACCCTCGGCCGTGCCGGTGATGTCATGTCCCGCGCTGATGTTGGTCGAGCGCGACGACGCGATGGCGACGCTGTCACGGCCGGAGGACAGCAAAACAGCCTCGGGGCTGACCACGCCAATGCCGGCCGGTGCATGCAGCAGAAGCCCGGGCTCGGTCAGGTTGGTCAGGGCCGCGGTGAGTTGTTCGTGGCCGCTGGTATCGGCGGCAATGGCCTGGGCACTCCGCGCGGCTTGAGCCATGGACCGGGCCAACGACAGCGCGCTTTCAAGCTGCTCGATTGCAGCGTCCATGTCGAGCTGCTGCCCGTGGGCCCTGGTCTGTTCATCCGCACTGATGAACACCCCACGCCCGGCCCGAATCGCGCCCCAGCCATCCGTGCGCAATTCAAAGCCTTCGCCGCGCTTATCCTTCTCGTTGTCGACCAGATGCCCAAGGTTCAGCTGACTCTTGCCGCTGTGCTCGGTGCTGAGTTTGATGTGTTCTTTGCCGCGATCATCTTCCATGCGCAGCTTGTTGTTCGCCGGCGTGCGCAGGACATTGCGTTTGTAGTCGCTGCGCAGCAGCGTCACATGGTCGGGATGGCGATTATCGTGAAGGGCATGGGCGATGTAGGGCCGGTCCGGGTCGCCTTGCTCGAAGGCAATCGCCACTTCGGTGCCGCAGATCAGTGGCAAGTGCAGGCCGTGGGTATCCCCGGCATACGGACGGGCCAATCTGAGCCACAGGCTTTCTTCGCCCAGCTCCCAGCTGTCGCGGTCAAACAGAAAGCTGACCTTGTAGCGGCCTTCGCGGTCGATGTGGCTGTAGGGATCGTTGGCCAGCGAGCTGGTGACCCGCGCCGGAACGGTCCCGGCAATTTGCGGTTTTGCCAGCAACGGCGGCCGAAAACACACGTTCTCCGAATAAGGAATCGCTTCAAAGCTCAACTCAAAACTGCGATCCCGCGCCGCACGCAACCGTAGCCTTGTGAGCACCGCTCCCGGCTCAAACGCCTGCGGCGCCCCACCGGAAATCGCCAGCACCTGGGCCAGTCCCAGAGATGCACTGCTGCTAATCCCGGTCAGCCGAGTCTGGTTATTGAGATACCGTTCGTGCCGCAACCGGGCAAAGAAAAACCCGCTTTCACCCTCTAAATCTTCATCCTGATCGAGCTTGTCACCCAGCGCTTTGTACGGCTCGGCATAGTGATAAGCCTCCCCATAAGTCGTGGTATCACCACGCGTCTGATCAACATCCCCATCCAGCCACGCACCGGCGTCACGATGGTGGTAGGCACGAAAGTGAACGCTCTGCTCCACCACCTCATGACTGACCTGCAGCCCCCAAACCCCGTCCGCGTCACTGCTGCCCAACCCGGACTGCGGCCGAAACGGCAAGCTCACCCGCGGCCGAACGTAATGCCGCTGATCATCGTGAAATTCGACGACCTCGATACCCAATCGCTCATTGTTGCTAAAGCGGTACCAGATCCCCACCTCGGCCAGCAGCCGGGAAATAAACGCCAGATCGCTCTCGCCGAACTGCATCACCTGCTCGCGCGCCGGGTACTCCCGCACCAGCGTGAACAGAAAGTCCTGCCCCTGGAAGTCATGGCGCGTACGCAGAATGCTCTCGACAATCTGCGGCACCGACTGATGCTGATAGATCCGGAACTGCCGCCCACGGGCCAGCAACGCCAGGCGCGGTTCCAGCGTCACTTCATAGCGCGCTTCATCAGCCGAGCCGGACAGCCGCTTGAACCCGGTAACCACCCCATGCAACGTACGCAGCGCTTCAACCCGAGGCACCCGCAACCCAGGAATCGCCACAGGCAACATGTGGGCCGCCGCATGCAGACTGAACTGCGCATCCTGGCCCAGCATCCGCTCGGCGCCGATGTCTCGCTCAACCGAGGTAAATTCCACGCGATAAAGAAACGGCTGGCTCAGCTGTTCTTCACCTTCAAAGGCTAAAACGTCGAGTGTCACAGGCAGGTTATGAACGACGAGTTTGTGACGGCTATGGTCGAAAAACACCCCGATGGCATCGTTCATCATTCGCCCTCCACCGAAGCCTGGGACTCGACAAACTCAAGGGTGATACCGTCCTCCTCGCAGTGCCCCTGCACCACGCCCCGCGTCGCCAATCGCGCCGCCTGGCGCTGTAAAAGCTGTTGACTCAGCACCGGCAAAATCTGCTGATTGAGCAAGCTGTCGATGTTCCGCGCGCCGCTGTCGGGCAGCAGGCACGCCTCCACCAGCGCATCATGCAGGCGCTCGTCGATCCGGCAGTCCAGCCCGTAATGCCGGCGTAACCGCTCTGCCACTTTGCCCAGCTTGATTGCGACGATGCGCTTGAGCGCCGGCGCCTGCAGCGGCCGGTAAATCAACGTCTGGAAACGCGCCAGCAGCGCCGGCTGAAAATGCTCGCGCAGGACCGGCCGCAGTTGCTCGTGTACCTCTCCGTCGAACGCTTCGGGGTTGGCCAGCAGGTAGTCCTGCAACAGGTCGCTGCCCAGGTTGGAAGTCATGACGATGACGGTATTGCGGAAGTCGATTTCGCGCCCTTCGCCGTCGCGCATGAAGCCTCGATCGAAGACCTGATAAAACAGGTTGAGCACATCGCGGTGGGCCTTTTCCACTTCGTCCAGCAGGACGACGCTGTAGGGGCGCTGGCGCACCGCTTCGGTGAGCACGCCGCCCTGCCCGTAGCCGACGTAACCCGGCGGTGCGCCTTTCAACTGGCTGACGGTGTGGGCTTCCTGGTACTCGGACAGGTTCAAAGTGATCAGCGCTTTCTCGCCCCCGAACAGCGTGTCGGCCAGCGCCAGGGCGGTTTCGGTCTTGCCGATGCCGCTGCTGCCGACCAGCAGGAACACGCCCAGCGGCGAGTCTTCTTCGGTCAGGCCGGTTTTCGCGGCGCGCAGACGCTGGGCCATTGCCGTCAACGCGCGGTCCTGTCCGATCACCCGCGCGGCCAGGGACTGTTCCAGCGTGAGCAGGCTGGCCTGTTCATCTTTCAGCAAGCTGCTCAGGGGCACGCCGGTCCAGTCGGCAATGACTTGGGCGACGCTGCGATCGTCGACATCCAGCGACAGCAGCGGTGCATCGCCCTGAACCGCCTTGAGCTGGGCCTGCAAATCCGTGCAGGTCTCGGGGTGAAAGACTTCGGCATGACGAGCAGCGAGCAACGTCTGCGCAAGATCGAGTTCGTGGGCGTGCTGGTCCTGCAGTCGCGCCAGCTCACCGCTCAGGGATAACAGCTGCGCGGCGATGGCCGTCAGACGCTCATCGGCATTGCGTCCGTTGACGCGCTGATCGTCTTGCAGCGCCTGGCGTTCCTGCTCCAGCGCGGACTGCCGGGCCTTGCTCGCGATTAGCGCCTGGGGCTCGCAATCCAGGCTCATGCGCACCCGGGCGCTGGCGGTGTCGAGCAGGTCGACGGCTTTGTCCGGCAACTGCCGACCGGGCAGATAGCGGCGCGACAGCACCACTGCCGCCTGTATCGCCGCGTCTTCGATGTGCACGCCGTGGTGGCTGGCGTAGCGGGCCTTCAAACCGCGCAGCATGACCATCGCCGTGGCGTCGTCCGGTTCGTCGACCTTGACCATCTGGAAGCGTCGCTCCAGTGCCGGGTCACGTTCGAAATACTGCTTGTATTCGCTCCAGGTGGTTGCAGCGATGGTGCGCAGTTCACCACGGGCCAGGGCGGGTTTGAGCAGATTGGCGGCATCGGCGCCCCCCGCCTGATTGCCCGCGCCGATCAGCGTGTGGGCTTTGTCGATGAAAAGCAGCACCGGATGCTCGGCCTGCTGCACGGCCTCGATGACGTCTTTCAGGCGTTGTTCGAACTCGCCTTTCACTCCCGCGCCGGCCTGCAACAGGCCCAGATCCAGCGTGCGCACGCTGACCGGTTTGAGGCTGGCGGGCACGTTGCCCTCGACGATGCGCAGGGCCAGCCCTTCCACCAGCGCGGTTTTGCCGACACCGGGCTCGCCCACCAGAATCGGGTTGTTCTTGCGCCGGCGGCTGAGGATGTCGATGACCTGACGAATCTCGTCGTCACGGCCCAGCACAGGGTCGATCTCACCCTTGCGCGCCTTATCAGTGATGTCCTGGGTGAACCTGGCCAGCGAAGGGTTTTCCGCCGTTGAATCCGCAGGCGAGATCTTTACCGAAGCCATCTCCGGTTCAACGTCCAGACCCTGCCCAGGCTGTGGGCGCTCATCGGAATACTCGTCAAGAAACGGCAGCAAATGGCGCAACTGCACCTCGCTCAGGCTGAGCAACGGCCAGGCCTCCACGCATGCGAGGAGGTCGGGAGACTCGAGCAGCGCGCCCAGCACGTGGGCCGAGCGCAGTTGCTCGTTGTCCTCTTCCATCGAAGCACGCACCCAGGCGTTCTTGATCAGCCGCTGCAAGTTGTCACACAGCTGCGGCTTGGCCTGGACGCTGCGCGGCAGGCGGTCGAGGTGGTCGAGCAAGCCGCTCCACAGCGCCTCGATGTCCCACTCATAACGCCGCCCGATCAGCACTAGATCGCCGTCGCCCTGCCCCAGCAGTTTCAGCAGCCAGTGCTCGATGGTGATGTGGCCGTGGCCGCGGCTCTGGCACAGCGTTGCCGCCGCACTGAGGGCCTGGGCGCAGAAAGGGTTGAGACGGCGAAGCAAACGGGAGGAGCTCTGTGCCATGGGTCATCGTCCTTGAACGGAAAGAGTAATAAGCGGCGACTAAACCATTGAGCGGTCGGCGCGTCGCTGTTTTTTCTCGGGAAACGTGCCGTGTAGATGTGCTTGGCGCAGCGATCGCGAACGGACGCTCCACCCAACACACCGCAGCCGGCAGACAGGCGTGCAAAAGCTGCCTGTCTGCCGGCCTTGCAGCGTCAGGCGGTCTGGCGTTCGTTCCACGAGTCGGAGTGGATGATGTTGCCGTCCTTGTAGGTCCAGGTGACCTTCTCGTAGCGCAGCTCGACCATCTCCAGGTGGTTGTGCTTCTCCTTGGCCGGGTCCTTGACGTCGTGCATTTTCGGCGCGACGCGCACGACCTTGACGTTCTCCAGCAGGGTGTTGAAGTACTCGACTTCCTGGCCCGCGTCGTCGATGCGGTACCACTTGAACTCGGCGCTTTTCAGGGTCTGGCCGGTGCCGACGGCCTTGTACAGGTACGGGCTGCTGGCATCAATTTCCTTGGTGAACAGGAACGGCGTGTGCACCCGGGCGCCGGTCAATTTGCCGGTGTTGTTGTCGGTGGGGATGTAGACGCTGTGGTCCTGGGCGACCACTTCGACGCTGCCTTCCCGGGACTGCACGTTGACCGAGCCTTTGATGTCAGCGCCGCCGTCATCTTTGAGCCAGAGGTAAACGGGAATTGCCATGTGAAACTCCTTGCTTGGGTTATCGAGTGCCGCGAAATGCGACGGGGGTAGCCGGCCCGGCCCCGGCAGAAAGCGACCCGCAGGCCCCCTCTTCCGGCACCAGACGGATATCGACGCGGCGGTTGGCCCTGCGCCCTTGTTCGGTGTCATTGCTGGCGATCGGTTGACTGGCGCCGTAGCCCTGCACGGCGAAGCAACTGCCGGGAATGCCGCCCATGCGCTGCATCCAGTCGCGCACCGAAGCGGCGCGGTCGCGGGACAGGCGCAGGTTCTGCTCGGCGCTGCCGGTGGCGTCGGTATGCCCGGTGACGACGATCAGCCAGCCGGGTCGGGCCTTGATGCCGACCAGTGCGTTGATCAGCACCTGGGTCGACTCGGCCTTGAGTTCGGCGCTGCCGGTGTTGAACAGCGACAGCGTGTCCAGCCGCACTGGCCCGGACGCCTGCGCCGTGTCGGTTGGCGGCCGGTAACGGCCGATGGCGTGCCAGACCGTGGTGCGCAACTGTTCGGCGTGGTAAAGGCCGAGGCCCAGCGACCAGGGCTCGCCGTAGCGGTAGTAGTCATCCAGCCGCCGGGCGTCGTCGTGCAGAACGGTCAACGCCGCTTCGCGCCGGGCTACCGCCTGCTGGTCCTGGCGATCGGTTTGGTTGATCGAAGCGTAGCGGCGCAGGTCGTCACCGACCTGGCGGATCAACAAGGTGTTCTGCCGGGCCGAGCTCGACACCGCGACGACGGCAGCGAAGACCGTCAGCCAGATGCCGATGACAGTGGCGCGCCGCGCGGCGCTGTTGCCGGTGTGTCGGGGCAGCAATTCCAGCAAAGGATCCGGCGCGGGCAAAGCACCGCCCGTGTCGATCGCCAACCGGGTCGGCACCAGCGCAGTTTTTACCTGTATCCAGTGCTGCCAGACGCTGCCAGGCATCGGATCAGGCAGACACGCCACTTGGCAGATTGCATAGGCCACTGGCGACGGCGCGCGATGCCGGCCGATGCCAGTGAAGTGCGGCGCGACGTACTGAACCAGCCATGCGCCGTGGGCGTTCATCTGCACGGCGAGTTGCATACGGTCAGTGAGCGCGGCGGCGTCTTGCCTCTGCCACTCCTCGACGCTGACGCAAGTGCCGTTGCTTCGCACCCGGGCGGATGGCTCGCCATTTTCCCAACTGAACCAGACGGGTTCGGTGCGCAAGACGCCCTCTTCCCGGCTGAAGCCGGTCCCACGAACATCCCCCGGCCCTTGGGACATGTGCTGATAACTCACGACCCACAACGGCAACGCCTGCGCACACCTGCGGATCACCGACAGCTGATGAATCAGCGCACGAAGCTGGCCGGCCAGCACCGCGCTGTCCGCGTGTTGGGCTGGATTGATGACGAACATGACGCTGAGCTGCCCACGCCATTGCGGACGGGCGGCCAGCAGCGCAGCGGCCACACCGGGCAATCGTTCAAGGCTCGGCACGCTGACGTAACAACCGCTCGCCGTCGTCCGCACGACGACCTGCTCGGCGATATCGGCATCAGCATCGGGATCAACAGCAAAAAGCCCCGCCGCCCCCTCGCCACACACCAGCACCACTGGCAGCCGATGTTCGCTGCCGGGAAGGGCTCTGAACTCATCCAGACTTAGCGAACCACCGACACGCGCCGACCTCCGCCCCGCCAGCAGCCATCCAACGACCACAAGAATTACGGCGCCAAAGACGGCGACCGCTTGAGCGACCAGGCTCAGCGGCAAAACACTGATCACCATCAGCGCCAAGCATCCCGACCACAGGGCAAGCGCGCGCATCAACTTGAGTGTCATGGGCGCGTCACACCCGCTCGGTCACAAGGGAAGCGACCAGCGCCGCCAGGTGCGAATCCAGCAACCACCAGATGCCCGCCAGCAACAATCCGGCCGCCAGCAGATGCAACAGCGGTGCGCGCAACCAGGCCGGCAAGGGTTTGCGTCCCCTGGCGTCGATCCAGGTGGGCAGCGGCTGATCCAGGGTCAGCGGCGCTACCCGGGCGGTCAACTCGGCCATCAACTGTTGCCGCTCGGGGTGGTTCGGATCCTTGTAGCGTCCGAGAAACCCCAGCATCAGTACTCGGTGATACACCCTCAGCACACACAGATCCGGCGCGGGCTCGTGCAGCACCTCACGCATTTCTTCGTACAGAAACTGCCCTGCCTGATGACGTCCGAAGTAATGCGCCTGAAGCGGTTCGTGGGTCCATTTGGCGCGGGCACTGGCATCGGCATGGGCCAGCACGGTTTCATCCAGCAGCGCGCATTGAGCGTGGCTGATGAAGTCGACACTGCGCTGGCTGACGCCGGCTTGCTTGAGGGCATCGCGAACCTCTACCACCTGGCGCGTGCACAGGTTCCAGAGCGCATCGCTGTCCGGGGCGGCCGCGCCATGGCGCAACTCGACCACCAGCAGGTAACTGTCCTGCAGCAGTTGATCCACATTGACGGGCTGGGCAGCCGACTGGCTTTTCATCGGCCGGCTCATGAGCGCAGTACCGCAAACAGCTCAAGCTTGACGTCCGGCAGCGTCGCCGGGACGTAGAACGCGCAAACCCCTTCGGCGAGCACGGCCTGACCGCTCGAATGGGCAAAGTCGAGGGCGAAATACTGGTTTTCAAGACGCAGCGGGATCGCCGCCGGCACGTGACTGAGGGGCTGCAGCGGAACGCCGTCCAAGGCTGCGTTGATCAACCGATCGACGTCGTCCGGCGTGCCGACCTTGCACAGCCGCGGGAACTGCGCCTGCAGTTGCGCCGGCGCCTCGCGGCAGCGCACCGACAGGTAAAAGTCAGCAGCGTCGGCCTCGCGCAGCCGTGGGTCGTTGAACGTCACTTGCCAGCGCCCCGGGAGCACCCGCTCCAGCGCCAGGGCGATCACCCGCGACGGCAGACTGGCTTCGAGCAACGTCGAAATCATCTGCATCAAGGGCGGGAACACCGTTTCAAGCGCTTCGTGACGGTAGGCCGGAATCGCCTCAACGTCGTGTTCGAGGGAGAACGTCAGCAGCGCCCCCGCCAGCTTCACCAACTCCTGATAGACCTGCTCGGGATGGCGCGCAGGGCTTGCCTTGAAATCGGCAAGCACGGGCTGGTAAGTGTTGAGCGCGTTGAGCAGCCAGAACAGCGAGACATCGGCCACTGCGAAGTCGGCCATGCGCTGGTTGCTCTCACGGCGCATGCCCATCAAGCGCTGGCGCTTGGACGCCAGTTGGGTCAGCAGATTGTCCAGTTGCACCAGCAAACCCGCGTGCCCTGCAAAGCTCAACAGCGGTGGCACGAACGCCTCGTCCAGGCACGCGCGCCCTTGCCCGTCCCGCACCAGCCGGGCGACCGGACAGGTCAGGTAATCGGCATTGTCATCGCTGGCCAGACGCAGGCTGAGCAGGTGCTCGAGCACGCCGATCGACTGTTGATCGTCGCCGTACAGATCCTGCACCTCACGCCACTCCTGCCGGTAGCGCACCGGTCGGTCAGCGCGAGCCCCCTCGAACAGGCAGTTGCCGCCATTGGCCTGCTCCAGGGGCAAACACAACATCACTGTGGCGCCCTGCCCCGGTTCGATCAGGATGTGTTCCAGGGCCAGCGCGGCGGGCAGCCGATCAACGCTGTCGGTGTCGATCAGCGTGCCATCCGGCAGCCGCACGCGCAGCGTGGACGCCTTGAGTTTGCCCAGCCGCAGCGCTTCAAGATCAAACGTCGCTGTCTGCACGCCCCACGGATGGACCCGCGACAGATAGGCGATGCATTCGTTGGTCCAGGCTTCCCAGCGCGCTTGCTGCTGGAATTGCTGCTGGGACAGCAGCGCCCCGGCAGCCCAGAGAGGTCGGTCGATTTTCATGTTGTGCTCACCTATGGCCGACGTCAGGTTTTGGCTTTGGGCATCTGGGAAACCAGCGACAGATTCACGTCCATGCCTTCCACCTGGAAATGCGGCACGGCGTACAACTTCACGCGGAAGAAACCGGGGTTGTCGTCGATGTCCTCCACCGTCACCCGCGCGTCACGCAGCGGATGGGAGGCCTGCAAATCGTCCCCCGGGTCGGTCATTTCGGTGACCAGCCCGCTGATCCACTTATTCAGTTCCAGTTCCAGCAAACGCCGGTCCTTGGTGGTGCCGATGTTTTCGCGCTGAATCAATTTCAAATAATGCGCAATGCGCGACAGCAGAAAGATATAAGGCAGCCGCGAATTGATCCGGCTGTTGGCCGTGGCATCGGCGGTGTCATACAGCGCAGGCTTTTGCGTCGAGTTGGCGGAGAAGAAACAGGCGTAATCGCGATTCTTGTAATACGAGAGCGGAATAAACCCCAGATTGGCGAATTCAAACTCCCGGGTTTCCGGAATCATCACTTCCGACGGGATCTTCACCTGACTGCCGGTGCCCAGGTCATATAAATGAATCGGCAGGTCCGTGACTGCCCCACCGGACTGTGGCCCGCGAATTTGCACACACCAGCCGTTATTGACGAAACTCTTCACCATGTTTGCAGCGAAGGCGAAAGAGGCATTGGTCCACAGGTATTTGCTGTGGTCGGTGCCTTTGACACTTTCCACATAATTGAAACTGCGCACCGGAATGGTGTCTGGGCCATAGGGCAACCGCCCCAATACCCGGGGCATGGTCAGCCCGATATAACGGGAATCATCGGTGTCTCGGAATGACTTCCACTTGATGTATTCCGCGCGATCAAAGTAATTGCCGATGTCTTTGATGGCAGCCACTTCCTCCATGGTTTCCTTGCCGAAGAAGGCCGGGCCGACTGAACCAATGAACGGCATATGCGCCGCCGCTGCGACTTTCGATATATTGCGAAGCAGCGCGATATCTTGCGGACTGCGATCAAACTCGTAACTGGAAACAGCCGCCGCAATGGGCTCACCGCCGGGCGTGTCGTATTCCTGGGTATAGGTGTGCATATACAGACCGCTCTGGGCGATCTCGGGGGCGTCTTCGAAATCCTGGACCAGATGGTCCTTGCTGATGTCCAGCAGCTCGATGCGCACGTTCTGGCGGAAGTCGGTCTGATCGATCAGAGACTTCACTCCGCGCCACGTCGACTCGACCCGCTGGAAGTCCGGGTGATGCATGACGGCATCAAGCTGACGGCTGATCTGCGCGTCCAGCGAGGCGATGTGTTCGTCGAGCAGGGTCTTGTCGAGGCGCTGAACCTTGCGCGACGAACCCTTGAGCAGGTTGAGGAACACGCTGACGGCTGCGGTCACGCGCTCATCGGCGGAGATCTCCGACAGCGCCTCGTTGTTCTGGAACGCCTCGATGTCGCCCAGGGCTGACACCGGGTTGAGGTTGATTTTGGAGAACAGCGCGCTATAAACGCCCGTGCTTTCTTCGGACAAAACGGTGCCACCGCCTGAGACTGCGGAAGAGTGTTTCGAGGACATGTTTGATACCTGCTATCAGAGACCCGAGTGATTAACGCTCTGTGGGTGCGGCGAGCATCGCCAGTTCGGCGCGCAGTTCATCGCTCAGCGTTTCGTCTTTGACGATGCGTTCAAGTTCGTGCCGGAAGGTGGCGTTGTCGAGCAGGTTTGATTTGAGGTCACGCAACAGATTGCGAGTCGCCAGCAGCGCGCGCAATGAGGGTATTTGTCTGGCCACGTGTTCCGGCTCGAAGTCTTTCATTCTTTCGAAATTCAAATCCACTGAAGCGTCGGAACCGTCGTCGGCGAAGGTGTTCTCAACGGTGAGTTTCAAGGCAGGGGAAAATTCTGCCAGCACACTGTCGACATTGTTTTTATTGATATTAATCTTGGTGCGCTCGGACAAGGGCCGGTCTTCCCGGCCATTGCTGTAGTCCCCGAGCACCATTAATTTAAGCGGCAATTCGACTTTTTTCTGCGCACCGCCAGTGTGCAAATCGAGTTTTATATTGACCCGCGCCTTGGGCACTTCATTTTGAAAGCTGTTTGAAGCCATAACTCCTCCGTCGAAAATGCAACACATCACAAAGGGGAATATCCGGATCGCAGGGCCTTTGTATCAGCCGAACGCCCGCACCCCAAGCGGTCAAGTTTTAACAAGTGTGAGCAGCGAATGGGCTGATGAAGTTTTCATCGAGTTCGGGAAGCGGCAAGGCTAATTCCCTACGAATAAAAACTCTACCCACCAAAGAGAGGAAGAGAGGTGTCCTACGGAAGTCTAGAATCCTTCCTACAAAATAATCTCAGACAGAGGAAGGGCTGCAGAATTAAACAGCCAGCGCAATACAGTGGCGGCGGGTTTTAAAGTACAGCTATAAAAAAACCGCAGGCGGTTGAACAGCATCCGCTGTGCAACACGCCTGCGGCCGGTTGGAGCAAATGAATCAGAAAATATAATCCGTGGTCAGGAACGTCGACTCACGGTTATGAATGATGTCGCTGATCAGCGCCTTGTTGCTCTCCTGGAACTTGGTCGCCACCAGGGTGCGGATCGAGAACACCCGCAGCGCATCGTCCACCGACAGCGTGCCCTCGGCCGAATTCTTGCGGCCGTTGAACGGGAAGCTGTCCGGGCCGCGCTGGCACTGCGCGTTGATGTTGATCCGGCCCACCTGATTGGCGAACGCATCGACCAGACGCCCGACCTGCTTGGAGTCGTTGCCGAAGATACTCAGCTGCTGACCGAAATCGGAATCCAGCACGTACTCGATCACCGTTTCCAGATCGCGGTACGCCACCACCGGTACCACGGGGCCGAACTGTTCTTCGTGGTAAACGCGCATGTCCGGGGTGACCGGGTACAGCACCGCCGGGTAGAAAAACTGCCCGTGGGTCGTGCCGCCACCTTCGTTCATCACTTTGGCGCCTTTGCTCACGGCATCGTCCACCAGCCCTTGCAGGTAATCGGTCTTGCCCGGCTCCGGCAGTGGCGTCAGCGAGACGCCCGGTTCCCACGGCATGCCCGGTTTGAGCTGGGCGAGTTTCTCCTCGAACTTTTCAAGGAAACTGCCGACCACGTTTTCATGCACGAACAGGATCTTCAACGCCGTGCAGCGCTGGCCGTTGAACGACAGCGAGCCGGTAATGGCTTCCGTCACGGCGTTGTCCAGGTTGACATCCGGCAGCACGATTCCCGGGTTCTTGGCATCCAGACCCAGTGCGGCGCGCAGACGGTGCGGCTTGGGGTGGAGCTTTTTCAGGGCGCTGGCGGCCTTGTTGGTGCCGATGAACGCGAACACGTCGATCTTGCCGCTGGCCATCAGCGCACTGACGGTCTCGCGGCCGCTGCCGTAGATCACGTTGATGACCCCGGCCGGGAAGCTGTCGCGGAACGCTTCGAGCAGCGGACGAATCAGCAGCACGCCGAACTTGGCCGGTTTGAACACCACGGTGTTGCCCATGATCAGCGCCGGAATCAGCGTGGTGAAGGTCTCGTTCAACGGGTAGTTGTAAGGGCCCATGCACAGGGTCACACCCAGCGGGACGCGGCGAATCTGGCCGAGGGTGTCCTGCTCCAGCTCGAAACGGCTCGAGCGGCGGTCGAGCTCCTTAAGGGCGTTGATGGTGTCGACGATGTAATCGCAGGTGCGGTCGAACTCTTTCTGCGAGTCCTTGAGGTTCTTGCCGATTTCCCACATCAGCAGCGTCACCACCGCATCGCGCTGCTCGCGCATCAGCTTGAGAAAGGTCTCGACGTGATGAATACGATCAGCGACACGCATGGTGGGCCAAGTGCCCTGACCGCGATCGTAGGCGTTGACGGCGGCGTCCAGCGCGGTCATTGCGGTGTCGGCGTCCATCAGCGGCGTGCTACCCAGCACTACGGATTCCAGGCCCGCGTCGGTCTTCAGCGAGACCGGGCTCAACACCGGCGCCAACGGCCCGTGCCATTGATGCAGTTCGCCATTGACCAGGTAATCGCGCTGCTCGATGGCGGGGCCTGCGCGAAACTGCTCAGGGATCTCGTCGGCGCGCGGGTACAGGTTGTCCAGGCGGTTTTGCAGGGTCATCTCATTTACCTCTTCCAGTCGGTCATCGTGCCAAACAGGCTGGACACACTACGCCACAGCCGCCGCCGAATGAAAAGCGTCGAGATAAATGTCACGTCCGGGTGACACGAAAACCGTCTGCCACCCGTGCCAGAGTTGGCGTTCAGGCCACCGCGGTCTGGTTGCGACCGGATGCTTTGGCCCGGAACAGCGCCTTGTCTGCGAGGGCCAGTAGCCCATGTAAATCCTGATCGTCGTGGTCCCACTCGGCGACGCCGAGACTCGCGGTCACCCCTTCGTCGTGCTGGCAGATGATTTCGGCGATGGCCGAGCGCAGTCTCTCGGCAATGATCTGCGCCGCGTCGATCGGCGTGTTGGCCAACAGCAGCGCGAATTCCTCTCCGCCCAGGCGGCCGCTGACATCTGCGTCGCGCACGGATTGGCGGATGACCCTGCCGATCTGCCGCAAGACCTCGTCACCTGCCTGATGGCCGTGGCCGTCGTTTATGCGTTTGAAATGGTCGATGTCCAGCATCAGGGCGCAGAGCGGCAGATCGGCCTGCTTGCAGGTCTCGTACACGGCTTCGGCCCGATGGAAGAAGGCACGGCGGTTTTGCAGTCCAGTGAGCTCGTCTGTCTGCGCGGCGTGGGCGGCGATACGATGGGCGTGTTCCATTTCACGGCTCAGGCGAAAGGCCTTCTCCATGGCCTGAGACAGTTTGCGCGTCGCGCTGACCACAAAGCCGGCAAAGATCAGCGACGCAGCCGCCATCCCCTGCTGCGCGGTCTGGGGCTGAACCAACAGCCAGATCGTGCACGGCAGCAGCACCAGCGCAATCGCCACCAGGGTCATCGAGCGGTACGCCGAGTAGCAAGACACCGCACTCACTGACATGCCCACGGCGAACAGCAGCACCAGCGTCTGGATCAGAAGATCCCCGGCCTGCATCAGCGCCAGCGCGCCACCGCCCCAGATACCGGCCGACAACACCAGCGTGATCCAGTAAGTGCTTTCCCAGCGCTCAGGGGTCCGGGCGGTTTCCGGCATCCGGAAATAAATGGCCAACATCACCAGGCGCAAGACGGTCGACGCGCCCAGCAGCCCTAGCCACCAGACAATAAGCGAGTGTTCCAGGCGCTCCCAGCAGATCCACGAGAGGATCACAGCCGCCAGCGCGCTGCCGAACACCGAGAAAAAACTCTGGCGCAGGAGCAGCTGCAATCGATCGTTGCGCACTTGGGCCCGTATCAGGGCCTCACGCGCCGGTTGAGAATCATGGAGGTACATCGAGTTCGCCCGACCCTGGCACTGGAAACGGGCCGATTGTGGCATCGTGCTATGACGCTTAACAACTCGCGCGCCAATTAACTCACACCTAACGAAAAGCAGCGTCGCCGATCGTTGCCGGTCAGGGCTCCAACCCCTCTGGGATGGGGGTTACGGGCGAGATTCATGACTGCGGACCGAGCAGCTCGATCAGCCTCAGCGCGTTGCCTGTAGCGGCGCCACTGGCAGTGTTGTCAAAAATACACCACGTCGGCGCGCCGCCTTGGGCCTCGGCCTTCAGCGCTACGGCCAGACGCGCCAGATAATCTTGTTCATAGGCGCTGTAATAGAGGCGCGGCGCCCCGTGCAGTCGCCAGTAGCGCAACCCCGGCCAACCTGCCGGCTGACTGTCGTTGCTGAGCCTCGACGGGTCGACCGTTGCTTGCGTAATGCGCCAGTGAGTCAACAGCGATTCGGCCTGCACCCAGGTTTCATGGCGCGGCTCAATGACCACCTGCCCCGCAAAGCGCTCGCGCAACCCGGTGAAAAACACCTCTGCCACGCCTGGCTCGAACGCTAGCGACGGCGGCAGTTGCAGCAGCAGGCACCCCAACCGCTCGCCCAGTTCACCGCATTGCCCGAGGAATTCATCCAGTGCCGGTGCGCAGCCCTGCAAGCGGTGTTCATGGGAAATGAGCTTGGGGATTTTCACCGAAAAGCGGAAATCCGCCGGCACCGATTCAGCCCAGCGCGCATAGGTCTGCGGACGATGGGGCCGGTAGAACGAGCTGTTGATTTCAGCGGTATTGAAGTGCCGGGCGTAGCGTTGCAAGTGGGTGCCGTCCCCCGGAAACGCCGGCCCATGCTCGCGGCCCAGACTCCAGCCGGCGCAGCCCACGAAGATTCTGCCAGGCTCCTTCGAAAGAGCGCCGTCCAAAACGGCATTGTTCAAAACAGCATCTCCAAGGCTTCGCCCATGAAGATCTCTGCGGTCTTCGGGCCGATGCCGTCGAACGCCAGCAGGCGCTTTTCGAAGTCGTGACGGTCAGCGCTGGCGGCGGCCATTGCACTGACCGCACCGCCATATTCATCCGTCAGCTTGTTCGCCAGTGCCAGCAGGCGCACGGCGGTGGATTCGTCGTAACGCGCGTAACCGCCCTCGCCCAGCATCCTCACCCGTTCCCGGTGGGTGCAGGCTGCCAGCTTTCGCGGGGTGTGGCACCCGTGCCTGTCGACGATGACGTGGTAGGTCTGCACCGCCGCCTGCGCCCGAATCCGCTTGCCCATCAGGAAACTGGCCAGCAACCATTTGAACAGCGCCTGTTCACCGCCCTGCACAAGGTCGATACCCAATTCCTGCGCCGTGATGTGCTTGCCCATGGCCGCTCCTCGATTTCCATTGCTGGAGTGACTTCTCAGGGGGCGGATGAGTTCGATCTTTTGGGCGCTGTCTGGATCGACAGCCCTCAGGCGTTGGATAGCTGGTTGATGCCGATGACCTCACCACTCCAGATCATTTCGTAGTGGGCGCTCTGCACGATGGACGTGACGTGCCGCGGAGTCAGGAGTGCCCAGCAATGATTGCCCGGCGAGCGCACCGATTGGTACCGCAGCCCGGCAATCCCGGCCTGCCTCGCGGCCTTGCCCAGCACACGGGATTGCGCGTAGTCGTCGGGTGCGTAAATGGGGTCGGAGAACGGGATGACGGTGGCGTCAACGCAGCCCGCCTCGGTGAAACTGCAACTCAGGCAGCGGAACACAAAACGCTCGTACTTCAGCGCCGCAACCCGTGACCAGTACAGCTGTTGATGATGACGCACCTCCGCGATGGCCGTGTCGACCGTATCGGCCAGGTACAGCGCGCCGAACTCGCCGCTGCTGAAGCGCGAGCCCGCAGGATTGACGTGGGTGAACGGCGCGACCGCGTAGGAACAACCGGGAATGCCGAAAGGGATTTCGGCCAGGGGAATCAGCTCGATGCGGCCGACTTCGTTCTGCAGGCGCGGGTTGGTGAGCGCCTGAATCCGGTACAGGGTCTCGAACTCGGCGGCGTCGGCGACGTCGCTGAACAGATCGATCGGCGGGAATTTGGAATTGACCAGGCGATAGCCCTGCTGCGCCTCACCGGCGAGCGCGGGAAGCGCGTCCGGCGTCACCATTGGGCGCCCCGGAGCGTGTCGATGCGTCGGAAAGTTTCGTAGAGCGAGATCATATCGCCCTGGGCCATGACGTCCAGTGGCTTTCTGCCGTTGAAAAACTCGTTGTGGTTTTCCATCGACGGGAAACCGTAGGCGTTGTCGGGGTTGTCGAACAGGGTTCGCAGGGCTGCATGGATGTTCAGCACGAAGCTGACGCGCTGCATCTGGTCCTGATCCAGCGCCACCGACCACTGTGCGTCGTCCTGGCGGGCGCGGGTATAGGTGCTTCGGGAAATGCGCAGAATCTGACAGGCCTGCTCGCTGTTGGCCTTCCATTTGTCCAGAACCCGCAACGCCGCCCGCAAACCCACCACGCACTCGGACTTCGACAGTTGCCGCGCTGGAATGGCGATGGTCATGGAATTACCTCTTGGTCACGGCAGATGTCTTTTCTGTAGACGCAACCTTAATCGATCTGCATCCACGGACGCAATGTCAAGTTGCAGCAGCATGGACTTATAGCGCGACATCCGACGCTTTCCCGGCTAAAGCCGGTCCTACATTTGAGGCCATCACCGCCTCCCTGAATGAACGCGATCCCGAGTAGGACCGGCTTTAGCCGGGACTGAAACACACGCCCCCAAAACGCTCGTCCCAGAGCCTTCAATCCCGTGAAAAAAATGTGAAAATGACATTAGTCACATCTGGTAATGATTCGCATCTTGATTCAGAATCGCGCTCCTCACCGCCCTCTCAGGAACGCCCATTGTGATCCCTCGCCTCCCCGCCTCCTTTCTTCTGGCTGGTGTCGTCACCGCCATGTCTGCCGCCAACGCAGCAGACGACCTCACTTTGCCGGCGATGCAAATCCAGGACACCGTTCCCCAGGACGACGGGCAAAGCGTGGGCTATCAGGGCAAGCCGTCTTCGAGCACCACCAAGCTGGGGCTGACCAACAAGCAGACGCCACAGGCGATCACCACCATCACCCGCGCGCAGATGAACGATTTCAAAATGAACGGGGTGAAGGATGCCCTGCGCTCGGCGCCGTCGGTGACTGTCGAGCAAAGCGAAAGCGATCGCACCGAATTCACCTCCCGCGGGTTCGACATCGGCAGTTTCGAGTACGACGGCATGGGCATGCCCTTCGCCCAGACGATCATGATCGGTGATCTGGACATGGCCGAGTTCGAGCAGATCGACGTGCTCCACGGCGCCAACGGGTTGATGAGCGGCACCGGCAATCCGTCGGCCACGGTCAACTTCATCCGCAAACGGCCCACCCGTGATTTCCAGGCGCAGATCGACACCAGCGTGGGCTCGTGGGACAACCGACGCATCGACGTCGACGTGTCGGGGCCGTTGACCGACAGCGGCAATGTGCGCGGCCGCTTCATCTATGCCCACGACAAGGGCAACTCGTGGATGGACCGCTACAGCCACGAGAAAAACGTCGCCGCCGGCCTGCTGGCATTCGACCTGTCCGACGCCGACACCCTGACCGTGGGTTTTACCCAGCACAACAGCGATTCCAACGGCAGCACCTGGGGCAACCTGCCGCTGGTTGACATCAACAATAACCCGATCCACTACAGCAGCCGCTCGTCCAATGTGGGCCAACCGTGGACCTACTGGAACATGCACACCCAGCGCGCGTTTGCAGAATGGAAGCATGACTTCGGCAACGGCTGGAACGCCACGGTCACCGGCACCGGTATTACGGAATACCAGGACACCAACATGCTGTACGTGTCGAGCGTAACCGATGACGACGCCTCGGTGTTCGCCGCTGATACCTCCAGCAAGGCGCATCAGCTGCTGGGGGAAGCCAAAGTCTCCGGGCCCTTCAGCCTGTTCGGCCGCGACCATGAGTTGACCTTCGGCGCCGCCTACGGCCGCACGCACCAGAAAGCCCGTGAATACGATGCTGGCGGGGGCACCTACTTCGACACCTCGTTCGCCGGCATTCTCGCCGGCAATACCCCTTCGCCGCAGTTTGACTACACCAGTGACATCACCAACACGCAGAACTTCGAGGACCGCCAGAAGAGCCTGTTCGCCGGTGCGCGCTTCAGCCTGGCGGATGACCTGCACTGGATCGCCGGTGCGCGCATGCTCAGCGTCGACGGCACGGGGGAGAGCTATGGCACCGATCACTCCCAGCGCGAGCACGGCAAGGTCACGCCCTACACCGGTCTGGTGTACGACCTGACCCCGCAGTGGAGCGTCTACACCAGCTGGACTCAAATCTTCAATCCGCAGTACGGCACGGTCGGCGTTGACGGGAAAGTGCTGGCGCCGCTGAAAGGCAAGAGCCTGGAAGCCGGCGTCAAGGGCAGCGTGATGGACGATCGCCTGAACCTGACGGCTGCGGTGTTCAAGACCAAACAGAGCAACGTCCAGTCGGCGGACTTCATCGAGGTGGGCTCGCAGTTCCGCTATTTCACCGACGATTACAAGAGCCACGGCATCGAGCTGGAAGCGTCGGGTGAAGCGCTGCCGGGCCTCGACCTGCTGGCGGGTTACACCTACGTGCACATCGAAAACGATGACGGCGACAAGGCACGCCGCTACGTGCCGACCCACGCCTTTCGTGGCATGGCCAGCTACCGGTTGCCAAGCCTGCCCCAAGCCAGGATCGGCACTCGGGTGAGCTGGCAGAGCGGGATTCAGAACGATCACTACAGCGTCATCCGCCAGAACGCCTACGCGCTGGTCGACCTGATGACCAGCTACGACATCGACAGCAACTGGAGCACGGCGCTGAACTTCAACAACGTCACCGACCGCAAATACCTGACCTCGCTCTACAGCGGCACGGCGAGCAACTACGGCGCGCCGCGCAACCTGACGGCATCGTTGACGTGGCGGTACTGACCAACCCGAAATTTTTTATCACGGTCGCTTGACTTCCCTTTTCCAATCAGTAAGATAGCGCGCATTCCGCGATAGCTCAGTTGGTAGAGCAAGTGACTGTTAATCACTGGGTCCCTGGTTCGAGTCCAGGTCGTGGAGCCAGACAGAAGCAAACGAAAAGGCCAGCGCTTAGCTGGCCTTTTTCGTTTCCGATCGCTTTTCCCGGGCGCTCCCAGCCTGAAGCGGGACTGCATCAGCCCCGCTGCGCCCTTATCGTCAGGCCTTGGTGTAGCGCAGCCACACCGCGCCGCCGTCCTGCACATCCGCCGACGTCAACTTCAAATGCGTTGGTTGTTTCCACGCCTCGGTCGGCACCTCGAACGACGCCGGATGCTCGCCTCGCCCGTCGATCAGCGGCAGAATCAGCACACTGACTTCATCGACCAGCCCGGCGCTGACGAACGAGCCACTGACATGGGGGCCGCCCTCGACAATCAGGCGCTTGCAGCCCAGCTCGCTCGACAGGATCTGCACCACCTGCTGCAGGTCGATCTCGGTCTTCCCGGCAAAAATGTAAGAGACCTGAATCGACTGCAGGTACGCCAGGTAGTCATCCGACGCCCCTTCGGTCAGGACTTCGACGACGTGGGAATCCAGCGCCTGATTCTTTTTCCAGCCCACCTTGCCCTGGGGGTCGATGGACACGGCATAGGCCTTGGCGCTGCGATCAGCGAAGTAATGACTGCGCTCGATGGGGCCTTTGGCGAGGCCCTTTGGATAGCCCTCGTCGTGGGCGATTTCCTGCATCGTCACGCGCCCGCAGATCCAGGCGTCAAACTCGAACGTCTGGGCGAGCTTTTCGTATAAATCTCCGGCGTCTTTCTTGAACGTGCGATCCCAGCCATCGGTAAGGGCGTGGCCGTCGAGGGAGGACATCATGTGGCAAATGACATAAGGCTGCATGGCAGGCTCCAGGCTGATAAGTGTGTAGAGCCGACCAGGATCCCGCGGCAATAGTTCACCCCGTCACTCGACTTGGCCTTCGCAACGGATGCCCATCATTGCCGGTGATGTAGACCATGAAGGCTATTGTCTTCAGCTTCGGCAGGGCTCGCGTAACATCGCGTCATCCCAGACCCGACACGGACTTGCCACCATGACCCTGCACATCATCAATGCCCTTGCCCTCACCGCCGTGACCGTTTTCCTGGTCAACCGCGCGTTCGCCTTGTACGACCTGATCAATGCAGCGACGGTGTCAGAGCATCACTGAGGGCCTGACAGCCCGACGCACGACGATTCAAGCAAGGCACCCAAATGCCAAGCCGCAATGGCCTGGCGGTCCCGCGATTATCGGCGGCAGACCTGTTCAATGACTTAGAAATTGGCCTGCAGCGCTTCAAGCCCACCCACGTAAATCCCCTTGAATAATTCCTCGACGTCCGCATCGGTCACACCGTCGGCGGTGAACACGCCTGACCATTCCACCCACGCCCCCTCATCGCCATCCTCTTTGACTTTGAACGTCGCCAGATAGTCCTTGATCGGAAACGGTCCTTTGTCGATGGAGTAGCTGTACGTGCGAGCCGAATTGTCGTAGGTCTGCAGGCGCTCGGTGATTTCAGCACCATCGTCGGTGGTCAGGTGACGGACGCGTCCGCCCTCCTTTGCTTCGCTGCTCTTGATGAACGGCAGCCACTCGTGCAGCGAGTGGAAGCCACCGGTGAGTGCCCAGACCTTTTCGGCCGACACCGGGATGCGAATGGATGCAGATGCTTGAGCCATGATGTTCTCCAGAATTACGGGCAGCGGCCGATCAGCCAGCGCTGGATCGCGTGGCGGGACCGCGCCCTCTCTATATATGCGGTAACCGCGAGCAATCTTGTCACGATTGCTGCTGTTTCGGGAGGGTGAGCGCCGCAAACATCAGTCACCCTACCGGCGATGATGATCTGCTTGCGCCTGGCGTGGCCCCTCGTTTCTCGGGGTTCGTCCGGTCACGCCTGCACCCCAGTCACGATTGGCGGTGCCTGGTCTTGTTGCGCAGGAAGATCAAAAGAATGAATCAACAGCTTCCCGGCGGAAGCCGGTCCTACAAGTGACCGCGATGCCTTAGTGGGACCGGCTTTAGCCGGGAATAGGTCTCACGCCGAGATGAAGGTGTCAGGCAACGAAACCGTCACCTTCCAGCAGCGAGCGCAGCATCCAGGCGGCTTTTTCGTGGACTTGCATGCGCTGGGTCAGCAGGTCGGCAGTGGGTTCGTCACTGACCTTCTCCAGCAACGGGAACAGTTCGCGGGCGGTGCGTACCACCGCTTCCTGCCCTTCAACCAGTTGCTGGATCATGTCGGTCGCAGCGGGCACGCCCGGTTCTTCCTTGATCAACGACAGCCGCGCGTAGGTGGAATAGGTGCCCGGTGCCGGGAAGCCCAGGGCTCTGATGCGTTCGGCAATGGAGTCCACTGCGGTCGCCAGTTCGGTGTACTGCTCCTCGAACAGCAGGTGCAGCGTGCGGAACATCGGGCCGGTGACGTTCCAGTGGAAGTTGTGGGTTTTCAGGTACAGCACGTAGGTGTCGGAGAGCAGCCGGGACAGTCCTTGAACGATCTCTGCACGGTCTTGCTCGTTGATTCCGATTTCAATAGCCATGTGTTGCTCCCTAAGGTCTGTTGATTGCTGAGGGGTCGATTCTAGAGAGCACGCCCTGTTAACTGAAATCACCGCTGCCAATCGCTGCCATCGACACGGCCTATGAAACGCCGTCGCCCAACGACAATCGGCGTTGAAACAACAGCAGCCATTCGCGAACAAGCTCACGCCCACAAAATCGTGGATCGCCCCGGGTTTCGGCCGGTTCGTTGGAATGGTGGGAGTGAGCTTGCTCACGAAGAGGCCAGGACTGCCGGCCACTTTCTCTGGGGAATGACAGTCCGACTTCGTGAGTAAGGTGGAGCGCCACCCCGGTCACTGCCACAGGTCTGCGGCATGTTTTGAAACCGCGGTCTGCTCCCCCAAAACATCTTAGTGAGTGGAAATCAGATCCCGCTGAGCGCCAGGTCCATCGCGAAGTACGTGAAGATCAAATCCGCGCCCGCGCGTTTGATCGCGCCGAGGGTTTCGCGCACGACGCGGTGTTCGTCGATGGCGCCGGCCTGGGCGCCGAACTTGATCATCGCGTACTCGCCGCTGACCTGATAAGCCGCCAGGGGAAGGTTCGAGGCTTCGCGGATGTCGCGGATGATGTCCAGGTACGCACCGGCCGGCTTGACCATCAGCGCATCGGCGCCTTCGGCCTCGTCCAGCAGCGATTCGCGCAGGGCTTCACGACGGTTCATCGGGTTCATCTGATAGGTTTTGCGGTCGCCCTTGAGCGCCGAGCCGCCGGCTTCGCGGAACGGGCCATACAACGCCGAGGCGAACTTGGTCGAGTACGCCATGATCGGCGTCTGGGTGAAACCGGCGGCGTCGAGGGCAGCACGAATCGCTTTCACCTGGCCGTCCATGGCCGCCGAGGGAGCAATCACGTCAGCACCGGCACGCGCCGCCATGACGGCCTGCTTGCCGAGGTTTTCAATGGTCGCGTCGTTATCGACATGGCCGCCATGCATCACGCCGCAGTGGCCGTGGTCGGTGTACTCGCAGAAGCAGGTGTCGGACATCACGATCATTTCCGGCACGGCGGCCTTGATGGTCCGCGAGATCCGCGAGACCAGGCCGTTTTCCTGCCAGGTGTCGCTGCCGGTGGCGTCCAGGTGATGGGACACGCCGAAGGTCATCACCGACTTGATGCCCGCACGGGCGTAGCGCTCGACTTCCTGCGCCAGCTTCGACTCGGGAATGCGCTGCACCCCAGGCATGCTGTTGATCGGCACGAAGTCGTCGATTTCTTCTTCGACGAAGATCGGCAGCACCAGATCGTTCAGGGTGAATTCGTTCTCCTGAAACAGCGAGCGCAAGCTCTCGTTGCTGCGCAGACGGCGTGGACGGGCAGCGGGAAACAGACTGGACATGGCGGTTCCTGGGCTAAAAATATCCGGAAGATTGCCGGGCCCGAGAGGTCCGGCACTATCAATGGCGCGAAGCTTATGCCTGCGCCGCCCTTGATTCAAACGCCGTGACAAGAAAGTCCGTTACGTCGGCCGCAACAGTGTTCAGAAACAGCGTGCAGAAACGGCGTGGAGAACCAACGCAACGGCGGCAGGTCATTTAGCAATGCCGCAGCCGTTCCGCCTGCGCATCGCCAGAGTGAGGCCAACCTTGAGCAACCCTTCCGATCAGCGCAACAACCGTTCTCTGGACGGTATTAACTTCTTTCTGGCGGATGTGCGCGATGGGCTCGGGCCCTACCTCGCGATCTACCTGCTGGCCGTGCACAAGTGGGATCCGGCAAGTATCGGACTGGTCATGACCCTCGCCGGCATCGCCGCGCTGGTCACACAAACCCCGGCGGGTGCGCTGATTGACCGCACCCGCAGCAAGCGGATGGTGGTGATCGTGGCGGCCTTGCTGGTGACCGCCGGGTGTCTGGTGTTGCCGTTCATTCACTCGTTCACCTGGGTGGCGATCACCCAGAGCATCAGCGCCATCGCAGGCTCGGTGTTCGCCCCCGCCATCGCCGCCATCTCCCTGGGCATCACCGGGCCGAAAGCCTTCACCCGCCGGACCGGACGCAACGAAACCTGGAACCACGCCGGCAACGCCTGCGCCGCCCTGCTGGCCGGCATTTTTTCATGGATGTTTGGGCCGATTGCGGTGTTTTACCTCATGGCGTTCATGGCGCTGGCGAGCATCGTCGCCGTCTCATTTGTCGATGCCTCGGCGATTGACCACGACGTCGCCCGCGGCTTTGACCCCAACCATGATCAGGGTAAGGACCAGCCCAGCGGCTGGGCGGTATTGCTGCACAACCGACCGTTGCTGGTGTTCGCCATCTGCTGCGGGCTGTTTCACCTGGCCAATGCGGCCATGCTGCCGCTGGTGAGTCAGAAGCTTTCGCAGATCGACGTCAACCTCGCCACGCCGCTGACCTCCGCCTGCATCGTCGCCGCGCAGTTGGTGATGGTGCCAGTGGCCTGGCTGGTGGGGGCGAAGGCCGACGTCTGGGGGCGCAAACCCTTGTTGCTCGCCGGCTTCATTTTTCTGCCGCTGCGGGGCGTGTTGTATGTGATGTCGGACAACCCGTACTGGCTGGTGGGCGTGCAGTTGCTCGACGGCATCGGCGCCGGGGCGTTTGGCGCGCTGCTGCCGCTGGTGGTCAAGGACCTGACACGCGGCACCGGGCGCTTCAACGTCAGCCTGGGGGCGATCTCGACAGTGTTTGGCCTGGGCGCAGCGCTGAGCAACGGCCTGGCCGGACTGGTCGTCCGCGAGGCGGGCTACAGCGCGGCGTTTCTGACATTGGCGGCGATTGCGGCCGTGGCGTTCGTGCTGCTGTGGCTGGCGGTGCCGGAAACCGGCGAAGCCGTGGTTCATGATCAACCGGAGGGCGCGCCGGCTACCTGATCCACGGAGTTGAAGGTCGGGGGAACGACGTTCGACGGCATGGCGCCGTCGTTCGCCGGGAAATGGGTTTAGAATGCCGCCCCTTTCCCACTTCCGACCTGCCGCCCACCGATGAATGCCGACGCCCTCGACCTGCTCGACTCCCACCTCCAGACCGCCCTCGCCGCCCCGCCCGCCGAGACTCGCCGCCTGTTTCACGGCCGTGGCCGACGCTGGCCGGGGCTCGAGCAACTGACCGTCGACTGTATGCAGGGCGTGGTGCTGGTGTCGCTGTTCAAGGCGCCAGGCGCCGATGAGCTGGAAGCCCTGAAGCAGCGGCTGTCCAGGCTGATCGAGTCACCGACGTGGCAGCAATCCAGCGCCCATACGCTGTTGTTGCAGCACCGCTATCTGCCGGACAGCCACACCGAGGCGCTGTTGGGCGAGGTGCTGGAGGAATGGACGCTGACCGAGGGCGGCCTGCGTTATCTCGTGGATTTCGGCAAAAAACAGAACACCGGGCTGTTCCTCGACATGCGCTACGGCCGCGACTGGGTGCGGGCCAATGCAGCGGGCAAGCGGGTGCTGAATCTGTTTGCCTACACCTGCGGGTTTTCGGTGGCAGCGATCGAGGGTGGCGCGGAGTGTGTGGTCAATCTGGACATGTCCCGGGCTGCGCTGAGTCGCGGCCGCGACAACCATCGCTTGAATGGCCATGACCTGAGCAAGGTCACTTTTCTCGGCCACGAGCTGTTCAAGTCCTGGGGCAAGGTAAAAAGCACGGGGCCCTATGATCTGGTGATCATCGACCCGCCGTCGTTTCAGAAAGGCAGCTTTTTGCTGACCAAGGATTATCAGCGGGTGCTGCGCAAACTGCCGGAACTGTTGACCCCGGACGGCACGGTGCTGGCGTGCATGAACGACCCGCTGCTGGGCGCGGACTTTCTCATCGAAGGCGTGACCCGGGAAGCGCCGGGGTTGCGGTTTGTCGAGCGGTTGGAAAACCCGCCTGAATTCGCCGATGCCGAGGAAGGGGGTGGGTTGAAAGCGTTGGTGTTTCGCCAGGGCTAACCGCAACGTGCGCGGCTTGGTAGGACAGGCTTCAGCCGGGAATGGGCCCTTGAGTGCGACATCAATTCTGCGGTATGACGCCCGACGTCTTCCCGGCTAAAACCGGTCCTACCAAGTGACCGCGCTGTGTCAGTGGGACCGGCTTTAGCCGGGAAGAGGCCCGTTTGTACGCTATCAATTCTGCGGTGTGACGCCCGACGCTTTCCCGGCTGAAGCCGGTCCTTGTATGTTCTCAACACACCCACGGAGAGATCGTTAATCTCCTGAGTGCGTCACCAAACAGATGTGTTCTGGGGGAGACCGATCGGTCCCTAAGGCAGGCCTTGCGCCTGACCTTGTTTGTAGAGGGGTCCCCCCGCCTCATTGCCCACCACGTAGAGTATCGAGAAGCCGACGAATCGGACTTCGCATTACAAGGTCGCAGCGGCATGAAGTTCGAGGTCAGGGGAACCAGAGCCATCATTACCTAGTTTTTCTGGAGATGAAAGCATGGCTGTTCACGTCGGTCTTGATGTCGGTTCACGCACGACGGCCATGGGATGGCGCGATAAAGGCCGATCAGCCGGCGCCTGGGAAATCACTCAAACACCTAAAGGCCGCAAGGCTGCCGTCAAGAAGCTTCTGGCCCTCAAACCGCTCAGCGTTGTCATGGAAGCCACCGGTATTTATTACCTGGATCTGGCGATAGAGCTGAGTGCGGCCGGTTTGCCAGTCTCGGTGATAAACCCGAAAAGCTCCCGCAATTTTGCCAGGCTGAAACTTCAGCACAGCAAGACGGATGCAATCGATGCCCAGTTGCTTGCCGAATATGGCGAGCGCATGACGCCTCGCCTGTGGACCCCGCCAACCGCCGCTCAGCTTGAGCTGCGGGCTATCGGCCGGCACATCAATCGCCTGGTCGGGCACCGCACCCAAGCGAAAAATGAGTTGCACGCTTTGAAGGCAACTGACACGTCTGAGGCGCTGCTGATCGAAGATGAGGAAGAGGCCATCGCAGCCTTTGACAAGCGTATTGAACGCTTCAGGAAAGCTGGACTTGATTTAGTTGCCAGTTGCCCGGTGCTGCAAGGTCAGTTCGATAATATGCTGGCAGCCCCCGGCATGGGAGAGGTCTCCACGCTGGCCGCGCTTGCCGAAATGGCGACCCTGCCAACGACATTGAAGTCAGGCCAGGTAAGCCGTCATGCAGGGCTGGATGTGCGGCTGACTCAGTCTGGAACGAGCATCGACAAGCCTGGCAGGCTCAGCAAATGCGGCAACGCATACTTACGCTGTTCAATGTACATGCCAGCGCTGACTGCGATCCGCTGCGATCCCTATGTGAAGGGGTTTTACGAGGCACTGGTGGGCCGAGGCAAGCGTAAGATGCAAGCGGTCTGCGCGGTGATGCGTAAATACCTGACAGGTTTGTGGGCTTGCATGCGCAGCGGCGAAGACTTCAATACGGCCAAGCTTTTCAGCGAAAAACATCTGCAAAAAGCTTGATCTGGAACAGAGTATCTACAAGGTGATCGGGGGGTGTCAGTGGGACCGGCTTTAGCCTGGAAGAGGCCCTTGAGTACACCATCAATTCTGCGGTGTGACGCCCGACGCCTTCCCGGCTAAAGCCGGTCCCACTGAGTGATCGCAGTGCGTCAGTAGGACTGGCTTTAGCCGGGAAGAGGCCCTTAAGTACACCATCAATTCTGCGGTGTGACGCCCGACGTCTTCCCGGCTAAAAACGGTCCTACCAGGTGACCGCGCTGTGTTAGTGGGACTGGCTTCAGCCGGGAAGAGGCCCGTTTGTACGCCATCAATTCTGCGATGTGACGCCCGACGCCTTCCCGGCTAAAGCCGGTCCCACTGACACAGCGCGGTCTACAAGGACGCGGAGCGTCTAGGTCTGCATGCCCACGCGGAGCGTGGGAACGATCATCACTGAGTGATCGCAGTGCGTCAGTGGGACCGGCTTATGAACATCCGAGTTCTAGGCACTCAACCGCGAGATCACGTCATTCAACCCCACCGACAACACATGGAGATCCTGACTCGCGGTTTGCGTGCGCTGGACGTTGTCCTGGTTGGTGGTGGCAATCGCGGTGATTTCCGTCAGGTTGCGGGAGATGTCTTCGGCCACGGACGTCTGCTCTTCCGCAGCCGTCGCAATCTGGCGGTTCATGTCACGGATGGCTTCCACGGCACTGGTAATGCGTTCCAGCGAGGAGCCTGCCAGCGCCACCTGATCGACGCTTTCCTGGCTGCGGGCCTGCCCGCTTTCAATGGCTTGGGCAGCATCGACGGCGCCGGTCTGCACCGAGCTGATGATCTGGTTGATTTCCGCCGTCGAGGCCGCGGTGCGCTGGGCCAGCGTGCGCACTTCGTCGGCAACCACCGCAAAACCGCGCCCGGCATCGCCGGCACGGGCTGCTTCGATGGCCGCGTTCAGCGCCAGCAGATTGGTCTGCTCGGCGATGCCGCGAATCACTTCCAGCACCTTGCCGATGCGCCCGCTGTCGGTTTCCAGACGGCGAATGACGTTGGCGGTGTTGCTGATCTCGGTGCGCATCTGGGTGATCGCTGTGATGGTCGCGCCCATCACCTTGCTGCCTTCCTGGGAACTGCGATCCGCTTCGTCAGCGGCCTGGGCGGCTTGAGCCGCGTGGCGGGCGACTTCCTGGGCGGTGGCGGACATTTCGGTCATCGCCGTTGCCACCTGATCGGTGCGCTCGAACTGCTCGTGGGTGCCCTGGGCCATCAGCGCGGCAATGGCTTTCAGCTCGCCGCCGGCACTGTCCAGGTCGGTGGTACTGCGCTTGAGGCGGGTAAAGGTGTCGGCAAGGAAATCCCGCAGCGTGTTCGCCGCAACGGCCAGACGCCCCAGCTCATCCTGGCGGGTGATGCTGACGCGGTCGCTGAACTTGCCCTGACTCAGTTGCGCGACGTATTCGATCAACATGCGGATCGGGCCGACGATGTTGCGGTTGACCATCCACAGGGTGAGCACGCCGACTAGCAACGCCGAGGCGAGCATGACCAGCGTGCCGATAAGGATGGTCCGGTCGGCGGTGCTGCTGAGGATCGTCGACTGCTCGTCACTTTGCTTGCGCAGGCCAACCACCAGGCCGGTCATCTGCTCACTGGCGGCACGGTCAACGCCTTTGACGGCCATGTCACCGGCAACCGGATCGCCACCGGAGGCAATGTAAGCGTCACGGCCTTTGCGGTAGGCCACGCCGAGGGTGCGGTGCTCGTTGCGCAGCGCGTCGACCTGGGTTTTGGTCGCGGGGTCCAGCCCGTCCATTGCACTCAGGCTGCCGAGGGTGTCCTGCACCTGGCGTTCCTGGTCTTCGAACTGCGCCCAGAACTTGTCGCGGTCGGCCGGCTGTTTGCCGCGCAGCAGCACGTTCTTCCATTCCTGCACCTGAACCTTGAACTGCAGGTTGGCCTGATCGACCAGTTGCGAGGCGTGCAACGGCCCCTCAAGCAGACCGCGATAGGCGTGGACGTTGCTGGACAGGAACTGGAAACACGCCAGGGCAATCAGCACGACCAGCACGAGGCTGCCGCTGAGCAGCGCGAGGATCTGCAATCTCAGGGATTTCGACATAGGAGGATCTCAAAAGGGAGGACAACCTGCTCCGAGGATCACCCGGAGTTTTTGCGGCTTGCCACATCCCTGTGCCATCGCGTCGGAGCGGTCCGAAAACGAGGCGCCTGCACAGAGTGCTTCGACCCTGCGCAGGGCTTCTTGAAGGCCGGCCCGGCAGATCCGACGAACGGCTGAGAAGCCACAAGAGCAAGGCCTGCAGCCCAATCAAACGGCTATCTAAATGTACTGAAAGGCATTCAGATGAATGTGTCGGCAGCGGCAGTCATTCTCGCTGACCGAACACCTGAGAGGGGCGGCGCAGCACCGGATCGAAGGGATTGATCTTCTGGCTGATCGCCGTCGCCTCGCGCTTGAGCATGTCCACCACCGTGGGCATGCGGTCTGCACTGAGGCGGTCGCTGAGGGTGGCCACGCTCAACGCCGCCACGGCCCGGCCATCGCGGTCGAGAATCGGCACCGCCAGACCCGCCATGCCTTCCAGCACGCCGGTGTTGCGCGCGGCGTAGCCGGTCCGCCGCACTGTGTCGATTTCCGAGCGCAGCATCACTTCGTCGTAGAGGTGGAAATCCCGCAGGCGCGGCAAGTTGTAGCGGATGACGGTCTCGCGTTCTTCTTCCGGCAGAAACGCCAGGATCGCCAGACTGCCCTGCCCCACGCCCAGTGCCACCCGACCGCCGATGTCGCCGGTGAAGGTGCGGATCGGGTACGGCCCTTCGCTGCGGTCCAGACACACCGCATCGAAACCACTGCGGGCCAGCAGAAACAACGAGTCCCCCAACGAGGCCGACAGGCGCAGCAAACTCGGCCGCACCACGTCGCGCAGGTTGCCGGACTGCCCGGCGCGCGCGGCAAGGGCGAAAAATTCCAGGCTCAGGCGGTAACGCTTGCTGCGCAGGTCCTGCTCGACCATGCCCTCGTCCATCAGGCTGCGCAGCAAACGGTGGGTGGTCGGTTGAGACAGACCCACCTGCTGCGCCAGTTGTGTGACCCGTTCACTGCCATCGGGACAATTGCCCAGCGCCCGCAGCACGGCAAACAGGCGAGAGACCGCTCCAACCCCTGTTTCTTTCTCAGCGCTCTTCCGCTCAGTGGAATCCATTACGCCACGATCCTCATTTCTACTCGCTGAATGAATGAATCCGCAAAAACTACTCACTCAATGAAATTACTCGTTGAGCGCATCCTAGTCTTGGGCCTAGGATCGGTCCACAGGGCGATTTGAATAACAGCGGCAGCCGACACCGATCGAGCGCCAGCGTCCACGGCCACACGCAGCACTTCTCTTCGCATCTGCCCATAAAAAACGCACGCCTTCGGTGTGCACGAAAAAAGGTGGAACGCAGCCATGGCTTTTCTTCAACTCCAGGCACTGTGCAAGCGCTACGGCCCCATCGATGCCGTCGTGGCCACTGACCTTTCCGTGGAGCAAGGCGAATTCGTCTCCCTGCTCGGCCCCTCCGGCTGCGGCAAAACCACCACCCTGCAAATGATCGCCGGCTTCGTTGATGTGAGCGCCGGCCGCATCCTGCTGGACGGCCGCGACATCACCCACGCCAAGCCGGCCAGTCGCGGGCTGGGCGTGGTGTTTCAGTCCTATGCGCTGTTCCCGCACATGACCGTGCGCGACAACGTCGCCTTCGGCCTGAAAATGCGCAAAGTCTCCGCCGCCGACATCGAGCGCCGCGTCTCCCGGGTGCTGGAACTGGTGCGCCTCACGCCCCATGCCGAGCGTTACCCTCGCGAGCTGTCCGGCGGCCAGCGTCAGCGGGTGGCTTTGGCCCGGGCGCTGGTGATCGAGCCGCCGGTGTTGCTGCTGGACGAACCGCTGTCCAACCTCGACGCCAACCTGCGCGAAGAGATGCAGTTCGAGATCCGCCGCATCCAGCGCGAAGTCGGCATCACCACCCTGATGGTCACCCACGACCAGGCCGAAGCGCTGTCCATCAGCGATCGCGTCGTGGTGATGCAGGCCGGGCGCATCACCCAGATCGACGAGCCCTACCACCTCTACGAACACCCCCGTACGCGTTTCATCTCCGGCTTCGTCGGCAAGGCCAATCTGCTGCGCGGCGATCGCGATGCCAGCGGCGCGGCCCAGGTGCGCCATGAGCCTGGCGACGGCGAGCTGGTGCTGAGCCTGCGCCCGGAGAAGATCGACCCGGTGCCTGCGGGGAGCGGTCGCCTGCAAGGCCGTGTGGTCATGCGCTACTTCCTCGGCAGCCAGTGGCTGTACCGCATCGAAACGCCCATCGGCGAAATCACTGTGGTGCGCCGCAACGATGGCGACGCGCCGATGAACGAAGGCTTCGCGGTGGGCCTGGACTGGCCGTCGGACCTGCTGCGGGTGTTGAGCGTCGACGAGGTGCCGGCATGAGTGTGCTGCGCGACACCGGACGCGGGTACCTGCTGTCGGCGCCGGCACTGGCGCTGTTCTTCGGCCTGCTGGTGCTGCCGTTGCTGCTGACGCTGGTGCTGTCGTTCAACGTGTTCGACTACGAAGTCGGGGTCAAGGGCGGTGAGTGGACGCTGGCCCAGTACACCAATCTGCTCACCGATTCGTACTTCTACGAGATCTTCCTGCGCACCTTCTGGATCAGCGCGCTGGTGACCCTGCTGTGCGTGGTGATCGGCGTGCCCGAGGCCTACATCCTCAGCCGCATGGGCACCCCGTGGCGGTCGATTTTCCTGATCCTGATCCTCACGCCGCTGCTGATTTCGGTGGTGGTGCGGGCGTTTGGCTGGAGCCTGCTGCTGGGCGCCGACGGTCTGATCAATCAGGCGATCCAGGCCCTCGGCGGGCGTCCGATCAAAATACTGTACACGCCGTTCGCGGTGATTCTGGCGCTGGTCCACGTGATGCTGCCGTTCATAATCATCCCGGTGTGGACCTCGCTGCAGAAACTCGACGCCTCCGCCGAACAGGCCGCGCTGTCCCTCGGCGCCACCCAAGCGCAAGTGATGAGGATGGTGGTGCTACCGCAAGTGATGCCGGGTGTGCTGTCGGGGACGTTGATCGTCTTCGGCCTGTCCGCCAGTTCGTTCGCCATCCCCGGCCTGCTCGGCGGGAGGCGCCTGAAGATGGTCGCCACCGTCGTCTACGACCAATACCTCTCGGAACTCAACTGGCCGATGGGTGCAGCGATCGCCGTGGCACTGCTGCTGATCAACCTGTTGGTCATGCTGTCGTGGAACCGGCTGGTCGAAGGCCGCTATAAAAAATCCCTGGGGGAATGAGCGATGTCCAAGAACGGTCCTCTGGCCCTGTCGTTTCATGCCCTGGTGGTGGTGTTCATGCTGGCGCCGCTGGTGGTGGTGTGCCTGGTGGCCTTCACCCCGGAAAACACATTGAGCCTGCCGTGGCACGGGTTTTCCCTGCGCTGGTTCAGGGCGGTGTTCGAGCGCGCCGACTTCATTCAGTCCTTCTACAACAGCCTGATCCTGGCGGTGGTCGCGGCCACCCTGGCGACGTTGATCGCCGTGCCGGCGGCACTGGCGATCACCCGCTACCGCTTTCCTGGCCGGGGTTTTCTCAACGGCCTGTTCCTGTCGCCGATCATCATTCCCCATCTGGTGCTGGGGGTGGCGATGCTGCGCCTGTTCGCGCTGATGGGCGTGAACGGCAGTTTCGTCTGGCTGATGTTCGCCCACGTGGTGGTGATCACGCCGTACGTGCTGCGCCTGGTGATTGCCGCCTCCATCGGCATGGACCGCAGCGCTGAGCAGGCGGCTGAATCCCTGGGTGCCAGCCGCTTCACGCTGTTCCGCCTGATCACCCTGCCGATGATCCTGCCCGGCGTGGCCGGTGGCTGGCTGCTGGCGTTCATCAACAGCTTCGACGAAGTGACGCTGTCGATCTTCGTCACCTCGCCCTCGACCCAGACCCTGCCGGTGCGCATGTACGTGTACGCCACCGAATCCATCGATCCGATGATGGCGGCGGTGTCTGCGCTGGTGATCGCCCTGACGGCGGCGACCATGATCATTCTCGATCGGGTGTATGGGCTGGACCGTGTACTGGTGGGGAGGCATTGATGACTGTTCGGTTTACCCACCTTTGCCCGATGGAGCGCACGCCATGGCCTTGCTGAAACGACTGGCCGAACGCGACCGCGCCGTGCTGCCCTTCACCCTCGACGGTCAGCCGGCCAGCGGCTTGCAGGGCGATACCTTGCTCACGGCGGTGCTGACGGCAGAAGACTCATTGCGCGGCAGCGACTTCAGCGGCGAACCCCGGGCCGGTTTCTGCCTGATGGGCGCGTGCCAGGACTGCTGGGTGAAACTGGGCGACGGCCGCCGGGTGCGGGCCTGCTCAACGCTGCTCGAAGCCAATGTCGGCGTGACCCGCGAGCCGGGGCGCAGCCTATGAACGAGGCGAAAAATGGAGCCGTCAACGCGCCAGCGACCTCGGGTGCGAGCACGGTCATCGTCGGCGCCGGCCCGGCGGGAATTCGCGCGGCGCAGACGCTGCTTGCCCACGGTCTGCGCCCTTGCCTGCTGGATGAAAGTCTGCGCGGCGGCGGTCAGGTCTATCGACGCCAGCCGGAGCATTTCAAACGGTCGGCGAAGGCGCTGTACGGTTTCGAAGCGGGCAAGGCCGAGTCGGTTCACACCACCATCGATCAGTTGCAGGCTGAGATCGACTACCGTCCCGAGACGTTGGTGTGGAACGCCGAATCGCGCACCCTCGATACCCTGCACAATGGCCGCGCGGCGCAGGTGCCGTTCAAGCATCTGATCGTGGCCACCGGGGCCACTGACCGCATCCTGCCGGTACCGGGCTGGACATTGCCCGGCGTCTACAGCCTCGGGGCGGCGCAGATCGCGCTGAAGTTTCAGGGCTGCGCCATCGGTCAGCGGGTGGTCTTCGCCGGCAGCGGGCCGCTGTTGTATCTGGTGGCGTATCAATACGCCAAAGCCGGGGCGACGGTGGCGGCGGTGCTCGACAGCTCGCCCTTCTCCGCCCAGACCCGCGCCCTGCCCGCGTTGCTCGGGCAACCGTCGACGCTGGCGAAAGGGCTTTATTACCGCGCCTGGCTGACGGCCCACGGTGTCCCGGTGCAACAAGGCGTTCATCTGCAGGGCATTCAGGGCGAGCGACGGGTCAGCGGGGTCAGTTGGCAGCGGGGCAATCAACGCAAAGACCTCGCCTGTGACGCCGTCGCGTTCGCCCATGCTTTGCGCAGCGAAACCCAGCTGGCCGATCTGCTCGGCTGCGACTTCGCCTGGAGCGCGTTGAACCGTGCCTGGCTGCCGACCCGCGACGCCGCCGGACGCAGCAGCTTCGAGGGGGTTTATCTGGCCGGTGATGGCGCGGGCATCATGGGCGCCGACGCCGCCGAAATGGCCGGCGAACTGGCGGCCCTGACCTTGCTCGGCGACCTCGGCTACCGCATCGACCGCGCCCGCAGCATCGAATTACAGCGCCAACTGGAAGCCATCCAGCGGTTTCGCCAGGGGCTGGAAACCGCATTCCCGTTCCCCGAAGACTGGGCGGCCAAGGCGCCGGACAGCCTGATCGTCTGCCGTTGCGAGGAAGTCAGCGCCGGCGAGATCCGCCAGACCGTGGCCGAGGGACATTGGGAAATCAACCGGGTCAAGGCCATGTGCCGGGTCGGCATGGGCCGCTGTCAGGGGCGCATGTGTGGACTGGCCGCGGCGGAAATCGTCGCTCATGCGTCGGGCCGCGAGGTTGCCTGCGTTGGTCGATTGCGTGGGCAGGCACCGATCAAACCGCTGCCGTTTGGCGTGGAGGCAGAACAATGACCCAGCCCGTCGAGGTGGATGCGGTGGTGATTGGAGGAGGGATTGTCGGCGCCTCGGCGGCGCTGTTTCTCGCCCTGAGCGGCAAACGCGTGGCGCTGCTGGAAAGGGACTTTTTCGGCTCTCACTCAAGCGGCGTGAACTACGGCGGCGTGCGCCGTCAGGGCCGTCCGCTGTCGCAACTGCCCCTGTCCCGGCGCGCCCATGAAATCTGGGGTGACCTGCGCGCGTTCATCGGCACCGACGGCGAATACGTGCGCTCGGGCCATCTCAAGCTGGCCCGCAGTGACAAGGACATGGCCGCGCTGGTCGCCTATGAAGAGGCGTCCCGGGGATTCGGGATGCAGCTGCAGTTGCTCGACCACGCCCAGTTGCGCGCCCGCTTTCCCTGGGCCGGGGATGTGGCGGTGGGCGCCTCGCTGTGTGCTGAGGACGGCCATGCCAATCCGCGCCTCGTTTCTCCGGCGTTTGCCTTTGCTGCGCGCCGCGCCGGTGCGCAGACGTTCGAGCAAGCCCACGTCAGCGAGGTCAGCCATGACGGTCAGGCGTTTGTCGTGCGGACCGCCGATGATCAGTGCTTTCGTGGACCTTGGCTGCTCAATTGCGCCGGCGCCTGGGCGGCTCAACTGGCCCAGCAGTTCGGCGAACCGGTGCCGATGCGTGCGGGCCACCCGGCGATGCTGGTGACCGAACCGCTGCCGATGTTCATGGACGTCAGCACCGGCGTCGAGGGCGGCGGGATTTATGCGCGGCAGGTGGCGCGGGGCAATTGCGTGCTGGGCGGCGGTCAGGGTTTTCCGCTGGACCCGGCCACCGCGCGCCCCGGTCAGGCAGCGATTCTGGAGATCCTGCGCAACGCCGTTGAACTGTACCCGCCGCTGGCCGGTGCCCAGGCCATTCGCACCTGGAGCGGCACCGAAGGTTATCTGCCCGACCGCGAACCGGTCCTGGGTGCCAGTTCCACGCAACCCGGTTTACTGCACGGCTTCGGCTTTGCGGGATCGGGCTTTCAGATCGGTCCGGCGGCGGGCGAGGCGCTGGCGCAAATGGTCTGTGCCGGGGCGTCGAACATCGACCTGACGCCGTTCTCGATCACACGCTTTCAATCGCAACCGCACATTTCATCGCCTGCCATCGTCGTGCCGTCCGGCACCGATCACGTCATTCCATTGCTCAGAGGAAGGTCGAACCCATGACTCATATGAAACGTGTTGCCCTGACTGGCTTGTCTTGCCTGCCGTTTGCCGTGTTTGTTGCTTCGATGCCCGTACAGGCCGAACCGACGCTGTACCTGGGCATGAACGGCGGCACCATGGAGCGCTTGTACGCCGACAACGTGCTGCCGGCATTCGAGAAGGCGAACAACGTCAAGGTGGTGATCGTGCCGGGCACGTCCTCGGACATCCTCGCCAAGGTTCAGGCCAGCAAGGACAATCCGCAGATGCACGTGATGTTCCTCGACGACGGCATCATGTACCGCGCCATCTCCATGGGTCTGTGCGGCAAGCTGAATCCGAGCGCGAGCCTGGCGGACATCCCGGCCAAGGGCAAGATCAAGGAAGAAGCGGTGGCCGTCAGCCTCGGTGTCACGGGGCTGGCGTACAACACCAAGATGTTCAAGGACAATGGCTGGAGCGCGCCGACGTCCTGGGCCGACATGGCGGACCCTAAGTACAAGGAGAAGCTGGTGTTCCAGTCGCTGGCCTCTTCTACGTTCGGGCTGCACGGTTTTCTGATGTTCAACCGGTTGCAGGGCGGCAACGAAACCAACGTCGAGCCGGGTTTCAAGGCGTGGCCAAAGACGGTGGGGCCGAACGTGCTGGAGTACATCGCCAGTTCCGCGAAGATTTCGGAGATGGTGCAGACCGGCGAGGCGGCGCTGTTCCCGCTGACGCCGACCCAGGTCACCGCGCTCAAGCTCAAGGGCGTGCCGGTGGAATACGCGCCGCCGAAGGAAGGCGGTGTGGTGTTGAACGTGGCCGAATGCACCATCGCCAACAACGACCAGCCGGAACTGGCGCAGAAACTCGCGGCCTTCCTGCTGACCCCGGAAGCCCAGGCGCCGGCCCTGGAAATGGGCGACCAGATCCCGTCCAACCCGAAAACCCCGACCACGGACAAGACCCGTGGCCAGGTCGAAGCCATGAACAAATACCTGGAAACCGCCGTGACCATCGACTGGGATCAGGTCAACCAGGTCCGCCCGGAATGGAACGCCCGCTGGAGCCGCACGATCGAGCGCTAGGTGGTTAAAGCAGGGCCGCGATGCATATGTAGGACCGGCTTTAGCCGGGAAAGCGTCGGTAGGCCATACCGCAAAATGGATGGCGCACATACTGGCCTCTTCCCGGCTAAAGCCGGTCCCACTAACCGACCGCGATCCAACAGTGTGACCGGCGTCAGCCGGGAAAGCGTCGGAAGCCATACCGCGAATTGGAAGTCGTACACACTGGCCTCTTCCCGGCTAAAGCCAGTCCCACTAACCGACCGCGATCCAACAGTAGGACCGGCTTTAGCCGGGAAAGCTTCGGAGGCCGCGCCACAAATTGGATGGCGCACACACTGGCCTCTTCCCGGCTAAAGCCAGTCCCACTAACCGACCGCGATCCAATAGTGGGACCGGCTTCAGCCGGCAAAGCGTCGGTAGGCCATACCGCAAAATGGATGGCGCACACACTGGCCTCTTCCCGGCTAAAGCCAGTCCTACTAACCGACCGTGATCCAACAGTAGGACCGGCTTCAGCCGAGAAGGCGTCGGAGGCCATACCGCAAACTGGATGGCGCACACACTGGCCTCTTCCCGGCTAAAGCCAGTCCCACTAACCGACCGCGATCCAACTGTGGGACGGGCTTCAGCCGGGAAGACATCGGAGGCCACACCGCAAATTGGATGGCGCACACACTGGCCCATTCCCGGCTAAAGCCAGTCCCACTAACCGACCGCGATCCAACAGTGGGACCGGCTTCAGCCGGGAAAGCGTCGGTAGGCCATACCGCAAAATGGATGGCGCACACACTGGCCTCTTCCCGGCTAAAGCCAGTCCCACTAACCGACCGCGATCCAACAGTAGGACCGGCTTCAGCCGGGAAGGCGTTGGTAGGCGCACTGCAAAATTGTGGGTATGCACACCGGCCTCTTCCCGGCTAAAGCCGGTCCCACTAACCGACCGCGATCCAACAGTGGGACCGGCTTCAGCCGGGAAGGCGTCGGAGGCCATACCGCAAATTGGATGTCGCACGCACTGGCCCATTCCCGGCTAAAGCCAGTCCCACTGACAGACCGCGATCCAACTGTGGGACCGGCTTCAGCCGGGAAAGCGTCGGAGGCCACACCGCAAATTGGATGGCGCACACACTGGCCTCTTCCCGGCTAAAGCCAGTTCCACTAACCGACCGCGATCCAACAGTAGGACCGGCTTTAGCCGGGAAGGCGTCGGAGGCCATACCGCAAAATGGATGGCGTACGCACTGGCCTCTTCCCGGCTAAAGCCAGTCCCCCTGACAGACCGCGATCCAACAGTGGGACCGGCTTCAGCCGGGAAGGCGTCGGAGGCCGCGCCGCAAATTGGATGGCGCACACACTGGCTTCTTCCCGGCTAAAGCCAGTCCCACTAACCGACCGCGATCCAACTGTGGGACCGGCTTCAGCCGGGAAAGCGTCGGAGGCCATACCGCAAATTGGATGGCGCACACACTGGCATATTCCCGGCTAAAGCCAGTCCCACTAACCGACCGCGATCCAACAGTGGGACCGGCTTCAGCCGATCTCAGATCCGGAACGCCGCAAATCGCACCACATGTGCACCTTCGACACATACTGCTCTCCCACCGCCACCGCATACGGCTCCACCCCAAACGGGACAAAGCCCATCCGTTCGTATAAACCCTGCGCGCCGCGATTGCCGTCGGTGACGGTCAACTGGACCAGCAACAGCGGTGGCTGGCTCCGGGCGTAGGCCAACACGCTGCTGATCAGGTCGTGGCCAATGCCTTTGCCGCGATGGGCGTGGGGAACGTACATCCCGAACAGCGTGGATTTGTGGCGGGCTTTCCTTCTGGTTTCCAGGGACAGGCCGGCAACCCCCAGCAAACTGCCTGATTCAACGGCGCCAAACACCACCTCTTTCGCGTCAGGCCCGACCACAAGCCGCTTTTCCCACCAACTGATCGGCAAGGCTTCGCGCTCGGCGACGTCGGAGGTAAACGCATCAGGATGGAGGGCGTACGCTTCAAGCATCAGGGCTCGATACGCCGAGGCATATTCCGGGGTCAGTCGCTGAATGGTCGTGGTCATCGAGGTCGCACCGCAGGGTCGAGCGCTGATTATGTGGCTCAGCCGGTGTGACGACTACCGCCCGGGCCCGGAATAAACAAACGCCCTCTTCCTTCGCGCCCGTTCAGTCACGCATCGGCGTGCAGCATGCGGCGAAACACCGGGTTTTCACGCCGGCTATTGCAAAAACCCTGCTCATCGCTGCAACCTCCACGGTTTGTGCAGCTCAGACTAATCGCGACAGGTAAAATCGCGCACCGTGGGCGCGTCAGTTCGAGGGAGATTTCCATGCGTTTCAGATCATTCATCCAGTGTCTCGCTGTTGTGCCCCTGGCGCTGCTGATGGCAGGGACGGCCGTGGCCGGCGAAGAAACGCAGCTGATCCAGTCAATCAATACCTACCGCAGCCAGGCCCAGCCTTGCGCCAATGTGGCGTCGACCGAGCTGCCGCCACTCAACAGCGACCCGCGCCTGAACCTGCCGGCCAGTGGCACGGTGGACCTGCAGCCGATGCTGGCCCGGGCGTCGTATCCGATGGTCAGCGTCCAGGCGATCACACTTTCGGGCCCGCGCGACGCGCAAGCGGCGATGGCCGCCATTCAGGAAAGTTTTTGTCAGGTGGTGCTCAATCCGCAGTTCGTCGACATCGGCGTCAGCCGCAACGACCGCGACTGGCGCATCGTGCTGGCACGTCCGCTGCTGGCGGGCGGGTTGGGTAATGCGCAGGCCGAGGGCCAGAAACTGCTGGGGCTGATCAATGAAGCGCGCAAGCAGCCGCAGCAATGTGGCGCCCAGTCGTTTTCCGCCGCGGCGCCGCTGGTGTGGAACGACACCCTGATGAGCGCAGCCGAGAGCCACTCGCGTTCCATGGCCAACAACAATTATTTCGATCACAAGGGTCGCAATGGCGGGACGCCGGGGGACCGTGCGGAGCTGGCCGGGTACATCGGCCAGCAGATCGGCGAGAACATTGCCGCCGGCCAGGACAACGCGCGCAAGGTGGTTGAAGGCTGGCTTGCCAGCCCCGGCCATTGCGCCAACCTCATGAACCCGCAGTTTCATGACCTGGGCGCTGCGTACGCCACCGACCCGAAAAGCGACGCCGGTATTTACTGGACGGCGCTGTTCGGGGTGCAGTAGCGCTAGCAGCTACTCAAGCGCCGCTCTCTTCAACCCCACAGCGTGCGGCCGAAGAACGTCAGCGTGCGGTCCATGGCCAGCTGCGCCCACACCGGGTCGTATTGCGTGCCCGGAATCCGGCCAGGTCCTACGGCTTCTTCGTTGGCAAAGGCGTGGTGGGCCAGGTAGCGGTGGAATTCCAGGTCCACGCCGCCTTCGCTGAGTTTGGCTTCGAGCTGATCGACGCCGTCCGCCGGGAAGAACTCATCCTGGGTGCCCCAATGCGCCAGTACCGGCACCTTGATCGCCGCAGGGTCGAGGAATTCCAGCGGCGGCATGCCGTAGAACACCACGCCGGCAGACAGTTCGGGGATGAAGTTCAGCGCCAACAGGGTCAGCGCGCCGCCCATGCAAAAGCCGGTGACGCCGACTTTCTGGCTGTGGCCCTTGAGGTATTGCACGGCGCCGCGGATGTCCTGGGTGGCGGCGTCGGCGAAGTCGAGTTTGTCCATCAGGTGATGGGCTTCTTCTTCCTCGACCGTCATTTCGCCACGGTACAGATCAGGCACCAGCGCCAGATAGCCCGAGGCGGCAAGCCGATCGGCCACGCCACGGATCTGGTCGTTCAGGCCCCACCATTCCTGAATCACCACCACGGCCGGTGCGCCGTCGGTCTTGGCCGGGCTGGCCAGGTAGCCACTCAACTCTTTGCCGTCGGGGCGTTTGAAGGTGACGGTCTTGCCCGTTGCCTGTGTCGATGCTTGAGTCATGGGGTTCTCCGGAGAAGGAATTCGCGTTGATTAACAGCGTGAGACGACTGACCGTCAGTGCTACGACAGCAACACGACGCGCAACAGCGTGACGCACGTGAAACTAATGACCGGTCCGGCGTGGAGTCCGTTCAGCCGTTCTGCAGATCCGTGCCCATGGCCGCGCCGGCGCTGTCTCGACAACGCTCGTCACGGGGGGCAGAACGATGATCGCGCAGCTGGTGTTTCAGCGTCGCCGCCGAGGGCGCATAAAGGAAGCCGAAGGACACGCTGTTGCGTCGGCCTTTCACCGCGTGATGCATGAGATGCGCGTGGTAGAGGCGTTTGAGGTAGCGGCTGCGCGGCCGTGGTCGCGCAGGCCAATGACGATGGACCATGCCATCGTGAATAAACACGTAGAGCAGACCGAACGCCGCGACGCCGGCGCCCACCCATTGCAGCGGGTCATGGCCGCTGTTGCCGGCAACGATCAGCGCGATCGCCACCAGGGCCAGGGCCAGCAGATAGAGGTCGTTGGTTTCGAACGCGCCGAGCTGTTCTTCGTGGTGGGACTTGTGCAGGAACCAGCCCCAGCCGTGCATCACGTACTTGTGGGCGAGGAAGCCGACCCCTTCCATGGCGACAAGGGTCAGGAGAAAAATGATGAAGTTGAAGATCATAGCGTCGGGAGGGCCGATGGGTCTGGGCGTCGAGGAGCAGCATACCGGGGTCACGGGAAATTTCCAGATTCGCGCTCACAACGTTTGCTTTCCTGACCAACCGATGTAAAAAATGGCCCCATGGGTGAGCGTCTCGAACGCTTACTGTATTCGTGCCCTGCCCCCTCGCGGCGGCCGGCACCGCTTTCAAGGAATCAAGAATGGCTCCAAGACACGTCATCAACGCTTCGGTCAGCCCCAAGGGCAGCCTGGAAACACTGTCGCAACGTGAAGTCCAGCAGCTCAGCGCCGCAGGCTCCGGCAGCATTTACACCCTGTTCCGCCAGTGCGCCCTGGCCATCCTCAACACCGGCGCCCATGTCGATAACGCCAAAACCATCCTGGAGGCTTACCAGGACTTCGAAGTGCGCATCCACCAGCAAGACCGTGGCGTGCGCCTCGAACTGCTGAACGCCCCGGCCGACGCCTTCGTCGACGGCGAGATGATTGCCAGCACCCGGGAAATGCTCTTCAGCGCCCTGCGCGACATCGTCTACACCGAGAGCGAGCTCGACAGCCAGCGCATCGACCTGAGCAGCTCCCAGGGCATCACCGATTACGTATTCCACCTGCTGCGCAATGCCCGCACCCTGCGCCCCGGCGTCGAACCGAAGATGGTGGTGTGCTGGGGCGGCCACTCGATCAACACCGAAGAATACAAATACACCAAGAAAGTCGGCCATGAGCTGGGCCTGCGCAAACTGGACATCTGCACCGGTTGCGGCCCTGGCGTGATGAAAGGCCCGATGAAAGGCGCGACCATTGCCCACGCCAAGCAGCGCATCACCGGCGGCCGTTACCTGGGCCTGACCGAGCCGGGCATTATCGCGGCCGAAGCGCCGAACCCGATCGTCAATGAGCTGGTGATCCTGCCGGACATCGAGAAGCGCCTGGAAGCCTTCGTCCGGGTCGGACACGGCATCATCATTTTCCCGGGGGGCGCAGGCACGGCGGAGGAGTTCCTCTACCTGCTCGGCATCCTCATGCACCCGGACAACCAGGACCTGCCGTTCCCGGTCATCCTGACCGGCCCGAAAAGTACCGCGCCGTACCTGGAGCAGCTGCACGCGTTCGTCAGCGCCACCCTGGGCGAAGAAGCGCACAAGCATTACCAGATCATCATCGACAACCCGTCGGAAGTGGCACGGCAGATGACCCTTGGCCTGGCTTCCGTGCGCCAGTTCCGCCGCGACCGTGCCGACGCGTTCCACTTCAACTGGCTGCTGAAGATCGAAGAGAGCTTCCAGCGTCCATTCGACCCGACGCACGCCAACATGGCCAGCCTGCAGCTGCGCCGCGACCTGCCGCCCCACGAACTGGCCGCGAACCTGCGCCGGGCGTTCTCCGGGATCGTGGCGGGCAACGTCAAGGACAAGGGCATTCGCCTGATCGAAGAACACGGCCCGTATGAAATCCACGGTGACGCCGAGGTGATGCAGCCCCTGGACAAGCTGTTGCAGGCCTTCGTCGAGCAGCACCGGATGAAACTGCCGGGCGGCGCGGCGTATGTGCCGTGTTATCGAGTGGTGTCCTGACTCAGCTGACGCGAGCTCTCTGACATCCGGCGATCTGCCACGCTGTCTGGAATAAACGCAGTTCCTGTGGGAGCGAGCTTGCTCGCGAAGAGGCCCGCTCAGCCAACTCATCTCTGGCGGCTGTGTAGCCGCCTTCGCCAGCAAGGTGGAGCGCCACCCCGGTCGCTCCCACAGGTATTCTGTTCGCTGCAGAACACCGTTGTGCCTGGAAGACTTATTTCCACACCTGCATCTCCCCGAAATTCCGGAACCCACCCATGATCCACATCCGCCCCATGACCACCGATGATTTCGAGGTCTTCTGGCCCACCTTTCAGGCCGTGGTCCGGGCCCAGGAAACCTACGCCTACGCCCCCGACCTGACCTGCGAGCAGGCCCGGCACCTGTGGCTGGAATACCCGCTGCACACGCTGATCGCCGAAGAAGACGGCGTGCTGCTCGGCAGCTATTACCTCAAGGCCAACGCGGCAGGCCCCGGCAGCCATGTCAGCAACTGCGGCTACATGGTCACCCCGGCCGCGCGGGGTCGTGGCGTCGCGCGCCTGATGTGCGAGCACTCCCAGCAACTGGCGCTGGACAGCGGCTTCTCGGCCATGCAGTTCAACTCCGTGGTGGCCACCAATGAAGTCGCCGTTGCGCTCTGGCAGAAACTCGGGTTTGAGACCGTCGGCCGTCTGCCTCGCGCTTACCGCCATGCCCGGCTCGGGCTGGTGGACTGCCTGGTGATGTACAAATGGCTGGCCGACATGCCGGCCTCGCGCAAAGCCAAGAGCCCGTTGCTGATCGGCCGCAAGAACATCGAATCGGTCATCTCCCGCCCCCGGCGCAAGCCCTCTGACGGGCCTGCCTGATCTTTTCAGAAAATCGGGAACCACCCTCCGCCCTGACGCCACTCACCCCGCCAAGCACTCACTTGCATGGACGGCGTCAGCATGGCTTTACCTCCAGTGTTCCGTGGTCATACCACCAGTGTCGGCACCACCCACCTGAACCCAGCTGCAGCACCCGGAACCGGAACCGGCCCCACGCAGCGCAAAAACGTGCTGGCGCGCATGGCCACTGCCAGCCGGTCAACGCTGCAGAAAAGCCGCCACTTCGCAGGCGGTCTGTTCAAGGCCCGACCGGGGGATGCCTCGTCAATTCCCCGCAGCACGGCCGCTGCAAACACCCCGCAGACCGCGCTCGCCCCCCATGCGGCGCCGGCTTCAACAACGGCAGCTGCATCAGCCACGCCACAAGCGAACGCGCCCGTGCCGCCAACCGGCCCGACACCCAGCGCTCCGACGGCAGCCCAGCCACCAGCCAACGCCCTGACACCCCGGCTGAGCATGGCGCTGCACAATCAACGACTGACCTTTGGCGGCACCGACCAGCCCAACCCCACCGAGCGGTTGCTCGAAGGCATTCTGAGCAAACACGATCAGCGTTATCAGGACCTTGCGCCGCTCAATCAGGACGCGCAGAAAGCCGAATACCTGATGGTCGACAGCCAGAACCGGCTGCTCCACGCCCATGCCAGCGATATCGCCATTTCACTGTTCAAGAGCAGTGAGAACCGCGTCGCCTCCGCCAGCGACGGCAAGAAAATGGCGATGCCCACCGATGCCCATCGCGCGCAGATCACCGGCGTGCACAAGGACGCGAACAACACCGCCTGGCGTACTCACGAAAATAAGTTGTACGCGTTGCATGGGGGCCAATGGCAGGAGAACACCCAGGGAGCAACGCTGAAAACCTTGCACAACATTGGCGGCGGCAACCTGTTCGGGCTCAACGACGAAGGCAAGGTGTACGAGCTGAGTGACCTGACCAAGCCGCTGGATTTCACAGAAAAGGTCACGGCCCTCGGACGCTCCACCGCCGGTGCACTGATGGCGCTCAGCGAAAACGCCTCAGGCAACCAGTTACTCCAACTGCGCAACGGGCTTGGCGCCGACCGCCATGATGCGTTCCCGCTCATTACCCCCACCGGCACGGATAACGACGCGGCCATGAAAGCCAAATCCGTGGCGCTCATCGGTGATCGTCTGCTGGCGACGACAGCCTCGGGCGAACTCCTGGAGGCGCATTTGCCGACCGCTGAAGCGCAACAAAACAACCTCCTCGTGAATGAGCTCACACTGCAGAAAGTGCGCCCCTCGCCCGCCCTGCAGACGGCCTTTGGTCACCACACCGTCAGCGGCTTTTTTCATGACGAAAAAAACCTGCTGCACGCCACCGTCAAGGACCAGCAAGGCGTAGAGCACAGCGCATCGTGGGATCAGGCAAAACAGGACTTCGTGCCTGGCTGGGTCATGGCGCCGCTGGTCATGGATCGTCAGCACGGCTTGCCCGTCCTGACCCCTGACGCCGCCACGCAGATTCAGCTGCCGCGCGGCAAAATCGCCCTCTACGAGCAGAAGCGCTCATCGCGGGTCCAGGCACCGCGCGGCGAATACGTCCGTCCTCTCGACAAGCGGTTAGTGCACAACCCGCCCGTTGAAGAATTGAAAGAAACCATCGAAAAGACGCTGTTGGTGCAAGACCCGCGCACCGACGAATGGAAGAAGACCAGCGAAAAGGACATCAAAGCGCTGCAGGCTGGCCAGGACGGCTTCGCTTACCTCATCGACAAGGATGGCAAGCTCAAACAGCTGAAAGTGGCGCCCCAGGCCGCCGCCCATGAAATGGGGCGCGGCGCCGACCTGCCCCTGCAAGGTCGCGGGACTGAAGCCAAGGGCACCGCCCTGCGCGGCGCCGAGGGTGTGGTCGCCGACAAACTGGCCGTGCAGAACGATCAGAACTTCATGACCCTGAGCGGCGGCAAACTGCGCCTCCACGACCAGAACGGTGAACGCGCGGTGCTGCCACAGCCACCCGGCACGGGCGATATCCAGGCGATCAGCACCGGCGGCAAGCACTGGTTCGCCCTGCGCGGCGGCGCAGTGTTCCAGCTGAGCGGCGACGAGGCCAACGCTCGAAGGCTCAATCCTCAGCGGACCTGGCAAGCGGTTCAGGGCCCGACCACCCCACCGGGGACCGTTCTTCAGGACCTGCGCCCCAATCACGATGGACGTTTGCTGGCCACCACCAGCGCCGGAGAATTCGTCAAAACCGCAACCGGGTGGGAAGCCGCCGCACCCGCACCGGCGCGCCCGAGCAATGATCACGCGGCCTTCAATCGGCTGGCGGCGGCCGAACCGGAAACCCTGCGCAGAGGCTCGGCCAAGGTCACCGTCAACGTGATGGGCAGTAACAACATCGAGAGCATGAAGGCCAAGCAGTACGCCCCTGCCTCCCTCCGGCAGAATTACCTTACCTCCCATCTTTCGCTGACCGGCGCGGTGAAAGTGCCTGCCGACAGCCTCCAGCACGCCTGGAAAGGCCGCGAAGGCCTGAAGCCGATCTACACCGAAGAAACCGCGCTGCTGCGCGAGCTGAGCACCCGCGCGGCTGCGGCGACCGGCGCGGCGACCGGCACACCGCCGCGACCCATGGCTGCGCGTATCAATGAGCTGGCGCCTCGCCTGTCACCTGAATCGAGCGAGCTGGCGGAGCTGTTCAACTGGTTCCAGACCAGCGTCACCGAAGACCTGCAGAAGACGCTGCGCGAACTGGCCCAGGACGAAGGCGCGTTGCTGAAAAATGGCGCGATCAATCCGGCCTTCCAGGGCAAGCCGCGCAACAATGACATGCTGCCGCAAGTGGCCAGCGTCCTTCGTGACAGCGGCATCGACAACGCTCACGAACTGGGGCAGCTGCTCACCAAGCTGAAGAACGCGCATTTCACGCTGGAGCGGCGCAACACCCAATCGCCGCTGGATGGCTCTCGCACCCAAGGCGATAACCAGGCCCTGCTGCGCGCTCGCCTGGCGCTGGACGTCAAGGTGCTCAACGACATCAGCGCCGCCCTCGACGGGTTCGCCAATGAAGTGAAGAAACCGGGGGCGAAGGATTTCGACACCATCGCCACAGCGCTGGCCACCTTGCACAACGACGCCTACGAAGGCAGCCCGGTGAAGCGCTACACCGATGCCGGCTTCCGTGACCATGCCTCCCTCGAAGCCAGTTACGACGCCACCAAGAACCTGCTCAAGCACTTGCGCAAGGACAACCACCCGCTCAAGCGCAACGTGCTGCAAGGGCTGCAGACCCCTGCCGGCCCGAATAACGCCGCTGTCATGCTCGCCCTGACCGAGGCGCTCCAGAATCTGGAGCCTCGAGAAAGCCTCAAGCTGAACCGCAATTACGGCGGCGGCGTCACCGGCGGCGTCGCGGGGCCGGCCGAGCCCGCGTTCCTCGGTTTTCGCGGCAATATCGATCCAGAGCGGACCTACGGCCTGACCTTCACCCGATTCGACCGCGGCCTGAAGGTGTCGATGAGTCGCGAAGGCGCAATCAGCGGCACAGGAAGCCTCGGTTTTGGTGGCGGCAAAAGTGACACCAAAACCACGCCCGGCGACAGCCACGCCAACCTCCAGACCAACGGCGGCTGGTTCGGCGGCAGCCTGGACGCCAAGTACAAGTATGCCAACAGCACGGCGCTGAGCTTTTTCATTCGCGACGACGAAATCGATGATTTCATGATTGACCTGATGCAGACGCAACTGGCCAGCAGCAAGCGCCCGGCGCAGGGAGGCCTTAAACCCATGGCGTTGATGGATCGCGGCGTCGAGAAGGAAGTGCGCACCACGGGCAAGCACGCGTTCGACCTGGATGCCGGGGTCAACCTTGAATCCCGGACCAACAAGGGCCGCACCGATGCCGAACCCGTTGCCGGCTTCATGCGCTTCGGCGCCGGCCTGCTGGGAACCGTGTCATTGCTCAGCGCCGAACGGGAACGGACCGAGGGCCACGGCAGCGACGGCCTGCACGCCGACGTCTATAGCAGCAACCGCGCGCGGTTCCTCGAAAAAGGCTCGGTGACCGGCTACGCGCGGATGTTCAGCACCGTCTTTACGTCGCGCCCCAGCAACCTGTTCGTGGCCGGCGGCGCCCCCTTGGGCGTCAGCGCGACACTGGCGTTCGACAACAAGACCGGCAAGAGCTACGACGTGCGCTTCAAGAACGCCCTGCCGCTGCGAACCGCAGACGTCAAAACCCTGGGTGACACACTGGAGAAGGCCTTCCCCGGCATGAGCAAGAATCCGTCGCCCGCCGGCAAGCCTCCTGAGAAGGTGCTGCAGGACCTCAAGGACAAATACCTGAAGACCACGTCAGACGAGAACGACGCGCAATACGCCGCGCGCCAGAGCCTGCGCCAGCTCGACCGGCAGAACACCGCTGCCAGCCAGGGCTCCAGCCTGATGTCGCTGATGGACATGGTGGTCAAACACAACAACGTCAACCGGCTGGATCAGGCCGCGCCCTCCAAGCGGCAGATCGACCGCGTCAAACAGATGCTCGGCCGTGACTGCAACCCGGGCAACGCCGAGCGGATTCACGAAATGATGAGCGCCGACCCGCAGCTCAAAGGCCTGCTCGATGCGATGAAGGACAGCAAGGGCACCACTCGCGCCGAAATCAAGCTTGAGGTCCGCGACGACGTCAAAGAGCGCATCGAGGACGGCGCATTGAGTGGACGGCTGACCGACGCGGTGCTCAAGGACATACTCGGCGACAAGAACAATCTGCGCATCAAGAGCATCGCGGTCTTCAAGACCGCCGCGAAAGAAGACGCGTTCGGCACGCCGTTCCCCTTTGTCAGCTTCAAGAGCGGCAGCGCGCTGAGCATCGAACGCCTCATGGGTGAAGTCACCTTCGACTACGGCCCTGACCAGAGGAACCCGAAAAAGGCCACGGCCGACGGCGCCATCGCCGACCGTGGCGACTCGCAGCCCGCCCACGAGCTGGGCCAGGCTGGCAATGGCGCTTTCCGGCCGCGCTAGGCCGCCGCGCCCGCTCCTCTATTGATCGAATCGCCCCCCCGTACAGGACACCGCAAATGATGAACACAACGACACACGCAGACGCCTGCATTCAGGCACTGGGCAAACGACTGGGCACCGCCTTGCAACTCGAAAACGGCGTGTGCGCGCTGTTCGATGAGGGCCGCGAAGTGGTGATCATCGAGGTGCCGACGGCGGGAGACGTCGCGATTCTGCATTGCAAACTGTCGCTGCGCCCCGACCCGAGCCTGTATGAGCGGCTGATGAGGCTCAACTTCGACAGCGGCGCCATGAGTGGCTGCTGGCTGGCCCTGGATGAGCAACAGGCGGTTCGCCTGTGCACGCAACTGCCGCTCAAGGCACTGGACGAGATGACCTTCGTGGACTGGGTGCAAGGGTTCGTGCTGCAGACCCGTGACGTTGCCGGTCTGCTGCAGCAGCGCGCGGCATCGCCGGCAAAAGCACCGATGCACGCGCAGGGACAGGGCGGCCTGTCGCGGCGGATCGGCTGACCTCGCGCCAGCCCACCGACGCGGCCACGGGAAATCGGGGCGGTGACGCTTTCAGGGCCGGGCATGGCGCTTTCAAACTTGCCGGAATGCCATCTCTCGACGATTCTCTATGCACGGCCGGATGGGCCGTGCTCACAAGAAACGCGCCGGAGAGGCCAGCATGACGACCGTAGCCGAACTACTGAAGTTGAAAGACCCGCACCACGCTGACGTCCACACCGTCGGGCCCGGGGAGATGGTCCTCGAGGCGATCAAGCTGATGTCCGAAAAGAACATCGGTGCTGTCCCGGTGGTGCGCGATGGCAAGGTGGTCGGCATCGTCAGCGAGCGGGATTACGCCCGCAAGATGGAGCTCAAGGGCCGTGCTTCGGCCGGGACCCCGGTCAGCGACATCATGACCCACGACGTACAGACCGTGGGCTCGCAGCACACGGTCGAGCACTGCATGAACATCATGACCGACCGCCGGCTGCGCCATTTGCCGGTGGTGGACGAAGGCCGACTGATCGGTTTGCTGTCCATCGGCGACCTGGTCAAGGCGGCCATTGCCGAACAGGCCAGGCTGATCGAGAAAATGCAGGAATACATTCGCGGCGAAAGTTACTGAGCCCAGACACCTTCTGCGCCCCACAAAAAAGCCGGCGCTTTTTGGGCTCCGGCTTTGCTTTGCGCGAGTGAATGGATCGCCGGTTAGCGAACCTTGAAGCGATCGATCATCGCCACCAGCCGCTCGTTGGACGCCATCAGCGCCTCGACGCTGGTGTCGGTCTGCTGACCACAGCCCACCAGTTCACCGACCATGTGCCGAATGGCGATCATGTTCTGGTTGATCTCCTCGGTCACCGCGCTCTGCTCCTCTGCCGCCGTTGCAATGTGCGCGCTCAGGTCATGGATGCGCAGCACCGAACCGGCCATCCCGTCCAGGCCTTCGTTGACGCGGGACGTACGGTCGGCCGTCGACTGGCAACTGACCTTGGTTTTCTCCATCGCGCCCACCGCAGTGCTCACGCCCTGTTCCAGCCGCGCGAGCATCTCGTTGATCTCCGATGTGCTCTGCTGGGTACGACCGGCCAGCGCCCGCACTTCGTCGGCCACCACCGCAAAGCCTCGGCCCTGCTCACCCGCCCGCGCCGCTTCGATGGCCGCGTTCAGCGCCAGCAGGTTGGTTTGCTGGGCGATGCCGCCGATGACACCGAGCACATCGGTGATGCGTTTGGCATCGACCTGCATTTCCTGAACGTACTTCGTCGCTTCTTCGACCTCGGCCACCAGCGCCCGCACGCTGACCGACGCTTCGTCGACGACGTCCCGGGAGCGCTGCGCGGCATCGTTGGCCGATTGAGTAAAGCTCGCCGTCTGCGTAGCGTTCTCGGCGACGCTGTCGGCGGTGGCGCTCATCTCGTTGATCGCGGTCACCGCCTGATCGGTTTCCGAGGCGTGGCGGTTGAGGATCTGGTTGATGTTGCGCGACTGATCCTGCAACTGCACCAGCCCGGCAGAGATCTGCTCGGTGCCGCTGCGCACCTCGACAATCATCGCTTGCTGGAAGGCGATGAACTTGTTGACCGAGTGGCCGACAGCGTCCAGTTCATCCTCGCCCTTGATCGGAATGCGACGGGTCAGGTCGGCCTCACCCGAAGACAGCGCGTCGATGTTGGTGCGCAGAACGGTCAGCCGTGCCAGCAAGCGATGGAAGGCAAAGCCCAGCACCACCAGCAACAGAATGACCAGGGGAATCTGCAACCAGCCCAGGGTCTTCAGCACTTCGGTGCTGCTGGCGGTGAGCATGGCGGTTGGCAACGAGGTGGCGATCATCCACGGCGTGCCCACCACAGGGCGCAGGAAGAAGGTCAGGTCACCCAGTTGCGGGTCGATGTATTCCCGGGAATACACAGCGTCGCCAGAGACCTTGCCCAGACCGTCCTGAATGGCCTTGGCGAACATCGACTCGCCGCTGAAGCCTGCGACGTTCTTGAGGATGATTTCGCCGGGAATGCGGCTCTGGTTGGTCAGGATCTTGCCGTCGCGCTCGACGATCATCACCTGACCCTGAATGTCTTTTTCCTTGTCCTGGATCAGGCCGTTGAAAAAGCCCAGGGTGACGTCGATGGTCGAAACGCCGTAGAGCGCGCCATCTTTGTAGATGCCCATCGCGCAGTTGGTGCGCGGTTGCGGGCTGGCTTCGTCCTGATAGGCCGCCGCCCAGGCGCATTTGCCCTTGGGTGCGTTCTGCCCGGCGCGGTGCCATGGCTGTTCCCAGTAGTTGGGCGCAGGGTCGGAGTTCCAGAACGTGCTCACCACCAGCTGGCCACTGCCGTCACGGTGGAAAAACGAGCTGTGTTTGTTGCGCCCCGGGGTGCGCTTGTCCGGCATCGGCCAGACGCCGCCGCCGAAGACTTTCTGATCGCCGTACTGATCGACCAGGCCTGGCAGCACAATGTCGATGCCATCACTGTCCAGCAGCGGAACCGCCTGGGTGATCGCCCGGGACTGAGCCTCTACGCGCGCCAGGTCCGACAGGATTCGCGTGCCGATCTGGTCCACCTGGCTCAGCACCACTTTTTCCTGGGTCTCTCGCACCTTGGGCGTGACGAAATGTACGATGCCCTGCTCGGTGATCACTGCGATGACCACAATCAAGGTCACAAATATGACCGTATAGCGCGCCTGCACTGTTTTGAACATCGTCGACCCCATGCCATGAATTTTATAGTTGTTTTTTGCGGACTCCTGAGGAGCTATCGACCGCAAGCCGACAAGGATGAGGGATAGCGCAAAGGTTTTTTCCGGCACAGCGGGGCGTCATTGCACCGGAAGGAAATTCAGGAACAGCAGGCTCTGGGCGTAATTCAAACCGATGCGTCTATATCGCTCGTCGAGCATCTGGGTGAGCAGGTCCAGGCGCGCCACAATCTTGCCGAACTCGGTGGCGAAACTGAGGTTGCTGCCCTCCTCCGAAATCTCGTTGGAGAACAACAGCAGCTCGCCATTGGCGTTCTGCCGCTGGCTCAGCAGCCAGGTGGCCTTTTCGATATTGCGCGCAGCATTGTTGACGAACGTCGGGTTGATCTGGTCGGTCATGAAGAATTCGAGGCGCCCGCCGTGGGCCGTGACCAGCATGCTGCCGATGGCATAAATGAATGCGCCGACGCGATCGCCAAGGAATTCAGGGCTCAGGGCGTAGCTCAGCGCTGCCAGGTCACGTCGCGTGCCCAACTGCGGCAACGGCTTCTTCTGCTCGATGGCCTGCCGCACGTTGCGTTCGGCCGCCGCGGCATCGACGAAGCCGGACTTGCGCCACTCCCCAGGGTTGCGCAGGTAGAGTTTGTTCATCAGCAGGTAAAGGCTGTCGAGGTTGTCGGCCATCGCCAGCGTCGCCATGCGGTCTACGCTGGTCTGGAAGAACTCCTGGGGCCGCGTCTCGCTGAACTGCGTGGCGACATCCTGGCCGTCCTGGCGCGTACACCCGGCAGAACCGAGCCCAAGCATGCACAGGGCAAACAGCGGGCGCAGGCGTCGGCAAACGGATAAAACAGAAAACACGGCGAGCATCAATCCCAAGCTTTAACGAACGAGACGCCGCGTCTATCGCCGCGTCCTGGCCATGGTCAGAACGGCCCACGGCGAAAAAGTGCAATATCGGCGGCAAATTCGCAGCGCGTCCAGGGCGATTGGGCCGCCATGTGAGCTTTCATGCAAATGATTCCCTCATCCATTTGACGCAGCCCTTCGCTTTCACCAAGCTAGCCGCCTTCGCATGATTTTCAGGAAACACCCCGCGTGATGACCACAAGCCTGCACTGGCGCCGTTTCGTATTCTGCCTCGCCCCACTGATCGCCCTGCTCGCTGCCTGCGACGGCGGCGCGCCGAAGACCAAGCCCTCCGAAGCGACGACCTACGTCAGCGTCGAGTGGGACAAACTGCCGGCGGTGAACGACACCGACCTGATGGCGGGTTACAACAGTTGGTTTTCGGCGTGCAAACGCCTGGCCAAGGACCCGGTCTGGGGTGGCACGTGCGCCCTCGCCGCCCAAGTGCCGCAAAACCCGGCCGCCGTGCGCGACTTTCTCAAGAATCAGCTGCAGGTCTACAGCCTGCGCTCCTCCGAGCACGGCGCCAACGGGCTGATCACCGGCTATTACGAGCCGATCTATAAAGGCAGCGAGCAGCGCAATGACGCGCACCCGGTGGCGGTGTATGGCGTGCCCGATGACCTGATCATCGTCAATCTCGACAGTATCTATCCCGAGCTCAAGGGCAAGCGCCTGCGCGGGCGCCTGGATGGACGAGTGCTGCGTCCCTACGACGACGCCGCCACCATTGGCACCAAAGGCGCCAGTGCCCCCGTGCTGGCCTGGCTGGAAAACCCCATCGACCTGCAGTTCCTGCAGATCCAGGGATCGGGTCGGGTTCAGCTGGAAAGCGGCCGCCAGCTGCGCATCGCCTACGCCGATCAGAACGGCTACCCGTACAAGCCGATTGGCCGCTGGCTGGTGGAGCAAGGCCAGTTGACCAAGGACGAAGTGTCCATGGGCCGCATCCGCGACTGGGCGATTGCGCACCCCGAACGCGTCAATGAACTGCTGGGCAGCAACCCGAGCTACGTGTTCTTCACCCTGCGCCCGGACAGCACCGAAGGCCCGCGCGGTTCGCTGAATGTGCCGCTGACCGCCGGCTACAGCGTGGCGATCGATCGCAAGGTGATCCCCCTCGGCAGCCTGTTGTGGCTGTCCTCGACCCGCCCCGACGGCACGCCGCTGGTACGCCCGGTCGCGGCGCAGGACACCGGCGGCGCCATTGCCGGCGAAGTCCGCGCCGACATGTTCTGGGGTACCGGTGATGCGGCGGGCGAACTGGCCGGCAACATGAAACAGCAAGGCCAGATCTGGATGCTGTGGCCCAAGGGCGCCGCCCTGCCCGACACCAAACCCAAAGACTGATCGAACTGAACCGCCGACTATGCGCCACCCGCGTCAGCCGGCGTCACTTCAGGGTTGAGTCATTCCCGGGTTGAACTGAAATCGGTTTCAAGTATCACAGCATGCTTCTTCCCGGAAACCCTTCTCGATCTCCCATGAATACCTCCCACACCCCGCATGATTTCAACATGGGCTGGCTGCTGTTCGCCCTCGCCATGGGCGCCTTCGCCATCGGCACGACCGAATTCGCCTCAATGACCCTGCTGCCGTTCATTGCCGGTGACTTTCAGGTCACCCAGCCGCTGGCCGGGCATGCCATCAGTGCTTACGCCCTGGGCGTGGTCATCGGCTCGCCAGTGATCATGGTCCTGGGCGTCAGACTGCCCCGCCGGGCCTTGCTGGTGGCCCTCGCCGCTTTCATCGGAATCGCCAACGCGTTGAGCGCCGTCGCGCCGTCGCTGCCATGGCTGGTGTTTTTCCGCTTTCTCAGCGGTTTCCCCCATGGCGCCTACTTTGGCGTGGCGATGCTGCTGGCCGCGTCCTTGGTGCCGAAGAATCGCCGTGCTCAAGCGGTCTCCCGCGTTTTCATGGGGCTGACCATCGCCACCATCATCGGCGTGCCGTTCGCCACCTGGATCGGCCAGACCATCGGCTGGCGCTGGGGCATGGCCATCGTCGCCGGCCTCGCCGCGATCACCGCGGTGCTGATTCGCTGCCTTGCGCCCGCTTCCCCTGCGGATACCGACGCCAGCCCTTTGCGCGAACTTAACGCACTGCGCTCGCGGCAGGTGTGGCTGACACTGGGCATCGCCGGCATCGGCTTCGGCGGGATCTTCTGCGTGTACACCTATCTGGCGGCCACGCTGATCGAGGTCACCCACGCTTCGGCTTTCATGATTCCGGTGGTGATGGCGGTGTTCGGTCTGGGCACGACGGTGGGCAACCTGGTTTGTGGCTGGGCCGCCGACCGCGCCACGATGCTCGCCGCTGGCGTCTCGCTGGGCTTCACTGCGCTGGTGCTGGCGTTGTACCCGTCGGCGACCGAAAACCTCTGGCTGCTCATTCCGCTGGTGTTTTTCATCGGTTGCGGCGTCGGCCTGGCGGCGATCCTGCAGACACGCCTGATGGACGTTGCGCCCCATGCGCAATCCCTGGCGGGTGCGCTGGTGCAAAGCGCGTTCAACGTCGCCAACGCCATCGGCCCGTTGGTGGGCGGCGTGGTCATTGCGGCGGGCTACGGTCTGCCGGCCACGGGCTATGCCGCAGCGGCATTGACGCTGGGCGGTCTGGGCATGTGGTATTGGGCGCTGATGGATGCGCGGCAGGCGGATCGCCGTTTTGCACGGCAAGCCTCAGGGTCGGTCTGAAGCGGGTAGCTGTTCGATACGAGGTCGATCCGAGCTTCGCCCCGGCACTGCGCCTGGGCGAGCTCTCGACCTGTCACGCGTTGGGGTCAGCCTCATCGGGCGACGGGAACAACGTATCGACCTTGTGCTTGCTTGAAGTGCGGACCGGCGCCATGGCAGCGGACTCCGCCAGGCGTGTGGCCATTTCCCAGTGACGGGACTCCTGCCCTTCAGGCTTGCCTTCGGTCTCCCAGATCAACTGGGCCAACTGACGAACAGTTTCTTCGTCGACATTCATGCGTATCCCCCATTTATGCTTTCGCAAGACATTGGCCGGCGCCAGAGCGGTGCCGAATCCATCGTCAGCTACGGTACCCGCCATGAACAGTACCAGCCGATAACGAGGGTAAATGACGGGCGTGCACGCGCCGGCGAACGCAAGCCGGCCGCTGGTCGGACTTAACGGATCCACCGGAAATCGACGGCGAACCACGATGCCCCCCTCAATCCCTGTTGCGTTTGAGCAACAGGCTGGCCACCAGGCCCAGGCCCGCTGCAACACCGACGGCCGCCCACGGATGGGTGGTGACGTAGGATTTCGCGTTACCCACCGCACGGGTCAGCGCAGGTTGGGCGTCCATTTCGATCTCGGTGACCGCACTGGTACCGCGGGCCAGAAAATCCTTCAGCCGCTCACGGGCCTGAGTAGTGCGGTCCTCATTCAAGGCATCCCCTGCCGCCAGCAAGGCATTGGTCTCGTCGAGAAAAGTGTTCAGCTCGGAACGGGTTTTCTGATAAAGATCGTCACGCAGTTTTTCAGTGATATCGCTTGCCATAATATTTTGCCTCCTGGGTGTGAGAAAGGTTGACTGAAACGCCAATCGATTCGTTCCAGCCAGTTTGAAAAAACCCCTCCATGCGGCGCGGCACGTGATCAAGCACCGCTGGCCGCGCAGACCGGACAGGGACTCAACAGCCGTATGACGCGTTCAAAAGGGAATCCATGAAAGTAGTGCCGATCCTTGAGCTGCCCGTCGAGCAGCAAGCCCGTGTGCGGCAACTGCGCAATCAGCCCGACGTGCGCAAGTTCATGTACACGGACCATGAAATCAGCGAAGCCGAGCACCTGAACTGGCTTGAGGCACTGCGCTCAAGCTCCCGGCAGCAGGTCTTTGTCGTTGTGCTTGAAGCCGCACCGGTGGGGGTTGTGTCGCTGAGTGCCATCAACCGTACCCACGGCACGGCAGAGTGGGCCTTCTACCTCGACACCACGCTGCAGGGCAAAGGCCTTGGCAGTCAGGTGGAGTTATGGTTGCTCGATCACGCGTTCGGTGCCGCAGGGCTGGAGAAACTCAACTGCGAAGTGCTCGAGATCAACCCGGCGGTGATCAAGATGCATCAGAAATTCGGCTTCGTGGTTGAGGGAGTAAGGCGGGAGCACATCGTGCGCGATGGCAAGCGGATCGGCGCGGTGCTGCTGGGTATCACCAAACGTGAGTGGCAGACGCAGCGGCCCAGGGTGCTGGCCGCGGTGGAACGAATTGCGGGGCGTCGTTAGCGCAGCGTGCAGAGGTGCGCGCCCATGCTGAGTCTGATGCGGGCGGTACTGTTTGCAGATCAGGTCTTCGCAGATGCAGATCAGGCGATGTTCAACAGCCGAACCGCCGGGCGCTCATCGGCTTTGCAGTACAAATAATCGCGCCATTTTCTAAAGGCGCTCTGCTGCCGGACGAAAGCCTCTTCCCATTGCACGCCGCCGATGTGCTCGACGGGGATAGACATCATCTGCTCGGTCGCCTGATCCAGCTCGCTGATCAGGTCGAGTGCGTTGGGAATGTCGTGGATCTGAGGTCTCATCCGGGGCACCTTATTTTTTGATTAATGAATGGAGTGCCCAACCCCTTGATAGTGCGCGCGTTCCGACGAGTGGCTATTTTGTGTAACAGACCGTTCGAGCTGTAAGAAAAACCCCACACAATGGTGGGGTCTGATGAAACCGGGCAGGTTTAGCGGTTGCCCGAAGAGGACGCTTCGTCTTCATCGACGGGAGGATTGTCAGGAATCTCCATGTCATCCAGCCCCTTGTTTCGGGCTTCGCTTGCCGCGCCTTCACCCTGCCGGGCTGACTCGGTATCCGCGTGGGTGTCGGGATAAATCTCTTCTTCGCTGCCCGGCTCGGCAGGACCCTGATACGCGTTATCCGGCCCGTTGTCTTCGATACCCATGATGACCTCCAGTACGAGTCGCAGGAAATCTGCGCTTACAGGACAGAGGTGCATCAGGAAGGATTAGTGCCCGGTGGAAGATGAATGGCGCGTGAACACTGAACGATGCACTGAATACTGCGCACAAAAAAACCGCCGAAGCGGTTTCTTTTGTACAGCCGACACCGGTGGTGTCAGACCTTGAAGCGAGCCACCATGTTCTGCAGGGTGTTGCCCAGGCGTGCCAGTTCCAATGTCGAGGCAGCGCTCTGCTCCGTCGCGGTGGCGGACTGGTCGGCGACGTCACGCACACTGATGACGCTGCGATTGATTTCGTCGGTCACCGCGCTCTGCTCCTCAGCCGCGGCCGAGATTTGCTGGCTCATCTGCTCAATCGTGCCAATGGAATGCGTAATCTCTACGAGCGCTTGCTCGGCCTGACGCGCCAGCTCGACGGTGCCCTCTGTCCGCCGCATGCTGGCGTCCATCAAGCTCGACGCCTCCACGGTGCCGTGCTGGAGGGCCTGGATCAGCGCTTCGATTTCAGTGGTCGAGCTTTGGGTGCGCTGGGCCAGTGACCGGACCTCGTCGGCCACCACCGCAAAACCGCGACCCTGTTCGCCGGCACGTGCCGCTTCGATGGCGGCGTTGAGTGCGAGCAGATTGGTCTGCTCGGCAACGGCTTTGATCACATCGATGACACTGCCGATCTTGTCGCTGTCATGGGTCAAGCGCTGCATCGCCACGCCCAACTGCCCGACTTCTCCAGACAGCTGACTGATTTCCCTCGTTGCATGCTGCACGACGGTGCTGCCATGGACCGCGCGCTCGGTGGCTTGCCGGGCTGCACGCGAAGCGTCCTCGGTGTTTTGCGCAACCTCCTGCACGGTTGAAGCCATTTCATTCATGGCCGTTGCCACCTGATCCACTTCCAGTTTCTGCTGAGTGACGCCAGCGCTGGTCTGTTCGGTCGCGGCCGACAATTCTTCGGCAGCGGTTGCGATCTGGGTAACACCCTTTCCGATACCGCCAATCAGTTCACGCAAGGAAGACGTCATGTGCTGCATGGTGTTTTGCAGCAGGCCCAGTTCGTCCTTACGGTCTGTGCCAATGTCGTAGGTCAGGTCGCCATCGGCGATGCGACGGGCAGCGATGACGCTGTCGTTCAGTGGACGAGTGATCTGGCGAGTGATCAGTGCCGCGGCGAGAACACCCAGTAACAGCACCACTAACGCGACACTGAACAACTGGATGATCGCATTGCTCTTTTCATTGTTTGCTGCAACCACCTGGGAGGCCATCAAGTCATCGACCCTCTTAAGGGTGTCGGTTGTCAGCTTTTGTAACGCGTCGCGTATCTGGTCATTTTGTTGCAGCATCTGCGAGATGGTCGCCATGTTCTCTTTGTACTGGCGAAGCGCAACAAGCGAGGTATCGACTGCTGCATTTGACTGCGCGGGGAGCTGGCTTCGGGCCGCAGCCACCTGGCTAAGCAGCGCGTCGGCTGTCGCGAAAGTGGCCTGGCGATTGTCTGCGGTAGGAATGCTCAAGTAACGACGGAATACCAGGCGGAAGTTGGTCATACCATTGCGCAGGTCGCCTGCAACTTTCACATGGTCGATACCGGCCTGGTCTGGCGAGTTCGAAGCATCGTCCAGCGTCTTCTGCAGCAGGCTCTCGAAGGTCGCGCTCACTTCATCGGAAACCTTGATCAACGGCTTCATCGCCTCATCGATCTTCTGGTTGTTGCTGACCAACTGATCGAAGGTTTTCTTGAGGTCTGCTGCCTGATTATCGATCGCCTTGAGCATCTCCACGTTTTTGGGGACGGTCAGGATCTGCAAGGTTTTATCGATGGTGCCGTTCAATGCCGCAAGGGCTGCGCTATAAGCCTCTGCAGCGCTGGCACTGGGGCTGGCGGCATAAGCTTGCGACGCCACTTTGACGTCGAGCATATCGGCTTTCACTTCAGCGACCCTGGCTGCTTTCTCCAGTCGCTTGATCAGCAGGTCCGCGCTGCCATAACCAATCCCGGTCACCACCAGAACGCCCAGCAGAATGGCACCGAAGCCCAAGCCGAGCTTCTTGCCTACTTTCAAATTATCCAACCAGTTGGATTTCATCGCCTTTAACCTTTGATTTTTTCGTAATGCTCTGTTATCGACTCCTTAGTTGAAAAGTTAATCAAAAGGATCATCGTTAAAACTGATGATTGAGTTCGAATTTACCTATCGATCCAAGTGCGACCCATAGCGGACAAGCAGATCTTCAGTTCCGGGTACGGGCTGATTTCGCCTGGCGGGGATGGGCTCGTGCTCAGCTCACGGTGCCAATAGCCAACGTCGTGCCATCGACCGAGTTTATAACCGACATTCGGGTAAGTGCCGATGTGCCGGAAACCGAGCAGTTCATGCAGCGCAACGCTGCCGGGATTAGGCTGAGATATACCGGCATAGGCGGAACGGAAGCCCTGGCGGGCCAGAATCGGCAGCAACGCTTCATACAGCGCAAGGCCCACGCCGGTTCTACGTTCGCGCTCGCCGATGTAGACCGTAACATCGACCGCCCAACGATAAGCTGCGCGGGCCCTGTGCTGGCTGGCATAGGCGTACCCGACCACGCGGCCATCCCGAACCGCAACCAGATAGGGGTAGGTTTGCAACGTTGCGGCCATGCGCAGCTGCATCTCTTCGACGCCGGGCGGCGTATCTTCGAACGAGATCGCAGTCCCGGCTACCACCGGTGCATAGATAGCCTGGATCGATGCCGCATCTTCCAGTCGCGCCGTTCGGATTTCAATTTCAGTTTCAATCGTCATCAGGACCTCAAATCGAGCGCTGATTCACGCGAGCCATGAGCTGTTCCGCCGTTTCCTTGCGTTCAGAATAGCGGTCCACCAGCTCAACCTGGCGGTCACGCAAAAGGACGGTGAACTTGACCAGCTCTTCCATCACGTCAACGACACGGTCGTAATACGCGGAAGGCTTCATCCGGCCGGCCTCGTCGAACTCCATGTAGGCCTTCGGCACCGAGGACTGATTGGGGATGGTGACCATCCGCATCCAGCGCCCCAGTACGCGCAGCTGATTAACGACATTGAAGGACTGTGAGCCGCCACACACCTGCATGACCGCCAGGGTTTTACCCTGCGTGGGGCGAACGGCTCCGAGTTCGAGTGGAATCCAGTCGATCTGAGCCTTGAACACAGCCGACATCGCACCGTGCCGCTCGGGTGAACACCAGACCTGGCCCTCAGACCACAGCACCAGTTCGCGCAGTTCCTCGACCTTGGGATGATCCACCGTAGCGTCATCCGGCAGAGGCAATCCAGAGGGATTAAACAAACGCGTCTCTGCACCGAGATACTCCAGCAGACGAGCAGCTTCCTCCGTCAACAGACGGCTGAACGAGCGCTCCCGGGTCGACCCGTAAAGCAGGAGGATGCGTGGTTTGTCGTCACTCAGGCGGGACGCGGCCTGCATGCCGTCGAAGAGTGAGCGGTCGAGGTTGGGGACTTGCTCTTGCATATGTCCTCCTGTCAAAGACCGCCGATACGATCAAGCTCGCGCTTGAGCTCATCGCGACTGAGGGTGCTGAAAGGAAGCGTGATAAACGCTCTGCAGCGTTCCTCGATCCGGGCGAGCGTTGCGCGGAAAGCCGCCTCAACTGTCGCGTCATCCCCCTTCACGTCGGATGGATCTTCCAGGCCCCAGTGGGACTTGAGCGCCGGGCCAAAATACACCGGGCAGCTCTCGTTCGCCGCTTTGTCACAGACGGTAATGACGATATCTGGGAGGTTGCCCTCGAAGGCTTCGTTGCCCTTGCTGCTCAAGCCGTCTGTGGCGATACCGGCTTGCTGAAGCGTGGTGAGGCTGCGCGGCAACACCTGCCCTTTCGGAAAGCTTCCGGAACTGACTGCCTCAAAGCCTGGCGGCGCAAGGTGATTGAACATGGCTTCCGAAAGGATGCTACGGCAGCTATTAGCCGTGCACATGAAGAGTACTCGCATGGATTTTTTCCTCCCACTTCTGCGATGAAATGATGCGGGCGTCCTGCCCAGGCACCGAGGGTGAACGGCGAATCATCAGCAACAGGAAACATCCCGAATGGGCCGCCCCTCCATGCTCAGCAAGCGGTGCGCGCTGTGGCGCAGCCACTCGGTGTTGGCATTCAGTGTTATCAGCAACATCTCTCTCACCCACGCGGGAAGGTGCGGATTCAGGCGGTAATAAACCCACTGCCCTTGGCGGCGATCCAGCAATACTCCGCTGCTGCGCAGCTGGGCAAGGTGCCGGCTGATCTTCGGCTGGCTGTCTTCAAGAGCGAACATGAGTTCGCACACGCAGAGTTCGCCTTGGCTGGCGATCAGGAGGGTGGCGCGGGCGCGTGTCTCATCGGCCAGGCTTTTAAATACGTCGGGTGGAGTGATCATCGTGGACACTGTCGTATGCAAGTAACCGAATATACGGATATCCATATATTCAACGCAAGTCTGCGGTTGCGACAGACTTCGGCCGCGTAGATCCTAATTGCACCTCACGATCCACAGCTGGCCGATTTTCGTCGTGAAGCTCTGACTCATCAGATCCCGCCGCATGGCCCACTCATGGGCAGATGGCACACTTGCCGCGCGTAACGTTCCCCGCCCCCACTTGGCATTGATCTCGTCCAGCACGTTCATCACCTTCTCGGCTTCCACGGGCTGCGAATGGGCAAACAGGTCGTCGGTAAATTCGCCGGGCTTGCGCAGATCCATCAAAAGGACTTCGGCCTTGCTGTATTTGAAGCCTGCCCGGAATAGCCGGTTGACCGCTTCCGTTGCCGCTTTCGTCATCAAGCGCACGTCGTTGGTGGGATACGGCAATTCGACCATGGCCCCGTTGGCGTATTTGGCCTCCTCAGGATTGAACATCCCCGTACGAATGCTGACCCGGATTCTCTTGCACAGCGAGTTCTGTGCCCGGAGCTTTTCCGCAGCGCGCTGGGTGTAGGTGGCGACGGCTTCTCTGATGGGCTCAATCGTTGTCAAACGGCTGCCAAACATTCGGCTGCAGCAGATCTCCTGCTTCGGCGGATCGGCCTCCCCCAACTCCAGGCATGGAGTGCCGGACAACTCGCGCGCAGTCTTCTCGAACACAACGCTGAATTTCTGCCGCAGCGTCCAGAGATCGGCCTTCGCCAGATCCATCGCGGTCTTGATTCCCATGACGTCAAGATGGGCCTTCATACGCTTGCCCACGCCCCACACCTCGCCGACGTCCGTGTTACGCAACGTCCAGTCACGGTTGAACGGATCGCAGATATCGACCACCCCGCCGGTCTTCGCCAGCAAGCGTTTTGCCGTGTGATTGGCGAGCTTTGCCAGTGTTTTGGTGCGGGCTATGCCCACGCCCACCGGAATGCCGGTACGCTTGTAGATCGTCGCCCGAATCTGCCTGCCGAACGCCGTCAGGTCGCCGGGGATGCCAGACAGGTCAGCGAAGGCCTCGTCGATGCTGTACACCTCCAGCGCGGGGACCATCGATTCGATGATGCTCATGACCCGCTCGCTCATGTCGCCATACAGCGCGTAATTGCTGCTGAACGCGATCACACCGTCTCGGCGCAACTGGTCCTTGATCTGAAAGTAAGGCGCACCCATTTTCACGAAGGGCTTTGCGTCATAGCTTCGGGCAATCACGCAGCCGTCGTTATTCGATAGCACCACGATGGGCGTTTTGGCGAGGTCAGGCCGAAAGACACGCTCGCAACTGGCATAAAAGCTGTTGCAGTCGATCAGCGCAAAGACGGGCTCAGGCTTGGTCATGATCGCGAACGCTGTATTTCGCCACGGCCCAGATCACCCGCTCGGCCGGTACGTGATACGCGTTGAAACGCAGCTTTTCGCCGCAGGCCGAGAGTGGGCCGAGAATAGTGACGCTCATGATGCAAGCCTTGCCGTGAGAAACTGTATGTATATACAGTTAACGTTTTAGCCCGCCGGAGGTCAATGTTCTGCGCAGGGAATTTCGACGGGTGACCGCAGGCGCGGACGCTACTCGATCGACGAGATGATGGATCACTACCCCGAGGAGCTTGCGCCAGAGCAGTTGGTCGTTAATGGACACGAGTTTTGGCTGATCAAGCTTACGACGTTGCGCCGGCGGCTCGTGTTGAGGGTATGGCGATGTGCGGCACGCCGGCGGAACAATTCGCTGGGTTCGAAGTGTGACGGAAGTGGGAAATGTGAGGAATCAGGGGTTGCAGATGCAAGTCAAACTTACACGTATAGGGAGAACACGATGAAATCTGGGATGCTGGCTTTACTGGTCATTGCAGTCGCTACGCTGTCGGGGTGTAACCACTTTAGCCAGGGCGATTATCGGGGCATACACAGAGCCGGAACCATTCCTTGCAACGGCACACCGCCGAATCAGCCAGGATGTTATTGAAGGCACACGGGGTGCCTTCATTCACAGCAAGATGAATGCATTCAACCGGCTCATGCAACTCATGTCGACGAGCTCGTCGAGGTTTTACTGCAATATCGTTTCGACAAGCCTCGGCGCTTTCATCGGGGAGGCTATACCCAGCTCGGCAGAACAAATAGCCTGCCGCTGGGAAAGGATAAGGCAATTTCGTCCACGATGAGTACCGAGCCTGAAGTTCAGCTCATCACAGCAGACTCTCCCCCTGTTCAGGATGATTAGTACAGATTGTCGACTTTTCGCTTTTCCAGGGTGTAGGTTTTCAGATCAATCTCGTTAGCTGAAAGCTTGGCGTCAAGACGATCCATGTCCCGGCGCTTCAAGCTGGCTACGTGAGCTTTTGATGCCTGATAGTTGATGGACTCAGCTGCGTCATAGCCACTGACAGGATCCCAGATAATGGACAATGGCACAGCAACAGGTTGACAACACCGTAGCCGTAGGCGCGCCCGTAGAACGATCCACCGCCAGGCAGGAGGCCCAGCCCTGCGGCCAAGCCTGGACTTTTTTCTTGAACGTCAAGATGGTTGGCACGATAGCCAGCCAGTTCAGCTTCTTGTGTGCGATCCAAACCGGAGGCGCAGCCAGCAGTCAAAACTAACAAAGCGGCGGCTGACAAGTTGCGAAGAGCGTACATCTGAATTCCCTATATAAATAATGCTCAGCCAGAGCTGGAACTGAGCGCCGCGCATTGTACACACTTAAATCGCCCATAGATGGCCTAATGCTATATTTCTCTTACTGCTCATATAAGGTGCGATCCCCCCTGCCCGTCCGCGCATCGAAAAGGGGGTGTCCGTTAAGTGCCAACTCTCTGTATGGGGTACATCGCCCTCTGAACCATTGCAAGCAGTCGGGGCAACGGGCTGGCCCCAGTTTCCAACTTGCTGGCGGTTCAGGTGGACTGCGCGGGCCATGAAGCAGAAGAGAAGCGGCCTGGCCCTGGCTGGCCATGACCATAAAGTTCTTGTGTACCTCGCCGATAGGTACACATTCCCCCGTAAGCCATGGAACATTGGATGTTTAATCCACGTGAGGCAGAAATAGACCATCTGTACAACCGGGTCGTCCTGCTAACTATCGCATGCTGTGTTTTATTAGCATTTGCCGCGATGGCGAGACATGAAGGTTTCACCTATGCAGCCCTTCAGTGGAATGGGGCCCAAGTGACCGGCACGGTGACGCAGCTGGAGGAAATCCCGAGAAACCGACTTGCTGACATCGTCCACTACCGTTACGCGGACCAAGATAACCGACCTCACGAAGGGCAATACCTGGAGACTGGATGCGGCGAGAGGGAAAACTGCGGAGTGGACGAGGACGTCACCCTGATCTATTCGCGTTGGTTTCCGGACTACAGCGCCGTCGCAGCCAACGTCCGTAGCTTTCGGCCGGGTTTTTACATCATGAGCGGCGGCGTACTGATTTCGCTGCTCTTCTTCGGAATTTCCTTCTGGACGCTCGGTCGCATCAGCGCCATGAAGCGAGATGACGCACAGCACCTCCATACGAAATACTGAGCGTCAGCCTCGAATACTGAGCAACGATACCGGTGGTATTCGGGACAGATTTCGCCAACTCGCAGGGGGCGCTCCGCCCCTCAAGGTTTGCACTATCGCGGCTTCGTTTGGCGGCGAGTCGACGGCTCCCGAGGGCCATTGGCGCGATAGACCATACCTCAAGACGCTTGCGCCCAAACAGTTGGTCATCAATGGCTACGACCTCTGGCCGATCAAACGCTACAACATTGCGATGACGACTCGTGTCGAGATCATCGGGCCTTGCGTACCCATGCTCGTGACGTTGGCATCCAGCAGCCGGGGCAGAGCATCCCGCGCGTGGCTGACGCTGTTCAAGATGAATGCGTCTTGGGGTAATGCGACCAGGCGCAGGGCACTGAGATTCCACGATCTGCACGTCGCCTTTAAGCGGAGGGATCTTGCTGAGCTGATCTCTCGGGAAGGCAACGCCCATCTGGCGGCGTGGAGTGATCAGAACATGCTTCGATTGTTGATGCTGTATATGCGTACAGCCAAAAGGAGCACTGGTCTGCTGGTCGATACTACATAGCATGGCTGCCGACGGATGAACGCGGCACGATGCTGGCGTATCTCGCATCGGTTACAATGCGCATCAAATTGACAGAGGGAACGGCGATGGATCTAAGGCGAGTAGCGTTTTTGGTGATTGCGATGTCGATGCTTGCCGGATGCAATCACTTCTCCCAGGGCGATTATCGAGGCATTCACAGAGCAGGGACGATCCCCTGCAACGCAACACCTTCAAACCAGCCGGGCTGTTACTAACGGCATTCAAGGACGCCGAGAACCGTAGGTCTGAGCTTGCTGCTGCCGGATTGCGCCATCTTCACATGCGAGTCCTGCGCGATGCAGGCTACCAACTACAGTCCCAGGTATCTCGCGTTCTGCCGACGTTCAATTACCGATCAATGCTCTACGCATCACCGCTTGTTGCTAGCCAATGGCGACCGTGCGCGTGATTATTTTGATGGAGCCTGCTGATCCCGGGATGAGGGTTTAGCGATATGAGATCGCTCGGCGAAATGGGCTGCGTCGATAGCGCGCTCAACGCTGGCTGTGATTGAATCGCAGCCTTTTCTTCACCCAACTCTCGATCAGGCCGATTTCAACAATGACAAATGATGCTGCCTCGCAGCCAAGACATGACGTTATCCGCGCCCAGGCCCTCGGGCTGATCTTCTTCATCGCATGTCTGGTGCTTGCGGCCTTGGCGCTGAGCTATCTCTTCAACTACTTGCATACAGGGATGAATGCCGAGATACCCGTGTTTGCGGAAGTACGTCTTCCAACACCCTCGCAGCTAAATCCTGAGCCCGTTGAGAGATCAGTGTTTATCCTCTTAGCCGCGCTTGCCCCCATCGCCTTGGTCATCACTGGGAAGGCGTTCCGTGGATTCGACCCAGGCCTTTTCGGCCACACCATACTGGCCACGGCAGCTTGCGTTCTATTGGTAGCGCCTTTTGTCACTTCCGATTTCGCGGGAGTAATGTTCTTCCCTGCCAGCTTGGTGAACGCCGACAGGTTGATTATGTTATTACTCGCGGCGCTACTTACAGCCGCTGCGTTGTTAATCAGCCTCAAAGGCAATGCAGCACGCCGTTCTCACATGGGATGGACCATCGGGGCGGCCATCGCCGCTGCGATAATCTTTCAAGTGGTTCCTTACCGGCTCGCGTCAGACCGAATGGTGACGCTCGCAAGCCAATGGTCGGTCAGCTACGACGCTGCCACCTATGCGCTCACCCAAGTTGTCGCAGGGAAGACCCTTCTACACGACCTACCTTCTCAATATGGTTTATTTCCGGAGCTAATTGCGCCGATCTTCAAACTCATAGACATCAGCGTTTTCACCGTCAGCACGCTGTTCATTGCCCTACAGGTGATCGCTCTTTCGTGCCTTGCCGCCGTGCTACATCTTCACGTTCGCAATCCCCTACTTCGGGCCATGACATTCCTGTGCCTTTTGATATCGACTGGTCTGTTTTTGTACCTTAACGACATCAAGCAAGAGATATACGTCCAGTACTACCCGATTCGCTTCATTTGCCCTTCCCTAGCGTTATTCCTTTTCTCCAGCTATTGCCTGAAGCCGACGCGCACAAAGCTGGCGGCGTTGGGAGTCACATCAGGGGTCGCCGTGTTTTGGAATTTTGATTCCGGCATTCCGGTGCTGATTGCTATCGGCGCCACGCTGCTGGTGAAGCCGTTTTTTATTCAACCGCTTAAGTGGCGACTATTGGGGCCAGCACTCGCGTTCGCGTGTTTTGCCATCCTTACTTTCGGCCTACTGGTGGCGATCCTGAGACTAAAAGCGGGTGGGCCGCTCGGGATTCAAGAAGCCATGTCGTACCAGAAACTATTTTACGGGTCAGGGTTTATGATGCTGCCCATGCCGCTCACGCCTCATCCTTGGCAGCTCGTTTTGGTAGCGTACGCCGCGGCGGCAGTGGCAGCCGTATCAGCATGGCGTCGTCACGTTAAGAGCCACGTTTATGATGTGCTGTTTTGCGCGGCGCTGATGGGTCTTGGGTTATTTACGTATTACCAAGGCCGATCTCATATTTATTGCCTGATGATGGTGCTGTGGCCTGCCTTGGTTGTTGGTGCCATTCTGACCGACCTCATACTTCGCTCGATACGCAAGCGTTCAACATCTTCAATTTCAGGCCTACTGGCATTGCCTTTCGTTTTCTTCGTGAGTCTGGGCACTATTACGATGACCTATTCAGCGCGAAACCTTGTCGTGACCGGCGTCACCAATGTCGTAGACTTCGATGAGGATCGAGACCCGTTAATCGCAAGTGAGCTAGCGTTCCTTCGTGCCACATCCAACGGTCGCGACTGCCTGATACTGGCCCAGCGCCAAGCGATCTATCACGCGGAATTGAAAACAGCGTCGCCTTTGGCCGGTCCAGGACTGATCGAAACTCTCCTGCAGAGTGACCTTGATGGGCTCATGGCTGGCGCCCTCAGCAAACCACTGGAGTGCATCTACCTGGGCGTTGGCTCCTCTTCGCAGACATTGCTGAAGTTGGATGACGACAAGCTCATCTCGAAGTATCCCGTGAGCGCTCAAAACGATGTCGGCACCCTTCTGCTGTTGGAACCCTCCACATCAGTGCCCGTCAAGTAAAGAGTCGTGGCTTGCTCGCACGCCAGTGCCGCTGTTCTGGCTGCGTCATAAGCTGATGAGTCCGACACCTTGCCGCTGATTAGGAGGTCAGCAGCGATGCAACTGCCTCTGACCAGAGGCGCGGTCACACCGTTCGGATGCCGGACTGCACCATCTTGACCCTTGAGTCCTGAGCGATCCCAGCGGCCAGATGACAGCCCCATGCGCGAGGTGACGACCGTCTCAGCGTTTCCAGCACACCTTTCCAGTTCGCTGGCAGAGTGAATGGCTACAGGTACTTGTTCATCGAGCGGTAATAGATAGTGGTAGGCGTACCCGCCACCGACTTGGTGATATCAGCGCAGCCTCCCAACCGGAGATGCCCCTACTGTTGCCGATAATTTCCGGCGCTGAAACCATCTCGATCACTTCAGCTGCCGGAAGATTCGACAGCGTCACGTTCGCCGCCGGCGGCGGATAAATGTAACCGCCGACGGCGACCATGGAGCCAGCCAACTCAATGCATTGAGCCTCGCCAAGCGCGGCTGGTTCTTTGTACGAGCGGGTGGTTATAACGCTCTGGCCCGAGCCTGTTGCTTTGTAGTTGTCCGCCAACACTGATCCGGCGACCAAGGTAACCTCGCGATGAAGTGCGGAGATGTGAAGGACAGCTATCTCTACGTGGTGCAGCAAAAGACTTCAAAGGCCAGTGACGCGGCGTGGATCAGGTTCAGGGTAACGCCCGAGCTGCAGCGCGTGATCAGCCATTGCCGTGACAACGTCGTTTCCCCATTCCTGATTCATCGCAGACCTGATCGGAAGAGGCAAAAGCAGGCTGAGACCAAAGAGCACTGGACCAAGGTTGAGGAGCGTTACCTGACGCGCGCATTTAAGGACGCCAGGGAGGCGGCGGATTGTTACAAGGGGTGGAAGGAAGAGGAGATGCCAGGCTTCCACGAAGTCAGGGCATTGTCACTGCACCTGTACAAGAAAGCCGGGAAAGATGGGCAGAAGATCGCCGGGCACGCCAGCGAGGAGATGACCAAAAACTACCAGAAGGAGCACGCCGAGGTGATCTGGTCTGAGGCCATTCCGGACCTCGATATCAGCGAAATCGCCGGATAGTTTTGCGCCAGTTTTGCGCGGGTTTTGCGCAAGCCAGAAATGAAAAAGGGAATCAAACCGGTAAGTGGCTGATTCCCTTTACAAAATATGGTCGGGACGGAGTGATTCGAACACTCGACCCCTAGCACCCCATGCTAGTGCGCTACCGGACTGCGCTACGCCCCGACTAGGCGTTACTCACTGCTGCTTCTGTGTTGCGGGTTCTTGCGAAAGCGTCGAGGAATATACCCTAAGCTTTTGAATGATGGAAGTATTTCGGCTCACCGCGCGAAATTGCTAACGCAGCACGACCAAGACATCTTCCAGCTCCACAATCATCTGCTTGATCAGCTGCTTGTACTGCAGCGAATCATCCTTGACCTCATCGCTGGACATGCGCAAACGCGCGCCGCCAATGGTGAAGCCCTGATCGTAAAGCAACGCGCGGATCTGGCGGATCATCAGCACGTCCTGTCGCTGATAATACCGGCGGTTTCCGCGGCGCTTGACCGGGTTGAGTTGAGGAAACTCCTGCTCCCAATAACGCAGAACGTGCGGTTTGACCGCGCAGAGCTCGCTGACTTCACCAATGGTGAAGTAGCGTTTGCCGGGGATAGGCGGTAGCTCGTCGTTATGACTTGGTTCCAGCATAAGCCTCAACTCGGGCCTTCAGTTTCTGCCCTGGGCGAAAGGTGACCACACGGCGAGCGGTAATCGGGATTTCTTCCCCTGTCTTGGGGTTCCGGCCCGGTCGCTGGCGTTTATCGCGCAGATCAAAATTGCCGAATCCGGACAACTTGACCTGCTCGTTATCTTCCAGAGCGTGCCTGATTTCCTCAAAGAACAGCTCGACCAGTTCCTTGGCTTCTCGTTTGTTCAGGCCTAGCTCTTCGTACAGACGTTCGGCCATCTCAGCTTTCGTCAGAGCCCCCATACGCTACATCCTTAACGTGGCGTTTAACCTTGCCTCTAGCGAGGTGAGAATTTGCTGCGTCGAAGCGTTTACCTCATCGTCGGTAAGAGTGCGCGATGGATGTTGCCAGGTCAAGCCGACTGCAAGGCTTTTTCTAAGCGGATCAATGCCTTTACCCTGGTAAACATCAAACAGCCTGAGGTCTGTGAGCCATTCCCCTGCATTTTCACGAATAACGTCCAGCACGGCGGTCGCCGAAACTTCGCGGGCGGCCAGCAGCGCCAGGTCGCGACGCACTTCCGGGAAGCGTGAAAGCTCGTGGAATTTTGGCAGGCGGCCAACGGCAACCTCAGCCAGCACCAGTTCGAAAACGAACACCGGACGATCAAGCCCCAGGGTCTTCGACAGTTCCGGGTGCAGCGCGCCGATGTAGCCGACTTCTCGCCCGTCACGCTCGATACGCGCGGTCTGACCCGGGTGCAACGCGGGATGGCTTCCGGGTACGAAACGGAAATCATCCTGCGCACCGGCGAAGCCCAGTACTGCCTCGACGTCAGCCTTGACGTCGAAGAAGTCGACGACATCGCGGCCCTGCGCCCAGCCTTCCGGAAGACGGCTGCCACAGATCACCCCGGCCAGCATGGGCTCTTGCTTCAGGCCTTCCAGTTGACCGACGAATCGCAGGCCGCTCTCGAACAGACGCACGCGATCCTGCTGGCGATTGAGGTTATGTTGCAGCGACTTCACCAGACCCGGCCACAGGGACGAACGCATCGCCGACATGTCAGCCGAGATCGGATTGGCCAGCAACAGCGGCTCAACGCCCGGGGTGAACAGCTCGAACCATTTCTGATCGATGAAGCTGTAGGTGATTGCTTCCTGATAACCGCGAGCTACCAACAGACGACGCAAGGCCGGCAGATCACTCTGGGCTTCGGCACGCGGTTGCGGGGCCAGACGGGCCTGCGGGTAACGAACCGGCAAACGGTTGTAACCGTGAAGGCGAGCCAGTTCCTCGATCAGATCGACTTCGAGGGTGATATCAAAGCGATGACTTGGCACTTCGACGCGCCATTGCTCGCTGGCGTGAGGCGCGACGGTGAGACCGAGCGCGGTCAGCAGCCGCTCGATTTCCGCGGCGTCCATCTTCATGCCCAGCATCTGCTCGATACGCTCGGCACGCAGAATGATCGGCTCAACCGAAGGCAAGTGCTGGTCACTGACGGTCTCGATGGCCGGACCGGCTTCACCACCGGTGATTTCCAGGAGCAGGCCAGTGGCACGCTCCATGGCTTCGCGGGCCAGTTGCCAGTCAACGCCGCGTTCATAGCGATGGGACGCGTCGGTGTGCAGACCATACGAACGCGCCTTGCCGGCAACGGCAATCTGATCGAAAAAGGCGCTTTCAAGGAAGATATCGCGGGTCGTCGCCGACACGCCGCTGTGCTCGCCACCCATGACACCGGCGATAGCCAGGGCACGCTGGTGGTCGGCAATGACCAGGGTATCAGCGCGCAGGCTGACTTCCTGACCATCCAGAAGCACGAGCTTCTCGCCCTCCTCCGCCATGCGCACGCGAATGCCGCCATTGATTTCGGCAAGGTCGAACGCATGCAGTGGCTGGCCCAGCTCAAGCATCACATAGTTGGTGATGTCGACTACTGCGTCGATGCTGCGGACATCCGAGCGACGCAGGCGCTCAACCATCCACAACGGCGTAGGCCGTGACAGGTCGACATTACGAATCACACGGCCCAGGTAACGTGGGCATGCCGCAGACGCGATCACGTCCACCGGACGCAATTCATCGTGCACGGCGGGAACCACTGCAACCTGCGGACGCGTGACGACTGCGTCGTAGAGCGCACCCACTTCACGGGCCAGACCCGCGACCGACAGGCAGTCGCCACGGTTGGGCGTCAGATCGACTTCGATGCTCGCGTCGTCCAGCTCCAGATAAACGCGCACATCCTGGCCCACCGGCGCATCGGCCGGCAGCTCCATGAGGCCGTCATTGCCCTCGCCCACCTGCAACTCGGCTTGTGAGCACAACATGCCGTTGGACTCGACACCCCGCAGCTTGGCTTTCTTGATTTTGAAGTCGCCCGGCAATGCGGCGCCGATCATGGCAAACGGGATCTTCAGACCGGGGCGCACGTTTGGCGCGCCACACACAACCTGAAAAGTCTCGGCACCATTGCTCACCTGGCAAACGCGCAGCTTGTCCGCGTCCGGGTGCTGCTCGGTACTCAGCACCTCGCCCACCACAACACCGCTGAAAACGCCCGCTGCCGGGGTGACGCTGTCTACTTCAAGGCCGGCCATGGACAGACGAGCAACCAGCTCGTCGCGGGATACTTGCGGGCTAACCCAGCCGCGCAGCCATTGTTCACTGAATTTCATCCTGCTCTCCTAAAGAATTCGTTACGGGCGACCTAGCGAAATTGCGCGAGGAACCGCAAGTCGTTGTCGAAGAACAGGCGCAAGTCGTTGACGCCATAACGCAGCATCGCCAGACGCTCTACGCCCATGCCAAAGGCGAAGCCCTGGAATTCTTCCGGATCGATGCCCGACATGCGCAGCACGTTCGGGTGGACCATGCCGCAGCCCATGACTTCAAGCCAGCCGGTCTGTTTGCAGACGCGGCAGCCTTTGCCGCTGCACATCACGCATTCCATGTCGACTTCAGCCGAAGGCTCGGTGAACGGGAAATACGAGGGACGGAAACGCACTGCCAGCTCTTTTTCAAAGAACACGCGCAGGAATTCCTCGATGGTGCCTTTCAGGTCGGCGAAGTTGATATCGCGGTCGACCAGCAGGCCTTCGACCTGATGGAACATCGGGGAATGGGTGATATCGGAGTCACTGCGATACACACGGCCGGGGCAGACGATGCGGATCGGAGGCTTCTGCGATTCCATGGTGCGGACCTGAACCGGCGAGGTATGGGTGCGCAGCAGCATGTTCGCATTGAAATAGAAGGTGTCGTGCATCGACCGGGCCGGGTGATGGCCTGGGATGTTGAGCGCTTCGAAGTTGTGATAATCGTCTTCGACCTCAGGGCCTTCGGCAATGCCGTAGCCAATGTGGGTGAAGAACTGCTCGATTCGTTCCAGAGTGCGGGTAACCGGATGCAGACCGCCAGTGGTCTGGCCACGGCCAGGCAGGGTCACGTCAATGGATTCGGCCGCGAGCTTGGCCGCAAGATCAGCCTCCTCGAACGACGCCTTGCGCGCATTGAGAACCTCTGTGACACGCTCTTTGGCTTCGTTGATCAGCGCGCCGACTTTTGGACGCTCATCAGCAGGCAGATTCCCCAGGGTCTTCATCACCTGAGTCAATTCGCCCTTCTTGCCAAGGTACAGAACCCGGATTTGCTCCAGGGCATTGATATCTTCAGCGCTTTGCACGGCCTCAAGTGCTTGAGAGACCAGCGCGTCCAGGTTTTCCATGTACAGACTCCAGATACAAAATAGGGGAAGAGCTTACAAGGCTCTTCCCCTATTTATGACGTTTAACACCGAACCCCGAACGGGGTCCGGTGATTGCCGGGGACTTAGGCCAAAGTGGCTTTAGCTTTCTCGACAATCGCAGCAAACGCCGCTTTTTCGTTCACTGCCAGATCAGCCAGAACCTTGCGGTCGATCTCGATCGACGCTTTTTTCAGGCCAGCGATGAAACGGCTGTAGGACAGACCGTTGATACGCGCACCAGCGTTGATACGAGCGATCCACAGAGCGCGGAACTGACGTTTTTTCTGACGACGGTCACGGTAGGCGTATTGGCCAGCCTTGATTACCGCTTGCTTGGCAACACGGAATACGCGTGAACGCGCGCCGTAGTAGCCTTTAGCAAGTTTCAGAATTTTTTTGTGACGCTTACGGGCAATGACGCCACGCTTTACACGAGCCATGAGTTAATTCCTCTGTTCTTGATCAAAATTAGCAAAGGCGCAGCATGCGCTTGACTTTTGCCACGTCGGACGGATGCAGCAAGCTGCTTCCACGCAATTGACGCTTACGCTTTGTCGACATTTTGGTCAGGATGTGGCTCTTGAAAGCGTGCTTGTGCTTGATGCCATTCGCGGTCTTCAAAAACCGTTTAGCTGCACCACTTTTAGTCTTCATCTTTGGCATGTTCGGATACTCCGCATTCAGTTGATAAACATAACCGCAAGGCCTGCCGTGCCCTGGTGGTTATTTCTTCTTTTTCGGGGCGATGACCATGATCAGCTGGCGTCCTTCCATCTTAGGATGCTGTTCGACCGAGCCGTATTCGAGCAGGTCAGCTTCAACCCGCTTCAACAGCTCCATCCCCAGCTCCTGGTGGGCCATCTCACGACCGCGAAATCTCAAGGAAATCTTGGCCCTGTCCCCGTCACTCAGGAAACGTACCAGGTTGCGTAGTTTTACCTGGTAATCCCCTTCCTCCGTCCCTGGACGAAACTTGATTTCTTTAACCTGGATCTGCTTCTGATTCTTCTTGGCGGCAGCAACCTGTTTCTTCTTCTCGAAGATCGATTTGCCGTAGTCCATCAGTTTGCAAACAGGGGGTACTGCATCGGCGGAAATTTCCACCAGATCCAGTTTGGCCTCTTCAGCCTTAAGAAGCGCGTCTTCAATTGACACAATCCCAAGCTGCTCACCCTCAGCCCCAATTAAACGAACCTCACGTGCCGAGATATTCTCGTTGATCGGGGCTTTCGGTGCAGCTCGTTTATCTTGTCTCATTTCACGCTTAATAATAATTACTCCGAATCTTGGCGACCACGCCGGGAAACCGCTTGTGCAAGGAACTCCGAGAACTGGGCGACCGGCATCGAGCCAAGGTCTGCGCCTTCACGTGTACGCACAGCGACAGTTTGTGTTTCAACCTCCCGATCCCCAATCACCAGGAGATACGGAATTTTGAGCAACGTATGCTCGCGGATTTTAAAGCCGATCTTTTCATTTCTCAAGTCGGACTTGGCACGGAATCCGCTTTGCGCCAATGTTTTTTCCACCTCAAGGGCAAAATCAGCCTGTTTATCAGTGATATTCATGATCACTGCTTGAGTTGGAGCAAGCCACGCCGGGAAAGCGCCTTCGTAATGCTCGATCAGGATTCCGATGAAGCGCTCGAAGGAGCCAAGGATTGCGCGGTGCAACATGACCGGGTGCTTGCGACCGTTGTCTTCCGACACGAATTCGGCGCCCAGACGGATCGGCAGGTTGAAATCGAGCTGCAGAGTACCGCATTGCCAGACGCGACCCAAGCAATCCTTGAGAGAAAATTCAATCTTCGGACCGTAGAACGCGCCCTCGCCCGGCTGCAGATCGTACGGCAGACCAGCGCTGTCAAGGGCTGCAGCCAGTGCGGACTCGGCGCGATCCCACAATTCATCGGAACCGACACGCTTCTCCGGACGGGTCGAGAGCTTCATTTCGATGTCTTTGAAACCGAAATCGGCGTAAACGGCCATGGTCAGCTTGATGAACGCGGCGGATTCAGCCTGCATCTGCTCTTCGGTGCAGAAGATGTGCGCGTCGTCCTGAGTGAACGCCCGCACGCGCATGATGCCGTGCAGCGCGCCCGAGGGCTCGTTGCGGTGGCAAGCGCCGAATTCGGCCAGACGCAGCGGCAACTCGCGGTAGCTTTTCAGGCCCTGATTGAATACCTGTACGTGGCACGGGCAGTTCATCGGCTTGATGGCGTAGTCGCGGTTTTCCGACTCGGTGGTGAACATGTTCTCGGCGTAGTTGGCCCAGTGGCCGGACTTCTCCCACAGCGAGCGGTCGACAACCTGAGGCGTCTTGATCTCGAGGTAGCCGTTCTCGCGCTGGGTCTTGCGCATGTACTGTTCGAGAACCTGGTAGAGCGTCCAGCCGTTCGGGTGCCAGAAGACCATGCCCGGCGCTTCTTCCTGGGTATGGAACAGACCCAGGCGCTTGCCGATCTTGCGATGATCGCGTTTTTCGGCTTCTTCGATGCGCTGAATGTAAGCAGCCAGCTGCTTCTTGTCGGCCCACGCCGTGCCATAAACGCGCTGCAACTGCTCGTTCTTGGCATCGCCGCGCCAGTAGGCGCCGGACAATTTGGTCAACTTGAATGACTTCAGAAAACGCGTGTTCGGCACGTGCGGACCGCGGCACATGTCGACGTATTCTTCGTGGTAATACAGGCCCATCGCCTGCTCGTTGGGCATGTCTTCGACCAGACGCAGCTTGTAGTCTTCGCCGCGGGACGTGAACACCTCGATCACTTCCGCGCGCGGCGTGACCTTCTTGATGACGTCGTAATCCTTTTCGATGAGCTGCTGCATGCGCTGCTCGATCGCCGCCATGTCGTCCGGGGTGAAAGGACGCTCGTAGGCAATGTCGTAATAGAAGCCATCATCGATGACCGGGCCGATGACCATCCTGGCAGTCGGATAGAGCTGCTTGACGGCATGGCCCACCAAATGCGCGCAGGAGTGACGAATGATCTCCAGGCCTTCCTGATCTTTGGGGGTGATGATTTGCAGGCTCGCATCGGTATCGATGATGTCGCTGGCATCAACCAGTTGACCATTGACCTTGCCGGCCACGGTGGCTTTGGCCAGGCCTGCGCCAATGGAGGCTGCGACCTCGGCAACGGATACCGGGTGATCGAAAGAACGTTGACTGCCGTCGGGAAGAGTAATAGTTGGCATGGCGCCTCCTCTCCTAGTGGTGACCCCTACCAAAGGTCACGTGGGTGGGATAGAGCCAGTACGCGATTCGGTGGTATGCCTGCCTCACAGTGGCAGGAGCCCGAAGGCCAACCTGAAGACCGAACCAGAGTGACTGGAACTTACGAAATCGACAGACTTGCAGCAGGGCAACGGGGCCCCTCGAGACGCGAGCTAATCTGCAGGCGCGCATGCTATCACAGGGTGACGGCAGGGTCAGCTAAACGGTAGAGGGCGGCTTATGCCTGACGGCAACCGCATCGGGCGTTGCCAGGTCCACGGAACTGGTGCGCATTGAAAGCCTCAGATTATCGGTAGTACACGTTCAAGGCCTGAAACCTCAACGGCCCAACGACAAAACCGACATAAAGGAATCCACCATGAAGCTTCTACGCGTTGCCGCCCTCCTCGCCCCGCTGGCCCTGACCCTGCCCCTCAGCGCTCATGCCGCGATGGACGCGAAGACCAAGACCAGCTACATGAATGAATGCACCACCGCAGCCACCCAGAGCAATCCGTCGATGGACGCCAGTGCAGTCAAAGCGCACTGCGAGTGCGGCGCTCAGCAGATCAACCAGAACTTCTCGGACAAAGAGATCGCGTCGCTGAATGACAAAACGACGCCTCCCAGTACCGATATGACCTCTCGCCTGCAGGCTGCAGTGAGTAAAAACTGCCTGAGCGGCAAAAAATAAAAAATTTACATTTCCTTGATGCCCCCGACCGGGGCGTAAAGGAACGCCCGTGGGGCGATGCCCTGAAGGCCGCGAATTCAGCGGGTTTCAGGGCCAATGGAAGGGTTGACGGCCACACGTGCCAATGGGGCTGAAAAGGCTCGAAGTGCCCATTTGGGGCGTTATATCGAAGATGTTGACGCAAAGTTCTAATTGAAAAAGTCCAGCATTCACACAATTCGACTATGATAGCGCTCGTGTGCCCAGTTGGCCTGAGCAACACAGCACTACTGAAAATTATGTTCCTGGAGATACACCATGTCTAATCGCCAATCCGGCACCGTAAAATGGTTCAACGATGAAAAAGGCTTCGGCTTCATCACCCCACAGGGTGGCGGCGACGACCTTTTTGTACATTTCAAAGCCATTGAATCCGACGGTTTCAAAAGCTTGAAAGAAGGCCAGACTGTTTCCTTCGTGGCTGAGAAAGGCCAAAAGGGCATGCAAGCTGCTCAGGTTCGCGCGGAGTAATCCCAGCGATCTGAAAAAACCCCGTCACTGACGGGGTTTTTTTATGCCTGCGATTTCATCTTGCGGTGACGTTACCCGCAATTGACGCGGTTGACCTTCCCGGAATCATCGGTGTTCAGGTTCAGACGGTCCGAGCGGTATTCCAGTGTCACGATGTCGTTGGGCCCGAGCACTCTGGCTGTCTGCGCGCCAGCCTTGGCCTTCGCCTGATCCAGCAATGCCGCTGAAGCTGGCTTGCCGACGGCGAACTGCACCGCTGCCGCATCACAACGGGCATAGCCACCAGCGGAACTGACCGGGGAACTGGCAGCGCTGTCCTCAGGCTGGCTCGAAGACTCCGACGTGCTGCTGCAACCGGCCAGCAGCGCTGCAGCGAGCACCAGACCTGATGATGCGTATTTCCAGGGCATACAACCTCCTAACATTTATTCAAAGCTGAACCTCTGCGACAGCGGTCGAGCGGCTTCGTTTCGCCGCGTCCGGGCCAGGCCATACAAGCGCGCCCCGTCGCAGGCAGCGCAGGAGTCTGCCCCAGGCATCGTCTGCCGGGCGCAATCAATCGTGACAAAACGTTAAAGCCGTGCCCGCAGGACGCGCTGCACAGGACGCGCGCGACTCAATAGACGTCGACGTAGTCCGTGGTGGGGTTGGCCCAGTTATCGCGAAGGGCGTTGTAGATCTGCGTCACCCAGACCGCATCGCTGGCCGCTACCGGGCCGACGCACCCTGACCCGGCAGCCCAGGTTTCCAGGCGAAACAGCAGTCCGCCGATGTCCACGCCGCCCACCGCGTCGCTGGAGATCCAGGCATGGCCGTCGCGACTGACGCGCAACTGATTGTGCACGCCATCCCGCGCCGCCGCGATCATTTGCCGGACCGCGTCGTGGGTAAAGGAAACGGGGTTATTGAGATCGATAGACACGGTGTGCACTCTGGTTGCTCTGCGCCACGCAGCGGGATGCCACGCGGCGCAGCACGGCTGATTTACTTCAAAAGACCGAGGCGCTGGGTCAGCAGGTCAAAAAAGCCCTGGGCATCGCCATTTTCCACCCAGAACACATTTTTGTTCTGCGCGAGGGTGTCGTACCAGTCGGCAATGGTCTGGCCGTGGGTGACGCCTTCACGGTTGTCGATCACCAGATTGACTTGCCGGCCGCTGAACAGCTCCGGCTTGATCAGCCAGGCGATCACGCTCGCATCGTGTACCGGCCCGCCGGGCAGGCCGTAATGCACCATGTCAGCCTTGACGTACTCGTTGAGAATGTCGCTGACCAGCTTGCCGGCCTTATTGTTCAGGCCATCGATCTGCTTGAGCCGCGCTTCGCTGGTAAGGATCTTGTGGGTGACGTCCAGCGGTACGTAGGTCAGCTTCACACCGCTGGCCAGCACCACCTTCGCCGCATCGGGGTCGGCGTAGATATTGAACTCGGCCACCGGGGTAATATTGCCGCCGTTGAAATGGGCGCCGCCCATGACCACGACTTCCTTGATGCCCTGTGTAATCTCCGGCGCCTGAATCAGCGCGAGCGCCAAGTTGGTCTGTGGCCCGAGCATGGCGATGGTGATGCTGCGGGGCGCAGCTTTCTTCAGGGTGTCGACGAGGTATTGCACGGCATTGCCTTCAGCCAGCAGCTGCTTCGGCTCATGCACTTCTACGCCCGGCAGGCCTTCCTTGCCGTGGATGTTCTCGGCGTAGATCGGCGTGCGGACCAGCGGCCGGCCTGCACCGGCGTACACCGGCACCTCTTCGCGACCGGCCCATTCCCGTGCCAGCCGGGCATTGCGCGAGGTCTTGTCGATGCGCACGTTGCCCGCCACGGTGGTGATCGCCATGACATTGAGTTCTTGCGGCGACGCCAGCGCGAGCAGCAAGGCGACAACGTCGTCAGCGCCCGGGTCAGTGTCGATGATCACGTCGCGCTTTTCGGCGGCATGCACCGACGTGGCAGATAAAATGGCCAACAGCGCGGCACTCCTGATCAGTCCGGTGAAAAAATGATGATGCGTCTTCATGGGAACTCCTTGTTCCTGACTGCTCAATCGGAAAGATGAGCGTTAAAAAACCACACCCGCTACCAGCGCGATGTTGGTATACGGCTGGCATTCGCCGGTGCGGATGATAGCCCGCGCGCCACGGCTGAGGTGTTTCAGCGCGTCATGACTCATCAAGCGTCGCTCGCCCAGCTCGCCCGAGGCGTGCAACGCAGTGACGGTGGCCAAGGCGGGCGGCTGTTTCGACAGCATCTCTTCGGCAAGGACATGACTCTCGACCTGCATTTCAGTCAGCACCACGTTGAGCACGCTGACGAAGTCAGGCACACCGTGGGTCAGCGCCAGATCAATGAGTTCGACGCCCGCGGGCACGGGCATCCCCGCATCGACGATCATCAGAATGTCGCCGTGCCCGAGGGACGCGATGGCGCGGGACAAGGCGATGTTAAGCAGTGGCGTTTTTTTCATGATGAATGCCCTTGTGCTGCAGAGGCCTGAACCTCGGCAAAAGTAGGAATGGAAGGCTGCGCGCCGGACCGGGTCACGGACAGCGCCGCCGCGACCTGACCGAAGCGAATGGCTTCAGATTCAGACTTGCCATCGGCCAGCGCCGCTGCAAAACCGCCGACAAAGGTATCGCCTGCCGCCGTGGTGTCAACGGGCTGGACCTTGGGCGCCGGGAAGTGCTCGGAGCGCAATTTGCCGGCAAACAAGGCGCCCTGCTCGCCCAGCGTGACGATGACTTTGCTGACGCCCGCCGCGAGCAACGCCGAGGCGGCGGCGTCTGCGCTGGCGGTGCTGTCCACGGGCAGACCGGTCAATGCGCTGGCTTCGCTTTCATTGGGGATCAGGTAGTCGATCCAGGCGAACCATTCGGCCGGCAGCGGACCCGTGGCCGGTGCGGGGTTGAGGATGACGGTCTTGCCCAGTTCGTGGCCGCGCTTGAGGACGTGGCCGACGGTGTCCAGCGGCACTTCAAGCTGGCAGATGATGACTTCGGCCTGGGACAGCAAGGCATCGAAGCTGTCCACCACGGAGGCGGTGACGTGGCCATTGCCACCGGCAACGATGACGATGGCATTCTGGCTGCTGTCATCGACGACGATCAACGCGACGCCGGTGGACTCTCCGGCGATGCGGGTCACTGCCTGACAGTCGATGCCTTCGGCCAGCAGCGCGGAGCGAAGTTGTTCGCCGTAAGCGTCATCGCCGACGCAGCCGACCATGGCGACACTGGCGCCCAGTCGCGCCGCCGCAACGGCCTGATTGGCACCCTTGCCGCCCGGCACGGTGACGAACGACTGCCCCGCCAGGGTTTCTCCGGCGCGCGGCAAACGCGGCGCGCGCGTCACCAGGTCCATGTTCAGGCTGCCCACTATCACTACTTTTGCTTGCATGACGTTTACTCTTCAGAACGCTTTCAGAACACTGTTTTGGACCGGGCAACGCGCCCGGCTCAACGAAGCTGGGTGAATGCCCGAGGTGGAGGCGCGGTGGATTCGCGCAGCACAATGCTCGGTGCAACGATCAGGTGTTCGACAGGGGTTTCGCCCCGCGCCGAGATCCGCCGCAGCAGCACTTCGGCCGCGCGCTCGCCCAGTTGCAGAATGGATTGGCCGACGGTGGTCAGGGCCGGGTAAACGTATTGGCTCATCTGGATGTCGTCGAAGCCAATGACCGACAGATCCACCGGGACCCGTACGTTACGTTCGGCAGCGGCGCGCAACACACCGATGCCGACCATGTCGTTGGCCGCAAAAATCGCCGTCGGCGGATCCTGCTCCAGCAGTTTGACCGCTGCGCAATAGCCACTGTGGCCAGTGAAATCGCTTTCCACCACCCAGCTTTCCGGGACGTCGACCGCGGCTTCCTGCATTGCACGGTAATACCCCGCCAGCCGCATCTTCGCCACGCTGGTCTGGACCGGGCCGCAAATACAGGCGATGTGCCGGTGGCCGAGGGACAGCAAATGGGACGTCGCCAGATAAGCGCCGAGCTCGTGATCGATGCGCACCAGATCAGCCGTGACGCCGTCCAGGTCGCGGTCGACGATGACCAGCGGTGTGCGCACCGCCGCCAAACCCTCAAGGACGCTGTCACCGCCGCCCACCGACGACACGATCAGGCCGTCGACACGTTTCTCCAGGAGCACGCGCAGGTAGCTGCGCTGCTTGTCGGGGTTGTCATCGGAATTGCAGAGGATCACGCAGAAGCCGTTACGCTCGCAGTAATCCTCGATGCCCCGAGCCAGCTCGGCGAAATACGGGTTGATGCCGTTGGGAATCAACAGACCGATGGTCGCCGTGGCCTTGGCCTTCAGCGACCGCGCAACGGCGCTGGGCACGTAGTCGAGCTGCACGATGGCGGCCTCGACCTTCTTGCGCACGGCTTCGCTGACCGGTCGGGTGCGGTTAAGGACATGGGACACCGTGGTGTAGGAAATCCCGGCAATCGCCGCTACGTCCTTGATGGTTGCCATGTCAGCCGCGCCGCCGCGCGCGATTGCTGCGGTAGGTGTCGAGGACCACGGCGACGACGATGACCGCGCCGGTGATGATGCGTTTGGTTGGCTCGGTCGCGCCGATCTGCGCCAGCCCTGCCGCCAGTACCGAAATGATCAGCACGCCGAAGAAGGTGCTGATCACCGAGCCGCGCCCACCCATCAGGCTGGTACCGCCGATGACCACCGCCGCAATCACTTGCAGCTCAAGGCCTGAGCCGGCGTTGGGGTCGGCGGCTTCCAGGCGTGAAATCTGGAACAGCGCGGCGACGCCCGCCAGCAGCCCCATCAGCGAGAACACCAGGATCTTGTACGGCTTGGGGTTGATGCCCGCCAGACGCACAGCTTCTTCGTTGGTGCCGATGCCGATCAGGTAGCGGCCGAACACGGTGCGCGTCAGCACCGCCTGGGCCGCGAAGATGACGATCAGGGCGATGACGAACGACGGCGAAATGCCGAAGGCGAACGGGTTGGAGAGCCATGCAAATGAATCACCGATGTACGCAGTGCGTGAATCGGTCAGCTGATACGCGACGCCCCGTGCCATTTCCAGCACGCCGAGGGAAACGATGAAGGAGGGTATGCGCCACGCCACGGTGATCGAGCCGGTCAGCGTACCGGCCGCCGTTGCACAGGCGATGCCCAGCAACGCCGATGGAAACACGCCCCAGCCCCAGCCGAGCATGGCGACACTGACCGCCGACGCCGCCAGCGCCAGCACCGAACCCACCGACAGGTCGATGCCGCCGATGATCAGGATGAACGTCATGCCGACTGCCAGCACCATCAGGTCGGGAATCTGGTTGGCCAGGGTGCTAAAGGTTTCGTACGACAGAAAATGATCGCTGAGCAACGAGAACAACACGATCATCGCCAGCAAGGCGCCTGCCAGCCCCAGGTAAGTGCCCAGGCCGAAGTAGTTGCCGCTGCGCTTGCCCGGAGACGGCAGCGCGGCAGGAGTAGTAGAAGTTTTCATCAGTCGATCCTGGGCGCGGCTTCAGACAGCAGCGCATTACGTTTTTGATAGCCCGCGAAGGCAGCGGCAAGCAGTTCGTCCTGGGTCCAGGTGTCGCGCTCGAAGGTGTCGATCAGGCGCCCGGCGGACAGCACGCCGATGCGGTCGCAGATCAGCATCAGCTCGCGCAGATCGCTGGAAACCACCACCAGCGCCCTGCCCTGACGGGTCAGTTCACCCAGCAGCGCGTAGATGTCGAATTTGGCGCCGACGTCGATGCCGCGGGTGGGCTCGTCGAATAACATCACCTGGCAGTTACGCTCCAGCCAGCGGCCGATCACCACCTTCTGCTGATTGCCCCCCGACAACTCCGACACCAGTTGCGTGGGGCTGGAACTGCGGATGCGCATGGCTCCCACCTGGCGCTGAGCCAGAGCGATCTCCGAATTACCGTTGACCACGCCGGCACTGGAAATGGCGTCCATGTTGCCCAGCGCGATGTTGGCGCTGATCGATTGCGACAGCAGCAGGCCCTCGCCTTTGCGGTCTTCGGTGATCAAGGCAATGCCATGACCCACGGCGTCCACTGGCGATTTGATCTGCACACTGCGCAACGGACTGCCGACCTCGATGCTGCCGCTGTCTGCCACGTCGGCGCCATAAATCAGCCGCAGCAACTCGGTACGCCCGGCGCCGATCAGACCGGAGATCCCAAAGATCTCCCCAGCCCGGACATCAAAGGACACGTCGCGGACCTTGTCGGAGCGATTCAAGCCTTTGACCGACAGCGCCACCGCGCCGATTTTTCGCTCGCCCAGGTCAATGTGCTCGCCCAATTCGCGGCCGACCATCAGCGTGACCAACTGCTCGCTGTTGTAATTGGCCATGGAATCGACGCACACCAGCTTGCCGTCACGCAGCACAGCGATACGCTGGGCAACGCGGGCCAGTTCTTCCAGGCGGTGGGAGATGTAAATGATGGAAACGCCACGGTCCTGCAGGCGGGTGATCTGCTCGAAGAGCATTTCCACCTCGCGCGCCGTCAGCATTGCTGTCGGCTCGTCGAGGATCAGCACGTGGCAGTCGCCGATCAGGTTGCGGGCGATTTCGACCATCTGCTGATGGCCGATCCCCAGTTCGCTGACCAGTGTGTCCGGGTCGATGGCCTCGAGGCCGACCTGGGCCATGGCCTTGATCGCGTCCTCGCGCAGCTTGCGGCGATTGATGAATCCTGCGCGGCTGGGCAGATTGTCGAGAAACAGGTTTTCCGCCACCGACAGCGTCGGCAACAGATTGAGTTCTTGCATGACCATGCGCACGCCAAGCTTTTCGGCCTGGGTGCGACTGGCAGGCTGGTAGGGCTGCCCCTGAAATTGCATCTGGCCGGTGGTCGGGGTGACCAGACCGCCGATGATTTTCGACAGGGTGCTTTTGCCGGCGCCGTTTTCGCCGGTCAAGGCCAGCACTTCCCCGCGCATCAGCGTCAGGTCGATGTCGCCGAGTACGGGTTGGGCGTAGGTTTTGCCAATACCACTGACAGATAGAACAGCGGCCTGAGCAGACGCTGACATAACGATCTCCACGCGCCTGCCCTCACGGGCAGGCGGTACATATTTGGAAAACTGCTGAGGTGAACAGTGCCGGGTGAAAACCAGAGCGGCTTATTGCGGCTTGGTGACCAGCTCGACCGGGGTTTCGATCACGCCGTTGGTGATCTCGAGCTTCTCGCCCTTGACCATCTTCAGGGCGGTATCGATACCGAACACGGCCTGACGCGCAGCGAACTGGTCAGCGGTGGCCAGAATGCGGCCGTCCTTCAGCATCGGCTTGATGGCGTTGATGTTGTCGTAGCCGACGACTTGAACCTTGCCCGCCTTGCCTGCCGCACGAACGGCGGAGACAGCGCCCAGCGCCATGCTGTCGTTACCGGCCAGCAGCGCTTTCAGATTCGGGTATTCGTTGAGCATGGCGGACGCGACGGCGTTGCCCTTGTCGATTTCCCAGTTACCGGACTGAGTGGAGACGATCTTCATCTGCGCAGCGTCCATCGCGTCCTTGAAGCCCGCGGTGCGTTGCTGCGCATTGGTGGTGGTCGGCACGCCTTCGATGATGCCGACTTCATCACCCGCTGCCAGCTGCTTGGCCAGGTAGTCACCCACCAGCTTGGCGCCCTTGCGGTTGTTCGGGCCTACGAAAGGCACTTCCATGCTCTTGCTTTTCAGCACATCAGCGTCGAGCTGGTTGTCGATGTTGACGACTTTGATGCCCGCATCCATGGCCTTTTTCAGGACCGACGCCAAAGCCTTGGAATCGGCCGGGGCGATGACCAGCGCGTCGACTTTCTTGACGATCATCTGGTTGACGATGTCGATCTGCGCCGCCGTGTCGGACTCGTTCTTGATCCCGTTGGAAATCAGGTCGAAGTCAGCGGAATGCTCTTTCTGATAGACCTTGGCGCCGTCTTCCATGGTCAGAAAGAATTCGTTGGCGAGGGACTTCATCACCAGCGCGACGGTGGGCTTTTTCGCGTCGTCGGCAAAGGCGGATGAGAGAGGCAGGGTTGCAGCGGAAGCGGTGAGCATGGCAACAGCAAGAAGACGTGCAGCGAAAGGCAGCTTCATGGAATCACTCCGACATTATGATTGTTGTTATCGGCAGCGTTTACGCGTCAAGGGAAGGATCGACGGAATCGCAAACGTTTGCGTGAGCGAAACTATGGGAATCGTTTAGGGTTTTGTCAACTCTGCAAAGCAAGGGAATCTGGGGATGGACCAGCATGGCCCCGCGCCTCCGATCATCGTTGCAGTGCTGATGGCCTGCACCCGAATCGGAGGATAGAAAGGAAATTGAATAGCTACGCGCGTTCCTGATAGACGGTTGCGCGGCGGCCGGCCGAATGCAGTTTCAGGTCATCCTTCAACCTGGCAATCAGGTTGGCAATGGCACGGCTGGAGTTGAGCGAACTGACCGGGATACCCGCCGCGAGCAAATCTGCGTGGCCCCTTTCCCGATCAAAGATTTGCACCATTATTTGATCCTGGGCATCGATGGTGCATTTACATTTTGCAGGCAGAAAGCCTGATTCGACGATATGGCAGAGTTCAAGTGTGGACATCATGGCAAATTTCCTTATTTGGTTATGCACGGTGGATATCGCACAGGGGCAGCAATTCCAAGAGTTTCTCAAGAATGGGACGAACGGGCATGACCCAAATCAAAAGGTCTTCGTCCATGGAGGGTTCGACGAGGTTGACGCTGTGACCCCAATCAGACCGGTGCTGCACATACGGCCTGCTGGATGGCGTAAATGGCGCGGGTTTGAGGAGGTGAGCCATGCGACAAGCCAGTAAGCTGGGCGCCTTTAAAATGGCCATTCGCCAATCTCCTTGAGCGGCAGTGAACTAATCACGCCCGCGGCGGCCAGAGGGGCTCGCGCTGCAAGATGGCAGTCGCTGCACAAGAAAGATTTCTACCGTATTTGGAGCACATGATGGGTCGGGCAAACAACGAGTTTGAGTTCTGGTGGGGCACTTCGGGGCCTTGGGTCGAGCCGCCGAATGTGCGCCGCAACGGCACCAGCGGTGTGCAACGCGTGGTGCACGATGGCAAGACGCTTTACGTCAAACGCCAGACCGGCCACCTGTTTCGCAGCCTGCGCTACCCCACCGGCCGCCCCACTGCACTGCGTGAAGGCATCGCGCTGACCAAGCTCGAGGAACTGGGCGTTAACGCGCCACGACCTGTGTTCTACGGCGCACGCAAAGTTGCCGGTGTATGGCAGGGCGTCCTGGTGACCAAGGACCTGGGCGGCTTCATCGACCTCGACACCTGGTATGCCCAGGGCGGCGCGAGCACCTTGAGCGTCGAGCAACATCAGCGTCTCTTCAAGCGTCTGGCTGAAACGCTGGCGAAGATGCACCTGGGCAAGTGGCAGCACGGCTGCATGCGCTCCAAACACATCTTCATCAAGGCGACCGTCACCGACACGCGCTTTGACTTCGAGCTGGCGCTGCTGGATCTGGAAAAATCCCACGGCCGGATCACTGCCCTGGGCGCCGCGCGTCACGACATCCCCCAGCTCAGAAGGCATTCGTTCTGGGACGAGTCCCAGTGGCAGTACTTCCTGTCGTGCTACGAGCAAGCCATCGGCCGAGCCATTTAAGCGCGGCAGCAATGGCAGGCAGGCCCGTTCACGCGCAGCAGCATCGGGCGTGAGGAGCCTGGCCCGTCAAGGGACGTAACCCGCCTGCTCGCTGATCCATGCCGGGGCTGTGCGCTCGTTGATCACCTGCGCCACTTTCGACGCGATGTCAGCGCGGGTGAACGGCTTGGCCAGCACGTCGAAACCGGCAATCTGCGTTGCCGATTCGCGGGTGTAACCCGTGACCACGAGCACCGGCAGCGCAGGCAAGACCTCGCGCAGGCTCACGGCGAGCTGTGTGCCGCTTTTTTCGGCCATCAGTTGATCAGTGATGAGAACGTCCGGCCGCAAGCCGGCGCTGACCATGTGCTCGGCGGCGGACGGCGACGCCGCTTCGGTCACCTGATAGCCCAGGTCACGCAGTTGCAGCGCAACGGTGTAGCGGACCAGTTCCTCATCGTCCACCACCAGCACGTGAAAAGGGTGGTCCGCGCCAGGCGCTGAGTCGCCCTCGCCTTCTGCCGGTGTCAGCACCTGCGCACTGGAAACCGGCAGCCAGATGTCAACCCGCGTGCCGAGACCCGGCGCGGACTGAACATCAAAACCACCGCCGGATTGCAGGGCCAGCCCCTGCACCATCGACAACCCGAGGCCGGTGCCCTTGCCGACGCCCTTGGTTGAGTAGAAAGGCTCAACGCAGCGTTGCAGGACTTCCTCGCTCATGCCGCTGCCGTTATCCGAGACCGTCAGCCTGACGTAGCAACCCTGTGCGGGCGCCGGACCCAGCCCCGGACTGTCGGCCACCACTTCAGGTCGCGCACTGATTTTCAGGTAGCCGCGTTCGGCAATCGCGTCACGGGCGTTGACCGCGAGGTTGAGCACCCCCAGTTCAAGCTGATGGGGGTCAATGAGAATGTTGGGCAGATCTGCAGGAATCTCGACAATCACTTCGATGGTCGGGCCGAGCGAGCGCTGGATAAGGTCACGCATGTCGTTGACCAGACTGTCCAAGGCCACGACTTGGGGTTTGAGCGTCTGCCGGCGGGCAAAGGTCAGCAGACGGCCCACCAGAATCCGCGCGCGATCCGCCGCTTGCAGCGCCGCGTCAATCAGCCGATGGGAGCGATCATTGCTGACCGGCTGGCGCCTCAGCAACTCCAGCGACGTCATGATAGGCGTCAGCAGGTTATTGAAGTCGTGGGCGATGCCGCCGCCCAACTGGCCGACCATCTCGATCTTGCGCGACTCGTGCAGCAGCGCAATGGCCGCTTCGCGCTCGGACACCATGGTAGCGACGCGCTGTTCAAGGCTTTCGTTGAGTTCGATCAGTTGATGTTCCGCGCCGACACGCGCCGAGATGTCCACGCACACGAACAGCAGCCCGCTGACCTGCTGCTGGGCATCGAGCAGCGGCGTGACGTGGGTCTGCACCCAGACCACAGAGCCGTTCGCCCGCACATGGTGCTGGGTCAGTTCGAAGGGCGCTTCGGCGGTCAGAAAGTTCTCGTAGAACATCGGCTGCGCGCCGGCTGCCAGATCCTTCTGCAATTCAAGGATCGAACGGCCGGCGATCGCCCGGCGCTGCAGACCCATGATGTCGCAGTAGCGATCATTGACCTGCTGGAACACGCCTCGGTGATCACACAAGGCAATGCCGGCACCCGCCTGCTCGAACATCCCGGCCAGTTGCGCGGAACTGGCGTGCAGCGCCGCTTCAGCCCGCGTGTGGTTGATCCACTGCCAGCCCAGCTTGGCTGTTTCCTCGATGAGGTGGATGTCGTGGGGACTACAGACCCGCTGCCCTTCGAACTCAACGGTAAACACGCCGGCCAATGTGTCATGGCGCATCAACGGGACGTGCACGGCCAGACTCGTTGTGACGGTCGATTGAGAGGCAGGGGCGTCAGGGTTGGCGCGAACGGCGTCGCCCTTCACCAGCGCTTGCACGGTAATGCCTTGGTGCAACGCAGAACAGGTGTCATGACTCACGGAGATCAGCCCTGATCGGGCCGCCACCTCACCCTCACGGTACTCACGGAGAATGACGAAATCGCCCCTCTCCTCGTCCGTTTCCGCAATATGGACGCGGGCGGCGCCCAGCTCTTGACCGATACGCCGGATCACGTCTGCCTTGATCTGCTCGGGGTCGCGAATGGAGGGCAGCGCCTGGCCCAGTTCAAGCAGCAGCGCCTGACGACGCTCGAAATGCACACGCTCGGTGGTTTCGGTGACAACGCAGAGCACACCGCCGACGGATCCGTCGTTCTGGTGCACCGCAGAGTAGGAGACGTCGAAGTAGACGGTCTCGCCGTAGCCATGCCGTTCGATGTAGAACGCACGGTCCTTGGCAGCAAACGTTTGCCCGGTTTCCCGCACACCGCGCAACAGTGGCTCAAGGTCGTCCCACAGTTCGCGCCAGTTCTCGATCGCAGGCCGACCAAGGGCGCGGGGATGCTTCGAACCGATGCTCGGTGCATAGGCATCGTTGTAGAGCGCGACAAATTCGGGCCCCCAGAAAAGCACGATCTGCGCCTGCACGGGAAGGATCGTGCCCATCAGGGTTTTTAGACCGTCGGGCCAGTCGGCGGGCACGCCAAGGGGCGAGCCATCCATCAAGGGGGACTGAAGCAGATCACCGACCGCACCGCCGTTGGCTAGAAAGCGCAGGGGGGCTGCGCTGAACCCGGTGTTGGGTGGGCTATCCATAATTAGGGCCTGACAGGAAATATCGTGAGCAGATTGCATCGCTTAGAGCGACGGCGATGCAATGGCGTTCCATTCAGATCGGGATGAGTTTGCACACACATGGCCCGGTAGCCGTAGCAGCCGGGCCCTGACGCGACTCAATCCTCTTCTTTGACGGTAGCCACCTCGTCAGCGCGCACGCGGATGGTTTTACCGGAGATGTCTTCGAACTCATAAAAACCGTCTTTGCTCTTGGTTTTCGGCGCGTCCTTGGTCACGTACTGCGTACCGTTCTGCAGAGTAACGACAGTCGACGTTGAGCAGCCGGCCAACGCTGCACAGCAGGCGAACGCGACGGGCATCAGCAATGATTGGATTTTCATAAAGTCTCCTGAGGGGTGTGGCTCGGGCGTGGTGCGCGCAAGCGATCAATCGTCATCTAGCAGATCAGATCAACGTGATCGAGTTTGGTTCGCCATCTGCACAATCAGCCGAAAAATCAGCAACTTGGGCGAAAGCAGGTTTTTGTCCGATCCGCTGTTGCGAAACGTCTGACACTCAAATACTGTATGCGCATACAGCAAGCAGGAGGGTCACTTCGTGTCTGACACCGACGTATCAACGGCAGCATCGCCAGGGCACTACGAGCGCATGGCCGTGCGGGTCCAGAAGATCATCAACTCGCAGAGTGCGCAGAAGGCCCGAGCGGCGCTGATTTTCAGGCTCCCGGACGAACTCGAAGACGACTGGAAACAGTTGCTGGAAGAGATCGACGAGAACGACAACGTGACCCTGGCCTGGCGAGACGACGGCGGCGTGCAGATTTTCTGGACGGTGCCCAAGGAAGATTGACCTGCAACCCGAACCCACCTCGATGAACGACCCAGTTGGATAACATGCTCAGATTTTGTGCTGCTCTGCTTTTGGCTTTTACCTTCCTGCAAACCGCTTACGCTGACGTCAACATTGGCACCTGGAACCTGGAGCACTTGAGCGTGCGCCCGAACAAGGACTTCGAGGGCATCGCCAAGGTCGCCCGGAAGGTCGACTTTCTCGCCGTTCAGGAATTGATGAGTGAAGACGCGCTGGACGCGCTGGCCAAGGAGCTGACCCGGCAGACCGGCAAGCACTGGAGTTCGATGGCCTCCCATGCCGTGGGCCGCTCGTCCTACAAGGAAATGTACGGATTCGTGTGGCGAGACGATGCCGTTGCGTACGAAGACGGTGCCGTAAGCTACCTGGACCGCAGCGACACCTTCGAGCGCGAGCCCTACTCCGCACAATTCCGCTCGCTCAAGGACGGCAAGACCTTTGTCGTGGCCACCGTGCACATCCTCTACGGCAAGAACCAGGCGTACCGCGCTTCGGAAATCGTCGCGCTGTCCAACTACTGGACCTGGTTGCAGGAAACCTACCCCGGCAACAACCAGATCATGCTGATGGGCGACTTCAACACCCCACCCAACTCGCCTGCGTGGGACAAACTCGACACCAGCGCCAGGCCGCTGGTACTGGAAGGCGCCAGCACGCTGTCGACCAAGGATGGCAAATTCGCCAACCTCTACGACAACATCTTCATCAGCAAGCAGTCGGCGATCCGGGTGAACAAGGTCGAAGTGTTCGATTACCCGAAATTCCTCGGCCTGACCCACGCCAAGGGCCGTGACAGCGTCTCCGACCACGCGCCGATTTTCCTCAGCGCCAACCTGAGCGGCGGCAACGGCGCAGCCAGCGCGTCTGCCGTCACCGCGCAAGCCCGCCCCCCTGCGGGCAATCCGATGAAACCCGCTGCGAGTGCCGGTGGCAGCCCGGCCAACCTGACGCTGGCGATTCGCGGCAACAGGAAGACCATGGTTTACCACCGCCCGGACTGCCCTTCGTACAACGCGATCGCCGAGAAGAACCGGGTGGAGTTCAACAGCCCGGCGGCGGCAGAAGCGCAGCATTATCACTTGGCAGGCAATTGCCATTGATCCGCAACGGCGCACGCTGATCCCCACTCAACTCGCCTGCCACACAGTGGCAGGCGATACTGGCCAGAACGGGCTGACTTCCCGACTCATTTACGCGCCAGGTCGTGCTGAATGCAGCCCTCGTAGTAGGTCTGCTTCACAGCGGCGGGCTTCAGCTTCGAGGGGCTTTTGTAAGTCTGCTCCGTGATGCCCAACGCCATCTTGCTCATCCACGGTTTGGCGAACTTGCGGCTCTGCAGCTTTTTGCGCGCGCTGTAGAGGGTTGTCCCAGAGAGTTTGGACTGCTGCGCCGCCCCCGCGACCCCCGCTCCCCATTTGCAGACCTGCAGGTCGTTCTTGCTGAGGTCCTTGGCGTGCGCGGTGACGGACACCGCTGCCAGAAAAGCCGCCACCACGGCCAAGCCCACACTGCGCATACACATTTCATCCCGGAATTAATTGATAAAAAAGGATTTTTCCAGAAATGGCAGCCGGCGCGGGCCATCAATATGCCTCTTTCGCACAAAACATTTCCGGCGCTGCCAGCGGTCACTGTATCGGGCTGATCCGATCCCCGGCAGCCCCCTCGAAAACGCCCTATTCATCCGTTCAATTCGTCTGGATATAGGGGCAATATCCATATCGATATGGCACATGGCCGCCCATCGGAGAGGGATGTTAAACGCTCAGGAAGGTGTGCAATTCTGCGTCGGCTGGTCGCCTCGCAACCCGGTTGCGGACGGCCCGTCTCGGGTAGAGATGCATTACGGTCCGAGGCCCATTGAGAGTTGATCAGCCTGTATCGATCTCGAAATGAAATGACAGCAATGCCGATGCAGTCGACGCGCAGGCTGTCCAGTACATCAAGGAAGCCCTTATTCACCCGGCGTCACTGCACGCCCCCCTACAGGCCAGGACAATGAGTGACTACAAGGATTTTGTAATTCATTACCGCTTTCAAGGTGAGCCGCGGCACTTCAATCATCACGGCAACCCTCTCTGCGAAAGTGAGGCGCTGCATTTTGCGACCTTGCACGCCGGGGTGGGCGCAGTCGAGGGGCACATTTGCGCAGGCCCGGTGAAACTGGCGCTGCTTTGCGCGGAAGGCTTGGGCGTCACGCAGGTGCGATGGAAACGCACCTGATCGAGGAAAACTGCAAACAAACCCTGATTCACGCGGTCGGAATTTACTAGCAGCGCTCATCACACCAGCAAAGCGAGGTAAACATGACCATCGACAACGCGTTGAAACAGGAAGTCCTGACCCGATTGCTGCACGCCCACCCGGCAGGCCTGGGCAAAGAAGTACTGGACAACTACAGGGGGGAGAACGCAGTCGCGGACACTCTGGAGCATTTGCAGACGGCGGGCTTGATCCACGACGGCTGCGTCCATCGCGTCAGTGAGGGGGATCGGTCTCTGAAGTACCCCATCAAACTCAGTTCTTCGGGTGTCGAGGCGGCCAAGCAACTGGAGGTGGGCCAGTCCCGGCACTAAGCGCGTGCGCGTGCAATAAAAAAACCGGCCAAGGCCGGTTTTTTCAGGTAATCCATAAAGTGGTGTTCTCCCCTGGTGCTGCCTGCACTGAACATCGTAAGCCTGTCAGGACGCAGCACCACAGGGGAACGAGAAGGAGCCTACAAGCTGAGTCTCGTTTTCGTCACGCCCCGTATTGTGACTTCATGCGTCCAGCCCTCTCCCCAGCCTCTGGCTCAACGCCTGCGCTAAGACCGCCGGGTAGTCACCGGTGCCATCTGGCCAAGGGGTTAGCAGCTCGAACCCCGTCTCGGTCACCGCCACCATGTGTTCCCACTGCGCCGACAACGACTGGTCGCGGGTGAGCACGGTCCAGCCATCCTCCAGCACGTAGGTGCCCGGCTTGCCGGCATTGATCATGGGCTCAATGGTGAAGACCATGCCGGTCTTGAGTTTCAGCCCCTTGCCCGCCGCGCCGTAGTGCAACACTTGAGGTTCTTCGTGGTACTTGCGACCGATGCCATGTCCGCAGTATTCGCGCACCACGCTGAAGCCTTCGCGGTAGGCCACAGTCTGGATGGCGTTGCCAATGTCGCCCAGGGTCGCGCCGGGCTTCACCGCGTGTATCCCCGCCAGCGTGGCTTCGTAGGTGGTTTCGACCAGACGGCGGGCGAGCGGACTGACCTCGCCGACGTAGTACATACGGCTGGTATCGCCGTACCAGCCATCTTTGATGACGGCGACGTCGATGTTGACGATGTCGCCGTCTTTGAGCACATCTTCCGCCGAAGGAATACCGTGGCAGACGACCGTGTTGGGCGAGATGCAGGTGGTTTTGGTGAACCCGTGATAGCCGACGTTGGCGGGGATCACTTTCAGCTCGTTGACGATGTACGCGTTACAGATGTCATCCAGCGCTTCAGTGCTGATGCCCGGCTTGACGTGCTGTGCGATCATCGCCAGTACGTCTGCCGCCAGACGCCCCGCCACACGCAGCCCGACCAGGTCGGCTTCGGTCTTGATGCTGATGCTCACTGGGACACCGCCCTGGCCGGTGCCAGATCCGGTACAAGGTCGCTGGCCTGAAGGCTCAACACGGCGCCGCCGGACGTTTCAGCGCGAATCAGCAACTGGCAGATCTCGCTGTAATTCAGACCGGGGTGCAGCTCGGCGAGCATGCCCACCCGCATCCAGTGCTCGGCCTGAGCATTGATCGAGCGACTCAAGGCCGCGCTGGCGCAACGAATGTTGGCGTGCATCTGTTCGGAAATTTTGACCAGTCCCATAGCGACCTCTCGAAGAATATACGGAGCATATACGTTCCATATATTTCATCGCAACCGGCCTTGGTCATCTGCTACGCAGAACGCGACCCTATGCAGAGCACGACCTTTTACGCAGAGCCGGAAAACTCGGTCGCGCACTCGGAGAGCGACGTGGCCAGCTGCGAAATCGCCTCGCGGTCGTCTTCGCTGAGCGCCCGGTAATGAGTAATGACCGCCCGCTCCGCTTCGTTCAGTGTGTCGGTGGCAATGGGGGTACGCTCGCCCGACAGCACGTACATGACGTCGATGCCTTTTTTGCCCAGGGCCGCGAGGTAATCCGAGCGTGGGATGCGTTCACCGCTCTCGTATTTACCTTGTGCGTTGGCCTCTACGCCTCCGATGGAGCCGAAGTCCTGTTGCGACAGCCCGAGCCGTTTGCGTTCTTCTTTCAGACGTGAGCCGAGATCTTTCATAAACGAGGGTCCTGAAGTTGACTATGTTCAAAGAGCAAGACCCCATTGGTCCGAGGGAGTTGCGCCCTTGGGCTCATTTGGTCAATCTTCCGAATTGACGGCTCAAGGAATCCCCTTCGTGGCCGATAGGTTCTGATGTACCGCTATTCTTTTCGAATGGCCGCCCGATTTCTGTAGTTCGGAGAACCAGACAATGATTTCTTTCTTACTGGGTTGGTTGGCGCTGTCCGCCGTAGGCACATTGATTGCCCTGGCGGTGATTCGCACCGGTAAAATGCGCCAGCCTGACGCAGATGAAACGGTGTCCGGTCAAATACCCGTCCCGGTCCTGGTGCGATTCAAACCCTGAATCAGCCCCTGTCGTCTTGCCGGGAGCAACCCCTTACATCACTCCCCTGCGAGCTGAGCCTGTTCAGCCGCGCAGCCGCTGGCGTTGCCCGTGGCATATCCCGATGCGAAGCCACTGCTGGCTGGCACAAACGCAAGGTCGGCCTGATTGGCGCTGAACTGGCGAAGTCCGGATGCCAGGGCTAGAAAATCCTCACGCTGCATCTCGTTGCCCCATACGCTGCTGAACGACGATTCGTTTTTCGGGGCGGTGAAGTCCTGACGGGTATTGGCTTGATTGGTTTGCATGGCTGCTCTCTTCTTCTCGATACTGTTTAAACATACAGTATTTTCAACGCCCCTCGAACGCAAGTCCTGTCGCGACGAATGGTCACTCGGATAACCCCCGGCAGTGTGGACGTCCGAGCGACTTGCCACCCTCTCAGGCACTGGATCCGTAACCAGGCGCTTAAACCCGGGCGAGCGCTTCCAGCCGATCAAGATCTTCTGCGGACAACACAATCCCGTCTTTCAACGAACGCTCCCGCTGGCGATAGCGGCGATCACCCGGCATCCGCTGCTGGCCAACGCCGTGCATCTGCCGGACCAGCTCTTCGCTGCGCTCGGCAAATGCCTGACCGCTGCCCTTGTCCGGATCGATAACGATGATCACCTGACCGGTCCAGGGGGTTTGCGCCCCGGGAGACTTCGACATATCAAACTCGAAGGAGAAATGGCCGCCGGTGAGCGCGGCGGACAACAGCTCCACCATCATCGACAGCGCCGATCCCTTGTAACCGCCGAAGGGAAGCAACGCGCCGCCGTCGAGAATGGCTTTCGGGTCTTCGGTCGGCTGACCATTGCGATCGACGCCCATCCCGGGCGGGAGCATGCGTCCCTCTCTGGCGGCAATCTGCACGTCACCATGGGCGATGGCACTGGTCGCCATATCAAAAACGATGGGCTGACCGTCGGCGCGGGGCGCGGCGAAGGCAATAGGATTGGTGCCAAACAAAGGCTTTTGCCCATCGTGGGGCACCACACAGGTCATGCTGTTGACCACGCTCAACGCCACCAGCCCCTCCTGGGCGAACGGCTCGACGTCCGGCCACAGCGCGGCAAAGTGATGAGAGTTGCGAATGGCCAGAATGGCAATCCCTGCGCTTCGTGCCTTGTCCATGACCAAGGCCTTGGCCGCCTGCATCGCCGGCTGGGCAAAACCGCCCATGGCATCGACGCGCACAAACGCTGCGCCGACGTCCTCGACCTTCGGTTCCGCCCGGCCGTCGACCCAACCCGCAGCCAGCGACGACAGATATCCCTTGATGCGGAAGACGCCATGGCTGTGGGAGCCATCGCGCTCGGCGGCCGCGCAGTTGGCGGCCAGCACTTGCGCCACCTCGGGCGAGGTGCCATGGCGCACGAAAATCTGGCGCAGCAGCTCGGTCAGATCGGCAAAGGAAATCGTCCGGGTGGTCTGGCTGTCGTGGGTTGAAGGCATCTGAAGCTCCGTTGTGATTATTGGACGTGGAAGCGAAACAGAGAAGGCAGGCGCCTGGAGACGCTCGTTCTGCAGAGTACTGCGCGGCCTCAAGCGGGTAAACTGCGTGCCTCGCGCAATGGCCGCCCTGACCTCAACCGAACGAGGACCGCTCGATGGATTCGCTGACCGCTGATAGCCAGATCGTGAATTGCCACACCGTCGTCCTCGGCGCCGGCATTGTGTGCTTGCGCCCATGGCGCGCGGGATTCGCCTCACCACCGGCGTCGAGTTCGCCGCACCAGACGCGCCCATCAACGAGATCCCGCTGCGCCGCCGCGAAGCCATCGCCCGAAGGCTCTATACGTTAGGCGAGCGGCTGGACGATGAACCCTGGCTGGGTCGCCGACCGTGTTTGCCGGACATGCGCCCGGTCATCGGGCCGGCGGCGTCGCACACAGGGCTGTGGTTCAACTTCGGGCACGCCCACCATGGTCTGACCCTCGGCCCGGTCACAGGCCGACTGCTGGCGGAAATGATGACCGGCGCCACGCCGTTTACCGATCCGGCGCCTTACAGCCCCAAGCGGTTCGCGTAAACCGCCGCGCGCTGCACAGCGCTGATTACTCCGCCTGCAAGCGCTTCTGGAAGAACAGCCGCTGGTGCCCGGGCGGATAATCATCCAGCTGGCCAAACTGCTCATAGCCGTGCTTGCGATAGAACTCGGGTGCCTGGAAATCGAAGGTGTCGAGCCACACGCCGACGCAGCCCCGTTCGCGGGCGAGGTCCTCGGCCATCGCCATCAACTGGCTGCCCATGCGCTGGCCCCTCGCCTGTTCAGGCACCACGAGCAGTTCAATGAACAGCCAGCTGTAGAGGATTCGGCCATGCAGACCACCGAGCACGGCATCGGTCTGTTCGTCGCGGACAAACAGGGCAAATTTCTCGGATTTGCCGTCGCCCGCCATGGCAGCGTTATAGGCCCTCAGTGGCTCGAGGATCTGCAGGCGTTCTTCTTCGGAGGGATTGGACTTGAATTCGATCCGGACACTCATGCATCGCTTCCTGCTGACGTAAATGGGGAAGTGCAAGGTTGTCGGATATGCGAGGGGGAGTAAAGCTGCGAGGGATTAAAGCGAAGAAGTGGCAACAGATTCAGTGAGGATGGATGTGGAAGCCCGAGGGCTCCCACACGCGCTCAGGCGCAGAGTCGATCAGTCTTTCTGATCGCGCAGGACATTACCGGAGGTGCCGTCGATGCGGAATTCGTACGTCAGGCTGTCAGCTTTGCGGCCTTCGCCTTCCCAGTAGCCATTGTCGTCGGCTTCGATCTTGTAGATCTCGGTGTAACCCGCCGACTTGGCTTTTTCGATCGCTTTTTCGATGGTGATCCAGCCAGCGCCCGGCTTGTCCGCCAGGGCGAACTGTGCGGTGGTCAGGGCAGCGGTGGCAAGAACGGCAGCGGTAAGTTTCTTGATCATGATTGAACTCCATTTCCCTTTGCGGGCTTTTTGAATGCGATTTTTTGGAGTTCCTGACCCGAAAAATAGTTCATCCGGGGTTTTGTAACCGCTTGATGCTGCCGAATAAATGCCGCCACGAAGGCCGCGTCAGCGAGGCACCGATCAGATCCGATCAGCGCTTGACCTTGCGCCGCAGCACGCCGTTGAGCACCACCACGACGACGGCGACAAAGATCGCGATGTATTGAAAGGTCTTTTCGCTGAGCACGCCGGTGTTCTGCAGATGGGAAAGGCCAAGCATGATGGCCAGAACGCTGAGGGCGATGATGATTGAGTAAATCAGACGCTGTTTGTTGGTCATTGCGGGATTCCTGAAAACCGGTCGAGATGTGGGCGCAGTACACATGTGCGGACATGGTACCTGCTCGCATCGATGCTGACACGCCCGCATCAGGGCAGCGTCGAGGCTGCGACGAAGCGTCTCGGCCGCTGATGCCCGTCACTTTCACGTGGTTTAATGCGCGCACTTTCAGTCGCTTAAGCGTTTAAGGGCGGTAGGACGGGTCTGCCAACGACGCAGAATTCTTCCTCCGCACTCATTCAACAAGGAGTTCCCAATGCCCCATGAAGGCAGCCTGTTGCAGGCCGCAGTCGTGTTCCTGCTCGCCGCCGTTCTCACGGTTCCTCTGGCCAAACGCCTGCAACTGGGCGCCGTGATTGGCTACCTGATCGCGGGCGTGATCATCGGCCCGTCTTGCCTCGGTCTAATCGGCGATCCGCAAAGCGTCGCCCACATCTCCGAGCTTGGCGTGGTGCTGCTGTTGTTCATCATCGGCCTGGAGTTGTCGCCGCGGCGCCTGTGGACCATGCGCAAATCGGTATTCGGTGTCGGCATGGCACAGGTGCTGCTCACGGGGGTGGTCATTGGCGCGGTCGCCTTGCTGGGCTTCAATCAGCCGCTCAACAGCGCCGTGGTGCTCGGCCTGGGGCTGGCGCTGTCGTCGACCGCCTTTGGCTTGCAGAGCCTGGCCGAACGCAAGGAGCTCAATGCGCCCCACGGTCGCCTGGCCTTCGCCATTCTGCTGTTCCAGGACATCGCGGCCATCCCGCTGATTGCGCTGGTACCGATGCTGGCGGGCGGTTCACACGATGCCGGTTCCGGCGATTCCCTGCGTCACGGCCTGCAAGTGCTCGGCGGTATCGCCATTGTCGTGGTCGGCGGTCGTTACCTGTTGCGTCCGGTGTTCCGCATCGTCGCCAAAACCAAACTGCAGGAAGTCTCCACCGCGACCGCGTTGCTGGTGGTGATCGGCACGGCGTGGCTGATGGATCTGGTGGGCGTGTCCATGGCGCTGGGGGCGTTTCTTGCTGGCCTGCTGCTGGCTGATTCCGAATACCGCCATGAGCTGGAAGCGCAGATCGAGCCGTTCAAGGGTCTGTTGCTGGGGCTGTTCTTCATCAGCGTCGGCATGGGCGCCAACATCGGCCTGCTGATCAATTCGCCGTTCACCGTGCTGGGCCTGACGCTGCTGCTGATCGGCCTGAAATTGCCGCTGCTGTTTTTCGTCGGTCGTCTGGCGGGCGGCCTGGGCAAGCAAAGCGCGCTGCGCCTCGGGCTGGTCCTGGCCGTGGGCGGTGAGTTCGCTTTCGTGGTGTTCAAGATCGGCCGCGATCAGGGCCTGTTCGATGCCGCGCTGTACGACACGCTGGTGCTGACGATCACCCTGTCGATGGCGCTGACGCCGCTGTTGCTGCTGGTCATGTCGCGCTGGCTCAAGCCCAGGCCGGTAGTCAGGGAAGTACCGGCCGAGTACAAGGAAATCGAATCCGACAACCCGCGTGTGGTCATTGCCGGCATGGGCCGGATGGGGCAGATCGTTGCGCGTATCCTGCGCGCCCAGAATATCCCGTTCATCGCGCTGGACACGTCGGTGGAAACCATCGAGTTCACCCGCAGTTTCGGTAATGTACCGGTGTTCTACGGCGACCCCCTGCGCCCGGAAATCCTCCGCGCCGCGAAGGTGGATCAGGCCGAATACTTCGTCATCGCCACCGACGACCCGGACACCAACATCAAGACCGCCGAGCTGGTGCGCAGGCTGTACCCGCACATGAAGATCATTGCCCGGGCCCGTAACCGTCAGCACGTTCACCGCCTGCTGGATCTGGACGCCGAGGCGGTGCGGGAGACGTTCTATTCAAGCCTGGAGATGACCCGCCGCACCCTGATCGGGCTGGGCCTGAGTGAAGCCCAGGCGGCGGCGCGGATTGATCGATTCAAGCGTCACGACGAACAAGTGCTGAATCGCCAGCACCTGATTTACGACGATGCCGCGAAGGTCATGCAAAGCGCGCTTGAGGCGCGGACCGAACTGTCCGAGCTGTTTGAATCCGACCGGATGGACGAGGAAGCGAGTGACGCGCAGCCTGCGTTGAAGGCTAAAAAACAGTAGCTCCACGGGTGAGCCTTCTGAAGAAGGCTCACCTCTTCAGCCCATGACTTCGCTCAGCGGAATGAAGTTGAGCAAGTCACCCTCCGCCACCGTTGTGCCTTCCACAATCTCGATCAGCCCGTCGGCCCAGGCGGCGCTGCGCAGCACACCCGAACTCTGATTGCGGTAGGCAACCAGCCGGCCCTGTTCAAGGCGTCCGCGCAGGTACTCGCGCCGGTTGCCCGGTTTGGTCCAGGTGAATGCAGCCGGCACCTGAAACTGCAGCGGCTTGACGGCCTGCACGCCCAAGCGTCTGAGCAGGTAAGGACGGGCAAGCAGCGCGAAAGTCACCAGCGTCGAGGCGGGATTGCCCGGAAGGCCGATCACCGGCACCCCACGGAAGTGGCCGAAGGTCAGCGGCTTGCCGGGTTTGATGGCCAGTTTCCACAGGGCGATCTCGCCTTCTTCACGCAGCGCGTGGCCAAGGAAATCGGCTTCGCCGACGGACACGCCGCCCGTGGAGAGGATCAGGTCGACGTTGTTCAGGCTGCCCAGCGCCGCGCGGGTTTTCTCGAGGTTGTCGGGAAGGATGCCCGCGTCGACCACCTCGCAGCCCAGCCGCTTCAGCCAGCTGCACAGCAGCACGCGATTGCTGTTGTAGATCTGCCCTGGTCCCAAAGGCTGCCCCGGCTCGATCAACTCATCGCCTGTGGACAGCACAGCGACCCGGGCGCGGCGCATGACCTGCACGTGACCGAAACCCATGCTCGCAGCCAGGCCCAGTTCAATCGGGTTCATGACGGTGCCGGCATCCAGCACCATGTCGCCGACCGTGGTCTCCTGCCCTTTGGGGCGAATGTTTTGACCGGCGCTCAAGGGTTCGAGAAAGCGCACCGTCTCATCCGCCTGGACTTCGGCGTTCTCCTGCATCTCGACGCAATCAGCCCCTTCAGGAACCGGAGCGCCGGTGAAGATCCGCGCACAGGTCCCGGGTTGCAGTGGCTCGGGCGCGTGCCCGGCGAAGATCCGCTGGCTCACCGGCAACGGCTCGCCGGTCCAGTCCGCGACGCGCATCGCGTAACCGTCCATGGCGCTGTTGGGCCAGGGCGGCAAATCCAGCGTCGAGACCAGATCCTCGGCCAGCACGCGTCCCAAGGCATCGGCCAGCGCCACGCTTTCACGCTCGGTGATCGGCGCGGCGGCGGCGAGGTCCATCAATCGCTGCATGGCCTCTTCGACCGGCATCAGGCGACTCTTTTCAGGTGTGCTCATAAAGGCTCACCCGCGGGTCGCACAGGGTTCGGCCTTTTTCAGATGCGGCACGAAATTGCACGGGCGGAAGCTGTTGTTCAACTGGTCGGCGAGGATGCCGTCCCAGCCCGTGCGCACAGCATTGGTCGAGCCCGGCAGGCAGCAGACCAGCGTGCCGTTGGCCAGCCCGGCAAGGGCGCGGGACTGGATGGTCGAAGTGCCGATGTCGGGCAGGGAAATCTGGCGGAACAGCTCGCCAAAACCGTCCACTTGCTTGTCCAGCAGGCAGGCCACGGCTTCCGGGGTGCTGTCGCGGCCGGTGAACCCGGTGCCGCCGGTGATCAGCACGACTTGCACTTCATCATCGGCGATCCAGGTCGCCACCTGGGCGCGGATCTTGTAAAGGTCATCCTTGAGCAGCACGCGCTCGATCAGGCCGTGACCGGCGGTGGTCAGGCGATCGACGAACATCTGGCCGGAGGTATCGGTTTCAAAAGTACGGGTGTCACTGACCGTCAGAACAGCAATGTTCAGGGGTACGAAAGGCGAGTCTGCCTTGGCTTTCATGGCGAGGTCCGGTTGTAGAGGAAACAGGGCGGTGTTATATCACAGCACCTGTTTTTTTCCGCGCCAACCGAGCTGAACATGACCCCTTCCGATGCCCTCCCGCCCTGCTCTATCCTGCTGCTCGCCGGCGGCCAGGGTCGCCGCATGGGCGGACGAGACAAAGGCCTGATCGCCTGGCGCGACAAGCCTTTTATCGAACATTTGCACGATCTGGTGCGCCCCCTCACGGACGATGTGATCGTGTCGTGCAACCGCAACCGCGAGCACTACGCGCGCTACGCCGACCAACTGGTGGAGGACGAGCAACAGGACTTTCCCGGCCCTTACGCAGGCATTCGCGGCGGCCTTGCCGTGGCAAAACATGACTACCTGCTGGTCATCCCCTGTGACATGCCGCTGCTGGATCGCGCGCTTCTCGAGGGCCTGCGCCAGACCGCAGCCGATAACCCCGGCGTGCCGGTGATGGTCCGCCAGGGCGAGCAGTGGGAGCCGCTGTTATGCTGCATCCCCTCCCAACACGCGAACGTGTTCGAGCAGCATTGGCGACAGGGCCAGCGCAGCCCACGCCGGACCCTGGCAGAGTTGCACGCCGTTGCCTTGCAGTGCGAAGCCGACGACCCGCGTCTGGCCAACCTCAACACGCCGGATCTATTGACCGAGATCACGCACTGAGCGCAGCGGGCAGGTTTCATGGAACTTTGCCGTTACACTCTGCGTCAGACACATCACTAAACAAAATACCCCGGAGACACAGCAATGAAACAACGGACTCTTCCTGCCGCCTTCCTGCTTGCACTGAGCCTCGCCTCCCTGGCCGGTTGCTCTTCGCCAACCGTGATCACGCTGAACGACGGCCGTGAAATCCAGGCAACCGACGAGCCGAAGTACGACGAAGATTCGGGCTTCTATGAGTTCAAGCAGCTGGACGGTAAAGAAACCCGCATCAACAAGGATCAGGTTCGTACCGTTAAGGAACTGTGATCCCGGCTTGATCGCGAGGGGTTAATAGCCCGCCGCTGAAAGCAAAAGACCCGCCAATCGAGCGGGTCTTTTTTTGTCTGGCGGATAGGGGTGGGACGGCGAAAAACCCGTGCCTCACCAGTCCAGGGTGATCCGGCTTTCGAACACCCGCTCCTGCCCGGTCACCGGGTCAACAAAGCGCAAGCCCTGGGCGAGCAGCTTCAGCGGGTGGGCGTAGTCGTCCACGGCATCCTTGAGCACGTCGGGATAGAACGGGTCGTTGCAGATGCCGGCACCCAGGGCCGCCATGTGCACGCGCAGTTGATGTTTTTTGCCGGTCACCGGATACAGCGCGTACCGCCAGAGCCCGCCATTTTTCTCGCTGACTTCCACGCGCGTCTCGGTATTGCTCGGCCCGTCGCCCTCTTCCATGCGAAAGAACGGTTCGCCATCGACCAGACGGCTTTTGTGCACGCGAGGAAATGCCATGTCCGGGAGCGCAGGGGCAATCGCTTCGTAGCGCTTTTCAATCTGCCGGGTTGGAAACAGCGCCTGATACGCCGAGCGCGTCTGCCTGTTGGCCGAGAACAGCACCAACCCCGCCGTGTGCCGGTCAATGCGATGCAAAGGCACCAGATCAGGATTGTCGAGGGTACGGATCAATCGCCGCAGCAGGGTCTGCTCGACGTACTCGCCGGCGGGGGTGACGGGCAGGAAATGTGGCTTGTCGGCGACCACCAGATGCTCGTCGGCGTACAGGATCGACTCGTGCACCGGGATCGGCGTCTCATTGGGCACTTCGCGAAAGTAATGGATGCGCAGGCCTTCGCGGTACGCAAGGTCCACGGCGATCGGCCGGCCGTCAGCGTCCAGCACCTTGCCCCGCGCGATCCGGTCGAGCCACTGCTCGCGGCTGATGGCACTGAAGCGCTCGCACAGGCAGTCGAGCACCGTCAACCAGGGTCCGGGCGGCAGATACAACGTGCTGGCTTGACGGTGGGCGGCGGTGAACACAGGTGCGGACATAAATGACTCAGGCTGAAATAACGAGGGCGACAGGGTCGGCATTATCAATGCCGGCGACGCTTTACGCGACAGGGCAAATGACGGTTTCGCGGGAGGGCTCTATTCCGAGCCCCACAGCGGCGCGCGACGTTATGTCGCACGGAAAACCGGCGCCAGTTGTCTGACAACCACAGTGCAGTGCTGGATGCGCAAATTGATTTGTCCTAAAATGTTTCGTAATCGGCACGCAGGCGCGAATCCGAGCGGACACGAACACCCCCGTGACTGAAATCGAAAACGCCTGCCAGACCTGAACCCATAAAAAGAAAGCCCGTCATCGACGGGCTTTTTTCGTTTTCAGCGTTTGTATCGCGCGTCGGGCGCCACTCCACGACGTGCTGCCACCACAGATTCTTTTCGCAACTTTTGAGGTTACGCCCATGCTGGTTCAATTCTTCCAATGGATCAAACGTCTCTCCACCGGTACCTCATCGCAGAACGATGATAACTACTCCCAGTCCTTTTCCAACGAAGACCACGACGTGGGTCGCTGGACGTTCATGTCGGTGTTCATCGTGCTCACCCTGAGCCTTTACATCGTCGCCGGCCTTGGCTACTACGCCAAAGTCCACGTCTGGGACGGCATGACCGACGAGCAGAAAGCCGCTGTCGCTCAAGCCATGGTGGTCGACACGCAATACCTCTGATACGCGACATTTCTGAAGCCAGCGATAACGCGCGGTCCTGTGCCCTGATCGCGTGGGCGTCAGTCGCTCAGAAACAGCACGACCTGATCGGTGTCGAACGGCCAGTCCAGTTCGGCACCGGTGTCCGCCCGCCTCAGCACGGGAATTCGCAGGCCGTAGGTTTCGTGGTCCGCCTCGCTGTCGGCAATGTCGACCAGCTCCACCATCAAGCCGTGCTCAACCAGCGGCATCAGTTCCGCTTCGGCCACCTCGCACAGATGACACCCCAACGTTCCAAACAGCTGACATTCCGATGGCATGGCTCGGCCCCTCTGTGGCTGCGATTGCAAGGGTTTGGATGAACCAGTCTAGAACTCCCCTGAAACACCGTCGAGCCTGCCCATGCGCCCAGACCTCCCTCCACGCGCCTGCCCACACTGGCGCGCAACCCTCGGCGGGCGCACCGGAACGGCGCAGAAAACGCCTTGGCCGAAACGGCAGTGCTGTTCACGCGATTGGAATGAACCTTCAGGAATGCGCCATACTCGAAACCCCATATCGTCATCCCCTAAGGAGAAAACCATGGCTCGACCTACAGCAGAAAAAGCCCAGGACATATTGATGTCTGACTTCCAGACGCTGGTTGCCGATACGGAAAAACTGCTGGCGCACACGGCCTCCCTGGCCGGTGAACAGGCTGACGAACTGCGTGAGCAGATTCGCGAAAGCCTGCTCCGTGCACGCGAGACCCTCAAGCTGACCGAAGAAACCCTGCGCGCACGCGGCAAGGAAGCGGTCATCGTCACTGAGGACTATGTTCAGAACAATCCATGGCAATCGGTAGGCATCGCAGCTGGCGTCGGCTTTCTGCTGGGCCTGCTGGCCACCCGGCGCTAACGGCCATGACGCAGCCGACAGGTCCAACCGGGACCGATCAATCCTCTTCGCCACGACGGCTGGGTGCGGCCTTTCTAGGGCTGCTGCACACCCATGTCGAGCTCTTCGGCATCGAGCTTCAGGAACAGAAAGCCCGTACGGTCAGGCTGTTGCTGTTCGCAGGTCTGGCGCTGGTTTTCGCGTTGCTGCTGCTCATCGGCCTGTCCGCGCTGTTGCTGGTTCTCGTCTGGGACAGCTATCGCCTTTACGGGATCGTCGGCCTGTGCGGGCTATACACCCTGGCAGCATTGTTCTGCGCCATGCGGCTGAAGGCGGCTGTGTTCGATGAGTCTTCACCCTTCCATTCGACCCTGGAAGAACTGGCCAACGACCGCGAGCGACTGATGCCATGAGTGCACCTCAATTGCCCCAGACCCATAACCGTCGCGAGCTGCGCAAGGCGCTGATCCGCCTGCGCATGGAAATGCACCGTCAAGAGATCCGTCAGGAATCCTCGCGATTGATGCACCCTTTGCAACGCATGCGCGGCATGGCCTCCGACCTCCCCGGCTCCCTCGGCATCAAGCATGGGCCGCTGTGGGGCGTCGGTGCCGTCACTCTGCTCGGGTTCCTCACCGGCAAGGGCACGCGCAGCAAAAAGACCGGCAGTGTCACCCGCCTGATCAAGTTCAGCGCAACCGTGTTGCCATTGATCAAGATGGCCCTGCAGAACTCGTCCCGCCGTCGCTAAAAGCCTTCTGGCTGCATTCTTGCTAAGCAACCCCGCCTTGCCCGATACGCGTATCGGGTGAGGTGACGGTGCTTGTCAGACGAGAACACTCAGCCAATCCGTCGCCAACACCACTCCGATCAACCGCCACTAAGGAGGCCCCGTGTTCGATGGGCAACCGCTCGCCTGTTTCCAGCCGTTCATCGACACCGCGACCGGGCGCATCGCCGGCGTAGAAGCCCTGGGCCGTCTGCGTCAGGCAGACGGCAGCCTGCAATCGGTCGGCCCGCTGTTCACGGACCCACGGCGCCCGGCGGTGCAATTGCGTCGGCTGGACCGTCAGGTTCGCGACAATGCCCTGAGCCGATTTCACGACGCGCCGAGCGACTGGTTCCTGAGCCTGAACATCTCCCCGCGCTGGATCAGCCGCCTGCGCGCCGACGAATCGCCGCCCAGCCTGAAGCAGCTGCAGACCTACGGCATTCCCGCGGAACGGATCGTTTTCGAAATCACCGAATTGAGCGGCGATGGCCAGCGCCTGAACGAGGTGGTCGCCCGCTACCGCGACGCCGGCGCGCGCATTGCCATCGATGATTTCGGCGCCGGCTATTCGCAGCTGGACCGGGTACTGGCGTTGCAGCCCGACATCCTCAAGCTCGACATGCGCCTGTTTCAGGCCGCAGCGCGGGGCGGCCCGAGCAGCGATGTGGTCAAGGCCCTCGCGCAGATGGCGGAGAAAACCGGGTGCTGGATCATCGCCGAAGGGGTCGAGACCGAAGCCGAGCTGGACTTCGCCCTCGAATGCGGCTCGCGCTACGTCCAGGGCTATCTGTTCGCCCCGGCGCAGCTGGATTTCTTTGACGCCGATGCTTTTGTCGACCGCTTCGCGGCCCTGCGTGATCGTTACGTGATGAAGAAAGTCGGTGAGCGCGAACGGCTGATGACCCTGCGCCGGCAACTCACGCAGTTGATGTCCCGCCTGCAGAGCTGGGCCGAGGGCAACGCGCCGCTGAGTGATTTGCCCCAGGTCACTGACTTTCCGTGGCTGCTGCGCTTTTACCAGTGCGACCGCCATGGCACGCAGCTCACGCCGAATCTGGAATGGCGCAACGGCGCGTGGACCGCCGACGCCCGGTATCTGGGCCATAACTGGTCGTGGCGACCCTATTTCTATCACCTGCTCGCCGAGGGCTGGCACGAGCGGCGCCTGACACTGTCGAGCACCTACCGGGACGCCACCAGCAATCAGTATTGCCTGACGGCCGGACAATTCTTCGACAACGGCGAGCGGCTGTTGCTTATCGATGTCGACGCAGCAGGGTTTTGATGACGCTTCTTGACGCCGCATCGGCGATCTTGTGCTTGCAGCGTGCGGGGCGAAACGGGAAGCTAGCGCGGTAATCACCCGACGGAGTACCGGCCTTGGATTGGCAAACCCTGCTCACCCGCGAGCGCCTTGGCAAAACCCTGCACAGCCCTGAGGAACTGGGCCGCAGTCCGTTCCACAAGGATCACGACCGCATCATTTTCTCCGGCGCCTTTCGCCGTCTTGGCCGCAAGACCCAGGTTCACCCGGTCACCAGCAACGACCACATTCACACGCGCCTGACCCATTCGCTGGAGGTCAGCTGCGTCGGCCGCTCGCTGGGCATGCGCGTCGGCGAAACCCTGCGCAGCGCCCTGCCCGACTGGTGTGACCCCAGCGATCTGGGCATGGTCGTGCAATCGGCCTGTCTGGCCCACGACATCGGTAACCCGCCGTTCGGCCACTCCGGTGAAGACGCCATTCGCAACTGGTTCAAACAGGCCGCCGGCCGCGGCTGGCTCGACGCGATGAGCGAAGTCGAGCGCAATGACTTTCTCAATTTCGAAGGTAACGCCCAAGGCTTCCGCGTGTTGACTCAGCTGGAGTACCACCAGTTCGAGGGCGGCACGCGGCTGACCTACGCGACCCTCGGCACCTACCTGAAATACCCGTGGACGGCGCGTCACGCCGACTCGCTGGGCTACAAGAAACACAAATTCGGCTGCTACCAGAGCGAGCTGCCGATCCTCGAGCAAATCGCCGGCAAGCTCGGTCTGCCGCAGATCGAGGATCAACGCTGGGCCCGGCATCCGCTGGTGTACCTGATGGAGGCCGCCGACGACATCTGCTACGCGCTGATCGATCTCGAAGACGGCCTGGAAATGGAGTTGCTCACCTACGACGAAGTGGAGTCGCTGTTGCTGGGCCTGGTGGGCGATGACCTGCCGGAAACCTACCGCCAGTTGGGCCCCAATGACTCCCGTCGTCGCAAGCTGGCGATTCTGCGCGGCAAGGCCATCGAGCATCTGACCAACGCCGCCGCCCGCGCGTTCGTCGAACAGCAGGACGCACTGCTGGCCGGCACGCTGCAGGGTGATCTGGTCGAACACATGCACGGGCCGGCCAAGCGCTGCGTGCTCAACGCCAAGGACATGGCGCGCAAGAAGATCTTCCAGGACAAGCGCAAGACGCTGCACGAAATCGGCGCCTACACCACGCTAGAGATCCTGCTGAACGCCTTCTGCGGCGCGGCGCTGGAACAGTTCGGCGGGCATGAGCCGTCGTTCAAGAGCCGGCGCATTCTCGATCTGCTGGGCAATAACGCGCCCGACCCGAGCTGGCCGTTGCACACGTCCTTTCTCAGGGTCATCGACTTCATTGCCGGCATGACCGACAGCTACGCCAGCGAAATGGCCCGTGAGATGACCGGCCACTCCAACCCCGCCTAGGGCTGCCCGCCAGCCGTGGCGCCCTTCCGAGGACGCTTGCCAAAGCCCGAATACGTACCGGTATTCGGGCTTTTCTCGTTGGGGCTTCAGGCAATCCAACAGCAACTTCGGACATTTCCTACGCAACCGTCGGAATGCCCTTATCGCTGGTCATACATCGCTGCCGAATAATCCGCGCCATTCCGAGCCTTGGGACAACCCGACCCATTACCTCCCGAAGACACCGCCCGCCCTGCGAGCGCGCCGCCGGCCCGCCTTCAAACGGCGGTGCTCATTTCCCCTACGTCTGGAACCGCCGATGTTCACGAAAGATTTCCGAATCCTGTTGGTTGAGGATCATCCGTTTCAGTTGATTGCCTTGCAGATTCTGCTGAACAACCACGGCCTGTACCGTGTCACGCCAGCGCTCAATGCCAGCGAAGCACTCGGCGCCATGGAGCGCAGCGCCGAGCCCTATGACCTGCTGCTCTGTGACCAGCGTCTGCCAGGCATGTGTGGCCTGGAGCTGATTCAGACGGCGAACCAGCGCGGGTTGGTCCAGCGCGCCGTGCTGCTCAGCGGCCTGGACGCGGATCCGCTGGCGAACCTTGAGTCCGAGGCCAGGGCGCTGGGCCTGCCACTGCTGGGGTGCCTGAGTAAGCCGCTTAACACCCTCGAGCTGATCAGCCTGCTGTCCGCACCCGCTTAAGGTTGCCTGCATGGCAGCCTTTTTTGGATATATCGGGCAAGAATACAGACCGCTGCCCAGCGCCTATTGCCAAAGCGCCGTTGATATCGTTGAACCGACATGTTTAAGCAGGTAGGCAAAGTTTCCGGATTATGTAGGGTTATTCCGATTCGCAATAAACGCGCGCACTTAAATGCATATCGATTGATGGTAAATGCTGTTACGTATTAAACATTCATGACCGCTGCGTGTATCCACGTACGCACATACGCTTATTTCTGTAGGAACATTCCTATATAGCGCTTCGGGCATGATCTCTTCGTGTGCGCCTCTGAACATCTGGGATAAGGTGCGCGCTTTCTTGCCACCCGTTATGGATTGATCATGAACTCTATTTTTATTATCGACGACCACCCGGTCATACGAATGGCCATACGTATGCTTCTGGAAAACGAGAATTACGAGGTGGTCGGAGAGACCGACAACGGTGTCGACGCCATGCAGATGGTCCGTGAATGCATGCCCGATCTCATCATCCTGGACATCAGCATCCCCAAGCTGGACGGGCTCGAAGTCCTCGCCCGCTTCAACGCCATGAACCTGCCCTCGAAAATTCTCGTACTCACTGCTCAGGCGCCGAGCCTGTTCGCCATCCGGTGCATGCAGTCGGGCGCTTCGGGATATGTCTGCAAGCAGGAAGACCTCAGCGAACTTGTCAGTTCGGTCAAAGCGGTATTATCCGGCTACAATTACTTTCCCAGTCAGGCCCTTGCCGCATCAATCAAAAAAGAGGGTGACCCCAACGAGCTTGAGCGCTTCAAACTCGTCAATGACCGTGAACTGATGGTGTTGCAACTGTTTGCCCAAGGGCGGACAAACAAGGAAATCGCCAAAGGCATGTTCCTCAGCAACAAAACGGTCAGCACTTACAAAACCCGATTGATGCAAAAACTCAAGGCCAAGACTCTGGTAGAACTTATCGAGATGGCAAAACGTAATTCGCTAGTGTGAGAGACAGGATGCCAAAGGCGTTAAAGGACTATTGGATAGCAGCCGTGATTGTCTGCCTGAGCTTCGATAGCCAGGCAGAACCCCTGGCGCCGGAACGCTACACGCTGCTGAGCCGCTCCAACCCTGCGCACATGGACGTGACGCTGGAGCGCGCCCAGTGGCAATGGGTGCGCAACAAGCGCGAGCTCGTGGTCGGCACCTCCGCGCCGGACTATCCGCCTTTCGACATGACCCTGACCGGGCACGACTACGAAGGCTTTACCGCCGACTACATCGGCATTCTCGGACGCGTGCTCGACCTGCCGGTCAAGGTCCTGCGTTTCGCCAGCCGCGACGAGGCGGTTCAGGCGCTGAGCAAGGGCGAAATCGATCTGCTGGGCAGCGCCAATGGCTACGAAGCGGCGTCGCGCGGGATCGTACTGTCTACGCCCTACGCCGTGGATCAGCCCGTCCTGGTGACCCGCGCCGGCGAGGCCCGGCCCCTGAGCGGCGACCTCAACGGTTTGCGCCTGAGCATGGTTTATCACTACCTGCCGCCCGACGAAATCGCCGCGCTGTATCCCAAGGCGCGCCTGCAGACCTTCCCCTCCTTCCAGAGCGCGATCAACGCCGTGGCCTTCAATCAGGCCGACGTGTTTCTGGGCGACACCATCTCCACCCATTACGTGATCAACAAGGGCTATCTGAACAACGTGCAGATGGCCAATTTCGGCAAGCACGAGGCAAACGGTTTCAGCTTCGCCGTGCAGGCTTCAAACCCGATACTGCTGGACATCGTCAATCGGATCATCAAAGGCATTCCGGTGGAAGAGCGCATCGCCATTTCCAAACGCTGGGGCGCCGGTAGCGATCTGATGCTCACCGACCAGAAGCTGCAGCTCAATCAACGGGAAGAACGCTGGATCGCTCAGCATCCGACCGTTCGCGTAGTGTTCAACGAGGCTTACGCGCCGCTGACGTTTTTTGATGCAGCCGGCAATTTCAGCGGCGTCACCGCCGACCTGCTCGAACTCATACGCCTGCGCACCGGGCTCACCTTCAAGGTCAGCCATGCCGCCAGCATGAACGACATGACCAACCAGTTGAGCCAGGGCCAGGCCGACCTGATTGGCGCGATGATTCCCAGCGAAGAGCGCCAGAACCGCTTCAATTTCAGCCGGCCGTACATGGATAACGTGTTCGTGCTGGTCACCCGCAAGGAAACCTCGGCGCCCTCCAATCTCGATCAACTGGACGGCAAGCGGGTGGCGCTGGCCCTCAGCAGCCCGATCCTGCCTTTCCTGCGCGACCAGCACCCGGGCATTTATCCGGTGGAGGTCGACAACCCGGCGCAAGCCCTGGACCTGCTGGCCCACGGCCGTACCGAGGGCGCCATCACGTCGCTGTTCAGCGCCAGTTATTTCCTCTCCTCCCGGGCGTTGAACGACACGTTGCAGATGCGCGTGACCGTCGGGCAGGAACCGGCGCGCATTGCCATGGCCACGTCACGCAATGCGACCGAACTGACCTCGATTCTCGACAAGGCGCTGTCGAGCATCGCCCCGGAAGACCTGGCCGCGATCAACAATCGGTGGCGCACCTATACGCCGCCGAGCAGCGGCGCGTGGCACGACTATGAGCTGTTGATCTATCAGATCATCGGCGGCGCCAGCCTGTTGCTGCTCGGCTCGCTGGCCTGGAACGCGTGGATGCGCCGGCAGATAAAACAGCGCGAACGCGCCGAGCGGGCGCTCAACGATCAGTTCGAATTCATGAGCGCGCTGCTCAACGGCACGCCTCATCCCATCTATGTCCGCGACCGCGACGGCCTGCTGAAAATGTGCAACGAAAGCTACCTCGCCGCCTTTGCCGAGCGGCGCGAGGACGTGATCGGCAAAAGCATTCTGGACGGCGTACTGAGCAACACCGAAGAGGCCCAGGGTTACGTCGAGGATTACAAGCGCGTCATGGCCGACAACGAGCCCTTGATTCTCGACCGCTCGCTGCACATCGGCGGCCGCGAGCTGACGATCTACCACTGGATCCTGCCGTTCCGCGATTCCCTCGGCAAAGTGCAAGGCATCATCGGCGGCTGGATCGACATCAGCGAACGGCGGCAACTGATCGAGCAACTGCAGACGGCCAAGGACCTGGCGGACGATGCCAACCGCGCCAAAAGCACCTTCCTGGCAACCATGAGCCATGAGATCCGCACGCCCATGAACGCCGTCATCGGCATGCTCGAGCTGGCCCTGAAGCGTGCCGACCACGGCCATCTCGACCGCCCGGCCATCGAAGTGGCCTACAGCTCGGCGAAGGATTTGCTCGAACTGATCGGCGATATCCTCGACATCGCGCGCATCGAGTCGGGGCGACTGAGCCTGAGCCCCGAGCGCGCCAACCTGCGCCAGCTGGTCGAATCCGTGGTGCGGGTGTTCGACGGCCTGGCCCGGCAGAAAAGCCTCACCCTGGCCCTGGATCTGGACGCGCGGACCAACACCGATGTGCTGATCGACCCGCTGCGCTTCAAGCAGATCCTCTCCAATCTCATCAGCAACGCCATCAAGTTCACCGAAATGGGTCAGGTCAAGATCACCCTGCAGACCGAAGCCGGCCGCAGCCCCCAGCAAATGCGCGTGCAAGTGGTGATTCACGACAGCGGCATCGGCATCACCGAGCAGGACCAGCAGCGGCTGTTTGCGCCCTTCTCTCAGGTCGATCAATCCGGGCAACTGGCGCGCACCGGCGCCGGCCTGGGTCTGGTGATCTGTCGCAGCCTGTGCGAAATGATGGGCGGGGAGCTGACGCTGAGCAGCCGCCCCGGGGATGGCACGCGCATCGAAATGACCTTCGAGTTCACCACCCTGGAGCCGCTGGAGGCGAAAAGCATCGCCCGTGAAGCGGTCACCCATGCCTCGGGACAGCTGCATATTCTGATCGTCGACGACCACCCGGCGAACCGTCTGTTGCTGTTCGAGCAACTGTGCTTCCTCGGGCACCGCTGCGACATGGCGCTTCAGGGTGCCGAAGCGCTGGAACGCTGGCGTGCAGAGCGTTTCGATCTGGTGATCGCCGACTGGGACGCACCGAAAGAATCCTTTAATATCTTTGTAATCAAAGCTTTACCCATAAAAACGCGCTCCAAAAACACCCTCCTTTTCGGCTCTTACAAACTCAATAAACATTGGTCCGAACGGTTGCGTTTTGGGGAAAGATTTGACCCATATTGGACTGTTCCTCAGCCACGCCCACGATGCAGCGGCAGGCTGAGAAGGAGTCGCGCACGCCATCACACAAGGGCTGCGTCGGATTTCAAGACCGTTATGGAAAAACAAGCGGGGCGCCCCTTTGGAGGCGATTGGCGTTCCCATACTTTTTTAAAACCACTGGGCTACAGACCGCATTCCACGCGGGGCGCCCGTTGAGTTTCGGAACTGATTTCGCCAACTCGCAGGCGGCACATCGCCCCTCAAGGTTTACCCTTTCGCAGTTACGCTTCGCGGCGAGCCGACGACTTCCGAATGACCTTTGTCCACGCTCGGCCCCTAGCACCCCATGCTGGGGACTATGGACCTGCAAGCCTTTGATTTTCTTGGATAATTGAGTCTTAACAGCTTCGCAAAACACGAGCTTTTTTGTGATTTTGCAAACGAAAATACGCCGCCTCCAGGGGAGGTTTTGCGCATCGTAATTACACATCGACACCCCTACTGCGATCAACCTGACCCACCACAAATTCCAGCGATCAAATGTTCGGGGCCATGCTCTGCTGGGTCAATTCGGGGTCGTCGCGGCAGGCTTCAACAGGTTCGCTCGAATTAGATGAAGGCGTGCCTGATCGAACTTGCCGGAGCGCTCCAACTCAGCCGCGATCCCAAGATGCCAGTCCACCATTGCCTGAATCCTCGCTATTTGGCTCCGACTGCGTCCATTTACTTGGGGCATCCTGCCCTCCTTTATAATGTGTGATCTTGTTGTCTAGAGCATAGCCGGCGGCCTGCTGAAGCCTGGATTGGACTTTAGTCTTACGCGGAAAACTTCTCACACATGGCGCTACAGCAGCTAGAAAACGGGTGACCGCCACAAGCACCGACGCGGTTTTCAAGACCGTTACGGAAAATCAAGCGGGCCGCCCCCTTGGATGTGATTGTCGTTCCCATACTTTTTCAAAACCACCGGGCTACAGACCGCATTCCACGCGGGGCACGCGTTGAGTTTCGGAACTGATTTTGCCCATACCCAGGCGCCATCCCGGCGTATGTCTTGCACACAACTCTATGAACATTAGTCCAATCGGTTTGCGTTTCGAGGGGAGAATCCCTGCGCGCAAACTCCCGGTGGCCAGTGGTCAAAAACACGAGCGATAGGAGACAGATCATGGATCACTTCGGAATCGGCCAAGCCATGAAAGGCATGGCCCGCTGCTACTTTCAAGCATCGCGCGGCACGGGGCGCACCGCCTCGCTTCTGGAAAGCCTGAAAGACGGTGACCGCGTTTGCTGTGCGAGCGGTAAAGAAGCCGACCGGCTGACACGGCTGTTGCGTGAGCGCAATGTCGACGCCCAGGCGATCGCGGTCGACCCTAATACGCCCGAAAGGATATTCGAGCGCGGCACGCCAAAAGGCCGAACGATTTTTGACGAAAGCTGGATCGAGCAATATTACCTGCGCGCTTTGGAGGCGGCCGCGAAAGACATTGACCACTTCCAGCGCGAGGCATCAGGCGACGGCTCAGCTCATATTGAGACTCGAGCAGCCGCCCGCGAAGTAGGCAAATGGTGTCTCTGAAGGGCATTCCAACCAACACACCACTAATGCAGCAGTAGGGTGAAAACCGAAGCGCACGCCATGAGGAACAAGGCGTGCGCTTTTTTTCTGTCTAAAAAGAAAGTCTCAGATAACCGAGCTTAGGGCCAATAGATTCAAGGTAGCCCTAGGTAGTATTAGACACTTCAGCAACACCCTACATCGGACCCCGCTATCCGTCACAATACGCATCATCGCAGCACCATTTCGCACCAGGCGGCGAAAGCCAGTGGTATATCAAGGGTGCCTGCCTAGATCTCAACCGCAACTTTGTGGTGACTGATCTTCTTTTCGGACGGATTGTATCTGGCTTGATAGATGTCAAACCCACTTCGACCATGCCGCTTACACAACTCTCTTAGAATTTCGATTATCCTTATTTTTTGGGCGTCTGGGGTTTTTATGCCGAATATTATCCCAGTCAGACTATCGAATTCATAGCTGCACTTCCGCGCATTCGAACTCGTCAAGTCAAGAACCGACGGGAGGAGAATTGCACGATATTCACGTTCAAAGCTCCAGTCTTTTAGCTTTGTAGTGTTTGTATCGATCACGCTCTGCCAGTAATCCCGACGCCATTCGTCGCTACCTAAATGCACAGCACACTGACTTCTATTGCCTTTGCCATCCGTATACCAGAATTTATTCAGCGTCGGAACAGGCAAGCTCCCCAAGGAGTTGAAGAAATCTATTTTTGCAAACTGTCTTTCGTAGTCCACCTTGTGCAATTCAAGGGGCACGATATCTCTTATCATGCCACCGCTACCTTCCCCCACAGGAACTCTAACCTTTAAAGTGGGCTTACCGTTCTCAGATAGCGGAGCATCATAAACTAAGCATATGCCGGTGTGATTTGCTCCGTAGGAACCCCAAACTGAGGAGTTGGTGCAATCGTCCATGAAGCATGCGGTATACCACTTGGGGTGGGTTAAATCCTCAAGAGACTTGCAGAAAGCTTCTGGAAACTCAGCCATCAAGAAAAACCAGTTTTCATGTAGTTTGTCTGAGGCATGCTCTAGCTTTGCAGCCAACATATGTCCGTCGGCTTTTTCGTATATTGCCTCATCGAATTCGTACATTGGATCTGCGAGATAGCCTTTTGCTGTTTCCTCACATGTTTGGAGATCTTTTGAAAGACTGTCAACAATATCTCTGGTCGAAAATGGCAGCAGCCCCCTTGATTCCATCTCTGAAAAAGTAGTGTGCAGAGCAATTCGATGAAGCACCTTGAAATGGAATATCAATGCCTGAAGACGAACCTCGCGGAAGTCAGCGAGAGTATTTAGATATCCTAGCACCTCCTTATAACTCAGACCCTTAATCTGAACCGCTTCTATCAAATTAGATACGCCTGGAGGTAGAGCATCGCAATGGTTACGGATAAGCACCTTGCAATCACCAGGCTGATCGCTGCCGATGGATATTAAGTGCACAAAACAATGCTGCACCAGACACGTTATGTAGTGTTTAAAAAGGTTCTGCCAAACGATTGAATCTCCAGCCCAGAAAATATCTTTGTAACCTTCCAGTGGATCGTTCAGCTGCGATGGCGCCGAAAAGAAAATCTCCAGCTTTTCAAGCTCACCTGGATGGTCGCCTGTTCCTACTAGACGCTCTAAGCTTCGAAAACGGTAGACCAAATTCTTCACACGCTTCACTCCCTTGGGTGGAGAAGATTTAGACGCAGTGTAGCCAGAACGCCACAGAGCCGCATCGAGTCCAGCGTGAGCAGAAGTTCATTCCTGGTACCGGCTGCAGGCCTATAATTCGGGCAACCGGAGTGGATTGCGACATAATTCCGAATGCGTTGATCCCAGTAGACTAGGGCAGTGATTCCGGGGGTTTGCTTACCCGGATCAACCCTCCTTTACCCGCTCCAACGCAACAGGCGGTACAAAAAGTGGGACGAGAGCCATAATCCCGCTGTTGCGTCACAGCGGGAGCTACACCCCTCCCTGGCGTTCTGCCAACGATTGCTAATCACTCCTCCAAAACATGGCCGTACGCGGCGTCGGCGTACAACAACATCTCCCGCAACTCCTCCTCATTGATGAGGCCTATCCGGTGTAATGCTTCGGCGTGGACTGACCAGTGGTCACGGGCGATCTGTAGCCGCGCCGCGATATCGACCAAGTCGTGCCGAACTTCACTTCCGCGTGCCTGAAGGCTCATGTTCAATTCCTCGCGTGATCACGGATGCTGTGAGTAACCACGCCCCAGATATCGAAGTCGTCCCCTTCCATGATGAAGCGGTCGTGGTATTTCCGGTTCGCGGAGCGCAGCACCACGTGGCAACCCACAAAGGCGAGGTACTTGACCAGCGGTTGTTGGTTGACCACGCCGATGATGACCTGCCCGGCCTTGGCATCGATCCCCTTGTCGACTATCAGCAGATCACCACAAAAGATGCCAGCCCCCTCCATACTCTCGCCCTCAACCTTCACCAGGTAAGTGCCCGGCGCGCGGATGTTCAGGAGCTGGTCCAGTGAGATATCCAGGTGGTCTAGGGATATATAGTCATTCAAAGCGGCACCACCACGACTGGAAGTAGAACGCCTCTTCGATCTGCTCGATGCCGGAAATAATCAGGCCCTGGGTACCCATGCTCGTCACGCTGGCATCGATAAGCCTTGGCAAAGCATCCCGCGCGTGCCCGACGCAGTTCAAAATGAAGGCTTCTCGGGTAATGCGGCCGAGGGCGGAGCATTGAGACTCAACGATCTGCACGTCGCCTTTGAAGGGCGGGAGCTTGCTGAGCTGGTCTTTCGATATGGCGACGCCCATTTGGCGGCGCGGAGTAATAAGGACGTACATGGGAATGCTTCGCTTAGTGACACTGTATATGCGTACAGTTAACTAAGCGGGACGAATGCGGTCAACACTGTGTAAGCCAATTTGCGACAGGTGACCTCATTGCGGACGCTGCTCGATCTACGAGCCGATGAACCCTTACCTCAAGGAGCTTGTCCCAGAGCAGTTGGTCATCAATGGATATCACCCTTCGCCGATCGGGCGCTACAACGATCTGCGATGACTCATGTCGAGATAATCAATTCGACCGAAGGCGAATTGAACGTCTCTAGGCATCAGGTAAGGGGCCGCTAGCTGGCCGAGCGCTTTTTTTCGGTCGAACTGGAGATGGATGAAGGCGGGGGTTGCCCGGTCAATACTGCGAGGCGCTCTTCGAAAGCTCGAGTGTAAGCCTCAGCCAATATATTGAACTGCTGCGGGGTGACGGCTTTCACCAGCCCGAGCCCTACGCCGAGACCAAGCGCGCGGCCATGAGCATGGCTCAGACCGGCGACGGTTTCCGCGTTCCAAATACGCTCGAGGCCAGACTCCAGCCCCCATTGAAGATCGTGGCCCAACCGCAACGCGCGTATAACGCGGAGCGGATCAGATGACGAATTAAGCAAGCGGTACGCCATACAGCTCCTCTCTGCCGGTTGAGTTCGAAGGCGCTCATACCGTCTCAGGATTACTGCCAGTCAACGTCCCCTAAATCAGCAGTTGACGAAAGTTCAAACTGTCCCAATCCCAAATTTGACAGATCCGCCAGAGAGTCAGGCGCGACCCGAGACTCAAACTCCGGCCCGGTCGCCAGCTGATCGCCGTTTCGCTCGATTTTAGGCCATACATCGAAGGACAAGCAATCCGGGGCTTGCTCTTGGAGCCTTGGGATAGCGAACCTAAACAACGGCGAGGGCGATGATATTAGTCACCGCCAAGCCCGCTGGAAAACCGAACTAGCTACGTAGCTCGGACCCGCCTAATCCTACTCCAAGAGCGCAAGCATTCATCAGCAGGACGTGCCGACTTTACAGCTGGAAAATCATGGAGCTGTTGGGAGCTGAGTTAAAGTCGGAATTGTGCCACCAACGTGTTGAACGAAATTGCCAGCCTCGACAGCTCCTGACTCGAAGCGCTCGTTTGATTGGCGCCTGCCGCCGTTTGAGTGGAAAGGTCCTGAATGTTTACGAGATTTCGGTCAACCTCGCGCGCTACTTGGGCTTGCTCCTCTGCCGCGCTGGCTATCACGAGGTTTCGTTCATTGATCTGGCTGACGCCCTGGTTAATCCTTTCCAAAGCCAAGCCGGCCTCAGTCGCCAGCTGCTGAGTACTTCTCACGAGATTTTGGCTTTTCCCCATAGCCTGCACTGCATCGTCGGCGCCGCTACGAACCCGGCTGATCATGGCTTCAATCTCGCCAGTCGAGGTCTGGGTGCGGTGTGCCAAGGCACGAACTTCATCGGCCACTACTGCGAAACCACGACCTTGCTCGCCCGCGCGCGCTGCCTCAATTGCCGCGTTGAGCGCGAGGAGGTTTGTCTGCTCAGCAATGCCCCGAATGACGTCCAGAACCTTTGTAATTTCGTGGATCTGTCCGGCCAGCGCTTCTACCCGCTGCGTCGAGTCAGTAATTTCCTCAGTCACGGTATTGATGGCCGTCACAGCCTGCTGCACCTGTTTCTGGCCTTTCGACGCGTCTTCAGCGGTTTGAGTGGAGATTTGAGATGTGCTGACAGCGTTACGTGCCACTTCTTCCACCGCAGCCGTCATTTCGTTAACTGCAGTGGCCGCTTGTTGAATTTCATCGTTTTGCCGAACCAGTCCACGAGTGCTGTCCTCTGTAACGGCAGTTAACTCTTCGGCTGCTGAAGCCAACTGGTTTGAGGCATCTGCAATTTGCTGCACGGTACCCTTGAGATTGCTCTGCATATTGGAAAGGGACTGAAGAAGTTGGCCCGTTTCATCGGTGCCTCGAACTTCTATGGCCTGTGTCAGATCGCCCTTAGCGACTCGCGCAGCCCCTTGCACCGATAGATGGATTGGTCTGGTTATCATGCCAGTGACAATAACTCCAAGCGCACCTGCGCAGACCATGGCGATGAGACAACCAATAATCAGAACCCAGGTCACTTGACTGCTGGTGCTCTGACCGGCCTGCATCACCTCCCCGGCTTGCCGAGTGTTAGATTCGACCATAATCTTGATTTCGGATACGACTTTTAGGTAAGCGGGCGTCACGCTTAATGCGGCAATTTTTCTAGCCTGGTCAATATCGCCATTTTTCAGTGCAGCAAGGCCGGTATCAACCGCCGAGATGTATGCAGGCCAGTCGCGTTCAAAATCGTCGCCCGCTGCTTTTTCGTCGGCCTGCAAGGGTGTGGCGCGGTAGATTTGGAATGCGCTTTGAGCTTCGGACTGATTCTCATGATATGACTGGAGAACGGCATTGATATCATCGGCGCCAGCATTCGAAGCAGACAATACGATGGCTTTGAAGAAGTCACGGTTGGTGGCAATGGCGTTTCCTTTGATCGCATCAGTTTTTTGGATCGAGAACAGATTGTTGGTTACGGTATCTTCCAGCTGGCCATAGATAGTCGCGATGCCGGACTGGCCAAGCGCGGCCACGACAAGGGTGATCAACGCGCACAAACCAAATGCAATTAGCAGCTTGGACTTCAACTTCAGCTTTCTCAGCCAAGACATATAGAGTACTCATTCATAGGTCAAAAGGGATCAGAAATTCCGTTCTATGAGGAGCATAGCGGCTGACGGGCGCTGAACTTGAAATACCTTTCAACTTTACGCCCGATGGCTCGAGGTACAAAGAGTCGCCCCGAACTCGGCATAGCAGATTCAATCTGAGCAGATCTGCTTAAGTCAGTTTGCGTTGACCTCTTCGCCTAAGCCATAGAGAACGTAAAGCTACACACCAATCTGTCCCTGCCTCTCCGCCATTGCCGATGGCCGGGTATTCGATACCAGGAGGGGGTCAGGGCACATCGCAGAAGAAAATGTATCACCTAGACCCAGCATCCGCTTAGCCTTGGCGCTTCAGTCCCGCTTCGGCACTGCGGTCGCGTAATTGTGTGGGGCGCCGCGGTACGGTTCGGCACCATGCCGCCGACGCTCGGTCAGTAGCAATCCGCTCCAGCGAGCTTGGTGATATCCGAACCTGGCTTTTCCCGACCCCTTGTCTATTCTCAAAGGGGCTTCAGCAGTACGAGGCCTAGCCCGCCAGGCCCGCCTACCTCCTCTGGCGGGCTCCTGCTGCCGGGATCTGTTCCGCGCATTCGACTCACCGGATAGAGTACAAACCCCCTACACCTTCCTGATTCCGAACTGGCCAGCTTTCACACGAACACCCTCCAGATTGACGCCGGTCGCCAGATACAACCCCATCCGGGCGGTCACCAGTGTCTCCGATTTGTCGACCGTGGCTCGCTGGGTCTCAAGAGCTCCCGCGAACACAGCTGGCAAGGTGAAAGGCTCCTGGTACTTGTCCATCGAGCGGTAGTAGATCGCCGTTGAGGCGCCGTTCACCGGCTTCGTGAAGATCAGCTCGGCCTCCCAGCCAAGTATCGCGCGCGATGTCCCGGCGATTTCAACTGCCGATACCATCTCGACCAGGTCACCAGCCAGCAAGCTGTCGAGCGTGACGTTGGCGTTCGGCTGCAGGTAAATATAGCCGCCTGCGGCTGTCATGCTGCCGTTCAGTTCAATGCATTGCACCTCGCCGTATTGGCCTTGCTCTTTGTACCAGCGAGTGGTGACGCCAGCCAGGCCAGAGCCGGCCGCCTTGTAGTTGTCCGCCAGCACCGAACCGGCCACCGCATTGACGCCGGCTGGCAGCGTACCGCCCACGCCGATCATCAGAGGGTTGGCGTTGAGACAGCCGAATGGGCGAATTGCCGAGTACAGATCGGCGGCATCCGTAGGCAATGGCACGCCGAAGAATTCGAAGTTGGCATTGATCACTGGCACGCACCGCGACTGGATGAAGTCTGCACCGATCAGGTTCGGGTGCAGACCCTCCACCGTCATGTCCTCGGTGAACCCATCCCAGACGTTGACCACCGGCACGAACTGACTGACATAATTCAACACCCAATCCTTGTAGGCGATCGCGTCCGTCAGCGCCTGGCCGGACAGCGCCTTGGTGCCGAATCGCGGCGTGCCGGTCCCGACGATCAGGTACTTGCCGGGCGTGTTCTGGAATGCGGTGATCGCCTTCATCACGTTGGCCTTGCTGTCAGCCAGCGTCATGCCTGGCGTCGTGCTGTCGTTGGTGCGCGATAGCAGCATCCACAAATCGGCAGTGGCAGAAGTCAGACAAGCCGGAAGCCGCGCCATAAACTGCCCAGTGTGGTCGCCAACCTTTCCCTGATTGTCCAAGTAGTTCGGGAACAGACCGGTCTTGGCCGCGATCGCGCCAGCGTAGCCGTAAGCTTCGGTGCTGTACGCTTTGGGGTCGACCGTGTGGCAGTTCGCGCTGAAACTGTCACCTAGCAAGCCCAAACCGCGACGGATGCGGCGGCGACGCACCGCAGTGCTGATGAGCAGACTCACGACGAGATCTCGAATACCGCGCCGCTAACTGGCGTAAAGCGTGTTTGCGAATACCCAAGATCGAGACGCCAGGCGCCGTCCTGCGCGAACACATCAGATACGACCCAGTCGGTTCCCACCTGCTTTTCCACCTTCACGCTTCCGCCGTTCGCTTTGACGGCAAGCGTTACCGGCGCCAGGCTCGCCGGGGCAATATATTGTTGAGATTGCATCATCATCTCCTAATTTGGATCGGTACCGAGGGCACCCTGGTGAGCGGCGGAATTAAGGTACGTTGCGGAAGAAAATGTGGTTGCCTAGCTTCAGCGTCCGCCTTGCCTTCGCCGCCCAGTCCGGCGCCTTGGGCATGGTGGTCGCGTAATAGTGAGTCGCCCCACCGGTGGGATCCGGCACCTTGCCGTCGATCACCTGGTCAGCAGCGATGCGACACTGCGCCAGCTCGCGGAAAGGGATCGCGCGCGCGCCGCTCAGAAACTGATAGTTCGGGTCGCTCAGGTTCCAACAACTGAACTGGTACGGCTTCTGGCAGACGCCGGCGTAACCCTCGCCCCACCACGATTTATCCTTGCCGTCGTCCACGCGGTTGCGGATCGTCCAGGCCACGGCCACCATCCCCGCCAGCCCTTCCCCGCGCGCCTCGCCCCACAGCGTGCGCGCGAGTACGTCACGATCTTTTTCAGTCACTGTCATCACTTTTCTCCAGGCGTAAAAAAGCCCGCACATGGCGGGCATTGGGCGGTGGCTGGTCAGGCCTAGGCGGAAGGGTCCGGCGCTTCCGGCGTCTCGGGCACAGCCTTGGACGTGACGGTGACTTTCGCGGAGTAGGTGTTGATGAGCTGGGCAGTCCGGACTAGGGACTGGGGGAAGGCTTGCAAAATCTCCCGGGCCTTTGCGTCAGCTTCGTCAGCGGTTGCATATTCGGCTTGGTTGTTCGGATCGAAAGCGTTGCTGCTATTGATGATGATAAATGGCATTTGGTACTCCAGAATATTTAGGTTATTGGTTGGGTTGGGAGTTTTGGATAGTTTTCTTTAACTGTCTTGATGGAAGAATAGAACGGTTCAATTTTTTCTGCCGTTCCTTTATCCATCGCATGCCACAACATATCCAACTGATCCGCAACCGAAGGATATTCGGCTTCCCGGCGCAGGGCGTAATCACTGTTGTGCTGAATTTTCAATTACAAACTCCTGGTCGAGATAAGGCCACAGGCTCACCTTTACAGTGTGGGCTCCCGGCAGGGTGAATTCCAGCTCAACATCCGTGCCGTCAGCGGTGTAGCTCTGGCCCTCGATCAACAATGTTGAGCCTTCAAGCACACCGCTGAGGGTATTTCCGTTTGCGGTGGAGCCCATACTAGGACGAGGAACTGCCTCACCATCAAGGATGTAGTCGGTATCCCCACGTACAGCGTAAGAAACTTCGACGTATTGGCTGAAGCCATTGATCTGCATGTTGAGCGCAGCTACCTCTTCTGCGCAATATGCTGAGAATACTATTTCACCTTTATCGTCGAACGCTGCAAAGGTCTTATTAGCCATCATCATCGCTTAGTCCCCATCGCAAACAGGTTCTTATTTGAAATCTGCACGCTGGCCTCCCCGAACCAATCAACCTGAATTACAAATGTTCCGGGGCCGACAGCAATAGATGCGGACACATTGGGGAACCCATTGATCCAGCTCCACGTGCCTCCAAAGTCAGACATTATCTGACCATTGATCAGCATCCGGAAGGAATAGAGTTTCACACCGTTACCGAAAAACTGAGTACATCCGAAGTTTGCCTGGATGTAGCCCGCCTGATCCATAACGACCGCAACAGCCACAATTGCCTGCCACGCATTAACTCCCTGCCCTGCCGTGGTCGAGTTGTTTTGGGTGCTAGTCGGCACTGTTACCGAGTTGCCTCGAATGCGCAGAGTGTCTATCTCAGCCACGCCGATCTTCGCTGACGTTATTTGCGCGTCCCCAATCTTGGCGTTGGTAATGGCAGCGTCTGCGATTTTAGCGGTAGTAATCTTACCGTTCCCTATCACCGCATCGGCAATGATTACCTGGCCGCCCTCGACCGCGAATGGTGAGAATACAGCGCCGCCATTGAGTGTGGAGTTCAATACAGCGAACCGATCCGCACTGACGATGAATTGCGACTGGGTCACACCACTTTCATTGCCTAAACCTAAACCGAAACCCGCAACAACCTTCTGACCGTTACTGTTGGTCATCAACTTTACGGAGTACGAAGCGTTGATGTTGCCGTTCGTGTCCGCGATGGCCTGACCGTAGGTTTGCAGGGCCGCGCTCTGATTACCGACTACGGAATTCAGGTTCGTGATCGCGCCAGCTTGTGAAGTCAGCGTATTGCCTTGCTGGGTGACCGTCGTGGTCAGTGCCGACATGGCTTGAGCCGATGCGGCGGGGGCAACCCGGCCGATGGCGATCCACTCGATGTCGAACACGTCGGTGGAAGTGGCCCCCAGATCGAGACGGATCAGAGTTATCGTGCTTGAAATCCAGTCGTTGCCGCCCACGGTCAGAGCTGCCATGTCCCATTCCAGGGTAGCCGTCTGGCCGATAGCCAGGTTCGGGTTGGCGATCTGCTTGCGGCCCTTGGTGCCGTCTGTGCCGTGCTGCGTGGTGGCGTAGTAGCAGTTGCCGTTCCAGCTGGATGGGCTGCCCCCGGTGCGCTTGACCCTCATACGCACTTTGTCGTAGATCCCGCCATTGATCGCCAGAGCAGGCGAGAACATGTACGGGTTGTTGTTGATACCAGCGATGCGCGCGTAGCTCGGCGCGACCCACGCGAAGTTGGCCCCGTTAAATTGCCAGCCTTCGAGGCTGGCGTCGAAGTTCCACAGTGCGTTTGCCGCCGTGTCCATGTTGGCCAGCAGCTTGTCGTTCGTGGCGCCAACACTGCTCTCCAGGGACGTGATGCGCGATGCGCTGCTAGTGGTCGTACCTTCAACTGTCGAGACCCGGGTGGTCAGGCTGTCCAATGCAGCGGCGCTGGCTTTCGTTGCAAGGCCGTTGACGGTGTTATTGACCGACGATTCGAGGTTGGTGGTTCGCGTGGCGATGCTCGTTACGACGCCTTCTGCGGCAGTCACTCGACTGGTCAGTGCGTCCACGGCCTGGGCCGACGCAGCGGCCGAACGCCGCCCGACAGCGATGTAGGCGATGTCGATGATCGCCGCAGTGTCAGTGTTGTTGGACAGGTCGATGCGGATGGCATAGATCCCGGTCTTGCCGACCCACTGAGGCTGGCCAGCCATATCGATCTCAACATCCTGCCAGTCTTCGCTACCGGTGATAGAGAAGTTCGCCCTCCTGGCTTCTGCTAAACCGCCGTCCTCGTTCGCCCAGTACATAGACCCAGTGATGCGGGTGGTATTTTTGCGGCGGAACCGGATCCGTACATAAGGGTTTTGAGCACCGTTCAAATTGCCAAACGAGCTTGTCGCTTGCAGCGTCGAATAACCTGAAAGGGTCGAGTAAAGGGCGCTTGGCGTGAAGGTCGCCCCCGCTTGCTGCGGGATCCAGTTACGGTTGTTGTTCGTGAATTCCCAGGCGTACCCAGCCACGAATGGGGACGCGGTGCCGATGCTGTTCTTTAAAGTCGTGATGTCAGAACTTTGAGACGTCAGCGACTGGCCTTGCAGGGTCACCGTCGACTGCAGCGAAGCGATAGCCGTCGAGCTTGCGGCGACCTGCGTTGCAACACCTTCAATAGACGCCGAGTAGGCTGTGACGATTGCCCCTTCTTGGAGCTGGACGTTATCAACCTCCATCCACATATCAGTCGCGGCAGCGCCTGAACGGTTGAACAGCCGACCCGGGTAGATCTGAAGGGCGACCGCGCCAGCCGGAGCGATCGCAGTCATGCTCAGGCGGGTGAACGACGTGCCAACTGCGACCTCGGGGAGTTGCGGCGCGGTTACAGGGCTCCCGGAAGCATTGACGAACACCATATACATCGAGAAGCGCGCGCCGGGACCGGAAAGCCGGGCGTAAGCACTGAGCGTGTAGCTGTTGCCTGGGACGACCTTCGGCCGCGGCCCGTCTTCGGGAGCGAAGGTGGGGCCGATATAACCGCCGCTGATCAGTGAAGGCTTCGACACCCGGAGTGCTTTGGAGCTGGATGGGAGAGGCGAATCAACCCAAGTGAACACGGGCAGTGCGCCGTCGCCCATGTCGCCGCGCCAATATTGAGGCCGGGTCGCGTCGATAGGGGACGTCTGCTCAAAGGAGCTGTTGGGCAGGAGGTTATCGCCGCCGGAGTTGCCGATGTTGTTGCTTAACGTCGTCAGTTGCCCGCTGACGCTGGTCAGAGTGGTTTCCGTCTGGGTCACGCGCCCACTTAGAGCGGTAGTGGCCACAGCGGCAGCAGCGATGGCCGCGTCAGACACGCTGGTATTATCTCTCCAACCGGTGACAGCGGTACCAATTTCACACTGCGCCCTGTCCCATTCCATGAATCCTGTCAGCGAGCCAGTGTTAGGACCACGGCTGCGGAAAAGCAGGCGCACTGCAACGGTTCCGGCCGGAGCCGGAACGCTTACCCGGGAGATCCGCTGCCAATCGGTGGTGGCGATAATGCTATTCGCCCCGTCGGTGGAGATCAGACCGTTGGAAGCATTGAAAAACTGGAAGTAGAGCTGGGCCACCAAACCCGCCGTACCTCGGAAATAGGCGGACATTACGATGACCTGACCCGCCGAAATAGCTGGGTATTTCCCGACGCTTGGAACCAGATCGATGAAGCTGGTAGATGATGCCCAACTCGCGTCGTGTCGTTGTGCCTTGCCGGCTGGGTCCAATGTAGAAGCGACCAGGGTGTTAACGATGCCTGTCGCGCTGCCTGTAGCGGTCCACTCGTTGGCGATCGCCGAGGGGCTTGTCGGCCACGGTTCGTCAAACGACGGGTTGTAGATCAAGTTCTCGCCGCCAGCATTACCGAGGTTGACGCTGATCGTCGTGATGGCGTTGCCGGCTGCAGTCAGGTCGGTGCCTTGCTGCGTGACCTTGTTGCTCAGCGCCTGCACGGTCGAGGCGTCGGCTTTCCCAGCGACCGAGTTCTGCAGGCCCGTAATGGCCGTTCCTTGGCTGCTGATGCTGTTTTCAGCGGTCGTGACTCGGCTGGACAGACTGCTTACAACGGACGAGTCGGCCTTGCCGGTCAGCGACGTCTGCAGTCCGCTGATCTGACTGGCCTGCGAAGTGTTCACGCCCTCGATGCTGGTGATCTTGGTTTCGGCGGTGTTAACGCGCGCGGCGAGGCCGTTCGCTGTCTGCACTGCCTGGCCGACGTTCAGCCAGTACGCGGTGTTCGGCGGCGGCGTGTTGATCGGAACGTTCTGCGTGGCCTGATAGATGATCCCGTCATCGCCCAACACGCCTTGCCCGGCGGTGTATGTGTCGGCCGGCTTGTATGGCATCGAGTCGGCCAGATCCCCGATATGATCGATCTGCTGCTGCAGCTCGTTTTTGACGTCGGTGACGGTGTTGTTCACCTCAGTGATGCGTTGGCCCAGGCCATCACTGGCTTGCTGCAGCTCATCACGAACCTGGTCCACTCGCTCGTTGACAGAGCCAGGCCCTTCGCCGCCAATCTTGCCGATCTCCGAAAGCAGGTCTTTACCTAGCTGAGTTTCGGTGATCTTGCCGGTGATGTACTCGAGGATGTCGCCGGCGTCAGCGCTGGCCTCACCGATGACACCGGTGCCTTCACCCGGGTACCACGGCCCGATGTTGCCGGATCGATCGACAAGACGCGCCCAGAAGAAAAACGCCTGGCCCGCGCGCAGCCCCTGCATGGTGTAGTCGGACTGCGGGTACGCCAGATCGGCCAGCTTCGTTGCTTTGGTAAGGTCTGGAGCTTCGCCATACCAGAGCTCGGTACGCTGGGTGTCTTCTGCTCCTAGTGGGAAGGTCCATTTCAGGCCGATGCCGAAGACGAGGCTCTCGGTTGTCAGCGATGTCACTGCCGGCGGCAACCCTTCCTTGCCATTCAGCTGCGTCTGCTGCGAGCTCCGCCAGATCGAAGTGATGTCGAAGGCGCTCACGGCGCGAACGCGGGCCAGATAGGCGCCCGAGTAGATGCCAGTGATGTCAACGCTGGTGGTTCCGGTGCGCTGCACCCTGATCCAGTTGCCGTTGTCCTTGCGCCACTCCACGTCATACGCGACCGCGCCATTCACGACCGGCCAGGTGATGGTCATCGTGGTGATAGCGATACCCTGATCGATCGCGGAGTGCGACGTCAGCGTGACGCTCGCGGGCGCCGGCACTACGGTGATTGGGATGACGCTGATAGGGCGCTCTTCCAGACGCGCGCCGGTATCGATGTAAGCGAATTTGCTCGGCTCGTACTGTAGGGCTGAGATTTCATAGTCGCCTTCGGTGGTGCGCTTAGTGCTCAACACTCGAAGCAGCGGGATGGCCAGGTCGTCGGCGTCGAGCGCCCATTGAAGCTGCGCGTCCGGGGCTTGGCTATATGAGGTGGTGACAGTGATGTCCCGACCGTTCACCGACTGGACAGTGCGGCCCTCCGCATGGCCGCTCGGCAGGTTGATAATCAAGCGGTCGCCGGCCTTAGCCGAGGTATCACGGTCCAGTGTCACCACACGGCCAGAGGCGGCAGAGATACGCCCGCCGATCTCGCGCCCAGCCAGCAGTGAATCCGCGATCGGGATGATGTAGCCGGGCAAGGGGATAGCGCCTTCCATGCCAGTCTTGAACGTGACAGTCCTGTCCTGGTTGTTGCTCATTACCACCCATTTGCCACGACGCTGGGCTTCAGACGCGCGCGTGCAGCCGATAGCACTGATCTCAGTAGGTCTATCGTCAAAACGACGCTGCAGCGCCAAATCGGAGTAGGCAGTCACGTCGGTGTCGTAGTTGTTAGCCGGGTTGTCGTAGCTGACGATCGCGCGCGTGTAGCGTGTTTTCGCCGAAGCGCTGCCGTAGTTCAGCTCCCCATCAATGACATTGGCGCGGGTAAAGACGTAGTCGAAATCCTGCGCGCGGGGCATATCCGCCTGCATTACAAGCTGGCCTTGAGCCCAGTAGGTCATGCCTCGGTAAATGGCAGAGATATCGCGCAACAGCGTCCATGCGTCCGGCTTCCCTTGCAGATTCATGTCGCAAAGGAATCTCGGCTCCTGGCCGCCCACACCATCCGGCACGAGCTGGTCGCAGTACTGAGCGATTCGGTACAGCTCCCACTTGTCGACCATGAACGGCTTGATGCGCTTGCCGAGACCAAAGCGGTCGGCAGTGCAGATGCCGTACGTCACCCACGCAGGATTGTTAGTCCAGGCTTGCTTAAATGTCCCATCCCAGACGCCGCTGTAGGTGCGCGCGACGGGATCGTAGTTGCTCGGAACCTGCCATTTCCGCCCTTTGCACTTGATTGTCACCGCCGGAATGTTGCTGAACTGCTCGGCATCGAACTCGATGAATAACAGCGCCGTATTCGGGTACCGGAGCTTTTCGTCGATAACATCGGTCAGGCCGGCCAAGATCATTGTGTCAGCGATCCGGTTGGTGTTCTGATTCGGAGTCAGTCGGCGGACGCGAATCTGCCAACCTGAACTGGCGGCGGGCAGATCGATCCGGCGAGAACGCTCATACCGGGTGGTGGTCTTGCCGTCCACCGCCTCGGCCAAAACTTGCTGGTAGGCACCGCCATCCGTAGCCAGGTCGACGGCGTACTCAATTCTGTACCCGCCAACATTCCCCTCACTGTCCTGTCGCTGAAGCGCAGGCCACGCGAGGCGGACGCGCACAGCGGACAGCTGAGTATTGGTAATTGAGCGGACCCAGGTGCTATCGCTGCGCAGCTCAACGTTGACGGTTGTCTCGTTCTCAACTGACGGAATACCAGGGATGTAGTCCTGCTCAACGGAGCCGGAGCGCCACTCCCACTTCACATTGGGAAAATTGACGTTGCCACTCGCATCGCTGATAGGTGTGTTGTCCAGGTAGATGTCGGCCGCCGTCGGGACGCCTTCAAACTCGCCCTCACCTACCGCGATCAGGATTTTCGCCAAGTTTGTGGAACGCAGGCTGTCCGTTGCCTCGGTTGGCGTCTTTGGAGTGCTGCTGCCGCCTTTGGCGCCACGGATGTCGACTTGTTCAGCTGCGCCCATGCTTTTCTCCAGGCATAAAAAAACCGCCAATCGGCGGCCAGGTGTTTCAGTTCAGAATCAGGTTTTGTCTTCAGCAAGAATCGACGCAGAGATTATCGCGCCACCCCACCGGCGCTCGCCGATGCAGATCGGTACAGGGTTCCCACTGGCGGTGGTGTTCTTGGCGCTGCCGAAGGCATAGGACGGCAAGTTGTCTTGCGAAGCGCTCTGTTTCAGCCCGGAAGCCTGCGGGCTCAACATCTGAATGACTCCTCCTGCAATGAGTCCGATACCTGCCGGGGCAAGGTATGGTGCCGTAAAAGGAAACACATACGAGATAACCAGTAACACCACACCCAGCACCGTTTGCAGCACCCCTCCTCGCTTGCTACCGCCAACTACAGGGACGATCCTTATCTCCCTGGTGCCGCCGAGCTCGAAAGCAGACTCTCCGACATTTCTGCCATTACGGAACACCGCAAATCGCATTCCCATCGAGTCCAACCTTTTCACCTCTCGGTCGAACCCTTCCAGGGTGCAGCTCAGCGCTTTTAGCACTTCACGGGTGTTACCAGAATCGATCTGCTTGGGGTGGTTCCTTCCAAATTTCGCCGCCAATGAGCCGGAAAGCTTGATGTTTACCAAGCCTGGTGCCAGCAAGTTAGATGCCTTCATTTCTACCTCGTAAAAGAAAGGCCGCCTTAAAGGCGGCCTCTTGTCATCGGCACTTTTGCATCGAATCCCTGAGGGATGATCTGCCGAGCTGAGACCATGCCATGCGCTGGTAAAGCCTTGCGACAGCGCCCGTAGGCGTGTTTGTGACGTCGAGCAAATCGTCCGTTTGTTGCCCAAATCCATTGACGATTCGGTACCCGTTCGCCGTCTCGCTCATCACGGCCGTCGAGCTATGCTCCTGCCACTGAGGAAAGACGCACAAGGCATAAGACTTGGCGGGTTTTGAAGTCGCGATGGACAAATTTGGCGGTGACGACATCAGGTCGGATGGGGTCGAGCATCCCGACAGCAGAGCAACTGCAAAAGCTCCAACTAAAATTCGCATGATGGCCCCTCAGGAAGAAAGGTCTGAGGGTATCACCGCGCATCGCGATGGCGAAGTATCAGCCGCGTGCGGTCATGCCAAGGCCCCCCGAAGATGATGATCTCGGATGGCCTGCCGTACAGGTGATGGAGGAGGAACGGTCCAGCGCCGTGCACGGCTGTCGTTTCGTTCGGCAGATTCGGATCTGATCCAAGGTATATGCCGGCATGGTTCGGGTGCTTGGTGCGCCCAACCTCCATCACAATCATGTCGCCGCGCTGCGGAGTGCCAACACGCTCAAATCCGGCAGCCTCGTATGCCAGCTCGTAAAGGCTTGGACTCTCAGCCTGCTCCCACCACCCGTCCTCACGCTTGAAAGGTTCGAAATCCAGACCCCATGCGCGCTTGTACCAGTCAGCACAGACCTGCCAGCAGTCCCAAGCGCCATGCACGAACGGTCGGCCCAACAGCGGCGTCTTGCCGGTGGGAACAATAGTTCGCAGGTCGCTCTCGGGCCAACTGAGGATGTGCCACGGCAGTTGCGTCGCCTCACACATCGCCAAATCGCGTGGAGACGGCCTGCTCGTGGCGTCCGGGTGGGAGTGGACGATGCCGATTACCTCGCCCAGGTCCTCGGCGGCGGCATAATCCTCCGGGGCGATCAGGAATTCTTCGTTGGGATCGGCGGCAGTGTTTGCGCACGGGATGTACTGCTGCTTTCGACCGATGCTGATCAGCAACCCGCAACACTCCCTCGGGTACTGGGCGGCAGCGTGGGCCGCTACGGCCTTCAGAATGTATTTCAACATGGTCAGCTCCTGGCGATCAGAGAAACGGCCGGAAAGCCACCAAACGGTAGCGCGTTCCCATCGCCGAACCTTGGCACGCACCCCCGCGCCAGCGTAGCGTCACAAACGTCCTTCTCCGGGTCGTCTGTAATATTGCCGTCCTTGTCCCGGTATGGCCCGGTGTAATTGCAGTTGGGTCCGCGGTACCCGCCAGTTAGGCACCAGTGGCACAGCGTCGTCATCTGCCGGCCGATAGATTCACCACCAACATCGCCAGGACTTGCGAGTTCCCATGACACGCCTGAGCCGTTTTCAGACGTCTTTTGGTCCAGGTACCAGACCTCAATGGTCTCCTGCGTAGGATCCGCGGCGGGGTTGCCGCCGGGAAAGTTCTGCGCATCGAGATACGTGCCCAGTGTGTGGCGCATCGTCAGCTTAAACTCCAGCAGGTCTTCAAACGCCAGGCACAACGCAGTAATGCGTCCATTGACGTTGCCCACTGAAAGCGTCGGGCGCACCGCCGTACCATCACCGGTCGCCTCGATGCCATCGATCTGCATCGGCCACGCGCCATACTCCTGACCCTGCCACCAGATCGCCTTAGCGGGCAGTTGATCGGCGTCAGCACCAGCAGCGACAAGCTCAGCCGCCGTATACGGAATGGCGTGACCGTGAAATCGCAACACATCCGCTCCGTAATCCGACCCATCCAATTCAAACAGCAGCACTTCACTCCCAGGCTCAAGCACCTGAATATCTTTGATCAGCGGCATATGAATCCTAAGGCATGAATGACTGGGTGAAAGTGGTGGTCAGGGTGTAAAGCCCAGCGCCGTTAGCACTTACGGCCGGGGCGGCCGCGCGCCAAAAGCTGAGCTCGCCAAGTGGCGGCGTCCAGAGGAAGGACTTGAAATTGCCGTGGCGGTCCAGAAAGCCTTTGATGGCCAGCGCTGTCGCTTCGCCGACCACAAAGGTGAGCGACCAGCTGTCAACGCGGTTGTTGATCCCGTCGCCCGCGACCTGCTCATACCCGTCGCCGAATTTTGACGACCGGGTTCTATATTCCGGAGCGCTGGAGGCATCGATCTTCGGGCACCAGGTGAATGTTTCAACGGCCATTTATGACTCTCCAGATTGCTCCGCCGGGCCGAAGCTCTTCGGCGATTGCCTGCTGTGCACCTCGCTTGGCGGTGTCCGCGTAAGCCTGGCCGACCGCCTGCATGTCTTGAGCGGAACCTCCGCCGCTGGACTCAGGGACAGCGATCGTTTGCTGGATCAGCACCTGAGTGGACGACGCGGAATCGCCCCCGCCGATCGCCTTGACGCCCAACGACCCGTCGGAGGTGCGCGACAGGGGCAGAATCGCTTCCGGGCCGGCCTCGCCCATCAGCCCGACATTCCCGCCCGCCATCCCGAAGGTGGTCGGCGACGAAACCAGCCCGTTCGTGAACGCACCGCCCTTGGCAAACATCTGTACTCCATCAGCCCAAGCGCCGCCTTTGGCCTGAGTGCTTGCCCAGTTTGAGAAAGCAGCGCCCGTGTAATCTGACTGGGAGGAGCCTGCCGTGGCGCCGCCGGCGAACATTCCGGCGACTGCAGAAACACCGGCAGCCAGTAGGCCGCTGGCAGCCTGCCGGGCAGCGATGCGGGCCATGTCCGCCAATACCGATTTAGCGAAGTCAGCAAACGAGAGTTTGCCCGTGAGGGCGAAATTCGTGACTGCATCCTCCATAGAGCTGAAGGCACTGGTGAACAAGGTCTGCGTCTGTTCGGAAATGTCCTGCGCGCCGTCCAGGTAATTTGCCAAGGCGGCAGTCGCCCCATTGACCCAATCAGCCTGGGCCGCATCCAGCCCCTTGTAATAGTCCTGCTGGATCGCGAGGCGCTTGGCCAGTGCGTCTTTGAGTTGCCCGGTTTGCTTGGTGAAAGTTTCCTGGCTGATATCGCCGGTGTTCAATTGCTTCTGCAGATCCGCCATCTGCTGGTTGTAATCCTCCTGAATGGCCAGGTCCTGCTTCAGGCGATCGCGCGCCTTGTCACCCAAGCCGACGGCAGCGATCTCCTGATCAAAGCCGGATTTGGCGGTCTGGTTGGCGGCGTTCAGCGTGGCCGCGAAGGCTGCTGCCTTTGCCTCGTCCTCGTTCGCCTGCTTGAGCTGTTTCTTCACATCCAGCTCAGAAGCAAGCCCAAGCAGTCGTTTCTGCTGCTGGGCATTGATGCCGACCAGCTTCCCGGATTCGATCTCGAACTGCAGCTTCGAAACCTCGGTGGCATTTTTCCTTGCATCCACAGACGTGTTTATCAGCTCGATCTGTCGCTGCAGATCCGTTTCTGAATCTGCGAACGAGTCCTGAATCTTCTTCGCAGCCGCAGCGGCATCGGAAGCGGCTTTCTTCGCAGCCGCCGCGGCGGCCGCAATCGCTGCCGGGTCCACGCCCGAACCAGTGCCGGGCGTGATGGAAGGAGTCGTCTTGGCGAGTTCAGCGGCCGCCTTCTTGGCATTGGCCACATACTCCTTGAACTGATCCCCAACCAGCGGCCGGTCAAGGTTTTCGTGAATCTTACCGGCAGCCTGCGCAGCCACTCCGAATTGAATCTGGGCGCTGTTGGCAAAGTCTGCCGCGTTCTGCTTGAACTCCTTTGAGGTATCACCAAACGTGAGGACTGAGAGCGCGGTGTTGGCCTGCGCCGCCAGATTGTCGGTGTGCCCTACGGCCGTGGCGAACATGCCGACCAGCGTGTTCGCGATCACGTCAAACACGCGAACCACGCCATCGCCTGCGTTGGCGATGAACGCCGTGGATTCAACCAGCTTTTCGCCGAGGTCACCTACAACGCCCTTCAACCCGCCAGCCTGTTTCGCCGATGAGTTCAGGTCTTTGGCAAACTGAGCAATGACCGGAAGAAACTCGGCGGCGAGCATGGTCTTGGCAGAGGTCAGATACTGCTCAAGCCCTTGAATCTCGATCCCGAATTGTTTCGCCGCAGCGATGGTGCCTTCGTCCATGACGACGCCGGCCGCCTCGGCAGAGGCTCCCAGTTCGTCGAACGCCTTGCCGCCGTTGCGTAGCAGTGGCACGAGCGCAGTGGAATCGCTCGCGATCGCTTCCATGTAGAACGTCATTTCCTGCTGGCTGACGTTCGCTTTCTCCAGACTCGTGACGTACAGCGCCAGCGCGTCTTTGCTGTTGAGCTTTTTGAAGCTGTCGGCCGTCAGGCCAACCTTCGGGGCGATGTTAGTGAAAAAATCCTTCAGAGCGCCGCCGCCCGTATTCGCAAAATCCCCGAGCTTGTCGTTCGTGTCTTTGAAAATGTCGGCCAGCTTGTCCTGCTCGATACCCACGCTTTGAGCGCCAGCGGCGTACTTCTGAAACTCCGTCGTGCCCAGGCCGGCCATCGCCGCTTGGTTTGAGATTTCCTTCGCCACGCTTGCGGAATGGATGACAAGGGCGGTGAGCGCCGCAGGGATGGTGCCGACCGCGGCACCCACGCCCTTTGCCAAACTGTCGAATGACTTGGAGATCTCAGCCGTTCGCTTTTTCGCATCCTGACTCGCTTTGTCTAGCGGGCCAGTGAATGCACCGATTTTCGCAATCAGATCAAGCGTGAGCGTACCCAGTGAATTACTGGCCATTCATAATCTCCGGGAGTGTTACACCCATGCCTCCATCGCTTCCTCAAGACTGACCTCGCGCGCACGCTCATGCGGCAAGAAGTCGGCAAGCTTGAAGCCGCCATCTTTGGATATCCGATTCGCGTAGATAGTGGTCAGGAGTGCAACGCTGCGCTCGATCCTAGCCCCCACGTTCAGAGAGCCGCGTTCCCGCCGGTACTTTGCCCAGCGGTTGTATTCACGAAGGCTCAGGCGCTCTTGGGCTTCCGCGATCGTGCAGCCGAACGTGGTCGCGAGTTCGTGCCAGAGCTCTTCTCCGTCAGTGAGGGCGTCGTCTTTCCCAGGTTGTTCACCTCAAAGATGGCGGCGAGCAGCGCTACGGTGAGACGGCCGTCAAGGGCGCCGCGCTCGGGGTCAGCCGTCCCGGTGATATCGCCAACGGTGAACACGGCATTGCCGTTCTCATCGCAGACGCTGGCAGCGATTCGTCCTGCCAGGCTGTCGTGCTTGCCGTTGAGCGCCGTGACATCGCTGACCGCGGCCTGGTAGCCCAGCGGTCGGATGAACACCGTTGCAGTGAACTCGTCATCGCCCTGCGACCACTTGATTTCTTTCTCGACCGGGCGGCCAGTGAAAGCGCCGACCGATTTGAGGCTTTCCAGAGTGAGTTTCATGGGTTCGCCTTATGTCGTTTTGCGAATCCAGGCGGAGCCGCCGGAACGCTGAATGGTTGCCGCGGTGCTCACGACGGTGTTGCCTGCGAAGTCGAACGGGAAGTCGGAGACGTACCCGCTGAAGGTGAACCAGGTGCGATCTTCAGGAAGTTCGAAATCGTCACCGGCGGCATTCAGCGTCGGTGCAGACTTTCCGTCGGACCAGCCAACCGCCCACGGGATGGTCGTATCGCCGTTCGCTTCGGAAAGCTGGTGAAGCCGGATGTGACTGGCGTTGTTGGGGTCAGCGTTGATAGTCAGCGAGGCCTGCCCAGGCGTGCGCAAACCCTTCTTGTAGCTGCGCTCCTGGTCTTCCAGGCAAGTGTCTTCAATCTGGTCAGCCGGAGCCCCGCCCGGGCTGAACGCCGTGGCACATTCGATAGCGAGCACGGTCTTAGGACCGGTACCGGACAATGGCGGCACCAGCGCGTAAATCTGGGTTCCTTGGGACAGAATCGACATGGTGATCTCCAAATGTCGGGCACAAAAAAGCCCGCGCGTGGCGGGCCGGTTCTGGGTATTCGGTTATCGCTGGACGATCCAGTCGACGTCGAAGCTGTAGCGGTAGAGCATTGTCTCGGCGTCTCGGGTCTCGCCGTTGTAACTCGTCACCCGCGCAGCCAGTTCGATGGCATACTCGATCGCCTGACCTGCAGCCCGAGCACCTGCGGCAGTTGATGCGTAGACGTCGACCTGCAGGCCGTAAGCCTCCACATCGGGGCGCCCAGCCAGATAGTTTTCGGGGCTGCCGTTGATGACTTGCCACACGCAATAGGTACCGGCGGGTTTATCCGGCGCCATACCGAAAAGATAAAGCCTGACCGGGTTTTTCCCGATCAAGGCCGTTACTGCAGGGTCCGCAGCGGCAACTTGGAAAATTGGGGGGTATTTCATTTGCCTGCCTTCGCCGCGCGCCGGATGGCCCGGTCTATGGCCTTCTCGTATTCGGTGATGAACGTGTTCGTCGCCTGGCTGATGTTGTCGGCCAAGGCCTTACGCATGAATGGGTCTGCCGCCATTTTGGCAGTCCCGAACTCGAAGAACCGCCAGTGCGGTGTCGGCCCGGCCGCACCCTCGTCGGGGTTGCCCTTCTTGGCGATTTTCGCACCGTGAAGCACGCCAACGCGGAAGCCGAGATCGCCGGACGCCTTGAACAGCCGGCCATTCCAGCGAAGCGCGATGTTCTTTGCGATCGAGCGGCCCGTCGCCGCATCGTCGAGCTTCTGCGCTCCTTCCTTCGCCTTGTCGGCAACGACCTGGGCGGCCTTGCGCAGCGCCGCACGACCGCCCTTGCGCTTCACGTCGTACGACACCGCTTCCAGCTTGGCGACAAGCGAATCTATGCCGGTCAGGCTGAACTGCACCGTATCAACCATCGCTCAAGCCCTCGCTGCATGGAAGCGTCAGGTAATCACGGCCGCTGTCCATGTCGGTAAGCACGCCCTGAATGTTGTAGACCTTGCCGCGGTGAAGGACCCGCATAGCCGATGTGATTCCCGAGCGGTAACGAATCACCACACGCGACGTCACTTCAGACTGACCCGCTGCTGCGGCGATGAATTCTCGTGCCGACAGCGGCTCGATTGCGGCCCATACCTTGTCGACGTCCACCCATGATTGCGTGACGTCTCCGCTCACTGGATCTTGCGAATACTCAGTGCGCTGAAGCATTACATGGTGTCGAAGTTTGCCTGCACGCATCAGATCCCCCAGCCGATTCGATAAGGCGTCAACAACGACCGCGAGCCCATCGGCAACTCACTGAATGCAGCGCCGCTGGCCGTATCCTCGCGGTTGGCATAGAGGGAACCCAGGATCAGCAAGCAGGCCGCGCGAATCGACGCATTCATCAGCACCGGATCAAGACCGGCCGATCCTTCGAGCACAGCAGCCCCCAGCGAATCCAAGTCCGCATAAAACCGCCGATTCATGAACTGGGAGGCACTGTCCTCGGCAGCGGTCAGCAGCAGCTCGACGTACTCGCGGTCATCCTCGTCCGCCCGCAGATGTTGCATCGCTTGATCGGTCGGGATGGCGTTCATGTCAGGCCTTCGGCTTTTTGTCGGTAGCCAGGCCGGCAGCGACCAGCGACACCGCGTCATGCTTGGGCGACTTGTAACCTTCGCCACCAGCACGGCGAATCTCTTTTCCATCCAGGTAGCTACGCACCGGGTAAATCATGATCTCGTTGCGGTCCTCAGCAGCGCCATCCGTCTGCAACTGGTCACCGGCCGCTGCAGCAGCTTCGAGGGTAATCGTCGAGCCGGCTGCTGCGGTACCGGAGGCCGGTTGACCAGCCTGCACGGTGTTGCCAATGCCATTGGCCGGATCAGCGGGCTGGAGCGGACCAGTCCCTGCGCCAGCCACGGAAGCGCTATCCCCTACCGCGGTCCCAACTTGTACGCCGGGCGCAATGGCCGTGGCGGTGGTGCCTTCTGCTGAAGTCTGCTGTCCAGACGGGGCAGAAGTCGTAGTTGCGGCTGTAGCAGCCCCCTTGGTTGCATCGCTTGCGCTTGCACGTGCCATGTTCGTCTCTCCTGAATCAGTGAGGCCGCCCGCGGGAGGCGCTCTGTGGGAAGGGTTAAGCGGCTGGGGTCAGAGGACCGGTCACGAAAGCTTCCGGGCGGTACACAGAGAAGGCGCAGCGCTCTTCAGCGCGGATGGTCACCATGTTCTTCTCGAAGTCGTCGGCGTTCTCAGTCGAGACCAGCACTTCGATACCCATCCGGTCAAAGATCTGCGCAGCCAGGCTAAACGCGCCTACCAGGAACTGGTCCTGAACAATGGCTTGGGTTTCAACGACCGGCAGGTTCCACAAGCGCGCTGCGGTACCTTCTTGCGGCTTGCCAATGATGTAGCGACCTTCACCGTCCTTGAGCAGCTCGATGGCCGCCCAGTCGATCGGGTTCAGCACGATGCCGGTGGACGGGAACTCGGCCAACTGCGCCTGCAGGAGCGCCAGACGAATGCGGTCGATGCGCTGGATAGCCTGTACCTGCACGCCTGCAGGCGGCGCGTAGATCTGGGCTTGGGGGATGATCCCCTTTAAGTTGTTGCCGGTGCCGTTGCCGTACAGCAGCTGCGCTTCCTCGGCCATCAGCAGGCCGTAGCGAGCTCGGGCGTCGATGTAGCTCTGCAACGCAGAAGCGTCGTCTAGGATTTGGCGGCTGCCTTTGAACAGGTGTGCGATGGTTCGCACGTTGGCGTTCTGGAGCTCGAATTTCAGATCGCTGTACGGCTTGGCCAGGCCTTCGCCGACGATTGCGGCGTTGTTGGTGAAGCCAGTTTCACGCACGTACTCGATAGCGTTGCTGTCGGTGGTGCCAGGTGCAACCAGATCGCGAATGGTCAAGCGGCGCTGCGGCGCGAGAACAATGCCGACTCGCTCGGTCTGCACCAGTGCGCCACCGGAGGTCGGCACAGAGGTGATTGCGGCTCGCGGTACTGTCACACGGCGGGAGCCGCGGAAAGAGCTGTTTACGCCTTCTTCTGCCATTTTCGCGGCGACGAGCTGGCCGGCAGACTGATGAACTTCCGGTTCATGACGCTTGTTGGCATTGACCAGCTTTTGCTCAGCGTCCTGCATGCGAGCCTGAAGCTCGCCCTGCTTCAGCAGCAGCTCGTCCACCTTGCCACGGGTTTCAGCCTGCATTTCACCGGAGGCTTTGATTTCCTTCTCGGTGCGCTCGGCGTAAGTCTTGATCTGGTCGCCAACAGCTTTCAGGTCGGCTTGTGTTTGCTTCTGGGAAGCTTCAATTGCAGAAAGATCTACAGCCATGATTTTGTCCTTTCAGAAATGAAAAAACCGCCTCTCGGGCGGTTATCTAGTGGGTTGCAGCGCCAGTCGATCAGCAGGCGGGGATGAGTCCCCGAAGTGCTGACGCCTGATTTGCGGTTTCTTCAAACGCGGATACATCAAGGGCAGCGCTAGGCTTGCCCGGCACGACAGCGCGAAGCGTGTCGCCGCCAGCAGCGCTAGACGTGCTGGTCTTGATTTCTGAGATGAGCTTGCGGCGCTCGCTGCGCGGCATCCCTGATTTGGCGAGCGCAGCGTCGAGCTTGCGGGCCGAGTGCGCCTGACTACCTTCTTCGCTGGGGGCTTGCTCTACTTCGGATGCGGAGATCAGGCCGGTAGCGAAACCCTTTTCAACGGCGTTCGAGCCGTTCATGTAGGTTTCCGCGTCGAGCATCTTCTCCACCGCGGACTCATCTTGGCCGCTCGTGTCTGCGTACAGGCTGATCATTGCGCGGTCGAACTCTTCCATCGTGTCCGCAAGCTCACGGATGGCGTGGCGGTTGCCGGCAAAGTAGGTCCAGCAGTTGTGGATCATCAGGAAACCTGTCTTGGCGACTTCGCGCTTGGCGCCAGCCATAGCGATGACAGACGCCGCCGAGGCCGCAAGGCCGAGAACCTTGATCGTAACCTCCTGCGAGTGCTCGAGCAGCCGGTTGTAGATTGCGATCCCCTCGAACATGTCGCCGCCCGGGGAGTTGATGTAGACCGTCACTGGCTTGTCGCCAATCGACCGAAGCGCCGCATCCACGCGCTTGAGCGTGACGCCCTCGCCATGCCAATCCTCACCGATGATGCCGTACATGGTGATGGTGTCAGTGCCAGCTTCCAGCGCAGCGCGCAGATCCGGATTCCACAAATCAAGCGCGCGCGGGCTCAGCTCACAGTTGAAACTGCGAGCGTTTACATTCAATGGCATGGTTACTCCTGGGCCTGGCCGAGCCAGTTTTTCAAAGCGTTTTGAGCGGCCTGCCCGTCGGTGGACTGTCCGAGCTTGTCGATTGGCGCAAGGTTGGTCTGAACGGTGAGCACCGAAGCGTTGCCGCCGTGGCGTGGGAGGTTCTCCTTAACGCGGCATTCGTCACGGGTCATGATCCCGTTCTGGGTCATCTTGCTGTACCACTCCGCGCGTCCCGCACTGTCGGCTTTCAGGAAGGCCTCCAGCGAAAACTCGGTGTAGTAAGTTCGCCGGTCGACCGGCGTGAGCAGGCGTTTATTGACGCACTGCTGAATCTGGCTCGTGATTGAGCTGATGCAGAAGGTCAGGAAGGCGATCATCTGCTGCTCAAGACCAGTCCCCCAATTGCTGCCGGCGTCCGTTTTACCCACCATCCACGGCGGGACGCCGAACCAGCGGCAGATCTCCTCGATGCTGTGTCCGCGCGACTCAAGCAGCTGTGCATCCACCGGATTGATCCCGATGGTTTCAGCCTTCACGCCCTGTTCAAGTACCGGCGACTTCCCGGCATTCATTGCGCCGGATACTGTTTTGACGTACTCCCTGAATTCCTCTCGCTGATCAGGCTTGAGTACTCGGTCAACACTGAACGCTACCGTTGGGAGCAGCCCATTTTTGAACGTGCCATTCGCAGCGTCGTCGGCAGACATCGCCGCACCGAAGACCTCGGAGCCGAACCGGATCGCGGACATTCCCACCCGCCCATCGATGCTGAAGGCAGGGATATGCAGCATGTCGGCGCGTGCGATCTGCCGGCGAGGCCCTTTACGAGGCCGGTACCAATACTCCAGCCGCCCGTCATCATCGACATCCAGATCCACCCGGGATGGCAGGAGGAAATCCAAAGCAATGACCCGGCCGCCTGATCGGTGAATCTCGCAGTACGCGTTGCCCCAGAGCAGCATCGACGACACCACCGCCTGCCAGAACTGGAAAGCGGTCATGTCTTCGTTGGGGCTGCTGTGAATGACGTCGTACAGGGAGAAGTCGCGCGCGTCCTCGCGATCGCCGTCGGCCTTTCGCCGGAATACTCCCAGCGGTAAGCCCGCGACAGATGTGGAAATGATCCGCACGCAGGCCCAAACGGTAGAAAGGCGCATGACGTTGTCGGCATTCACCGATTTACCGGAGCTGGACTGGTTGCCCAGGAACGCGCCCCAGAACCCACCGTCACTCAGGCGGACGGCTTTCCCCGTCCAGTCGCCGAGCGACCTGATCGGCTTGGCCGCAGACCTGCCGAGGACCAGCGAGAGAGATTTATTCACCTGCTAGACCTTTTTGAATGAAGCCGGAAATCAGAAACATAGAGGCAGCCGCTGCGATGAGCGCCCATCCGATGCCGAACAGGATAAAAACCCCTCCGACGAGCAGGCCGAAACCTGCCAACGCCGTCAGGACGAAAAACATCAATGGCGGGCTCATGCGATTATTGGATTCCGGATTGAGTCCATGAATGATTCGGTGGTGTTCTGCGCCGCATCTACAAGCACGCGGCCGATCGTCATGATCAGCGCCACCGCCCCGTCAATCTTGTTGTCATCGCCCTGCTTGATCGGACGCACTACGTCGTCGTTGCCCGGCAGGGTCTTGCCTATGACGTTGCCGATACACCAGGTCATGATCGGATTGCCGTCATGATGGAAGCGGCCAGACTCGATCGCCGCCTCGAGCTCTTTCATCGGATCGGACATGTTGGTGTAGTTCTGGGTGATGGTGATGGGGTTGAATCCCTCATCGTCCAGGTCGTGGCTCAGACCGGTTGCTCCGTGCGGGTCAATCGGCGATTCCCTCAAAGGTGCTTGGTGATTGGCCTCTTTGGTGTCCTCGAGGATCTCGCGGTAATCGATCTCCGCGCCGTCGGTGACTTCCAAATGCCCCGAGTTGATCCAGGCCTGGAAGCGCTCCGACATTCGCTTGTTGTCGGTGTTGTATGCAGTGTCGTAGGGCACCCAGAATTTGGGACCAATGCAGTAGTAGTGGGTCTTGCCGTCGATGACCCGCCAAAACAGGCGCGCCCTTGAGTTCATGTCCAGCTTGCGCGCCAAGTCGAAACCGGCAATCCACTCCTGGCCCTCGAATTGTTCGAGCGTCAGCGTCGTGTCTTCGCAGGCCTTCCAGCTTTCCATGTTGAAAAAACCGGATTTCGCACTGACCCACAGGTTGAGATGCTTGGTCTTGAACGTGTTGGCGAACCGCGCGGACCGAATGGCCCTCGCCTGCTGGCTTTCCAAATACTCCTGGAACACCGAAACGCCGTGATTCGGATTGGCCTTCGCCAGCATTTTCGGGTCGGTCCAGTCATCCCCCTCGTCGAGAGTCCATATCCAGCCAAACAACTCCTCGTCGGGCACGGTGCCGGCCAGCATCTCTACGACCTGGCGGCGCTTGTCGTAGCAAGGACCTTCGATATCGGCGCCAGCGGTGGTGATGATGAACATCAGCGGCTGACGCCGTGCGCCCATACCCGTCAGCATGGTGTCGTACTGGGCCGAGGTCCGATGCTCGTGGTATTCGTCAACGATCGCGCAGCTCGGTGAAGCACCGTCACCGGGGTCACCGATGAGCGGCTCGAAGCGGCTGAAGTCGGACGGAATGTTCATGTTCGAGGCATTGACCTCGATCCCGGCAGCCTGGATCAGCATGGGCGATTTGCTGACCATCAGCTTCGCAGGCCGGAAAACCTCCCACGCTTGTTTCTCGGTGGTCGCGCCGGCATAGACCTCGGCGCCGAACTCGCCGTCGGCCACAAACATGCTGATACCAACGCCGCCGGCGACTACGGACTTCCCGTTCTTTCGGGGCACTTCCCAGTAGCTTTCGCGGAACCGCCGGTGACCGCCTTTCTTCTTGACCCAGCCAAATGTGACCGCCAGGCCGAACAACTGCCAGGGCTCCAGACTGATCAGCTGACGCTTGAATGCCCACTCGCCTTTCGTGTGCGGCAGCAGCTGCATCAGCTTCAGCTTTTTTTCAGCCTTGGCGGGATCAAACTTGAAGCGGAACCCGCGCTTGCGGCTGGCAGCCACGTCGTCGAAGTGGCGCTGCACCGCCTGATGAATGTAACGGCAGGCCGGTACCTTCCCGCGAAGCAATGACCGCCCCCACGCCATCGCTTTGTCGACGTTGGGGTGGGCGGATTTGGCCATCAGCTACTCAGTAATTTGGCGAACTCGTTGGTTTCCTTTTCTTTGTTTCCGCCGATCAAGCGCGTGCGGCTTGCCGGGTCCAGGCCCAGCATCGATCCGAACGTCACCATCTGGCGCATCGTTTCGTTGGCCGCGGTCAGCGCTGGATTCTTCATCGGGCCGCCGGTAGCCCCGGTCACCACAATGCCGAACTCCTTGATCGACTCCTGCGCCATGCGCCAGTTGTCATAGGCGCTGCAGAAGGCTTCAACGTTATGCAGATCGGTGATTGCAACAACGTTCTCGCGCAACAGCTCCGGAACGATCATGTTCCACATGGTGGCCGCCCGAGGGCTGAACCACTCCGGGGGGTCGATCTGGGTGATCTTGGAAAACTGGGGCTCGGCGGTGTTCAGCGCACGCTTGCCCGGATTTCCGGCCAGTGCTTTCTTGGCCGTTGGCTTGGGTTTGCGACCACGGCCGGCGACCGTGGCGGTGCCTCCCATCGCGCAACTCCTGATTTTTTAATTTCGCGGGTGTAAAAAAACGACTGAGGGCGCGGTCTAGAAGCCGAAGGCCCCAGACTTTTGACCCTCCCCACCCCTAGAAATGGGAATATTTCTCATTTCCATCAATTTCGATGAAATTTCACGAGAATCGATCTCATTCAGGTGGCCTTGGTGCGAGACGCCCTTGCGTTGCCCCAGCCGCCGTCCTCTGCCGCCGTCTTGCGGCTGTGGCATGAGTGACACAGGCCTTGCCAGTTAGAGCGAACCCAGAACGCCTCTTTGTCTCCGCCGTGCGGCACGATGTGGTCGAGATCGGTAGCTTCAACCACCAACCCTCGCCGCTCGCACTCAGCGCACAGCGGGTGCTTAGCCAAGTAGGACTTGCGGGCCTGCTGCCACTTGTAGCTGTAACCTCGCTGGCTGCTGGTCTCGCGCTGCTGCTCACGCTGCTTGACTTCGAACCGCTTGCCCACGTCCTTGTGCGCATCACAGTATCGAGGGTTGCGGGTCAGCACGTTGCAGCCTTGGGCATTGCACGGCTTCTGCGATCTCAACGGCATGGCGTGCCGTCCATGTATCTGAGGGGCTGGGCATCAGAGTCTTCAGGCTCATCCTCGGCCATCGCCTGAATCAGTAGGTCGAGACGATCCGCGATCATCTGCGTCGCCTTTGCCTGGGCTTCCTGCGCTGTCGCTGTTCTTTCCAGCAAGGAGATCAGCTGCTCGTTCATATGCCACCTTCGACCATTTGTTAATCCACTCGCGCCGGGCGGCGCATCCAGAGCAGGCCATTGTCATCACTCAACTGAGAGCGCTTCCATGGTCGTGTCCAACCGGCATGATTATGGGAAACGGCTAAACGACGAACCGCTGTTGTTAAAGCCACAGCATGCATTCTTAATGCTGCTATGCATTTGGTTAGGCGCAGCAGGTAATGCCATCACACTCGATCCCACTAATACCTGCCTCGATGCCTGAATCTGTGGTAATCGCCACACTCCAAGCCGTTCAGATTCAACTCACCGAGCTTTTAGCTTTGCCCGTAAGTGAGTGGGGTCCGAATCACCAACTAGACTATTCACAGCTGACGCTTTACGAGGATTCGCTAAGAGCTCAGCTTCAGCGTGAATGACGTCAACTCCTCACCTATTTGCTCTGGCTGCGCAGGATCTGAGCGTCCACCTGATCGGCACATGTGTCGAGCAGCTTGATGGCCTGATCCTTCAGTTCCCACACGTCGCCGTTGTCACGCAGATCGGTGTCATCTGCATTGACCCGCTCGCAGGGGATCAGCTCAGGGGCTTCCAGTCTTATTGCCGTGGTCTTTGTTACCACTTGCGGCTTTGCCGCGCAGGCCGTCAGGCAAAGGCTGAGCAGCCCAATCACGAACAGGTTTGTTGGTGCGCTTAAGATCATCGAAATCCTTCTTGGCCTTTCGGGCCTTTTCTTCGCTGGCCTTAACGCGTTTGGTGAGGTCCGCGGCGTAGTCCGCGTTCCGCTTAGCTTCCGCGCGCAGCGTGGTGATCGTGGCCTGGCTCTCAAGGTTGGCGGCCAAGGCGTCTGTCTTGGCTTTGGTCTCGACGGACATCTCGCCCCGCAGCGCAATAACCCGGTACTGCTGCAGGCCAATGAGGAGGATGGCTACCAGAACGATGATGAATGCCGTTGCGAATGCCTTCATGCTGAGTCCGCCTTGCGACCGAGGAACTTGATGATTAGCTCTTTGATTGCAGTGACGCCGATGAACCCAATAGTCCCTCCAGCTGTGATCGACAGACTTGGAGGCCAGGTCATCCACTCGATTACGCTGCTGGCCGACAGGCTGAGCGCACCGCAGATCAGCGCTTCAAATACGATGCGCCATTTGTTCGCCTCCTTGGCCTCGTACAGAACACGCAAGAGCGAGACGGTGGCGGCCATGATTGCGCCTTGCCAAAGCGGTGTACTGAGGATAAGCCACACCTGTCCCCAGAAATCAGGATTCTTTTCTGGCATGGTCTTCATCCGGTGTGTTCCCATCGGGGAGCTGGAAACGAGATAGCCCCGGCGAGGGCCAGGGCTAGAAATATTGTGCGTGTCATACCACGCTAGTCGCTGCCGCTAATTGGCTACTCTGGATTGCAGCGAGCAGCGTAAAGGTCTTCCTTGCCACCTGCGCCAATCCGGTACTCGGGCGATGGCACCAGCTGGATTCCCAGCACCAGCAGTTGGCCGGCGTGCTCGTTGCGCATGGCCTGGCTGTGTACAATCTTTTGATTGATGGTCTGCATACCCCAACTCCAGAAAAAGACTAAAAAAAACCCCAGCGTTTGCCGGGGTTGGGGATTTGTACTGCCGATCTCAACTCACCTTCCAGTGATCTCGAGCCGGCCATCACAGCTGATAAGCGCCTGAAGCTTCTGCCCGTCGATGTCGAACGGGACCATCCACCAGTTAGTGGTAGCGTCATAATGACTAGGCTCCGCGAGCTTGTATCGCGCAATTGCGTCCGACTCGTTGTGCCGCTTGTAGTAGCCATCAATCGCCTTCTTGAAGAAAGCCTCGGTCCCTGATTCAGGACAGGTTCCTGCATCCTTTTCGCCGCAGCCAGACATCAACATCAGACATACGGCACAGGCCAGCCCCAAGGCCTTGTTCATCATTGTTTAGCGCACTCCAGTGAAGTTGACCGATTGAGCGCCTTGGAAATGAATGACGTAATCGGCATGGCCGAACGTTTCACCCATCTGCATCAGGAAGGTCGTCAACGCTTCTTGAAGCCATGGACGATTGCTCGGATCAGCATCAAATTTGTCGTCGTTCAGGGTATAGGAGCCTGAAAACGAATAAGACCCATCCGCGTTAATCGTCAACGCGCCGGTGAGGTTACCAGAGACCCGCCCGACAGTTAAAGCTACTGGCAAATCAGAAACATTGTTGAAGGTGTTATAGCTGAATGGCTCTGCAGTAATCTGATACGTACCAGCCTGATAAGCAGGATCGCTCAAAATTTGCTTAACTGGATTCAAATCCGCGACCGTAATCGCCAAATCTAGGGAGCGAACATCCGCGTACCTAGGGGCACCGCCGCCAAAAATCCAATACCCCAATGCAGCGAATGGCATGGTCGGGATGCCGTAGAAATCAACAGCGTGCGGCCCCAAAATAGTGCCGATAGTGTCGATATTGATCAGATTCGCTGCCAGGAATTGACCGTATCCGTATTGGAGATCAAGCGAGCCGTCAAGCGCCTGTCCAAATTTCCCAACCGCAGGACCATTTTCGCCCCAGATGTAGTTCGCATAAGCATGAATGCCTAATTGAGTGCGAACCATGTCAACAGGCTGACTGCTAAGCCCTTTGGCAATCTCATCCATCATCTTATGAGCGTCTGCGGCCGACGCAGCTGCCCATACAGCCTCGCCATTAAGTGTGAGAGCCGGTGCAGCGAGCGGAATAGCCTCGACTTCGCGGACATATTCTGGTAGTCCGTCGAATAGATTGTCCCACTCGCCATCAGTGGAATAGATCGTTTGAGGTCCTGGATACGCATATATAACCATTTCAGGCATTTCTACTGGCATGTTGTTACCTATTGAGTCGAATGTTTTTTGCGGAGAGGTCCGCGTCCATGTCGCTCAAAGGCGATAGCTCGGGGCTCTTGGCCCTCACATGATTCAACGTCCCGCATCGGGAACATTTGATCTGGAGCTCCGTCATCTCGCCGATACGGGCAAGAAGTCTTTTGCACTTTCCACATCTGCAATCTTTCAACATTCTGCAAAGCCTTTGGGTTTCTGCTAGGCTCCGCCCCGCTCGCGCGAGCAGTGAGGGCCTTGGCTGGCTTGCAGGTACACGCTGCGATCTGGCGTCTCCTTGAGGTGTTAGCGCACCTTCTGGAGTCGCCCTCTCTTTTCCGCGCAAAAGAAAAAGCCCCGATCTGATCGGGGCTTTGTCGTTTTCTAGCGGGCAATAAAAAGCCCCGCGTGATGGCGGGGCTTAAGCTGTCTCTCTCATAACGCGCAAGATCGACATGATGGGTTTAATTTACGGCCATTCCGCCACTGTGTCAAGCGGCGTCGATGAAGATTTCTTCGAGGTCGAATATCTCCGTTGCGTGGATCACCGCAGCCTCTTCCAGCGCCTCCAAGCGCTTCTTGATCCCATCCCTCCAGCGGTAACGGGTACGCTCTGGGTTGGCGTCCGGATCCCAAGAATTCATGTCGTAGAATTCGGCCGGCAGCACGATCATGTCGGTGGAGCGTTTGCCCGTCTGAAGGCCTTTTAGTTGAGGGATGGCCCAGGCGGTGAGCGCTTTATATATAAACAGCCTCGGTGCAGGTGAGGCAATGCGGCTGGGGAGACGTCCGATCGCTCCAACCTTGTTGGCCTTATGAGTTGAATATTTCGCCACCAGCACGTCCCAGTGGGCCGCATCAAGGTGGCGGTGTAGCAGCGCGTAGAGGCAGCAGTCGTAATCGAACTTGTCACGGACCGAGATTGAACTGCCGCTGCCACCCTGGCGCAAGTCAGCGTCGATCAGCTTCTGCCAGCTCTGCTTGGTGCTGTTGTCGATATTGTCGGCGGCCAGCACACGGACCAGTGTGCCCATCACGTCTTTATAAATGCCCATTGTTCAGTCCCCTGTGTAGTTCGATCCGCCGGTACCGCGGCGGTTGTTCTGTTCGTATTGTTCGTGCGCTCCGCCCTGGCTGTGTCGCGCCCGGTTCAGCTCGGCGGTGACGTTGCGCAGCTTCATGTTCAGTTGCGGCACTAGGTCTTCCAGCGGCAGCGCTTCGCCGGTCACCTGGCAAACCCAGCCCGATCCGCGACAGGCAGTGCAATCAAGCTGATGGAAAACACCGCTGACGACGCCGGCGCCGCGACAGGTGCCGCACTCCATCAGCGGCTTAAATTCTTTGCGGAAGGCAGGGCCATGGCTCTTTTTCATGTTTTTGAAACCTCGCCATTCACAATGTTTGAAACAGGCTCGCAGCCCTCGCCGCTCGTGGCTTGCGCTGGGTTTTGCGAATCTTCATATTGGGTGTCTGTCAGGTTGTGAATCGCGGTCAGACCGCGCTCATCTAACCAGTTGTGCCACTTCTCCAACGCAGCCAGACGCTGGGCTCGGGCCTGCGTGTTGATGTAGGTGGACGCGATCTTGCCCAGCGAGTGGTTGAGCAGCATCTCGCCGATGTGTCCGTCGATGCCGAGGTCGGTCCACGCTGTGCGGGCCACCTTGCGCAGGTCGTGACTGGTCCACTCGCCCTGGCCGATGCGGGTAAACACCGCGCTCGCCTGCCCTTCGCTCAGCACACGGCCGCGACGCGACGGGAACAGGTAAATGCCCTCGTAACCACGAGCCAGCTGGATGGCCCTGTACCGGGTCAGCAGCGCCTTGGCCTGAGCGGTTAACGGAACGCGGTGCTCGGTCCGGGTCTTAGTGTTCTCGGCGGGAATGAACCACTCGCCGTCCGGGATGGAGATGTCTGACCAGCGCGCCATTCGGGTTTCACCGACACGAGTGCCATGGCACAGCATCATCAGCGCCAGCATGGCCTCGCCGGGCTGGCTCTCGAACAGGCCGGCCAGCATGGGCACCACTTCCGCCAGGTGCCCGCCGCGCAGTCGAGCGGCTTTCGGCATGATGCGAGCCTTCGTGAAGTCCACGAACTTCATTTCGGCCATAGGGTTTTTATCGATCAGGCCCAGCTTGGAGGCCTGCAGGAACGCGACCACCAGCAATACGAACACCTGGTGCACGTACGACAGAGACAGGTCTTGTTGGCATGGCCACATCAGCTCCCGGTCCAATACGGCGGCGGTTAGGTCCCGCAAAGGAATGTGCTCCAGCCTGGGCTTCAGGTGGCACTTAATGGCTGACTTGGCGCCGGCCTTACGCTTCGCCGACAGCGAACGGTCCAGGCTCATGCGCTCGCCGTACCAGTCAATCAACTGTCCGCAGGTCGCGAGCTGCCCCACCGCTACTGCGGTTTCTGGATCGTGAAGCAGGCGCTGACGCAGCGCAGGCAACTCCGCAACGATGGCCGCTGCACTCAGTTCGGGCCAGCGCGCGAGGTGCTTCCAAGCCTTGCCCTTGACCAGATACCAGGAGCCGCGCTGCCGATCTTTGCCGAAGCGCAGGTACAGGCCCGGGTGACGTGGGTCGCGCAGGTCGTGCACGGCGACGTCGGCCGACTGCCGGCGGATCTCTGCGTCGCTCAGCTTCACAGCGCGGGTCTTGCTCATGCGGATGTCTCGATGTAGTCGGTAATCCGCACGCGCACCGCGCCGCCCTTGATCGTCTCTTCGCTGATCTGGAGCTGGGTTACGAACCTGCTGTCATCAATGCCCAGTGCCTGCGCCACACCGTCACGCCCAGACTTGAATGCGGCGATGCAATTGTCATCGTCGCGGCGGCGGCGGTCTGGCGGGATGAATTCGAGGGACAGCAGCGCACGGCCGGCGGGAACCGGTAGACCCGCTTTCCGACACAGCAGGAAGCAGGCGGCGCGGTACGCCTTGGCCGCCTTGCTCTTGGTGGCCCAGTGCGTGCGAGCATTTGGGCTCAGAACCTTCGGCGGCCAAGGAAGAATCAGAACCTCATTCATGATTTGCCACCTGGTTCGCGGGCCGGGCGTACCGAGGAGAACGCGAACCCGCCACGACCGTCGTGCAGAACCTTGGCATTGTTCAGCAGAGTTTTCAGTTGGGACCAAGTCATGACTTCGCTGCCTGTTTGGCGAACGACACGGCAAGCAACAGAGATGTGAGCATGAAGCTGGAGGCTGCAAGGACCGTGTGCCCGGTAAAAATCAGCGCATACAGCGATAGGATTGAGGATGGAAGGCTGATCCATGGATACCGCCGAATGTTCGATGCGACTTCGTCTTTAACCTGCCCGGCTAGCAGGAGTGCCCAGGCGATAACGTTCATCACCAGCGTTACGTAGAAGGCGAATTGGTGCAGCTCATAGATCCCAGACAGCAGGGCAAAACTGAACGCAAGACTCACGAAAGCGGAAAGCAGTTTGGTTTTCATGCGGCTGCACCCTTAACAGTTATCAGGCCCTTCTCAAGCCAGTACATTTGAGTTTCGGCCAGGGCGCGCAGAAGATCGGCCCCGGTGTATTCGCCGCGAATGCGTGAGTCGATCACCGAGTGGCAATGGTCACAGGCAAAGCAGGCGATTACGTCAGGCCCCTTCATCCCTATACCCTTCTGTCCGCACGGGAGGTGGGCCAGCACCACACCTTGGTCGTACTGGCAGCCATCCAGACGCAACGTGCAGGTCTGGTCGCGGGCAGACTCGCGCAGCTTTTTGCTGATGACCCTCACAAGCCACCCCCGAACTGGAACTCGACCGGGCTCACCTGGTGCGAGTAGCCGAACTCCATCAGCAACACGGCGCAGCACAAAACGCGGATCAGTGCATATAAAGTCTTCATTCGGCGGGCCCCTGCGCTTTTTTCTCGAGTTCGATCAGCAGCTCGATGAAGTGCTTGGCCTTTTCGAGATCGGCGATACCGCCCTTGGCGCGCCAGCGCGTCACGTACTTGATGACGCTGCCCTCGGCAAAGGGGATGTCGTTTGCATGGATGAATTCGATGGGCTGAATCTTCAGCGACTTGTAGTGGTCACCGGACACTTGGGTACTGAGCGCGCTCACTGTGCGATCCCCTGCAGCAAGATCTGGAGTTGCTTGAGCTTGCCCAGCGCCTCGGCGTTGGTATCGCGTTCCACCTCAACCGAAAGAGCGACCTCCTCGATGCGTGACGCGAGCGCTTTCAGGCGCGCACCGATATCGTCGGCCAAGTTGATGACTTCTGCGGAAAGACCCACCAGCGCATCCAGCGCCTGGATATCTGGCTTTTTGAGCGGAACGAGGGTTCCGATGGCAGGCTTCGACATGGGCTTTTCAATCCTCAATTTTGTGGTTACGGCGTCGCGCTGAAATTTGCTGCCCACTGGCTCGCGGATAATTCCGGCGTCTTTCAGCTCGCCAAGCGCGCGCCGCACCGCGTGCACAGCAACGGAAGTGGCGTTGGCTGCCAAAGCCGCGCAGTGAATGTCGTGGGCGCTCCACGGTTGCTGGATGGGCACGTGCTCGAAGATCTTCCGGGCGGTGGAGGACTGGCCGGCAAGGAGCTGTTGGATTCGGGAATGGGTAAAGGCCATCAGAAACGCTCCTGGCCGGCGGCAATCTTGAGTTCGTTTAGAGCGGTCCGGGCATGGCGCTTGCGCAGGTAGCTATCTACTCGGCGACGCTGCGCTTGCTTCAGGCGATCGCGCTCTTTCACCCGCTTGCTCTCTTTGAGAATCTGACGGACTTCGTCGAGCTTGGCGCGAACATGCGGGGCAACATGAGTCGGCTGAGTGCCGGTGAGCAGACCCGCAATGGCTTGGCCTTCCTCGGTGATGGGCGCAATGCGCAGGTCAGCAAGGTATTTGCTGCCCGTCTCATGGGTGATGAGCTGGGAGCGTACGGCGGACTCAATGGCGACCATGCGACGGGCCGAGTCATAGCCCAGCGACACTTCCCATTTAGCTGGGCGATCTTCGGCGCGGGCAAATGCGACGAGGCGCTCGTAAGCGCTCATGAAGGCCATGCGCGCGCCTACCTTGTCGCCAGCTTGCAGAATCGGTGTTGAGGCAGACATGGCTTGGCGGATTTCAGCGGTCAGTACGACGGTCTCGTACTCATCACTCGCCGAAAGGGCTATCGACCAGGCCTCATCTTTGCCCGGGCGACCGTCGGCGGCGTGTAAGTTCTTCAGCACCATGCCGAGGCAAAGCTTCCCACTCGGCTCGCGGCGGCAGGCCCGAAGCGCGGCGATAATCACCGCAGCCTCATAACCGGCCAGATCCTCGGCAATGACTTGGGCACCGGCGGCGCTGATCGTCTGGCCCATCGCCTCAGCGGTGGCGCAGATTGCCCCTGACAGTTCGGCGATTTCGTCATAGGAAAGCATTACGGCGACCTCCTTGGCGGATGTTCTCGGCAGCCTGTTGCGCGGCGTTGATGTTCGCTTGGGTCTGCTCGATCTGGCGCGCCGTGGTCGCATTCATCTGGCGATTGGTCGTCCACTGCGTGTGGTAGGACTCGGCCTTGGCCAGTAGGTCGCCGATGCTGTGCATGTTCCCCAAGACGCGGGCATCGTTGATGGTTAGGAAGAACGCAGAGACGTGGTGAGCAACATCGATGCCCAGACGGTCGACCAGCAGCGACACCTGCTTGGCAACTTTGGCGTTCCATACCGGCCATGCGTTATGGCGCTTGCGGTAGGCCATGGCGTAATTCGCCCAAGCCTTGAAAGTTTTGCACGCCTGATCTTTCGGGCCTGGCATGTCATCGGGAATTACGCAGCGAGGTGCCTCGTTGGAAATCAGAGTCAAAGTGGCGGCTTGCGACGGCGCAGCCGGGGCGAGTTGCAAACCCTGACTGGTATCCTGATTGGTATCCTGATTATTGGTATCCTGATTTGTCGGAGATTTTTCCGACCCTTGTTCGGATTTTTTTCCGACCTTGCTCGGAGATTTGTCCGAGGTAGCTCGGATATTTTTCCGACCCTTTGCTCGCTCTTGGGTCGGATATTTTTCCGACCCATCAAGCTTTCTGTTCCACTCGGTGCCTTTTTCGGTCAGGCGGAACAACGTGATGTTGGAAGTGCTGGAGAGCTCAATTAGTCCTGCCTCGTCCAGGGCCTTCAGCATCCTGTAAGCGGTGTCTGGTTTGTCGGTGAGCAACGGCAGCTCTTCGACGATTTTGGCCTTGCTGAGAGCAAAGAAAATACCGGCATCAGTCTTCACCGGCTTGGCCCAGCTCGGGCAGCCATAGACGAATGCAAACAGAAGGGCTTGCTGGGAGTTAAGCCCCCATTCCAAAGCCTTCACCTGGTTTACGGTCACTGTGAACTGCATGTCAGAACTTCTCGCTCTGGAAGATTTCAGCCAGGCGAGTCAGGCCTTTGGGGGTTACCAATGGCTGGAAGGCAGCACGCTCGATGCCAGTCTCAGTATCGGGCTTGAGGGCTGTCACTTTGTGCTTAAGGAACCCAGACCGGATTCGGGGCTGCATCGCGATCCAACGCGTGGAACCACCGCGTCGATAGATCCAGCGGTTCGCTTGGAGCCAGTCGAAAAGCTTGGAGGGCGTGAGTCCGAGTTGCTTCGCGGCGTCAGTAATGCAGATCGCGCCCTCTGCGGCTGCAAGACGTTGAATAGCCGCGACTTTCGGCGCCTGAAGTTGAATCACGCCCAAGAGACGGCTGTTCTCACGAGCTTGATCCGCCGCCAGCTGCAAGGCCTCTGCATAATCCGCCGGTATCCGATGGACGCCAGCCGCTTGGTCTTCCAGCTCCTGCCAGCGGTCAACCAGCCGAGCGGTGAATTCAGGGCTGAGCTGGGCCACGACTACGAAGCTGTCACGCTTGCACAAGTGGTAAACGGATTCGGTGCGCGGACGGCCCAAAGAGTCTTTGATCTGTTCGTCCCCCAGTGGGGGTTGGACGATCGTGCCTCGCTGGACAAGGCGTTCGATAGATTGCTTGACCTTGTCGTGACGAGAATTGAGCAGGTCCGATATCTCACGCGACGACATGGACTGACGCGTCATGTTCTGCCTCATTGGGAAAACTGACGAATCAGTGGCCCTATTGCTCTGGGTGTTCGTGGTGTGCATAATCGGACCTCACAAGTGTTGTTGAAGAAGCCGGTCTAGCCACCGGCTTTTTTATTGCCTGCGATTTAGGCCGCCTTGATCGAGACCTTGAGAACGTGCAGCGCCTTCTCTGCCTCAGCGATCTCGCGCATGATTCGCGCCCGCTCGACCTGATCAACGCGACCGTCAGCCATTGCGCGGTGCGTCTCGACAGTCACTTCGGAAATCTCCAGGGTTACGTGCCCCAGCGCCTGGTGAACATCGATCGCGGCGGGCTGTTCCTTAGCCACCAAGTCAAAGCCGAACCCGGCAGCGAGCGCCATCAAGGGGCGCATGTCCTGGGTGTGGAGCAGAACCCCGAACAGATGCTCGATGGTTAGGTGGTGAGCTGCGTTGTCCGGGTTGGAGCGCTGCAGCAGGCTCACATGGGCAAGACACATCTTCCCAGCCAGTTCCTCTGCGCCGCTCTCTTTCACCGTCGTGTGGCAAGCCCGCAAGAAATCTTCCATTCGTAAACCCTCAAATTTGTTTCAGTGGCTGCGTGCCACCACACGTTGCAAAATGTTTCCACACCTAGCGCCTATGCAGCGCCGAGCAGGACCTTGTGAGCCAGGCACAGCAAATCAGGACGAAGTCCAGCGATGGTGATCTCTCCACCCGACGCATCCTGCAAGCGCTCGGCAAGCTCGGCAGAGGCCTTGCGATGACCGCCGGCGAGCTGCCAGAGGTGCCCAACAGTGGTGTTTGCCGCAGCTGCAACTTCTTTACGGCGCGGCGGAGGAGCGGCAGCAAGCCATTCACGCAGGTGGTGATTCATAGGGATCTCCTAAAACATAGGAGAAATTTAGCTTAGGGCTAATAACAGAGCAAGGAATATTTAGCTTTGAGCACATTTAGCATTGAGCTAAACACTGGCATCCTTGCGCGCATGGACATCTATGCAATCCGCAAGCAGCAGCTGATCAACCTCATTGGAAACCAGAAGAAAGGCGCCTGCGCTGAACGCTGGGGGATGGCACCTGCGCATTTGAGCCAGATCCTGTCTGACAAGACTGCGAAGAACCTAGGCGATGACGTGGCCCGCCGTATCGAAGCGGTTGAAGGGCTACCGAGAGGATGGTTCGACGCACTTGGAGAAGCTGGCGCGGGGGCACTTGCTCCTCCAGCTCAAGCAACCAGCCAAGCCGGCGACGAGATTCAAAATTCGACGGCAGCGGAGCTGGTCAAGAAAATGCTGGCAAAGGTGAAGGGGCTGTCGTTAGAAGCTCGGGATCGGATCGTGGCGGCGGCTGAAGAGCCAGACGAAAGTTCGTCGAGCATCCTGCCTGCCAACTTTTCCAGCCTGCGACCTACCAACGAAGAGATCATTATCCGCCAGTACGACATCCGGGCAGCGATGGGCCATGGACAGGTGCCGCCGGATTACACCGAGGTAGTGCGTAACCTGGTGGTGAGAGAAGAGATCCTTCGCGAGAAGGGTGTCAGCTACACCTCAAAGACTGCACTTGCCATGATCAGTGGCTGGGGCCAGAGCATGGAAGGAACCATCAACGATAAAGACCTAGTGATCGTCGACAAAGGTGTGCAGGACTTCATCGGTGACGGGATCTACGTGCTGACTTGGCATCAACAGCTGTACATCAAGCGCGTAATGCGGTTGGACGAAGAGAATTACAGGCTGATCTCAGATAACCAGCACTACGAGAACCAAACCGCGCGGATCGACGATGTGACGATCCATGCGAAGGTGCTACTCATTTGGAATGCCCGTAAAGCCTGACAACCGGAAGCGCATTTCCATGGATCGCAGCGCTTTTGAAGCCAGCTGCACCTAAGCTGATAGGGATAGGGAACAGGATGTCAGAATTCACTCTGCTCATTGAGCACTCGGTCAAATACACCAATGAGCAGCCTCTGGCAGTCAAGGACGTCATTGAGTCTTTGAGCGCACTGAATAAGGTGTCGGTTCACTTTCTGCCTCAAGCGCTAGCCGAGCTTACCGATACTGCTATCGTGTCTGCTGAGTTGCTGGTAGAAGGATTTCAACAGGGGTCCTTCGTCGAGGACGTGCTGGTCAAACTCTTCTTCAAAGACGAAGAGGAGATGAATAAGTTTCTTGATAGGGTCAGGGAAGGTGGTCGCAATGTCTACAGAAAGCTCCCCGGTGAAGGTCGGCCTGTGCTGAAGAATGCTGTAGCGGTGACTTGCGTAATTGGCGCTCTCGTAACCGCCGGCGCGATCTATGCGATCTCGACCAAGGAAACTCAGCCCTCCGCTGTCACACTCAACATCACGGACAGCAATTTTGTTGTCATAGGGGCAGAGTCGTACCAGATTTCCCCTGACCAGTTTGTGAAGGTCATCGAAAAGGTTGGCGGCACAGACAAAAAGAAACTGGCGCAGGCGGCAGTAAAAATCATTGCGCCAGCTAAGAAAGAGGAAGGTGCTGCTGTGGTAATGGATCAAAATGAGAAATTATCCATTCCGGCAAGCACCGTCAAAGAAGTCCCAGACAACGTAGATTTTGAGCCCTACGAGACTGACCAGCGGCATCCCGATGTAGATATTGAAATCCGGGCCACTGATTTGGATTCAGCTAGTAAGGGCTGGGCAGCGATAATCCGCGGGCTCATTGATCGACGCGTAAAGCTGCTCTTCGACGAAGGCGTCAACCCAGAAGCACTGGCCGGGAAATTCAAGGTTAGGGCGGATGTCAGCGTAAAATACAAAATGTCTGCGAAGACAAAGAAGCTGGAGCCCGTCTCAATCACAGTTGAAAAATTGATCGAAGACTAAGCTAACCGCTTTACTAAAGCCCGCTGAAGCAGCGGGCTTTTTTGTAGCTATCAGAAAGGCGCAGCTTCCTCAACCGCTTCGAATTCGTCCCGCAGCTGAACGCGCGGATCCTCCTCTGATGGCGCCTCCCACTTCAGCGTGACGGAACAGTCCTCATCGTTGAAGACCATCTCGATCCCGTCCACTTCCGCGATCGCGCCCATCACCTCGTCCCATTCCCTCTCGCCGTCGGTCTCCAGCCTATGGATTTTTACCCACATCTGATCCTGGGCGATTGGGTGGTTGATCATGCTCGCTACCCTTAGGTTCAAGCGCTCCAGGCTAGACATTGTCACGCGCTCTTGGGGCTTGGTTTTTTGCGTCTTGGCCATAATCCTCTCCTTTATAACTGTATGCATGTACAGTATTTGCGAATCTTAGCTGCCTGCTAAGGGACGCCACAACCCCCAAATGGAGCGACCACGGCAAAAGCACCGGCGAAGCGATAATTTCACTTAAAGCTAAATTATTTAGCTCATAGCTATTGACTAACGTTTAGCTCGAGGCTAAATTTACTTCAACGCCAGCAACCCTGGCGCCAGCGGCGGAAGCTGCGGCGCTCTTTAAAAACCAGCAGTAACAAATCAACAGACCGCATTGCCTCTACCGGCAACCGGCGATCAGACAGGTGAACGAGGAAAGCCTGCCAACGACAGGGAGAACCCTGGACGGCTGATCGATGACGAAACGTCAGAACCGCGTGAATGACCCGGCAAGCAGTGCGCCCCGCCACCCCGGCGGCAATGGGAAAGATTTCACTGGCTGGCCTTGGCAACAGGGCCAGACGGGAAATCAACGGAGCGAAGGCAATGGCAACGAAACGCGGATGCGAAATTGAGGTTGGCGACGTGATCTACGTCGGTATCGGAAACAGAACAGGTCGAGTTCAGGAGTTCAAGCCGCACCCCCAGCTCGCGGAACGTAACCCTGGGCTTACCGCTCGCGTGGCGATTACAGACCGCGGCTCGATCACTGTTGTTGATCAAGAGCCGATGCGGATACCGGGATAAGAATTTCACTGATGCAGCTTGGCGACAGGCTGCATTGGGAAATCAACCGGAGGTGACACCGTGAACAAAGAAGATATTTACGACGCGCAGATCAGCCCGCTGATGCAGCAGGTCATCGCAATTACGCGAGAGCACAGCATCGCGATGATTGCCAGTTTCGACATAGCACATCCCGGTGAAGGCCCGAACGGTGAGGATTGCTCCACTCTCACGTGCACGACCCTTCTTCCTGATGGCGCTGATGAGCACAAGGAGCGATTCGCAAGAGCCGCCCAAGTCATCCGACGCCCAGCGCACCACAGCTCGGTGATGCACATGACCACTGAACACGCCGACGGCTCCAAGACGCTCACCGCCTTCATCTGATCGGTGGAGCGGACATCCAAGCACATCACCATCGAGCTGGAGCACGCAGCGGGCTCAATGAAGTTCGACGGCGACCTGGCCGAGGGCCTGTACCTCGCAGCCCGGCACCTGAACGGGCAAGAGCGACAGGCCCTGATCGAGCGATTACAGGCAAGCTACGCCGAACTGGAAGCAGTCGGCAGATAGACAACCAGCGCCAGCGTCAGCCTGGCGTTAACTGCCCGATACCTTGGAACGTTTGAACGCTGACCACGCTGCATCGGAGATCGCCCGACCCGTAAGGTTCGGGAGGCCTCGGCCGCTCAGGGCGACCTCCATGCAGAACTTAGGTTTACCAGCTTTTCGGTGGTGTCTTTTCGAAGCTCCCACTTCGGAAACATGCATCTGCAAGCTTTTGGCGTGCCGCATCAGCGGGCAATGAGTCGAGGTGCTCAGGCGTGCAGTTCGCGTCGTTGACTTCGTAATCGTCTTTGGCTTGGGCCGTATTAACCATTAGCAGAGTTGCAAAAATCATTGAGGCAGAAAAAGTAAAAAGGCGCACAACGAACTTCCATTTAGAAAATGAGCGGTTTTTTTACCAACTAGTCAGGCGTTACACAAGCCCGAGATCCAGCCCAAAGCTCAAAGTAATTTCTCAACCACTTTGGCAGAGGCTGCGTCGGAATGTCGGCGGGACATGAAAAAAGCGTCTCCAGAACAATCAGTTTTTGGCGAAGCCCGGACGTCGATTGCGAAAAATGGTGCGGACCGACATTCCAATGCAGCTTCAAATCCAACCTACACGCAAGGAGCAACCCATGGAACAAACCCTTCAGCAATTACTGGCCGAACGCGTCAGTGCCTATGCGTTGTCTGATCGCCCTCGCGAGTTGATCGATGACGGTATCGACAAGATGTTCAAGAGCGTCGTCGACGACGCATTCCGCTCCTACGGCACCATCGGCGAGTCGATAAAGGATGCAGTAAAGAAAGCGTTCCCGGCCAACGTCACTGACGTTTTCGAGTTGCAGCGCTACAACGCCATGATCGCCACGGCTTTGCGCGAGCGCTGGGAAGCCGCAGGCATGGAAGCAGCGATCCTTGCCCAAGCAGATGCCTCAATTACAGAGGTACTTACCGGCGAAGGTCTGCTCACCGGGGAGGTTTCGCTGAAAGCGCTGCTGGAAGAGTTCGTAGACGCCCACAAAGAAGAAGCGGCCCAAGACCATTGGAGCGCGCCAGAAATCCGGATTACAGAGGACGACTCTCACACCCGAAAATTCGTCCACATCTACTTCGATCCCGCGCCAGAGGGTCAAAACATCTACAGCTCTTCACGCCGCAGTGACTATTCGCTGAAACACAACCTGCACGTGATGATCGAGGGGGAGCGAGAGACCGGCGACCGCTGGCAGCCAAAGGTCGCCTTCGGCCAGGTGTACAGCGCCCAACTCGACGATAAAAAGGTTTCCCTGAAACGAAGCGTACGCACCAAGTGGGAACGAATGCTCGCATCCCTGTATTTCGGCAACGCCGTTCTGCTGATCGACTGCGAAGAAGGCGACTTTTCATACGGTTTCGACGATTGAAAAGCGCTCCAGCGTCAGCCTGACGTTAACTGCCCGATGCCCTGGTACTCCCCAGCACCAGGCCGCATCGGGGTGCGATCTTGCCGGAACGTGCATACCGGTTAACTGCCAGCCCAGCACGGGGCATCGAATCCGGCAGGTTGAGGGCTCGCCCTCGAAGATCGTAGCCCGATGCGGACGAGTACACACCGCGAAAGCGGCCCCCTGCATCAGCAGATGAACCGCAAAAGCGGGAATTGCTCATTCGTCCCCGGATACCTGATCGCGGCCACAGAGCTGAAAGCGCGGTGATAACGCCGGGAAGCAGTTAGGGTTCGCCAGACCTGCCATTTGCATCAATCCATCCTATAGGTAGCCACTGCCTGCCCAGTGAGCGAGCAACGGAGGATTTGCAGCCATGTAAACGACATTGACCCGGCCTACCGCATCAGGCGGCGTCGGCAAGCAAGGTTCACGTACGGAGGCGTTGTGAACCAGCAGATGTAAAAAGCCCTGCACCGTCAGGGCTTTTTTTCACCCAGCGTTTACCCGTCAGCACTCTCCCCTGCGCCCAATCGGCCTACGTCAGGCGGCCAGAGTGCTGACGAATAAACGCAACCATCTGAGGAAAGGACATGAACCAGACCATTAGACAAATGCGCGCCGTCCACGATGGATTGCGCCAGCGCGCCGCCGAGGCGCGCGCCGAGTTCGCTGCGAAACCGCGTTACGTCGTGATTCCTCACCAGAACAACCTGTTCGGTGTGGTTGATCGGCGGACGGGTGTGGAGCGGGCCGAGGTCGCGGGCCACAACAGCGCCTGCCAGGCCGCACAGAGCTTTGAGAATGTTGCGGAGTTCACCCATGCCGCGCAGCTAACAGTAGGCAACTTCGCAAGGCTGATGCTGCGATGGACCGGCGTCTTGTGCATGGTGATTCTCGGAATCGTAGTGTTGGGGTATCAGCAGTGAACTTCGCGCCCCAGCCTGACCCGCACAAAGAAGCGATCGCACGGCTTAGCGCTCAGATCGACGAGTACTTGGTCACCGGTAAGCGCATTCAACACGTACCGCCCGGTGCCACCGGAGCCGTTCGCATGTTTGGCACCACCAGCCGTACCAAGAAAAAGAAGGCCAGCGCCAGCAATGCGTCGACCGATTAACCGCGTTCACCAGCGCCGCCGACAGAACCAACACCAACTCCCACCAAGCGGGCTCCCGGCCCCACCGGAGAAACACGCATGTCCACTCCCACAGATACCGCCGAATTCCTCGAAGAGCTGAACGGCGGTGCGTTCGCCAGCCAGATTGGGCACGCCCTCTCTGAAGTTGCCGCCGGCGTCGTCGATCACGGCAAGGCCGGCAAGCTGGTCATCACCTTGGACTTCAGCCAGATCGGCGAATCCCACCAGGTGAAGATCAAGCACAAGCTCGATTACAAGGTGCCAACCAAGCGCGGCACTCGCAGCGAGAACACCAGCCTCGACACGCCGATGCATGTCGGTACCGGCGGCAAGATCTCGCTGTTTCAGGAGAAGCACGACCAGCTGTTCAGTCGTGACGAAGCGCCGATCAAACCCCGCACCTGATTACCCCTTCCCCACACGAGATCTGTGAAATGTCCCTGAGCAAAGAAGCAATTCAACTCATCACTGACACCGCGCTGGAAGCAACAGGCAAAGCGCTGCCGACCGACACCCCTACGGCGCTGCTGCCGGAAGGCACCAAGATTGTGGATCTGGAAAAGTACCAGGCTGGCCGTAGCCGCTTTCGCGGCACCTACACCACACACGCCCTGGCCGATTTCAGCACCTACGTCGCCGACCGCGCCGCGGCTGGCGCGCGTGGCTTCATCAACCAGGAGGAAATGAGCTGCGTTCTGTTGTTCAACCTCGGCACCGCTTCTGACCCTGGCCACGCCGATGATCGTGCCGTGTTGAAGCTCAAGGCAACTGCCGGCTACACCGCGGCGCAGCAGATCTCGAGTCAGCGCCTTGCCCAGAAAGAGTTGAGCGACTGGATTGAAGACTGGCACCAATACCTGACGCCGGTTGACGACGCAGGCACCGCCACTCCAATCGCCAAGGCAATCGCGGCAGTACGCACCATCACCATCAAAGCCACCAGCGAATCGGAAACAACCGTTGGTGACACCAGCGCCAGCCGAAGTGCAATGGACCAGATCGAGGCGCGCAGCAAAGAAACACTGCCGGCGGCGCTGCACTTCCACGTCGTGCCATTCGAAGGCCTGACCGAGCAGCTCATCACACTGCGCATTTCCGTCATCACCAGCGGGCCGGTGCCGGTTCTGAAACTGCGTTGGGTCGGCGAGGAAGTGCAGCGTGAAGCGATCGCACAGGAATTCAAGTCTGTGTTGGAGGACAAGATCGGCGCGGCGGCGAAACTCGCGCTTGGCAGCTTCTCGGCCTGACATGTAACGCAACCGTGGCATCGCACGGTCGATGTCACGCAAACATAACTATGACCCTGCTTGTGCAGCCCATGGGCCCGGCGGGATGGAGAACAAGGTGCCGAAATGTGAACTGACACAGGCGCAGGCAAAAACTCTCGCCTACATCCGCAGCTACATTCGCAAGCATGGTTACTCGCCGACCATCGCAGAGATTGCCAAGGCTGAGCAGGTTAACGTTAACGCGATAGGCGGGCGCATTGCGGCGCTGATCAAGAAGGGCGCCATCACGAAGGCTGACGGCATCGCGCGCAGCATTCGCCCGGTCAGCTTCACATTGGATAGCACATCTAAGGTTAGCTTTGACCGGCGCGTTGATTAGCGATGGCTTGCAGCCAATTATTCGCTTGGGCGTAATCGGGACTATCACCAACGTTATCTAAAACAGTCTCGAGATCGTGTCGAGCCAAATCCAGCTGAGCTAGATTCAATCTCGCCAGACCTCGAAAAAAGAAGAGAGTCATCCAATTCGAAGATTTGGTTAAGCCCTCCGTGCACAATGAGTCTAACTCAGTCCAGCGATGCGTGTTCGCGAGCTCCTCCAACGTAGGAAAAATAGACTCTTCGAAACTATTTCCTGTTCTCACCGCGCTAAACCCAGCCCTAGTCTCCCTTAGAACTCCGCTGAACTCCCTGAATTTCGTAATACCGCGCGATGCGTTGGCCGCTTTTGCCTTGAGCTCGTCGATTTGTTTCTGCTTCTCTTCTGCCTGCTTTTTATACTGTTCAGCGCTTTGCAGGAGCGCATTTTTACCTGAGACCAGATCATCTATTTTTGCATCTTTGACCTTATCAAGCTGCTCGTTGACCACCCCTAGGCCAACAGTGGAGATCAGAACAAATAACGCGCCAGCGTATCCGACGATTTTTAACAGCGAACTCCATGATTCATAGCTCATAAATCCCTCATACGGCTGATTCCCGGTCCCCACGTATAGCCTACCACCAACCTATTCGCCACCGAACTTTCGGAGGGTGGCGCACACATGGAGATCACCATGGACGACAAATACGACACTCAACGCCGCGCGGAGATCGCGAAGCGCAAGAAAACCGAGCAGGACTATCGAGACCGCGCCGCAGAAAACATGGCCGACCACGAATACACCTGCATCGTCGACCAGAAAGTCGCAGTGATCTGGCGCTGCAAAGCTGCAAAAAACACCTTCTACGCCTTCGACATCCTTATGACGCGCTTCGGTATCGCCGTAGTCGGTGACATCGACAACCTGACCTTCAGCGTGGGCCTGGGCTACGGCATTGAGTTTTTGGCTGGTGACGACGTGACCTACTACCTGCACACGAAACTGAGTGAGGTGTGCAAGAAGCGCAGTTTCAGCGAGCGCCTATTCCGCGAAGTGTTGATGCGCAACATCGCCCAGGCCCTGCGTGAAGAGTGCGAGGAAGAGATGTTCGAATCGCTTCCTGAGTGGCTACAGGATCCTGATCAAGTTGACGCGGTCCAGTGGCCTGAATTTCGACAGCTTGTCCTGGCGAAGCGGCGGGACATGAGCCACACCGATGACCGCTGGATGCACTGGGATGATGCCCTCGATGCAGCGCATGAAATCGCCTTTACTGAAGAAGCCATGATGTTCATGCGCGATAACAGCGAGGCGCTTTGCCTGGGTGATGAGTGGTACGAAAACAGAGTAGATGAGCCATCACAAGGGCTGGTGCAGCGCCTGTACAGGATCAACCATGCCGCCAAGGCGATCACGGCGCAGAAGGCCCAGGCCGCAGCAGCCTAATCAATCAGACCAACAGGGCGTCAACCGCAAGCTCGATCTCCTTGATGGCAGTCGGCACATGCTGCGAATCATAAGACTTGTACTGCAGCAGCTCATCGGCTACCGCCTCTGTAAGATCATCTAAGTTCAACCCCCTCTTCTGCGCAACGCTTAGCACTGCCTTGAGCGCAAGATACAAACCCTTCTCTCTATCTTCGTACATGCCGTATCCCTTTCTGTGGAGCGGTAAGCGTAGGCCATTTTTCCCATCGCATGAGATCGAACCATGAGCCAGCAGCACCAGATTCTGGTCGGCGACTGCATCGATATGATGCGGACGCTGCCCGACCAGTCAGTTCACACCTGCGTGACCAGCCCGCCGTACTTCGGCTTGCGCGATTATGGCGTCGAGGGTCAGATCGGCCTGGAAGAAACGCCCGCCGAGTTCATCGCTCGCCTTGTTGCCGTGTTCCGCGAAGTGCGTCGAGTACTCCGCGACGACGGCACCATCTGGGTGAACATGGGTGACAGCTACGCCGGCAGTTGGGGAGCGCAAGGCAGGCCTCAAGGTGACGGACAGATGTCCGGCCGCAGCGTGACGTCTGCGCGACAGATCAACGAACACCCGCGATTCAAATCGGGTACCGGTGTGCGCGGCCGCGAGATGGGAATGAAGTCAAAGGACCTGATGGGTATGCCCTGGCGCCTTGCCTTCGCACTGCAGGACGATGGCTGGTATCTGCGGCAGGACATCATATGGAACAAACCGAACCCGATGCCTGAGAGCGTACGGGACCGGTGCACCAAGTCGCACGAATACGTTTTCCTGCTGAGCAAATCGAAGAAGTACTACTTCGACCAGGCGGCCATTCTCGAACCGTGCTCCCCGAACACCCACGCGCGGTTGTCCCAGGACGTCCAGGCGCAGATCGGTAGCGAACGGGCCAACGGCGGCACGAAGAGCAACGGCAACATGAAAGCGACGGCACGCAAGACCAACGGCGTGGGATGGGGTCACGGCACCGATGCCGACGAGCGCCAGCGCGGTAGGGTCAAGGATAACGAGTCGATGAACTCGGCCCTCGCGATCATGCCGACAGAGCGGAACAAGCGCTCTGTATGGACTGTGGCCACACACAGTTTCAAGGGCGCCCACTTCGCCACCTTCCCGCCCGATCTAATCAGGCCATGCATCCTCGCCGGCGCACCGCGCGGAGGGGTCGTGTTAGACCCGTTCGGCGGCGCTGGTACCACCTCGCTGGTTTCAATGCAGGAGGGTCGACGGTCGATCCTATGCGAACTGAGCCAGAACTATGCGGATCTAGCTCAAGCAAGAATCGACGTTGCGCGGATGGACGGCGCGGCACAGATGGATGTATTTAAAGACGCAACTTATCTCTGATCGAAGTCATCGAATCGCAGCTCAGAAAAAGTCATGATCAAATCGATCGGGTTCCAACGCTTTGAGCTCTCCATGGGAGGTCCAGATATGAGCAGGCCACCGCCGTTCCCGATCGCGGTAATTAGATCTAAGCTTTTGAGCAACCTCAACAATTGTGCAGTCTATTAAACTCAAGCGCTGCCTTAATGACTCGTTATACTTCCTGCAAATCTCAGGCAATGCGGCGAACTGGGCCAAGACTTCCGCCGAACTGGAATTAGGTATAACCGTAAACGGTATGTTTTCAGCCCATGCCAACTCCACCATGCCTTTGAACTGTTCTGCGATCTGCGATTGAACCTTAATATTTTTTATATCGACAATGTGGTTGGCAATTTCGTATAAAACCCCAAGAGTACAGTAAATATCGTAGGAGTTTTCAATAGCACTTTCAAAAAGCGCAACTGCTGCATGATGCCTTTCCGGAGTTGAATCCAACGGAACTGCAAAAAGCTCCAGCATAAAGCTGGTATCGAGCAAGATTATTTTACTCATTCGCTCAACCGCCTCAACCAGTCCTTGGCAACCTGCTTTTTGCTTTCTTCAAAGCGTGGAGCGAGATGTTTCTCAAAAACTGATCGAGTGACTAAATCTCCCAGCCCTCCGTTGGACTCAAGAAGAGAGTCAACATCCGGCACATCTAGTAGCTTAGTTAAACGAGAGCTTTCTAATAATCCGTCCCAATGACAAACATGGACATTCTTTAGCCATTCCGAGTCCAACGAGTTCAAGCTCGCTGGATTATGCGTTGATAGCAATATATTGAGTCTTTTTCTCCCAACAACTTCTTTGATAGCCTTAAGTAGGACCTCAGCTCGGCTGGGGTGCAACCCATTATCAAACTCTTCAATCACGACACGTGATCCATCCTGGATTGACTCCAACGCCACCACCACCGCCATAGCACGTAGTGTGCCATCGGAGATCAACCTTGCATCCACTGGATAACTTCCAGACTTGAGCGTGAGCAACACATCATGCTGACTAGTAACAACAAATCCAAATTCTAAAAAAGGCTCCTCCGGTATTTGTCGAATCACCGAGAGGATGTTTTCCAGTGGTGATGGCGTCGATTCGGACTTGGACATTGTATAGAGGACGGCAGAAATATTAGAACCATCCTTTAACAGAATGTTCTGACCTTGACGGACGTAGTCCCTCATCAACTTAGGGCTAGGATCGAAGACGTAAGACGATTGCAAATAACGCCTTATAACGCCCACTACCCCTACAGCTTTTAGCTTCTTCTTTTTATCCCCTGCTTCGTTACCACCAACCAGCTCTTCGTACCGCGAGAGAACTGATCGATCACCGTATAAGCGCTTTTGAGGCTTAGTCCCACCCCTTGCAAAGTTATCAAACTGTACATTCAAGAAACCGTCTCTACTCAAAGATTCGCTTTCAGCAAAAAAAACACGCCGACCGCCGACTATGAAATGCTCAGCGACTACACACGGGAAAGGATCTATCGATATGGAGATACAGTAATCGAACGACTCTTTCTTATCTAAAAAGTCAATGACACCAGAAAAGCCCAACGAGAATGTATCCTCGCCGAACTTAAGACAGCTATGAATTCCACCTCGAATCGAGTAGACATTTGGAAGATATGCCCGTCCCTCCACCATCTCATGTAGTGGGCGACCCTCTGCCAAAGCAGCTAAAAGCTCGACGCCTTCTATCAGATTAGATTTTCCACTACCATTTTTCCCTATCAATAACGCGAAATTTGAGAAGAGATTAATCTCAGCATAAGAATAGTTCTTGAAGTTTTTAAAATAGTGCATTCCAGCTCCCAAGCACCGTTATTGGCGGAAAATTCGATGCAGCTTCCGAAAGAATGCATCTGGATCAGCCCAACAGAAAACACCCACAATACTAGCACCCTATTACCCACCTCTCGCTACATTTGCCCCCAACCTCCCCCTCTATAAATGGAGGTTTACACGCATTGGTCAATCTCACACCACGTTCATTCTTCCTATCCCTATTGCCTGCTGCGAGTGCGGCGAGGAGACATCTGTGCGCTTGAAAAAGCTGGAGCGCGAGCAGGTCCGCATGAAATACGGCGGCCGCTGCGCATATTGCGGCATCGAACTTGGTGACCGTTGGCACGCCGACCACATGCAATCCGTCCGGCGCGGAACAAGTCACCGCTGGGAAGGCAAAGCCGAACGTCCGCAGAACCACAACCTGGACAACATGATGCCAGCCTGCGTCCCGTGCAATCTCAGCAAGTCCCAAATGCCTCTGGAGGAATGGCGCACTTACCTGGTGGGCCACGTAAAAAGTCTCAATCTCTATCACCCCATCTACCGACTGGCGAAGGCGTACGGCCTGATCGTCGAGACATTGGCGCCGGTGGTGTTCTATTTCGAGAAGGTGGAATCGCTATGACCCGCCTTGTTTTCTTCCCCGCCCAGTACGGCACCCCTGACCGCTGGATGCCATGCACCGTTGATGCCTTCGGGTGTCTGGCGCTGCAACGGGATGTACATGCCGGCGCCGCGCGCTGATCGGATCAAGGAGGCGGCATGAGTCTTCCCTACGAAAACGCTACCAGCGGCGATAAGGCCTTTGCGGAAATCCAGAAGATCCTCGGCCGCTTCGGCTGCGACAACTACGGGATCATGCACAAGGCCCGCGAGCAGATCACGCTGGTGCAATTCGAGCACCGCGGCCGCACCGTCCAGTTGCCCGGCCACTGGGGCGGTTACGCCACGGCCTGGCTCAAGGAAGACCCGCATACCAGCCGGATGCGCTCCACGGCAGCGGAACACAAGCAGAAGGCCGCCGATATCGCACAGATCGCCGTGTCCTCACTGCTGCGCGACTGGGTAAAGGCCCAGGTGACAGCAGTCGAGTGCCAGTTGATGACGTTCGAAGAGGTCTTTATGCCTCACATGTTGCTGCCCGACGGGCGCCGCATGGTCGAGCACGCGCAGAAACTGCTGCCGCCGCCAGCGGAATAACCCCTTCCCCATCTATCCACATGCCTGCCGGTGTACGGCGGGCGGGAGATTGCCCGTGAAAAAAGAATACATCGCGACCCTCGGCCCAAAGATCGCCGCCGCGATCGATGCCGGGAAGTTGGCTGCCGAGGCCCGGCCGGATGACGGAGGTAGCGCCAACTGTGATCGGGTCGTCATCCCGATGCCCGGCGCCCGGGATGCGTGGGTTGCTGGCTTGCCTGGCTACCTGCAGGAGCGCAGCGGGTGGCACAGACGCGGCCTTCACCTCGACACGCCCTTTGCCGGGATCGGCAATCGTCGAGCCGCAGGTGTTCAGGCGATGCATCGCTCGCTTAAGGCCCAGGGCGTCGACTGCTACGTCTACTACCAAATTGACTGATCAAACCCGCATAGACCCCGGACGGAGGTATCCAACATGGCGAAAATGACTCTTGAGGAGTGGGCAGCTGATCAGTTCAAGACGCCGCCCAGCCAGAACACCCTGCGCAAATGGGCCCGGGAAGGGCGGATCGCACCCGCGCCGGTGAAGCACGGACGCAGCTATTATGTGGAAGCCGAAGCCCACTACAACGAACCTGAAAAGCCGCCCGCGCGCATTGCCGGCGGCAGCCTTATCAGCCGGATAGAGAATGCACGCTATGGCACCAAGGCCGCGTAACCCAGGATCAAAGGATTTACCGCCCAACCTTTACCGGAAGACTGACCGCCGCAACGGCGCCACCTACTACACCTATCGCGATCCGGTGAGCGGGAGAATGTTTGGGCTGGGTAAGGACAAGGAGGCCGCAGTGATGGAGGCTGTGGCCGCCAACCACGCCGAGGTTTTGAGACCCACACTGCGCGCGCGTATTGCCGAGCCAGTGGTGGAGGCCGACCGTAAGTTTGCCGACTGGCTGATCGAGTATGACGCGATCTATCCTGAAAAGGGTCTGAGCGTCCATACGATGCGCACTACCAGGAGCAGGCTTAGGGCGATCAAGGAAGCATTCGGCAATAAGTACATACGCAGCATCCGGACAATGGACATAGCGAGCTTCCTGGCAACGTTCACCAAGGCCGACAAAGCGCCGATGTCCAAGGCAATGCGTTCACTCCTGCGCGACGTTTTCACAGAGGCCATCGCGGCGGGCTGGTGTGATCTAAACCCGGTTGACGCTACGAGGCCAGCCAGGTCGAAGGTCAAGCGCTCACGTCTGAGCTTGGAGCTCTGGAAGGCCATGCACGCTGCCACTGATCGTCCTTGGCTGAAACGCGCGATGGAACTGGCCCTACTGACCGGTCAGCGCCGGGATGACATAGGGTCAATGCTTTTCAAGGATGATCACGATGGCTTCCTGCATGTGGTTCAGTCGAAAACGGGGGCGCGTCTCAGGCTGAGCACCGCTCTGCGGCTGGAAGCTATAGGTCTGGATTTGGCCGGCGTTATCAAGCTGTGCAGAGACCGGGTGGTATCCAAACATCTGGTCCACCACTCCAGAAGCGCTGGCGGGGCCAAGGCCGGCAGCTCGATCAAGCTGAACACACTCACGCTGATATTTGCCGAAGCCCGTGACCAAGCAGCAGCCAATCTCGGCATCGATTTGGGACCGCATCCGCCCAGCTTCCACGAAATGCGCTCTTTGGCGGCGCGCCTTCACGCTGCAGAGGGCAGAGATCCTCAGAAGCTACTGGGACACCGGAACGCGGCAATGACGGAAATGTACAAAGACGGACGCGGCTCGGAGTGGATCGATGTTGCTTGAGGAGTTTTTGGGAAATATTGGGGGGATATTGGGGAAGATTTATTTCCCATAAAAATCAGAATGTTACGCAACCGGCACATCCCCGACTGCAACATGCCGGTCATGAACGGCTACGACCTCACCCGGGCCATCCGTCAGCTGGAGCAAACCGAGGCGCGTCCGCGCTGCACCGTGCTGGGCTACACCGCCAATGCGCAGCCGGAGGAAAAGCAACGCTGCCGTGATGCCGGGATGGATGACTGCCTGTTCAAACCCATCAGCCTGACCGCGCTGAACGACCGCCTGCGCAAGGTCATGCCGCTGCGGCCTTCGTCTGCGCCGGGCACGCTCCCGTCCCTGTCCGCTCTGCCGCCCCAGGCTGTGTTCGACCCGCACACCATCGAAGCGTTGACCGGTGGCAGGGCCGACATGAATAAGCGACTACTGGATCAGCTGATCGCCAGCATGCATCAGGACCGCGCCGAGCTGAACGCGACCACGCTGCCGAGCCAGCTGAAAGACATCGGCCACAAGGTGCGCGGCGCCGCGAACATCATTTCGGCAACCGCGGTCATTCAAGGCTGCGAAGCGCTGGAAGCGGCCTGCGAGGCCGACGCGCCGGAGGCCATTGTCGGCGAGCGGCAGTCTGCACTCAATGCGGCGATGGGCGCGCTGGAGCAGGCGCTGGTGGCTTATCGCGGGAAAGCGCCCGCGTCACAGGCAGGGCCGCAGGTATGAAGCTGATCGCGATGAACGCGGCTGATTTTCAGGTGTTTGCTGCCCGTTCGGTCGCCGGGTACGCCCGGGACATTGCGCGGACCTACGGGCTGCGTGATGCGCTGGCCTGCACAAGCGCAAACGCTGACTTCAATGAACTGTTGGAGGACGGTCTGGACACCGAGGGGCATTACTTCTACCGCGTGTGCAACGCCGATGGCACTGAGGTGGGCAGCCTCTGGATAGGGATTGTGGAGAACCCGCCGTTGCCCACCCGACTGTTCGTCTACGACCTGGAAATTGATCAGGCCTTCAGAGGTCAGGGTCTGGGCAGGCAGGCACTGATCGCCGTCGAAGCCTGGGCCCTCGAGCGCGGCATTCGGCGTCTGGAGTTGAACGTGTTTTCGGACAACGTTGCCGCGCGGACGCTCTACGAGACCTCGGGGATGGCGGTCTGCGAGATGACCATGGGCAAGGATTTATAGCCCGCCGCTGTGTGCGCCCGGATCAGGCCGGCCCGGCAGCAGAATCGACGCTGCCGTACGGCGCCAGATGCTCGCTGAGGTACTTGAGCAGAATGCTGACCTTCGGCAGTGCCTCTCGGGCTTTCAGCCAGACCAGGTTCATCGGCAGTCCATCGGTCGCAAGCTCCGGGAGCACTTCCACCAGCCGACCTTCGTTGAGGTGGGTCTGCACCAGCCAGGTCGGCAACTGAGCGATGCCATGGCCTTCCAGCGTGGCCGACACCTCCCCCTCCCCGTCGCCCACGGCAATGCGCGGATGAATGACCCGACGCTCCTGATCTCCCGGCACGCGCCCGCGAAAATACCAGGGTCCGACCTGCCCGTCGGACTGGCCGTAGGCGATGCAGTGATGATGCTCGAGATCGGCGTCGGTCTGCGGCCGACCGTGCTCGGCGATATAACTCGGCGCGGCACAGAAGACCAGTCGCTGGGCGCCGATGAACCGATGCCCCAGCCCCGCGGCCCAGGCGTCGCGCCCACCGATCCTGACCACAATATCGATGCCTTCATGCACCGGATCGACAAACCGGTCGGAGAACGAAATATGCGGTTGCAGCAGCGGGTACTCTTTGACGAAATTGAGAATCAGCGGCAACACATGGAGGCGCCCGTAGGACGCGGGCAAATCAATCCGCACCCGGCCATGGGGTTCATGCCGCTCCGAGGCGAGGGCCAGCTCGGCTTCTTCGAGGTCTGCCAGCACGCCGCTGCAGGTGGCGTAGAACTTCACACCGGCTTCGGTGAGGGACAACCGCCGGGTGGTGCGGTTGAACAAACGCTGGCCCAACCGCTGTTCCAGGCGGGCGATGCCTTTGCTGACCGCCGAGGCTGTCAGGTTCAGCTTGAGTGCGGCATTGGCGAAGCTGCCGAAATCGGCCACTGCCACAAATACGTCAATGCCTTTGAGACGCTCGGAGGAGAACAACGCAAACACCATTACTGAATTGGATTCGCGATAGTAAGTCATTTATGTCGCGGATGAGAATACAGATCTCCAATAGGCTATGGCATCGTCTTTTGGAGCTTCACCTATGCAACCCTCACACTCCGCAACGGCGTCAGCGCCGGATGCCACGTCTCGGTCAGGGATACAGATCCTGATCATGGCGATCGCCGCCTTCATCATCGTCACCACTGAGTTCCTGATCGTCGGACTGCTTCCGGCGATGGCACACGACCTCGGTGTCTCCATCGCCGTGGCCGGCCAAGTGGTGACGCTGTTCGCCTTTACCGTGATGCTGTTCGGGCCGTTCCTCACGGCAAAACTGGCCGGCGTGGAACGCAAAAAGCTGTTCACCATCATCCTGCTGGTGTTCGCCGCCTCCAACGTGCTGGCGGCGCTGTCCACCAACATTTGGGTCATGGCCCTCGCGCGCTTTATTCCGGCGCTGGGCCTGCCCGTGTTCTGGGGCACGGCCAGCGAAACCGCCGGGCAACTGGCAGCACCCGGCAAGTCGGGTCAGGCGGTGTCGCGGGTTTACCTGGGCATTTCCGCCGCCCTGGTGTTCGGCGTACCGCTGGGCACCGTCGCCGCCGATACCCTCGGCTGGCGCGGCAGCTTCTGGGTGCTGGCCGTTATCTCCCTGGTCATCGCCATCCTGATGCAGCTGTGCATGCCGACCTTGCCCTCCTCGCCGGCCAAGCACGGCGAGAAGCAGACCGACATTCTCAAACAGCCGCGCTTTCTCGCCCACGTGTTGCTGTCCGTGCTGGCGTTCACCGCGATGTTCACGGCCTACACCTACCTGGCCGATATCCTCCAGACCCTGGCCGGCGTGCCGACCAATCAAGTGGGCTGGTGGCTGATGGGCTTCGGCGCGGTCGGCATGATCGGCAACCAATGGGGCGGAAAGTTGGTCGACCGCAGCCCGCTGGGCGCCATGGTGCTGTTTCTGGTGATTCTGAGTGTCGGCATGGCCGCCGCCATTCCACTGGCCACTGATCATATCTGGCTGATCGCCGCGCTGGTGCTGTGGGGCGTTGCGTACACCGCACTGTTCCCGGTGTGCCAGGTGCGTGTGATGCAGGCCGGCTCCAAGGCTCAGGCGTTGGCGGCGACCATGAATATCTCGGCGGCTAACGCCGGTATCGGTTTGGGTGCGATCTTTGGTGGCCTGGGCATTGGCCACTTCGGACTTGGGTCGCTCGGCTGGATCGCGACCGGGATCGCCGCCCTGGCGATTGTGGTTGCGCTGTTGATGATGCGTAAGCGTTAAGCGTCTGGTCGGTCTATAGACCGACTGCACGTTGGTTTGGCTGGCAGCGAAACGAGGGTGGGTTGCTGCCTGGCCAAGCAGAACGCGCACAGTCGGGATGCCGCTTTTTGAGCGCCGCAGCCCGCCTCTGCAACGAGAAGCACCGCTCACTCCAGCGCCGGTGCTTTCCCTTCCCGCGCCGCCAGAATGCGCGACAGATTTTCCTCGATCCAGGACGTTAACCCGTCCATCTGCAAGGCGACCTCCTCGCCCATCGCGGTCAAACGGTATTCGACGTGGGGCGGCACCACCGGCAGCGCTTTGCGATCGACAAACCCATCCTGTTCCAGGCTCTGCAGCGTCTGCGACAGCATCTTTTCGCTGACCCCGCCGATCTTGCGCCGCAGCTCGCTAAACCGGTGCATGCCGTCCAGCAACACCACCAGCACCAACACCCCCCAGCGGCTGCACACATGATTGAGGATTTCCCGCGACGGGCAGTCCCGGGCCAGCACCTCACCGGTACGGATTCGCTCGAGCAACGAGACAGTGCCAGCAGAGGAAGGAGACATATTGCTCATGACACTTACCTTTTCGTACGTACTTACGAAAGGTTAGCACGGTGACTATGCTGATCGCTCAATCACTTCTCTCGGGAATCATCATGATCGTCATCACCGGTGCCTCAGGCCAGCTTGGCCGCCTCGTCATCGCTCAGCTGCTCGAAACCGTGCCTGCCTCGCAGATCGTCGCGGCCGTCCGTGACCCGGAAAAAGTGGCCGACCTTGCTGCCCAGGGCGTGCAGGTTCGCCAGGCCGATTATTCGCAGCCGGACACGCTCGACCGCGCCTTCGAAGGCGCCGAGAAGGTCCTGCTGATCTCGTCCAGTGAAGTAGGCCAGCGCGTGGCTCAGCATCGCGCGGTGATCGATGCCGCCCAACGCGCCGGTGTCCAACTGCTGGGCTACACCAGCGTGCTGCATGCCGACTCCTCGGCGCTGGGCCTGGCTGAAGAACATCAGCAGACCGAGGCGGCGCTGGCGCAGTCCGGCGTTCCGGCGGTGGTGTTGCGCAACGGCTGGTACCACGAAAATTACACGGCCGGCGTCGCCCACGCGGTGGCGAACGGCGCGCATTACGGCAGCGCGGGCGAAGGCCGGATCAGCTCTGCTGCGCGGGCGGACTATGCAGCGGCGGCGGCCGTTGTACTGACATCGACTGATGATGAGGCGGGCAAGGTCTACGAACTGGCCGGCGACGAGTCTTACACGCTGAAGGAATTCGCCGCTCAAATTGCGCAGCAATCCGGCAAGCCTGTCGTCTACACCGATCTTCCAGAGGCCGATTACAAGGCTGCGTTGCTGCACGCGGGGCTGCCGGCATTCGTCGCCGAGTTGCTCGCCAACTCCGATGCCGCCGCGGCCAAAGGTGCACTGTTCGACAACGGTCGGCAGTTAAGCCGTCTGATTGGCCGGCCGTCCACACCGCTGTCGGCCAGCGTTGCCGATGCGCTGTCCCTTTGATATTCGTGAGCGCCGCCCGCCAGAACGGGCGGCGCGCCAGCACCTGCACTGAATGATTTGCGCGGCCCACGGTCGGAACTAATGACAGCGCACCACGCGCTGGCCAAGGAGTTTCGAATGAACAGCAAATCGCTCATTGCCGGTCTGGCGATTCTGGGTAGCATTTCCGTTGCGAGTTTCACGGTGCAGGCCGCCAATGCAACGGAGCCGACCATTCAACCTTCCAGAGACAACATGCGGGAGCTCGAAGTCGGCAGCCGATCGCCGCAGGAATTTCAGCGCCCGGATGCAGCGCTGAAGGACTGGAAAGCCAAGGGCCTGGAAGAACCGGCCAAGATGAGTCAATGGGTGCGCATCAACAACAAATACGTTGAAGTGCAGACCACCAATGGCCAGATCACCAAGATTGTCCCGATCGAGAAATAAGTCGGGGCAGCGACCCAGCGCGCCGGGTTTGCGTGGCGCGCACCATCTCTTGAAGAACGTATAAGAACGACTAGAGGAATTCCCATGAACATGAAGAAACTGATGGCCTGCGCGGCCGTGTTTACTTGTTTGGGCGGGGCCAGCTTCGCCGCGGCGGCACAGACCCCTGCGACAAAAAGCGTGCAGGCAGAACACACCAATGAGCAGTACAAGGTGGGCGACACCACCCATGACCTGTACAAAGACGAGCGCGTCGGCGTCAAGGACTGGGAAGGCAAGGGCCTGCACGCACCAAAGGAAGGTACCCAATGGGTGTTGATCAGCGACAAATACGCGCTGATCAACATGGAAGACGGCAAGGTCCTCGACATCGCGCCGGGCAACCTGAAACCGCTGAAAAAGTAATGACCGCTACGCCCGTTACCGTGCCCGACACCCGTCGGGCATCGCTTTGCCAGCACCCTGTCCAAACGCCCGCCCCCGCTGCTTTTCGCTGACAAGAAAAGTTGCACCCTGGCGATGGCGCCCTCTACTCTGCGCCTCTCGTTTGTTGCGCCATAGGCCCGGGTTCGATGTCTTCCGTTTTGAATGTCTTGCTGCCGATCTTCGCGCTCATCCTGGTGGGCTACCTCTGTCGCCGCACCAACCGCCTCGGACCGACCGCCGCGTCTGAAATCAATCGAATGGTGGTCTGGCTGTGCTTGCCGGCGCTGCTGTTCACCGCCACAGCCCACGCCACCTGGGCACAGATCTGGCACCCGGGCTTCGTGCTGACCTTCACCCTGTCGACCCTCGCGATGTTCGTCATGACCTTACTGCTGCGGCGCCGCAAGGCCGGCCATTTCGCCGATGCCAGCATTGATGCCCTCAGCGCGTCCTATGCCAACACCGGCTACATCGGCATTCCGTTGTGCGTCATGGTGCTGGGGCAGGAAGGCCTGGAACCGGCCCTCATCGCCTCGTTGCTGGTGGTCTGCGTGGTATTCGGCATCGCCCTGGTGTGCATCGAAGTCGGCCTGCAAAGCGAGGCCCGGGTGCACCGCATCGTCCTCAAAGTGCTGTTGGCGCTGGCGAAAAACCCGCTGGTGGTGTCGCCCATCCTCGGCGCCTGCTGGGCATCGACCGGCGTGGCATTGCCCGGCGCGCTGGATACATTCCTCAGCCTGCTGGGGGCTGCGACGACACCCTGCGCGCTGATTTCCCTGGGACTGTTTCTCGCCCAAAAGCAGCAAGGCCCGCGCGAGGGCACGACGTTGCTGGTGCTGATCAAACTGATCGCTCACCCCCTGCTCACCTGGTTTCTGGCGTATCGGGTGTTCCACCTGCCGCCGCTGTGGGCCAACTCTGCCCTGCTGTTGAGCGCCCTGCCCACCGGCACCGGGCCGTTCATGCTGGCCGAGTACTACAAGCGCGAGGCGTCGGTGGTGTCGAGCACGATCCTGATCTCGACGCTGGGCTCGCTGGTCACGCTGTCGCTGTGCATTTATTACATCAACGGATGAGGTGCCCATGCCCGCCTCTTGGCAGGCAAACGCGCGCCTGCAGGTCAGGCGTGCGCGGTGGGGCCAGCGATGCATACAAGGTCACTTCAACGCCGTGACCACCGCATCGAAGAAGGCCATCGGGTCGATGGGCTCTTTGTCCACCGGCTTGGGCTGTGCGCCGAAGGTGACGATCACGACGTTATTGGCCGGGTTGACGTAGATGTTCTGGCCCTGGATGCCGACCGCCGAATAGGCGCCGTCTTTGACGGAGGGCGCGGTCCAGGCGGTCCACCACATGTAGCCGTAATCCAGGCTTTTGCCGCCCTTGAGGGTGGTCGGCAGCGTCGCTTCCCTGACCCAGCCGTCGGGCAGAATCGAGGTGCCGTTGATCTTGCCGTCGTTCATGAAGAACAGCCCGAAGCGCCCGTAATCCCGTAGCGTGGCGCTGATGCCGCTGCCGCCGATCTCCACGCCGTCAGGCGAGTCCAGCCACCAGGTGGCGTCGCTTTCCATGCCGAACGGCTGCCAGATCTTCTTCGACAGGTACTCGGCCAGCGGCATCTTCACCGCACCCCGCACAATCTCGCCGAGAACCTGGGTTTCACCGGTGCTGTAGTTGTTCACCGTGCCGGACTCGGCAGCGCGCGACAGGCTTGCCATCAGCGCCATGGCCGAGTGAGGCTGCTGGGAAATCTGCGCCTTGAGCAACGCCCGCCGGTCCGACGCCGGATCGGTGTAGGTCTCGTTCCACTTCACCCCCGACGACATCACCAGCACGTTGCGCACGGTCACCCCGTCGTAGGCGCTGCCTTTGAGGGCCGGCACGTAGTCGACCACCTGGGCGTCAAGGCCCGTGATCAGGCCATCCCTGATCGCCGCCGCCGTCAGGGTCGAGGTGATGGACTTGGCCATGGACATCGACATCCAGCGGGTCTTTTCAGTGTTGCCGCGCTGGTAGGTTTCGAAGACGATCTTGCCGTCCTTGATCACCAGCATCGCGGTAATACTGTCCAGCGCCACGAAGTCATAGAGGTCGTACTTTTTGCCCTCGACGGTGAAGCGCACGTTGGGCAGTTGCCGATCCGATTTCGGCAGCGCATAGGGGTGATCGCCGGCCTTGATCGTGTGGGTGGGGAACAGTCGGCCGATATTGCGATAGGTGCTGACCGCCAGGTCCGGGAGCATGGCGCCGTCGTAGATCTGCTCGACCGTGCCAATGGGTTCCTGGGCGTGGGGATAGTCGTCTGCCCATGCACTGGACACCAGGGTGGCGGCGAGCAGGCCGAGGGACAGGGTCAGCGGCCGGTTGAAAGCGGCGGGACGGAACAAGACGGGTGGGTGCATGAGGTATCCTTTTTTGTCGTCGGTGACGGACGTCGGTCAATTTCCGGCAGGTGTTTTGGCTAAATCACCCGCCAAAGCCGGGCCCACTAAAAGAACGCGCGCGCTTGAACCCTAGCTCACCCACCGGCGTTGCACCGGGTGATCAGTTCAGTGGTTTCATACCCTGACGTCTGCGATGACGTACCTGACCAAATCGAAGGCAAAAAAAAACCACCGCGCAAGGCGGTGGCTTTCGGACGTGCAGGACGCGTCGGATCAGACTTTGACGATCCAGCCCGCCGGGCCTTCGATGTCCCCGGACTGAATGCCGGTCAGCTCTTTGTACAGGCGCTGGGTCACGGGACCGACCTCGGTTTCGCTGTGGAACACATGCAGTTTGTCTTTGTAGCTGATGCCGCCGATCGGGGTGATCACCGCCGCGGTGCCGCACGCGCCGGCTTCCTTGAACAGGTCGAGCTTGTCGATGAACACCTCGCCCTCGGTGACCTTCAGGCCCAGACGGCTCTGCGCCAGTTCGATCAACGACAGGCGAGTGATGCCTGGCAGCACGGACGGCGATTTCGGGGTGATGAACTGGTCGTCGTGGGTGATCCCGAAGAAGTTGGCAGAGCCGACTTCTTCGATCTTGGTGTGGGTCAACGGATCGAGGTAGATGGCGTCGGCGAAGTTGGCTTTCTTGGCCTCGGCGCCGGGCATCATGCTCGCGGCATAGTTACCGCCGACTTTCGCCGCGCCGGTGCCTTGTGGTGCGGCGCGGTCGTAGCTGGAGATGACGAAGTTGTGGGGCTTCATGCCGCCCTTGAAGTACGGGCCCACCGGGATGCAAAACACCGAGAAGATGAACTCGGGCGCAGCGCGCACGCCAATGTTGTCACCGACGCCGATCACGAACGGGCGCAGGTACAACGCGCCGCCGGTGCCGTACGGCGGGATGAAACGCTCGTTGGCGCGGACCACTTGCTTGCACGCTTCGATGAACTGCTCGGTCGGCACGTGGGGCATCAGCAGGCGGCTGCAACTGCGCTGCATGCGCGCGGCGTTCTGGTCGGGGCGGAACAGGTTGATCGAGCCGTCTTTGGCGCGATAGGCCTTGAGGCCTTCGAAGCATTGCTGGCCATAATGCAGCGCGGTCGAGCCTTCGCTGATGTGCAGCACGTTGTCTTCGGTCAGGGTGCCTTGGTCCCACTCGCCATCGCGCCAGTGAGCCAGGTAGCGTTTGTCGGTCTTGATGTAGTCGAAGCCGAGCTTGTCCCAGTTAATGCTGTCGTTACCCATGACACCCTCTATGTCCAGGCCAGCGCGACCGGGAGTGTCCGGCGTCTGGCGTTTCATCGATAAAGCCCGGAGCAGGACGCGACCCGTTCCGGTGTGTCGCCATATTACTGATTTTTCTCCCCGCAAACCGCCTCCGCGGCAGATGAGCTGAAAAAGATCCTGGGCGGCCCGACTCAAGCATCGGGGTTTGTGCCGTCTGTAGCAAAACCGCCGGCCGACCCGTGCAGTTTCGCCAATGTTGCCTATGGTGTGTAAATCGTCCGAGACAGGAGCAGCACCCATGGGTATCGATCAATTGTTCGCCGATTTGAGCAGTCTTCCCAGCATTCCCAAGGTGGCGCAGGACCTGATCAAACAGTTCGACAGCCCGTCGTCGGACCTGGGCAGCATTGCCGGCAACATCGAAAAGGACCCGGTGATCGCGGCGAAGATTCTGCGGCTGGCCAACTCCGCGCGCTTTCGCGGGGCGCGGGAGTCGTCGAGCATCGAGGACGCGGCCATGCGCCTGGGCTTCAACACTCTGCGCACGCTGGTGCTGGCGTCGGCGGTGACCGGCGCGTTCAAGGCAGGCCCGAGTTTTGATCTGAAGGGCTTCTGGCTGAAGAGTTTTCAGGTGGCGGGGATCTGCCGTTTGCTGGCGAAACAGTCCGGCGCCGATGCGGAAATCGCCTTCACCTGCGGGGTCATGCACGACATCGGCGAACTGCTGATCCAGACCGGCGCGCCCGCCGTTGCCGAGCGCATCAACAGCGTGACCAAGACCGGGACGACCGGCCGCGCGGCCATCGAAACGCTGCAGCTGGGCTTTGGCTACCCGGAAGTCGGCGCGGAACTGGCCCGGCGCTGGGGATTGCCGGAGGTCATCCAGAACGCCATCGCCTATCAGGCGCGGCCCATGCAGGCGCCGGGGGATGCGACCCAGCCCCGGATCGTGGCTCAGGCATTGACCATTTCTGCCGCGCTGGAGAATCACGGCGGCGCCACCGCGCAGGCCAGGCAGGAAGTCGACGGGCCGTTGCTGGACGGGATTGACCTGGATGCCCTGTTCGCCGCCCTGCCGAAGGTGCTGGAGGATGACAAGGCGTTTGCGGAGTTGTTGAGCTAGGTACGGTCAGGGCCGGGTTCGAGATTGATAGTGCTCGCACCGGCCCCTTCCCGGCTGAAGCCTGTCCTACAAATTGACCGCGGCGCCACCGGAGATTTGCAGTGGTCCGACTGACACAACGCGGTCAACCTGTAGGACTGGCTTCAGCCGGGAAGACGTCAGGCGTCACGCTGCAGAATTGAAGGTGCTCACTGGGGCCCCTTCCCGCACGGAGCCGGTCCTACTAGTATCAGCGCACAGCCGATCATGAGGACCTGTGCATGCCTGATGGACCTGACACCCACGTCGACACCCTGCTGCACTGGATGCACGACCGCTCGTTCGTCGTCCTGACCGGCGCCGGGATCAGCACCTCCTCCGGAATCCCGGATTACCGCGACAGCGAAGGCGTGCGCCGGGGTCGGCAGCCGATGATGTTTCAGGAATTCCTCAATGCACCCGAGGCCCGGCGCCGTTACTGGGCCCGGGCGATGCTCGGCTGGCCCCGTGTTCGCGCCGCGCAACCCAATGCCGCCCACGAGGCGATTGCGCGCTTGCAGCAGCACGACCTCATCAGCGGCGTGATCACTCAGAACGTCGACACCTTGCACGATCAGGCCGGCAGCCATGACGGGGTGGAGTTGCACGGCAGCCTGCATTGGGTGCTGTGCCTGGACTGCCGCCAGCGCACCGAGCGCGACATCATTCAGTTGACCCTCGTTGAACAAAACCCCTACCTGGCGGGCGTCGATGCGGTGCAGGCGCCCGATGGCGATACCCTGCTCGACCCGGCGTTCGAAGAGCGCTTCCAGGTGCCCCACTGCCCCCATTGCGGCGGCGAGCGAATGAAACCTGACGTGGTGTTTTTCGGTGAAAACGTCGCGCCGCCTACTGCAGCCAAGGCCATGCAGCGGGTGGAAGAAGCCCAGGGACTGCTGGTCGTGGGCTCATCGTTGATGGCGTTTTCGGCGTTTCGCCTGTGCCGCGCCGTCAGCGATCAGGGCAAACCGCTGATCGCCATCAACCTGGGCAAAACCCGGGCGGATGATCTGCTGGATCTCAAGATAGAAGCGTCGTGCGAGGTGCTGTTGCCAGCGCTGGCGCAGCGGCTGCTGGTGGGTTAACGGACACTGTTCGCTGCGAGATAGCGCGTTGTCTGGAGGACCGGAGTCCTCCCGCCGCGCTCGATCCATTAGCTGGTTGCACGAATCCCCGGCAACGCCGCCAACGCCCGGTCCCATACCTGCCGCGTCCTGACCCACGCCACTTCCTGCCAGTCCGGGTCCGCCGGATAGAACTGCTTCAGCAGCCCCTGCTTGATCCGCCGCCCGGTTTCGTCCAGCGGGTCGCCGTGCAGGTGCAGCCAGTGATCATCACGCAAATGCCCATGTACGTCTGAGCCCGGGTACGTGCCGCATTCAATGACAAACGGCATCAGATGCACCCCCGGCAACACGTCGAGGAGCATCTGCGAGGTGTAGCCAGTGGAGGTCGCCGCGACACCGGTGTCGCTGACCCGATGAGCGCCGGTGATCAGGGTGAACAGCCACGGCCCGAACAACGCTTTCGCGTCCTCCAGCGCCGGGTAGGCTGATTCAACGATACTCATCAGCATCGGATGACCGTAAGCACCGGCGCCGGTGTGCAGGTCAAAACAGGTCACCACCTCGGCGTCCTGCAAATATTGCCCGACGATGCTGCGCAGCGTGCGATTGGACCAGCTCGGCTCGCGGCCGCCGAAGAACAGGCCATCGGGGAATCCGTACTGCCCCGCCTCCACCACCGACATCAGCCCTGCCCAACCCCGCACGTCGATTGCTGCCTGAAACAACGCGTCAGCCTGATCCCGCCGGGGCCCGCGCAACTGATCGCAGGCATAGATAGCGTGGACGTCGGCGTAGTCGCGGTTGTCCGGTAATGACCGGCTGAAGTCGAGGTAGTTGCGGTTCTGATCGAGGTTGTCCTCATTGACCCGGCGCATCCACGCCGTGCCCCAGGGGTTGATCAGGTGAATCATCAGGATCGCCACGCCCTCGGGCAACGAGCGTGGGTCAAAACCCTCGAGCCAGCGGCTCTGGCAATCGGAACCGTAATAGCCCTCGACGCCATGGGTGCCGCTCAACGCCACCAACACCCGCTGCGCACCCGGGTCGCCGAGCCAGGCGACATCCGTGGCCAGCGTCTCGCCAAACGGCCCCGTCAGCGGGTGGACGTATTCGCTCAATCGTGCGCCAGCTGCCGTGGCTGCCGCCATGAAGCGTTCGCGAAGCGGGCGATAACCCGGACGATCAGGAAAAAAGTGGCTCATTGATGCGCTCCAAAGGTAGTGGCACCGGGGGAAAGGCGCGTACCAGACAGGCCGAACGCCGCGGAAAAACGACACTGCGTCAAAAATGTTACAACCGGACACGTTTTGGCACACTTCTTTCTAGTGTTTCTCTTGTGGAACGTCAGTACCACGAAACGCTTCGCGTCCAGCCCAGGCTGCCGCGAGTCTACGCTGCCAAACGGTGCGCACCCCGCACCTACGGGCAGGAACCGGACACTACCCCGTCCGAAACAGTGCAGGACGCCGACCAGAAGTCTGGCGTCCGTCGATAAGGAATTCGATTCGTGCCAGACATGCGCCCCTCACACCCGATCCGCCCACACCGCGCCTTGCCTTATGCGCTGCACGCCTCCGTCAGCGAGCCTGCCGTTCGCCCCATCTCCCTTCAGCGCTCCGGCTGAAACCCAGCGCCAATGCGCTGCAGTGCCTTACCTTTATTTCGTTTCAACGGCTGCCGCTTTTATAGCGATTCAGTAGCCACTTCTTATTGTTCCAATTCGGGACAGGTGCGCCTGCTCCCATAACGTTTTGAATTACCCGCTCGATCGCTCGCTGTTGATCTGCACACACTAAAAGGCATCACTGATCATTTTTAGTCAGTGCACGACAACGATAACGATTCTCCACCCCCTGACCGATAAGTCACACTTTCAGGAAACACCCAATGATCACTTGAACACTCACGCACCAACTTGCACCTACTTAATCACGTTTGGTGCATTGCACTTCTGATTCAACGGGAACGGGTCAACGCGCAACCACGCGGTGAACCTGAACGAATAGGTTCGCCCCCTATTCAGGTAACTGTCCCTGCCTCCATAACGTGAACGGAGTCCGATCAAATGAAATTCGCTAAAAAGTTACAGGAATGCGACATCGCCCCGCTCCAGGCCATAAATGCCGCGCTAGAGCCCTGCACTGGCATAGCGGTTGCAGTAGCGATGATCGTTAGGTAGTCATTCTGAAATAAAGACGTACGTCTTCGTACTCAACATGAAATCAGGGAAACTCAATGTCTTCTCCATAGCCCACGCTGCAACAGCACTTATAAAGGCAGTTCTCTTAAAGACCTGCTTTCCCAGGCCTCGTGCATCCGACAGCACGGACGTCAACTTCAAGCACGGCAACTTGTTTGAACGGACCCTTATTGCCCTTCAACAACCCGAGGGAGCTTTAATGAATGACGCGGTAAAAACGAAAGCCATACCTGACCCGGCACCGGACGAACTGTCCATGGCCTGGCCGCGTATTCCTTTCAAGGAAAACACATCGCGCCCGGGTGAACTAAGCCGCACGCACGTGTTGATATTGATTGCCGCCTCGGTCCTTATTCACGGCGCCCTCTGGTGGTATATGCAGACCGCTAAAGCCGACGTCCCGGAAGTTGCGCCGCAAGTGCCCGAGATGACCGTCGAATTGACCAGCCCGACACCGCCAACGCCCCAAACGCCACCTGAGCCACCCCCGCCGCCTCTGCCCGAGCCACCACCGCCTCCGCCGCCTCCCGAACCGGAGCAACCGGTCGAGGACCCCGACGCGGTCAAGCCGCCGCCGAAACCGGTGGAGAAGCCCGTCGAGAAACCGAAGGTCGAGAAGCCCAAGCCGGTGAAGAAACCCGAACCGGTGAAAAAGCCAACGCCGCCCGCACCGCCAGCACCCGCTGCGCCGAGCCCGCCTGCGCCGGCCGCCCCGTCACCTTCGCCTGCCCCCGCTGCCCCGGCGGCTGCACCGGCGGCACCGGTCAAGGAATCGGCCGCGATTTCCGGGCTCGCCAGCCTGGGCAACCCGCCACCGGAATACCCCGGTGCGGCACTGCGCAAGGGCATGGAAGGCCGCGTGATCCTGCGCATCAAGGTGCTGCCCAACGGCCGCGCCGGCACGGTGGAGGTGACCAAATCCAGCGGCAAGCAGGTGCTGGACGATGCGGCGGTGGAAACGGTGCGCAACTGGAAATTTATTCCGGCCAAGCGCGGCGACACCCCGATCGAAGGCTTCGCGACGCAAACCATCGACTTCAAGCTGCCCGAATGAACCCGGTCAGCCCATCAACAACAACTCTTTATATAGCGGGTGAGGTGTAACCATGAACGAATCGATCTCTTCGATGATTGTCCCCGGCGTGCTCTGGGCGCTGGTGGTGTTTTCGGTGCTGAGCTGGGGACTGTTGCTGATCAAATCCGCACAGTACGTACGCTTGAAGACCCAAAACAAACAGTTCGCCAAAGCGTTCTGGGCAGCGCCGGATCTGCTCACCGCCGCCGAGCACTCCAGTCAATACCCGGGCTCACTGGCGCGGATCGCCAACAGCGGTTTCGAAGCCATGGCGGTGGACGACACGCCGCGCAACACCCAGCAGCTCGCCCACACCATCAACCGCTCCGACCGCCTGGAGCGCAACCTGCGCCAGCAGATCCAGAAAGAACGCCGCGCCCTGGAAGCCGGCCAGGCCATCCTCGCCAGTATCGGCAGCACGGCGCCGTTCATCGGCCTGTTCGGTACGGTCTGGGGCATCATGGAAGCGCTGCAAAGCATCGGCGCCAGCGGTTCGGCGAGCCTGGAAACCGTGGCCGGCCCGATCGGTCACGCCCTGATTGCCACCGGTGTCGGCATCGCCGTCGCGGTCCCGGCAGTGCTGATCTACAACTTCTTCCTGCGCCGTCTCAAGCTCGCCGTCGCCGACATGGATGACTTCGCCCACGACTTCGACGCCCTCGCCCAGCGCAGCGCCTTCGCCATCAACCGTCAGGCCATCGCCAGCAAGCACAGCCAGACTGTGCGGGAGGCGAGCTGATGTCGTTCTCCACCCAAGACAGCGATGAAGTGCTCAGCGAAATGAACGTCACGCCCCTGGTGGACGTGATGCTCGTGCTGCTGGTGGTGTTCATCGTCACCGCGCCGCTGATGACCAACGCGATCAAGGTCAACCTGCCGAAAACCGACGCAGTCGCCGCCGCCGACAAGAAAGACCCGGTGGTGGTCAGCGTCGATCAGGACGGCAAGTTCTACCTGGCCAAATCCGAAGTCGCGCCGGAATCCCTGGAGCTCAGCCTCAAGGACGTCAAGGCCAAGGACCCGGAGGTGCGCGTGCAATTGCAGGCCGACACCAACGTCAACTACGGCCAGGTGGCCAAGGCGATGGCGTCGATCGAGCGCTCGGGCATCACCAGGATTTCAGTGATGACGTCCAAATGATCGACACATGACCCGCACCTGATCTGCACCTGAAGCAGGCGCCGCACCCCGCTGCGGCCCTGCGCACCCTACTCCCGATTCACCGCCGTCCGGGTTTTGGCCCGGAGGGGAGCGGCTTGTTTGAAATAAGGAAATTGCCGACCGCCATCACCGTGTCGGAGCAACGAGGGCTCACAAGGCCATTTCAATAACATCTGGAATAAGTCGGAAACTACCATGCTGATGAGCTTTCCCGGTTTTACCCTCAAGCCCCTTGTTGTTGCCGTACAACGCCACCCCCGTGCGCTGATCTGCGCACTGGCGGTCGGCATGAGCCCGGCCTATGGCGCCGACAGCACGGACAGCGCCGCCGATGCCGCACCTGGCAGTGAAGCCGCTGTCCCCGCGGCGGCGGTGGCTGCTGCGCCGGCGACCACCCAGCTCAAACGGGTGGAAGTGACCGGTTCGGCCGTGCGCCGGGCCGACGCGGAAACCGCCGTGCCGGTGACCATCCTGCGTGCCGACGAGCTGAAGAAACAGGGCGTGACCACCACCGAACAGATGGTCCAGCGCATCACCGGCAGCCAGTCGATGATGAACAGCGCAGGCTCGGTTGGCGCCTCCACCGGCGGCGCTTCCTATGCCGACATGCGCGGCATCGGCGCCAACAAAACGCTCATCCTGCTCAACGGGCGTCGTCTGGCCAACAACGCCTTGTCCGGCGTCGGCACGCCCAACGGCAGTGCCATCGACCTGAACATGATTCCGTTCGCCGCCATCGACCGCATCGAAGTGCTGCGCGACGGTGCCTCGGCCCTGTACGGCACCGACGCCATCGGCGGCGTGATCAACTTCATCACCAAGAAATCCCTGACCGACGGCACCCTGAGCCTCGGCGGCGACACCCCGACCGCCAGCGGTGGCGGCGCCAGCAAAGACGTCAGCGCCAGCTGGGGTTTCGGCGATCTGGACGAAGACCGCTTCAACGTCATGGGCGTGTTCAACTACAACAAGCAGCAGAACCTCGACGCCAACGACCGTTCGTTCGACAAGGATTACGTCCCGGGCCGCGGCCTCAACCAGACCTCCGGCACCGCTTATCCCGGCAACTACTACCAGGGCAATAACAGCACCAACCCCCTCGCGCCCGACTGCGCGGGACCTGGTCTGGTGAGCGTGAACGGGCTGTGCCGGTTCAGCACCCGCGATTACATCGACCTGGTGCCGCAGACCGAGAAGACCTCGTTCTTCGGTCGCGCCACCGGCAAGCTGGCCGAAGACCACAACGTCAGCCTCGAATACTTCTTTGCCCGCAACAACAACGCCACCAGCATCGGCCCGGCGCCGTTGACCGGCCTGAGCATCGACCCGTCTTCGCCCTACTACCCGGGCAACGGCATCACCCCCGGCCCGAACAACTTCGCCCTCGACCCGACCCAACCGGTGGACACCGCCTGGCGTGAGACCGCCGCGGGCCCCCGTGGCAGCAAGGACCAGAACACCAACCAGCGCCTGTTGCTGACCTTCGACGGCACCGTCGGCGGCTGGGATTACAACCTGGGCGCCAACTACAACCAGAGCAAAGTCGTTTCCAGCGTGACATCGGGTTACGCCAGCGACGCCGCCCTCAAGGCGGGCCTGGCCAGCGGACTGCTCAACCCGTTCGGCGCGCAATCGGCGGCAGGACAGCAGTACATCGATGACGCCGCGTACCACGGCGAATACTCCACCGCCGTTGGCCGCGTTTATGGCGTGGACGGACGTATCAGTCGCGAGATCGGTAACTGGTTCGGCGCCGGGGAATCCGGTCTGGCGCTGGGCGGCGAATACCGCAAGGAAAAGCTGCACCAGAACTACGAGGACTTCGTCGATGACATCGACAGCCTGGGCCTGGACTCGGCCGGTTCCGTGTCCGGCGATCGCAGCGTCAAGGCCGAATACGCCGAGCTGAACGTCCCCGTGATCGACAGCCTGGAACTGACCGCTGCCGTGCGCCACGACAAATACAGCGACTTCGGCAGCACCACCAACCCGAAATACTCGTTCCGCTTCCAGCCGTTCAAAGAGCTGGTCATGCGCGGCGCGTACAGTGAAGGCTTCCGTGCGCCGTCGCTGTACGAGCTGTACGCCCCGCAGAGCCTGGCCTACAGCCAGGGCTACTACGATGATCCGACCCTTTGCGCCGGCGGTACCGTGCAACCGGGCGGTCAGGCCGAGCGTGACTGCAATCAGCAGTTCCTCAACCGCAGCGGCGGCAACGCGAGCCTGTCCCCGGAGAAAGCCCGCAACGTTACCCTGGGCTTCGTTTATCAGCCGATGAACAACCTCTCCATGGGCTTGGATTTCTGGTGGATTCACATCTCCAACCAGATTCAATCGTTTCCTGAATCCACCGTGTTCGACCAGTCGGACCTGTACGGCGACCGCATCATCCGCAACGCCGACGGCTCCATCGCCAACATCGTCACCGGCAACTCCAACCTGGGCATCGTCAAGACCAACGGGGTCGACGTGACCCTGGACTACCGCTTCCCGAACACGCCGTATGGTCAGTTTGGCCTGGGGCTGACCGGGACCTACGTCAACCGCTACGACTTCCAGAACATCATCGACGGTCCGTACACCGACAAGGTCGGCGACTTCCAGGGTGATGGCGTGATCGCGCGCTGGAAACACGTGTTGATTGGCAGCTGGACCCTCGGCGACAGCCGTGCCTCCCTGACCAACCGCTTCACCAGCGGCTACAACGACTACGACCGCAGCACCAACGTTACCGTGCCGTCGTACTCGCTATGGGACCTGTCGGTGGGCCACACCTTCGAGAAGGTGCTGGACGTCGATGCCGGCGTGCGCAACCTGTTCGACCGCGACCCGCCGTTCACCAACCAGGCCTACAACTTCCAGTCCGGCTATGACCCTCGTTACGCCGATCCACTGGGCCGCACGCTTTTTGCGCGGGCCACGTACCACTTCTAAGCGCTGACGCCCGACGCGCAGGTGATCCGGCGCGTCGGGCTGCACTCAAGGATGTCCGCATGTCCGCCACCCCCTTTCCACTGCCGCGCCGCTTACCGGGCGGGGCATTGCTGTACTCGTTGCTGTTGTGTGGCTCGCTGCTGCTGGGTATCTCCCAAGTGTCTGCCGCGCCGGTGCATGCGCTGACCGTCTATGGCGAAGCGCCGAAATACGCCGCTGATTTCCAGCACTTCGATTACGTCGACCCTGATGCGCCCAAAGGCGGTTCCATGAGCCGCGCGTCCGAGGAGATCGGCCAGTTCAACTACCTCACGCCCTATGTCGATCAGGGCATTTCCGTGAGCCAGATCGACACGTGGGTGTATGCGCCGCTGGCCTATCGCTCACTGGACGAGCCCTACACGGTGTACGGATTGGTCGCCGAGAAAATGGAGCGCGACCCCGATAACCTCTGGGTGCGTTTCTACCTCAACCCCAAGGCGCGTTTCGATGACGGCACGCCGGTTACCGCCGAAGACGTGCGCTACACCTGGCAGACGCTAATTACCCAGGGCAGCTTCAGCTATCGCCCGCTGTACGCTGACGTCAAGGACGCGGTCATCGAAGCGCCGGGGCAGATCCGTTTCGATTTCAAAACCGGCACCAATCGCACCCTCGCCCTGGACCTCGCCAGCCTGCGCATCCTGCCCGAGCACTGGTGGAAAACCCGCGACTTCACCAAGGGCGGCGGCTTCGAACCGCCACTGGGCAGTGGGCCGTATCGGGTCTCGCGGGTCGACGCCGGGCGCAGTGTCAGCTTCGAGCGGGTCAAGGACTGGTGGGGCAAAGACCTGCCGGTCAGCCGTGGGCTCTACAACTTCGACGCGCTGACGGTGAACTTCTACGGCGATGTCGACGTGGCCCGCCAACTGGTCCAGGCCGGCAACTTCGATTACAACCGCGAGTTCTCCTCGGCTGGCTATGTCGTCGGCTACACCGCGCCGAGCCTGCAGGACGGCCGTCTGCAAAAGACCATTCTGGCTAAACGCCGCCCGGTGGCCGGTCAGGGCTTCGTGTTCAATCTCGACAAGCCGATGTTCCAGGACCGGCGTGTCCGTGAGGCCCTGGCGATGCTCTGGGATTTCGAGTGGGTCAACGGCCAGATCATGCGCAACTTCTATGTGCGCGAACAAACCTACTTCCCGAAGAGCGAGATGGCCGCCACCGAGCTGCCCGACGCCCAGGAGCTGAGCCTTCTCGAGCCCCTGCGCGGGCAGGTGCCGGACGAAGTCTTCGATCAGGTCTGGCGCGCACCGAAGACCGACGGCAGCGGCTACATCCGCGACAAGCAGCTCAAGGCCCTCAAGCTGCTGGCCGACGCCGGCTGGCACGCGAAGAACAACCGGCTGGTGAACGCCGCCGGTCAGCCGCTGGAGTTTTCCTTCCTCGACGGCCAGGGCGGTTTCGAGCGGCTGGTGCTGCCATACAAGCGCGTGCTGGCGCAGATCGGCATCACCCTGAATTTTCGTCGCGTGGACTCGGCGCAGTACATGAACCGCCTGAACGCCCGGGACTACGACATGATCGTGGTCACGCTGCCGAGCAACGGCAATCCGATCCTCTCCCCCGGCCGCGAGCTGTACAACCTGTTCGGCTCGCAAAGCGCGCGGCAGGTCGGCAGTTCCAACGCCATGGTCCTGCGCAATCCGGCGGTCGATCGCCTCATCGATGGCCTGGTGGCGGCCAACAACCGCAACGACATGCTGCACTACGCCCGCGCCCTGGATCGGGTGCTGCTCTGGGGTTTCTACATGATTCCAAACTATTACTCCCAGGGCACGCCAGTGGTGTTCGCCAACCGCTTTGGCCGCCCGGCAATCGAACCGATCTATGACGTCGGTCTGGAAAGCTGGTGGGAAGTCAGCCGTGTGCCGCTGACCGATGCGCAGATGGCCGCGCAGCTGGCGGCACACAGCAACAGCGCTAATAGCCGTGCTGCACCAACAACGGAGGGCCAGTGACATGCTCGCCTACACCCTGCGTCGACTGCTGCTGATCATTCCCACGCTGCTGTGCATTCTGGTGGTCAACTTCCTTATCGTGCAGGCCGCGCCGGGCGGTCCCGTCGAGCAAGCCATCGCCCGGGTTCAGGGCATGGGCCCGGCGGGCGGCATCGGTGGCGGCGGTGGCGAGGTCGCGGCCACCGGCGGCATCAGCCGGGGCGCCCAAGGCCTGGACCCGGAGCTGGTCGAAGCGATCAAGCACCAATACGGGTTCGACAAACCGCTGCACGAGCGCCTGTGGCTGATGCTCACCCATTACGCGCAGCTGGATTTCGGCAGCAGCTTTTTTCGCGGCGCTACGGTGACCGGGTTGATCCTGCAAAAGCTGCCGGTGACCCTATCCCTCGGGCTCTGGGCGACGCTGATCACGTACCTGATCTCGATCCCGCTGGGCATCCGCAAGGCCGTGCTCCATGGCAGCCGCTTTGATGTCTGGAGCAGCACGCTGATCATCATCGGCTACGCCATCCCGGCGTTCCTGTTCGCCATTCTGCTGATCGTGGTGTTTGCCGGCGGCAGCTACTGGAGCTGGTTTCCGGCCCAAGGGCTGTTCTCCGACGACTTCGCCAGCCTCTCGCCGCTGGGCAAGCTGCGCGATTACCTGTGGCATCTGGTGCTGCCGGTCAGTGCGCTGGTCATAGGCGGCTTCGCCACCCTGACCATCCTCACCAAAAACAGCTTCCTCAACGAGATCGGTCGCCAGTACGTGGTCACCGCACGGGCCAAGGGTCTCAGCGAGCAGCGCGTGCTCTACGGCCATGTGTTCCGCAACGCCATGCTGCTGGTGGTGGCGGGCATTCCCCAGGCGCTGATTGAGGTGTTCTTCGCCGGCTCGCTGCTGATCGAAACCATCTTCGGCCTCGATGGCATCGGCCGCATGAGCTACGAAGCGGCGGTGTCCCGGGATTACCCGGTGGTCTTCGGCACGCTGTTTCTGTTCACCCTGTTCGGCCTGTTGATCAAGCTGGTGGGCGACCTGTGCTACACGCTGGTCGACCCGCGCATCGACTTTTCCGCGAGGAGCGCCTGATGTTCGAGTTTTCCCCGCAAAACCAGCGCCGCATCGCCAACTTCAAGGCCAACCGGCGTGGCTGGTGGTCGCTGTGGCTGTTCGTGGCGCTGCTGGTGATTTGCCTGTGCGGCGAACTGATCGCCAACGACAAGCCGCTGATCGTGCGCTATCAGGGCGAGCTGTACTTCCCGGCGATGCACCAGTACCTGGAGACCGACTTCGGCGGCGAACTGCCCTTCGAGCCGGACTACTCCAGCGATTACGTGCGCAAACTGATCGTCGACAAGGGCGGCTGGATGCTCTTCGCGCCGATCCCCTTCAGCTACGACACAGTCAATTACGAACTGCGCGAGCCCTCCCCCAGCCCGCCCAGCGCGCGCAACTGGCTGGGCACCGACGACCAGGCGCGGGACGTCATGGCGCGGGTGCTGTTCGGCACCCGCGTATCGATACTCTTCGCGTTGGCGCTGACCGCCATCAGCACGGTGATCGGCGTGTTCGCCGGAGCGATTCAGGGCTATTACGGCGGGCTGGCGGATTTGATCGGCCAGCGCTTGCAGGAGGTCTGGTCGGGGCTGCCGGTGCTGTACCTGCTGATCATTCTGTCGGGCTTCGTCGAGCCGGACTTCGGGTGGCTGCTGGGAATCATGTCGCTGTTTTCCTGGCTGGCGCTGGTCGACGTGGTCCGCGCCGAGTTCCTGCGCGGGCGCAATCTGGAATACGTCAAAGCCGCCCGCGCCCTGGGCCTCAGCGACGGCGCGCTGATGTGGCGACACATTCTGCCCAACGCCATGACCAGCACCCTCACCTACTTGCCGTTCATTGTGACCGGCGCCATCGCCACCCTCACCGCGCTGGATTTCCTTGGCTTCGGCATGCCCGCCGAAAGCGCGTCCCTAGGCGAACTCATCGGTCAGGCCAAACGCAACTTGCAAGCGCCGTGGCTGGGCGTCACGGCGTTCTGCGCCCTGGCGTTGATTCTCACACTGCTGGTGTTCATCGGCGAAGCCTGCCGTGACGCCTTCGACCCACGGACTTGAGCGCTGCCATGACTGACCCTCTAATCCAGATCCGCAACCTGCGCGTCGCTTTCAACGGCGCCGAAGTGGTGCACGGCCTCGACCTCGACATCCAGCCCGGCGAGTGCCTGGCGCTGGTCGGTGAGTCCGGTTCGGGCAAGTCGGTGACCGCGCACTCGATCCTGCGGCTGCTGCCGGCCAAGTCCGTGAGCACCCAGGGCAGCATTCGTTACAAGGGCGTCGACCTGCTGCACGCCAGCGACAAGGTGCTGCGGGGGCTGCGTGGCAACCGCATCGCCATGATCTTTCAGGAGCCGATGACCTCGCTGAACCCGTTGCACACTGTGGAGAAACAGATCGGCGAAATCCTCGCCATGCACAAGGGCCTCAAGGGCAAGGCCGCCCGCGAGCGCACTCTGGAACTGCTCGGGCTGGTGGGCATCCAGAACCCGCCGCAGCGGCTCAAGGCCCTGCCCCATCAACTGTCCGGCGGGCAGCGCCAGCGGGTGATGATTGCCATGGCGCTGGCCAATGAACCCGAGCTGCTGATCGCCGACGAGCCCACCACGGCACTGGACGTGACGGTGCAGCTCAAGATTCTCGAACTGCTCAAATCCCTGCAACAACGGCTGGGCATGTCGCTGCTGCTGATCAGCCATGACCTCAATCTGGTCCGGCGCATCGCCCAGCGGGTCTGCGTGATGCGCGCCGGCGAAATCGTCGAGCAGGCGGATTGCCAGACGCTGTTCGCCGCTGCGCAACACCCCTACAGCCGCCTGCTGATCAATGCCGAACCCGACGGCGAACCGGTGCCCGGCGAGCACACCCAGACCCTGCTGTCGGTGGACGCGCTGAAGGTCTGGTTTCCCCTGCCCAAGCCGTTGTTGCGGCGCGAGCGGCAGTACATCAAGGCGGTGGACGGGGTGAGTTTCGAGCTGTTGAAAGGCCAGACCCTCGGCATCGTCGGCGAGTCCGGCTCGGGCAAATCGACCCTGGGCCAGGCGATCCTGCGGCTGATCGATTCCGAAGGCAGCATCCGTTTCGCCAACAAGGAGCTGAGCCTGCGCAGCCAGCAACTGATGCGGCCGTTGCGCAAGCGCATTCAGGTGGTGTTTCAGGATCCTTTCGGCAGCTTGAGTCCGCGCATGACGGTGCAGCAGATCATCGCCGAAGGGCTGCTGACCCATGGCATCGGCACACCGGCCCAACGTGAACAGACGGTGATCCGCGTGCTCGGCGAAGTCGGTCTCGACCCAGAGAGCCGTCACCGTTACCCCCATGAATTCTCCGGCGGTCAGCGACAGCGTGTGGCCATAGCCCGGGCGCTGGTGCTGGAACCGGAGCTGATCTTGCTAGACGAGCCCACTTCCGCGCTGGACCGCACCGTGCAAAAACAGATCATTGCCTTGCTGCGGGATTTGCAGATTCGTCACGGCCTCAGTTATCTGTTCATCAGCCACGACCTGGCGGTGGTGCATGCATTGGCCCACGACGTGCTGGTGATCAAGGACGGCAAAGTGGTCGAGCAAGGGCCGGCGCGGGTTATCTTCGGTCATCCGCGCCAGCCCTACACCCAGGAACTGCTGCGCGCCTCCGGGCTGGATTTCGGCGGACGGGCGTGAGCCGACATACCTTGCGACACCTACTATAATGCCCGGCCACGGCGTATCATCCCGCCCCCACGATTTCCTGCTCTGGTGCCTGTCATGACTGCCCTCCCGCTCACCTCCGAACGCCGCGGCTGGTCGTTCTGGTGGAAACCCCTGGCGTTCCTGCTGGTGGCCGCCATCGGCTTGTACTACGTGAAGTGGTCGCCGTATTACCTGAAATCCTTCATCGCCGCCGACACCCACACCATCGGCGGCTCGATCATCAACGACAACCCGGCCACACCATGGGCTGCCGCATTGGCGTACGCCCAGGTGTACTTCCTGGCGATCTGGAAAGCCGCCGTGCTGGCGGTCATCCTCGGCTCGCTGTTGCAGGTGCTGATTCCCCGGGACTGGCTGCTGAAAATGTTCGGCCGCGCCGGTCTCGGCTCGACCATTCGCGGCGGCCTGTTCGCCCTGCCCGGCATGATGTGCAGCTGCTGCGCGGCGCCGGTGGCAGCGGGCTTGCGCAAGCAGAACGTGTCGGTGGGCGCGGCGCTGGCCTTCTGGATCGCCAACCCGGTGCTCAACCCGGCCACGCTGGTGTTCATGGGCTTTGTGCTGGGCTGGGGTTTCACGGCGCTGCGACTGGTGGCGGGCCTTGTGCTGGTGATCGGCGTGTCCCTTGTTGCACAACGCATTTCCCGCCCGGAAGCCGTCCCGGAGCAGGCGCTGGAGGCCGTGGCCAATGCCGAGCGGCCAGAGGAAGGCAGCCTGCTGGTGCGCTGGGGCAAGACGATTTGGCAGTTGTTCTGGACGACGATTCCGATCTACGTCATCGCTGTGCTGATCCTCGGCGCCGCGCGGGTCTGGCTGTTCCCTCATGTTGACGGCGCGATGGGCAACAGCCTGTTGTGGCTGGTGCCGCTGGCGATTGTCGGGACATTGTTCGTGATCCCGACGGCGGCCGAAATCCCGATCGTACAGACGCTGCTGGCGTTGGGTCTGGGCACTGCGCCGGCGGTGGCGTTGCTCATGACCCTGCCGAGCGTGAGCTTGCCGTCGCTGTTGATGCTGCGTAAATCCTTCGACGCCAAGGTGCTGGTGATCGTGGGGGTGCTGACCATGCTGGTCGGGGTAATCAGTGGGCTTGTTGGCGCTTTGCTTTTGTAAGGCTTAGATCAAGATCAAGATCAAGATCTACAGCGGCCCTGCCTAACGGCAGAGCATTTCGCCTTCGGCGAGTTACTTGGAAAAGCACCCCAAGTAACCAAGGGTGCTTGCTCCTGGCTAGGTTCCTCCTTCGTCGGAATACCCTCACTCCGACGAAGCTCCGTGGGCCCGCGCCGAACGGACATCCATGTCCTGACGGCGCTCTCGCGGCATCCATGCCGCTCGGCCCACTCCGCGTCGTCTGCGTTCGGCCTGCACCCAAGTCGCGTGTTGCGGTGTCTGGGCATTTTTATACGAAGATCAAAAGCACATCAAAAGCAGCTCAAAAGCACATCAAGGGCTTCCCGGCTGAAGCCGGTCCTACAGCCGGCGGTGTTCCCACTGAATGCACTCGCTGCTGTTAGTGGGACCGGCTTTAGCCGGGAAGCTTTTGCTTTTGCCTTCGCTCTTGATCTTCAAACGCAAAGAGCCCAGACACCGCAACACGCGACTTGGGTGCAGGCTGAACGCAGACGACGCGCAGTGGGCCGAGCCGCATGGATGCGGCGAGAGCGCCGTCAGGACATGGATGTCCGTTCGGCGCGGGCCCACGGAGCGTCGTCGGAGTGAGGGTATTCCGACGAAGGAGGAACCTAGCCAGGAGCAAGCACCCTTGGTTACTTGGGGTGCTTTTCCAAGTAACTCGCCGAAGGCGAAACCCGAGGCCGTTAGGCCGACGCCCTTGATCTGCTCCGCTGTTTCAGATATTCGACAACCGCCCTCTGATCTCCGGAAAACTCGATCCGGGGATTCTTGCTGTCCCGCTGGAACGCATACATGGGATCGTAATACTCACTCAACATCCCGCTGATCCAGCCCCGGTGCAGATCCACCGCCCCGCTGCGCGCCTGCTCGGCCAAAGCACTGTCCATAATCGCCGCCAGCCGCTGATAACGCTCACCGCCCAACCGCCGAACGATGCTCGACAGACTCTGCTTCAGCCGCTCGGCGTAGGCCGCAAAGCCCGTTTCAACGCCCTGCACCGCAACGAACTCCGCACACAGATCGGTCACATAATCCTTCAGAATCCGCTCGACGCGACTCTCGAAACTGTCCTCCAACCACACCAGCGGCGCGTCCTGCATGATCCGGTACAACTCAAGGGGCACCGCACGACTGCCGACGATCCGCCCTTCATCCTCGACCACGAACTGATTCACATGCCGCGCGCGCTTTTTCAGAATATCCACGGCGAGCAGGTTCTCGAAATCGATCTGCCCCGGCTGCGGCGTCGCGTGTTTGCCAAAGCTCGAACCGCGATGGTTGGCATGGCCCTCCAGATCGAGACCGTTGTCGAGTTGCTGCAGCACCTCGGTCTTGCCACTGCCAGTGAGCCCGCCAATCAGCACGAAATCGCACTCGGCCACGGCCTGATCCGTCACCTCAATCAAAAAGCTGCGCATCGCCTTGTAGCCACCGATGACCCGGGGGTACTCGATACCCGCCTCGCTCTTGAGCCACTGCTGAGTGATCTGCGAACGCAGGCCACCACGAAAGCAATACAAAAAACCCTCGGGGTGGTTGCGGGCAAAACTGGCCCACGCATCGATTCGCGCCTCCTTCACGTCGCCGGACACCAGCGTGTGGCCCAACTCGATGGCGGCCTGTTGACCGTCCTGCTTGTAGCAGGTGCCGACCTTCTGCCGCTCGACGTCGTTCATCAGCGGCAGATTGATCACGCCGGGGAATGCGCCGTTGGTGAATTCCACCGGCGCGCGGACATCCATCATCGGCACGTCGCTGAGGAAGATCTCGCGCAGGTCGGCGCTGTTGTCGCGCATCAGAACACCTCGACCGCGAGCGGCTGTCGCTCGACCAATTCGCCGATCGGCGCAAGGCTCAGGCCCAGTTCACCGGCCAGGGCCAGGAACGCCGCCTCTTCAGCGGGCTCCACGGCAATCAACAGGCCGCCGCTGGTTTGCGGGTCACACAGCAGCAACTTCTGCGCCTCGGTCAGGGGGCCGATGCGCTCGCCATAGCTGTCGTAATTGCGGTGGGTGCCGCCGGGGATGCAATCCTGCTCGATATAGAAGTCGACGCTGCCCAGACGCGGGACGGCGGCAGCGTTCAGCCGTGCAGTGACCTGACTGCCGTCGGCCATCTCAACCAGGTGCCCGAGCAAGCCGAAGCCGGTGACGTCGGTCATCGCGGTGACGCCGGCCAGTCGGGAAAAACGGCTGCCCGGCTTGTTCAGCGTACACATCACATCACGGGCCAGGCCGATGTCTTCGTCGCGCAGCAGGCCTTTTTTCTCGGCGGTGGTGAGGATGCCGATGCCCAGGGGTTTGGTCAGGAACAGCTTGCAGCCCACGGTCGCGGTGTCGTTGCGCTTCATGAAGCGCTTCTCCACCAGGCCGGTCACGGCGAGGCCGAAGATGGGCTCCGGCGCGTCGATGGAGTGGCCGCCCGCCAGTGGAATGCCCGCCGCGTCGCACACCGCACGTCCGCCACGAATGACTTCGCGGGCAATCTCCGGGGCGAGCACATTGACCGGCCAGCCGAGAATGGCGATGGCCATCAACGGATCGCCGCCCATGGCGTAGATGTCGCTGATGGCGTTGGTGGCGGCAATGCGGCCGAAGTCAAACGGGTCGTCGACGATGGGCATGAAGAAATCGGTGGTGGACACGACGCCCTTTTCGTCGTCGATGGCATACACCGCTGCGTCGTCGCGCGAGGCGTTGCCGACCCACAGGCGCGGGTCGAGGTTCTGCGCGCCGCTGCCGGCGAGGATGGTTTCCAGCACCTTGGGCGAGATCTTGCAGCCGCAACCGGCGCCGTGACTGTATTGGGTAAGACGAATCGGGTCGGTCATGGGAAGCCCCTGAGTTTCAAGGCGCCGAAGTCTAACAGACGCGCCAGTGGGTTGAAGAGTGGCTGGATGGTTGGACACGCGATTGTCGTGGGACCGGCTGCAGCCGGGAAAGCATCGGATGCCACGCCGCAAAACCGAGGGTGTCCACACCGGCCCCTTCCCGGCTAAAGCCAGTCCTACCGTCAACACCGCGTGCTGTCAGCAGGACCGGCTTCAGCCGGGAAGGCGCCAGCCTCAGCGCTTCGCCATACGCCGTGCCGTGAGCACCTGTGCCAGCATCAGCGCGCCGACGCACAACAGCGCTTCGCGCAGGCCGACCACATGGGCAGCGAAACCAATCAGCGCCGGCCCCAGCAGAATCCCGCAGTAGCCGATCCCGGTGATCACCGCGATCGCCAGCCCCGCCGGCATCGCAGTCTGTGCACCGACCACCGAGCAATACACCGGAAACGTGTTCGACAAGCCCAGCCCGATCAGCGCAAAGCCCAGCAGGAACAACGGCCACGGTTCCAGCAGGATCGCCATGGCAAACCCGACCATCACCAGCAGCCCGCCGCCGATCAACAGGTTCACGGCGCCGAAGCGGTTCCTTAACCAGTCTCCGGAAAAACGCCCGGCCGCCATGGTCAGGGAGAACACCGCGTAAGCGCCGCCAGCCACCGACACATCGATCTGGTGCATGCGGTTCAGGAACACCGCGCTCCAGTCGAGCATGGCGCCCTCTACCAGCAGCGCGATGAAGCAGAGGATCCCGACAATCACCACGTGGGGGGTCGGCCAGGCGAAGGGCGCGGAGGGATCATCCGCGCCGTGGGGCACCAGGTAGCGCGCGTGCCACAACAGCATCCCGCCGATCAGCGCCACCACCACGGCCACGGCCAGCAACGGCGACGCGCCCAGCCACAGCAGCAAGGTCATCAACAGCGCACTGCTGATGCCGCCGAGGCTGAACAACCCGTGAAACCCCGACATCATCGGCCGCCCGTGATCGCGCTCGACCATCAGGCCCTGCACGTTCATCGCCACGTCGATACTGCCCAGCCCGGCGCCGAACACGGCGAGGGCCACTGCCAGCGCCGGCAGTGAAGACAGCGTGGCGAGCAGCGGCAACATGCAGCAGATCAGGGTCCCGCCGATCATCGACACAAACCGGCACCCCTTGCGCGTGGTCAGCATGCCCGCCAGCGGCATCGTCAGCATGGAACCGAGGCCGAAGCACAACAGCAGCAAGCCGAGCTGGGCTTCTTCAAGCCCGGCGCGGTCGCGAGCGAAAGGCACCAACGGCGCCCACGCCCCCAGGGACATGCCGGACAGCAAGAACGTCAGGCGATAACTCCACAGATGCACGAAGACAGGGGGACGAACGGATTGAGCGATAGACACAAGCAACGACCTGAACAGGTCTGCGCGAGCGGCAGACGGTGGATAAAAAGCGATCCCTCGCTGAACGCATTCCTTCATAGCACCGGCTTCGGCCGGGAAGAGGCAAGCCCGTACACCGTCAAATCTGCGGTGTAACACATGTCGCCTTCCCGGCTAAAGCCGGTCCCACAAATTGGAGCCCACCCCAGCCCTGCGGTTGTGCCCACTCTCCCGTAGGACCGGCTTCAGCCGGGAAGAGGCCAGTCTGTACACCCTCATTTCCAGGGCGTTACCACTGGCGCTTTCCCGGGTGAAGCGGGTCCCACACGAGGCGCGATTACATCATCGGTGCCGCCATGCTGACCACACGCAGCGCCAGGCCTTCGTAGGCGTCCAGCGTAATGGTGAATTCACCTTCTTCGGTCAGGTCGCCTTCGACCCGCTCGTTGATGATGTCCACCACCGGGCCCGGCGCGATGCCCGGCAGGTGCAGGGTCTCGACGATGGCTTCGGCACTGAAGTTCAGCGCGGTGATCTGCGTGCCCTTCCCGGCTGGCAGTTCGTGAACCATGATCAGCAGCCCCGGGTGCTCGACGTCCGGAATCAGAATCTGCCGGCTCGCGGCGATGTCGTAGGCACGGCGCACCGCCAGCAGTTTTTTAAGCTGCGAGGCGAACGAATCCGGGCGCTTCAACTGCTCAGGGAGGCTGCCGTACAGCGCGCGAGCCCGGGGCATGCCGCCTGCGGAGACTTCGCAGTCCGGGTCCATGTCGACCAGGTCATAGCCCCCGCGATGGATCCAGCGGGTATCGCCGTCACCCATCAAGTGCTCCACCTGCTCGGCCGGCAGCGGCAACGCGCCCACCAAGTCCCAGCCGGACAACGCGAACACGCCCGGCTGCATGGCGTTGAACATCACCAGCAGCAAATGAATGTGCTGGATCTTGTCGATGTCGGCGGCGGTCATGCTGTCCAGCTCGCGAATGCCCAGCGCCGCGGTAATGATGCTCGCCGTGGTGCACGACACGCCGTTGGTGACGAACTTCAAGTTGTACGGCGCGTGCTCGCCCGCCAGACGTTCGTACATCTCCTCGCGAATGTGCTCGCGCAGGATGTTGCCCGGGAACGTCTGGCCCTGATACAGGTACTGATCGTGGGCGTGCAGCGTCCAGAAGTGCACCAGTTCCAGGGTCAGCTCGTCGTGGTTCTGCAGCGCGTGAATCAGCGATGCGGGGTCGATCCCGAACTCGTGCACCTGACGCAGCATCAGCCGCAGAAACTCGGTGCGACCGGTCAGCAACGCATGCTGATAGGCCGGGCGGGTGACGAAGTCATAGGACAAGTCGGCACCGCCGTGGGACATCGACGCAATGTCGTCGATGGTCAGGTTCAGCTCCTGAAAGCTGAAGCCGCCCGCCTTGCGAATCGCCCCGGCGAGCAACTGATTGCCGGTGATCGACAGCGGATGGCTCTCGGACCACGCGGTGCCATCGGCCTTGCGCTCGACGCCAAGGAAACCGTTGGCATCCAGACGCAACACCCGCGCGCCCATAACGTCAATGGCGTGCAGGGCGTCGCCGATGATCATCTGCTGCGCGGCAAAACTCGGGTCCAGCCAGTTCAGCGACGGCTGGCCTTCCTTGAAGTAATGCAGATAAACCCAGCGCCGGTCCTTGCCGTCCACGCCAGTCACCACCTGGGTGGCACTCCAGTCGGTTTCTTTCACACCGGGCTCGAAGAAGATCACCCGCTGCAACTGGCCGACGATGTAGTGCTTGTCGCGCAGGGCATCGACGGTGGCGGGCAGCAGGTTGACGGCGTCGCGGCCGGCCGGAACGTCCGGCAGCAGCGACCAGTCTTCCTCCTTGATCTCCACCATGTGATAGAGGCCCGGGTACTCTTCGTAGGCCATCTCCGCCAGGCGGAAATCCGCGCCCTTGCCGGTGTGGGACGGGATCACGTCATCCACGACGATCGCGTTGTGCGCGGCGGCGATGCGGCTGAGGTTGAGAAACTGGGCGTCGGTGCCGAGGTCCGAATCCACTTCGAAGCTGATGCGGTCGAAGTTGCCGTCGATGCTCGGGGTGCGCTCGCGGCCTTTCAAACCGCCGGAAGCTTTCAGCGGACCGTTATGAATGCCCTGGATGCCGATTTCGGACAGCGCGTGCCAGAGCTGCTCATCGCCCAGCGCTTCGAGCACCGAACTGCCATCGCGGGTAATGATCGACGCCGGGTAGGCGGTGAACCAGACCGAGCCGATGGCCGAAGCGTCCCTTGGACGGGCCTGGGCGTACGGCCGCTGCCAGAGACGGCCCTGGCCGCCATACAATTTTGCGCGTTGTTTTGCGGCGTTGAGCATCGATTGCTCAACCAGCCATTCCACGTACTGCTTGTCCGGGGTGGTCATGTGTTCGGGGTTCCATCTTCAAGTGGATGGGAGCGGCGGCCAACGGCGCTGCGAGCGCTGTGCGGACCGTCCTGCCTGTGGGTATCCAGGTTTATGCCTAACTCTAAGAGCACCCTGGCGCGCAAACGTTGCATCGGTTGCTATGCCATGGACTGCCGCGCTGGCTAAAATCCACCCGCGTGCGTCCGCACCGCCAGCGCTGTTCAGGGGTTTGCGTGGAATTACACATCGTTATCGAGGGCCGCAAGGACCTCGCCCATCAAGTCTACGAACAGCTGCGCGACAGTATCGTGTCCGGCCGGCTGGCGGCGGGCGTGCAATTGCCGCCCAGTCGCCTGCTGGCGGCACAGTTGGGGTTGTCGCGCAAAACCATCTCCGACACCTACAGCCGACTCACCTACGAAAACTACCTGGTGGGCAAGGTCGGCAGCGGCACGTTCGTCCGCGCCTTGAGCGCCTCTACCGCGCCTCGGCCGGCACCTTCGCAGCTGGCCAGCGCCCACATCGTGGCGAAATGGGAACGTATCTCCCTGCCCCTGCGCCACCCTACCCGCGCGGGCACCCTGCGCTACGACTTTCTCGGCGGCGCGACAGCAAAAACCCAATTCCCCCATGACGAATGGCGGCGCTGCGTGCATCACGCGGTGCGGCAGATGTCCACCGAGCGCGGCTTTTACAGCCAGCCCGAAGGCCTGCCCACCCTGCGCGCCGCGATTGCCGGGCACATTGCCTTCGCCCGCGGCGTCCGCTGCGGGGCCGATGACGTGGTGGTGTGCAATGGCGCGCAACAGGCCCTGGACCTGATCGCCCGCGTGCTGATCGAACCCGGCAGCCGCGTGGCGATGGAGGACCCGGGCTATACGCCGGCGCGGCTGCTGTTTGCTGCCCAAGGCGCCGAAGTCGCCAGCGTGCCGGTCGACAGTGAAGGCATCATCGTCGAGCAGATTCCCGACAACGTCTGCGCCATCTACGTGACCCCGTCCCACCAGATGCCGCTGGGCATGCCCATGAGCCTGGCCCGCCGCCACGCCCTGCTGGAAAAGGCGCGGCGAATCGGCGCGATCATCATCGAGGACGACTACGACAGCGAATTCCGCTACGAAGGGCGCCCGACTGACTCATTGCAGAGCATGGACGAGCACGGCGTGGTCGCCTACGTCGGCACCTTTTCGAAAACCCTGTTGCCGGAATTGCGCCTGGGTTACGCCGTGCTGCCGGCGGCGATCCTCGAAGCGGTGATCAAAGCCAAGCAACTGACGGACTGGCACACCTCGACACTGCCGCAATGGGCCCTGAGCAAATTCATCAGCGAAGGCCTGCTCAACAAACACATCCGCCGCTGCCACAGCACCTACGCCGGGCGCCGCGAGCGCATCCTGTCACGCATCGCCGGCGACCTGTCGCCCTGGCTGGAAACCATCCCGTGCACGGCGGGCTTCCACATGGCCGTCATGCTCAAAGCCTCCCTCGATCCGGCGATCGACCTGCACCTGCTGGTCGAACGCGCGCGGGACAAGGCCCTGGGCCTCCACCCCCTCCACGGTTTCTACAGCGACGCGACACCGCGCGATGGCTTGATGCTGGGATTCGGCGCCATCGACCTCCTCGACATCGACCCCGCGCTGGACCGGTTGCGGGATCTGCTGAGGGGGTGTGGTTAACCCGGTAAGTCGAGGGCGCTCACCCCGGCCCCTTCCCGGCTGAAGCCGGTCCTACTAAAGCAGCGCGTGCATTCAATAGCAAAGGACGCGGAGCGTCCCGGGATGCATACCGGTCGATCAAAAATCGATGGCGCCTCCACCGGCCCCTTCCCGGCTAAAGCCGGTCCCACTAAAAGCAGACCCCGCACACCCCGTAGGACTGGCTTCAGCCGGGAAGCTTTTGATCTGCTATTGATCTTCCTACGCAAAAGGCTCAGTCACCGCCAATCGCGACTTGGGTGCAGGCTGAACGCAGGTCTCGCTCCGTGGGCCGAGCGGCATGGATGCCGCGAGAGCCGCCCCCCGCCATGGATGGCGGATGGCGGCGGGCCCACGGAGCGAGACCGGAGTGAGGGAACCCCGAGGAACGAGGGGCCCAACCAGGAGCAAGCACCCTTGGTTACTTGGGGTGCTTTTCCAAGTAACTCGCCGAAGGCGAAACCCGAGGCCGTTAGGCCGACGCCCTTGATCTTCATAAACCACACCGCAGCTCCAGCCGCGATTGGATTGAACTTCTGCCCCAGACATCTGCCGACTACACAGCTGCCGGACACACCGTCCGCTGAGAAATGGAGGCTTATACATGCCAGACGCAAACGGCAAAATCCGCTACGCAGTGGTCGCTGGAGGCTGGATCTCCCAAGGCGCCTTCATGCCCGGACTCGAACAGACCGACAACTCCGTCATGACCGCCCTGGTCACCGGCGACCCGGTCAAGGCCGACAAACTGGCGGAACTGTACGACCTCAAGAGCTACCACTACAACGAATTCGACACCCTGCTGAAATCCGGCGAAATCGACGCCATCTACTTGGCAACCCCCAACTTTCGCCACCGCGAATTCGCCGTCCCCGCTTTGGAAGCCGGCATCCACGTGCTGCTCGAAAAGCCCATGGCCGCCAACGAAGAAGACTGCCTGGCCATCGCCGAAGCCGCCAAACGCTCGGGCGCCAAACTGATGGTCGCCTACCGCCTGCACTTTGAGCCCGGCACCGTCGAAATGGTCCACCGCGTACGCGCCGGCGACCTCGGCGACCTGCGCCTGTTCACCGCGACCTTCGCCCAGACCACCGACCCGGCCAACCACCGCATGCAGAGTGGCTTCGACGCCGGTCCCGTGGCAGACATGGGCCCCTACCCGATCAACGCCGTGCGCAACCTGTTTGCCGCCGAGCCGATTGAAGTCCACGCCGTCGGCATCAAAACGCCGGGCCGTGAAATCAACACATTCGACACGGTCAACGTCACGCTGCGCTTTGCCGAAGAACGCCTGGCGACCTTCACCGTCAGCTACAGCCTGCCGTCCACCGAGCGCTTCCAACTGATCGGCACCAAGGGCGAGTTCGAGGCGTCACCGTGCTTCGGTTTCGGCGAAGGCGTGGCGATTGGTTACCGGGCCATCATCGACGGCCAGACCACTGAGCACACCCACCCGGTGGTCGACCAGTTCGGCGGCGAAACCCAGTACTTCTCCGACTGCATCCTGCAGGACCGCGAGCCAGAACCGGACGGCGACGAAGGCTGGCGCGATGTGCGCGTGGTCGAGGCCATCGAGCGCGCGCTGACCACTGGCCAGCCGCAGAAGCTCGAGCCACTGCCGGAGCGCCCGGGCATCGGCATCGAGCAAGCTCGTCGCCTGCCACTGGCCAAGGTGCCGGAATACATCAATACCGACGAGCCGAATGCATGATCGTGCGGATTGATCACGCGTGGCCCCACGTCAATCAGGCATGGCTTCACGCCGCACGTTGATCACAACCCAAAGCCCGGCTATTTTGATGGCCGGGCTTTGCTCGGCCGCTCATTGCCGCGCGCCTTGCGGCTGAAAAAATGCAGTTGTATGATGACTGTCGACTTTTGCGACGAGCACTTCAGCTCGTTGCCCCTACGCTTCAAACGATCTCGAATTCCCCATCAGGCGCCACGCCTGATCGATTCGCCCCAAAAATAACAGGAGAAGCAGATGCCTACCGTTCTCGGTCAGAACTTCATCGGCGGCGCCCGCAGCGGCCTCGGCGAAGCAAGCCATAAAAGCCTCGACGCCACCACTGGCGAAGCACTGCCTTACACCTTTCATCAGGCCACCGACGCGGAAATCGACGCCGCTGCCTCGGCCGCCAAAGACGCCTTCCTCGAATTTCGTCAACTGAGCCCGGCCCGGCGCGCTGAGTTCCTCGATGCCATCGCTGACGAACTCGACGCCCTGGGCGATGACTTCGTTGCCCTCGTTTGCCAGGAAACCGCGCTGCCGGCCGGTCGTATCCAGGGCGAGCGTGGCCGTACGTCCGGCCAGATGCGCCTGTTCGCCAAAGTCCTGCGCCGCGGTGACTTCCTGGGCGCGCGTATCGATCAAGCGCTCCCGGATCGCAAACCCCTGCCACGTGTCGACCTGCGTCAGCAGCGCATCGGCGTCGGCCCGGTGGCCGTGTTCGGCGCCAGCAATTTCCCGCTGGCCTTCTCCACCGCCGGCGGCGACACCGCTTCGGCACTCGCCGCCGGTTGCCCGGTGGTCGTGAAAGCCCACAGCGGCCACATGGCGACCGCCGACCTGGTGGGTAACGCCATCGTTCGCGCCGCCGAGAAGACCGGCATGCCAAAAGGCGTGTTCAACATGATCTTCGGCAGCGGCGTCGGCGAAGGCCTGGTCAAGCACCCGGCCATTCAGGCCGTCGGTTTCACCGGCTCTCTGCACGGCGGCAACGCCCTGTGCAAGCTGGCGTCCGAGCGTCCACAGCCGATCCCGGTGTTCGCCGAGATGTCGAGCATCAACCCGGTGGTCCTGCTGCCCGGCGCCCTGACGGCACGTGGCACTGCCATCGCCGGCGAACTCGCGGCTTCCGTGGTCATGGGTGCAGGCCAGTTCTGCACCAACCCGGGCGTGGTGATCGGCATTCGCTCCCCTGCCCTGACCGCCTTCACCGAGCAACTGATCGAGCACATGGGCGGTCAGGCCCCGCAGACCATGCTCAACGAAGGCGGCCTGCGCAGCTACAGCAGAGGCGTGGAAAAACTGCTGGCGCACAAAAGCGTCACGCACCTGGCCGGCAAGCCGCAGGAAGGCAAGCAGGCCCAGGCTCAACTCTTCAAGGCCGACGTCAGCATGTTGCTCAACGGCGACGAGTTGCTGCAGGAAGAAGTGTTCGGCCCGACCACGCTGCTGATCGAAGTGGCGGACGACGCTGAACTGAAAGCCGCACTGCTCGCCCTTCGCGGCCAATTGACGGCTACGCTGATCGGCGAAACCGCTGACCTGCAGAAGTACCAGTGGCTGGTGCCGGTGCTGGAAGAGAAAGTCGGCCGCATCTTGGTCAACGGCTACCCGACCGGTGTTGAAGTGTCTGACGCCATGGTTCACGGCGGTCCTTACCCGGCGACCTCCGACGCGCGCGGTACCTCGGTGGGCACCCTGGCCATCGATCGTTTCCTGCGCCCGGTCTGCTACCAGAACTACCCGGACAGCCTGCTGCCGGCTGCTCTGCAAAACGCCAACCCGCTGGGCCTCAAGCGCCTGGTGAACGGCGAGTGGAGCACTGACGTCATCGCGTGATGATGGGGCCTGATTCGTCAGGTCCGACGCGTTGGGTCTGATGCCTTGGACCCACGAAAACGGCGCGGCCCTGTGAGGGCCGCTCCGTTTTTTTTGCCCTGTGACACGCCTGGAGCGTTGGCACGGCTGGATTTAGCTATGAATGGAGGGGTTAGTCTGGTGGATAAAAAGCAGATTGAAATGGCCAGTCAGAGCGGTGAAGCGTCAATGTGGCAGGCTGCTAAATGGCTGAACCGGCCGAGCCGCTGCCAAATCTCTACTGACCACAGGTTAGAGGTTTTCACTGACCTCCAGACCGATTTCTGGCGTGAAACCCATTATGGGTTCATTCGAGACAGCGGACATTTCCTAGGGTTTGAGATCACTGGAGGTTTCACCGCTCAAGTCAGAGTGAATGCCGATTTTCGTGAGCTCTATGACCAGGCGGGAATCATGGTCAGGCTCGATGAGGAGACCTGGCTCAAGGCAGGAATCGAATATAACGATGGAATGCCCATGATCAGCAGCGTGTTGACACGAGGCACCTCGGACTGGGCGCCCAGCCGCTTTCCTGGAGACCCCACCGATTTCTGGCTTCGGGTGACCGTTTCCGGCGGAGTGCTGCGCTTGCAATACTCCACAGACGGACTGACTTGGCCGCTGCTCAGACTTGCTCCCTTTCCAGAGGGGGAACGCTATACGGTAGGCCCTATGTGCTGCACACCGGAGCGGCAAGGCTTGAGGGTACAGTTTTCCGAATGGTCGCTGAGCCCACCTCTCGGGCGAGACCTGCACGATTTGACCTAGCCAATCCGCCGGCCAGGCCAGTCAGGCGCCTGGCCGACCCGCATCCCGCCCCTCTCTCTCTGTGGACACCTGAACATGAATGAAGAACTGAGCATCCTCGATCTGCTGGAAGGCACCGGCAAGGCCGTCGTCAAAGGCGCGCTGATCACCACCCAATACACCGGCACCCTCGAAGACGGCACCGTGTTTGATTCCTCCTGGGCGCGCGGCAAGCCGTTTCAGTGCGTGATCGGCACCGGGCGGGTGATCAAGGGCTGGGACATCGGGCTGATGGGCATGAAGGTCGGTGGCAAACGCAAGCTGTCAGTGCCGGCAGCGCTGGCGTACGGCGAGCGCTCGATGGGGGCGCACATCAAACCCCATTCGAATCTGATCTTTGAGATTGAATTGCTGGAAGTTCTGACGCGGGATGATTGAGGCGGTTTGCGAGCGATATTCATCCGACGCTTTGAGGTACGGCAACCGACGCATTCCCGGCTAAAGCCGGTCCCACAAATTGGAGTCCACCCCAGCCCTGCGGGTGTGCACCACTTCCCGTAGGACCGGCTTCAGCCGGGAAGAGGCCAACGTGTACGCCATCAATCTCACGGTGTGGCAACCGACGCATTCCCGGCTAAAGCCGGTCCCACAAATCGGAGTCCACCCCAGCCCTGCGGGTGTGCACCACTTCCCGTAGGACCGGCTTCAGCCGGGAAAGCGTCAGGCGTCACACTGCAAAATGAGGGTGATCACACTGGCCTCTTCCCGGCTGAAGCCGGTCCCACAGTGTGTGGTCGCCAACAGTTAGATTGGGTGCACGCAATGCTTTCAGTGGGGGCCTGCCTTCGGCCCCACCATTTCGGACCTACGCTTTCATCAAGACCCGGGCCAGTTTCTTGGCCAGCTCTTCTTCCTTGTAGGGCTTTTGCACGATCAGTTTCGGGTCGACGTCGAGGATGTCGATATCGGCGAAGCCGGTGATGAACATGATCGGCAGTGCCGGGTGGTCACGGCGGACGATTTCTGCCAGCTCGCCACCCGTCATGTTGGGCATGGCGAAGTCGGTCAGCAGCAGTTCGATGCCGGGGTCGAGCTTCTTCAGCGCTTCGTCGCCGCTGTCGGCTTCGACCACCGAATACCCCAGCGACACCAGCATCATCGAGGTCACCGAGCGTACGGCCGGGTCGTCGTCGACCAGGAGAATGGTGCGGTGCTTGTCATCGGCATCGGCGCGGCCGGGCATGTCGGACGCGCTGACCACCGGGACCGCCATGCGGGCAACGCTCGGGAGATACACCCGCAGCGTGGTCCCGGCGTTTTCAGCGGTGTCGATGCTGACGCCGCCACCGGACTGCTTGGCAAAACCGAACACCTGCGCCAGGCCCAACCCCGACCCCTTGCCCACCGCCTTGGTGGTGAAGAAGGGTTCGAAGGCCTTGGCCAGGACCTCCGGGCTCATGCCGCAGCCGGAGTCGCTTACCGACAACACCACATACGCGCCGGGCTCCGGATCTTCGGGACGCTGAGGCAGGCGATAGACCATCTCGTTCCAGGTGCTCAGGCGCAATTGCCCGCCCTGGGGCATGGCGTCCCGGGCGTTGATCGCCAGGTTGAGGATGATCATCTCGGTCTGCGTCGGGTCCACCAACGCACTCCACAGGTCCTCGGCCAGTTCGGTTTCCACCCAGACGCTGCCGCCCAGGGCACGACCGAGCAGCTCGCGCATGCCGTCGATGGTGTCATTGAGGTTCAGCGCAACGGGCTCCAGACGCTGGCGACGGGAGAACGACAGCAGCTGACTGGTGAGCTTGGCGCCCCGCTCGCCCGCTTCGCGGATGTTCTGCAAGCGCTGCGGCGACTTGGTAAATACGCCTTTTTCCAGGTCTCGGCTGAGGAAATTCGCGCTGGTCAGGATCACCGTCAGCAGGTTGTTGAAGTCGTGGGCGACGCCGGCCGTCAACTGGCCGACCACCTCCAGCCGCTGCATCTGCTGCAACGCGGCCTCGACGCGTTCGCGCTCTTTGATCTGATCGCGCAGACGCTTGTTGGTCGCCGCCAGTTCGTCCACCACGGCGCGCTCGCCGGTGATGTCGCGGACCGCGGCGTACATCAGGCCGTCGTCCGGCACGATGGTCCACGACAACCAGCGGAATCCCCCGTCGGCGTGGCGCATGCGATTGACGAAACGGGTCGAGACATGGCCTTCGGCAATGCTGGCGGTTTCGCGCAGCGTGGCTGCCAGATCATCCGGGTGAATCAGCTCGCTCAACGGCTGGCGACCGACCTCGTCGCGGCTCCAGCCGAGGGTCGACTCCCACGCCGGGTTGAGCGCGATCGGCGTCATGTCGAAATGCAGCACGCCGAGCAACTCCCGGGACAGCTCCCAGGTGCGGTCACGCTCGCGGGTTCGCTGGACGACGCGTTCGCCGAGAATGTCGTTGAGTTGATGCAGCGCCTCGGTGGCGTGCTTGCGTTCGGTGATGTCCTGGATGACGCCGGTAAAGCGCACGCACTGGCCATCTTCGAAAAGCGAGCGGCCGTTGGAGAACACCCAGCGCTCCTCGCCGTCGTCGGTGATCAGCCGGTGCTCGATCTGGAATGAGGTGTCCACCGTCAGCGCGGCCATGACCTTGCTGTGCAAGTGATCGCGGTCGTCCGGGTGACAGAGCAGAAACATGAGGGCCAGGCTGACGGTGGTGTCGGCGCCAACGCCATAAAGCGCTTTGCAGCGCTCGTCCCACAGCAGCGTGTCGGTGCGCGGATCGTAGGTCCAGACGCCCATGTCGGCCGCTTCGATCGCCAGGTGCGCGCGCACTTCCGCGACTTGCAGCGTCTTCTCCGCGTACAGGCGCTTTTCCCGCTCCTGCACCTCGGACACCGCGCGCATGACCGCCTTGGGCAGCATTTTCATGTTCTGCTTGAGGACGTAATCGATGGCGCCCATGCGCATCATCTCGACCGCATGCTGCTCGCCGAAAATTCCGGAGAGAAAAATGAACGGGGTCTTCGGCGCCAGGCGCAGCGCGCTGTTGAGCACGTCGGCGCCGGACGAGCCGGGCAACAGGTAGTCGCTGAGAATGAGGTCAAAACGCGCGGCGGCCAGCTCGCGCTCAACGTCCTGATGGTTGTAGACCAACGTGGCGTCGATCTTCAACCCGCTGTTTTCCAAGGTGAGCAGAATCAGCTCGGCGTCGAGCGAGCTGTCTTCGACCAAAAGCAATTTAAGCTGCGATAACGACATGGATAAAAGTCATTGTTCCAGTAAGGGCTTGCGCGAAGCGGGTTTACGCAGGCCAGCAGAAGCCGGATTCAGGAGCCCGGGCGGCGTGCGAGTCGCAGGGAACCCGGTGGTGGCTCGTTCAATACTGCCCAGAACACGCCAAGGTCCGAGATCGCCGAGACGAATTCCTTGAATTCGACCGGTTTGACCACGTAAGCGTTCACACCCAGCGAATAGGCGCGATCCAGGTCGGGTTCTTCGCGCGAAGACGTCAGCATCACCACGGGAATGCTGCGCAGTTCCTCGGTTTCGCGAATGAGCTTGAGCACTTCAAGGCCATCGACTTTCGGCAGTTTCAGGTCCAGCAGCATCACCGCCGGATTGCCGACCACACGATCATGATGGTGGTTGCGGCGCAGCAGGTAATCAAGGGCTTCGGCACCGTCGCGCAGCACGATCACTTCATTGGCCAACTGGCTGCGTTCAAGGGCGACGAGCGTGAGCTCGAGGTCGTTGGGATTGTCTTCCACCAGAAGAATGGGCTTTAGCACTGGGCGTCTCCTTCGACACTCAAAGAGTTACGGTCAACCGCGCTTGGGCAGCGCAAAGTAAAAAGTGGCGCCATGGCCCAGCTGGCTATGGGCCCACACGGTGCCGTCATGGCGTTCGATAATCCGGCGGACACTGGCCAGGCCAATGCCGGTGCCTTCGAATTCCTCCATGCGATGCAAGCGCTGGAACACGCCAAACAGCTTGCTGGCGTAGGCCATGTCGAAGCCCACGCCGTTGTCACGGATGTAGACCACGATCCTGTCGTCTTCCTCGTAACTGCCCACCTCGATCACGGCCGGGTCCTGTTTACGGGTGTACTTGATCGCGTTGGACAGCAGGTTGCGCATCGCCAGGTGGAGAAAGGCGGCGTCGGCGATCACCACGGGCAACGACTCTAGGACTTTCCACTCCAGCGCGCGGCCTTCGTAATCGGGCAGCATTTCCCGGCGAATTGACTCGACCATGGCATTGAGGTCGACGTCGGAAAAGCGCATCGCCGACCGGCCCATCTGCGAAAAGCTCAGCAGGTTGTCGACCAGCGTACCGGCGAACCGCGCCGAATCACTGATGTTTTCGAGGAAGCGGACGCCTCGGTCGGACAGCTTGCTGCCTTCAATGTCGCTCAACAACTCAGCGTAGCCGGCAATGTGGCGCAACGGCGCGCGCAAATCGTGGGACACGCTGTAGGAAAATGCTTCGAGCTCTTTATTGGATTTCTTCAACTCATCGGCCAGGGCAGCCATTTCTTCAGCCTTGCGCAGGACGATGCCCAGCACCGCCGCACGCAGCTCGCCCACGGCCTCGCAATCCATGTCGTCCCAGGGCCGGGAAAACCCACGCACCGTCTGCTGCCACAAGGCGAAGCTGTGGCGTGGGCTCAGCGACCCGCTCGGGGTGACACTTTTTTCCAGTTTGCCGGCCCAGTTCACGACACGGGTCTGCTCGGGGCGGAACCAGATAATGAAGTTGGAATGCAGCTCGGAGATCGCCGTCGCCAGCACACCGCTGACCGATTTGGCCAGCACCGGCAGCTCGGGGATGTCGCGACTAACGTTGTCGGAGCGGAAGACCTCGTGGGGATCGCGACCGCTCAACCAGCCGGCGAGCTTGACGATCTGTTCGCGCTCGGGGGTGTCGCCGTAGACATCGACGCTGGCGCCGGAAATCACCGCCGCCCCGCTCGCACCGACAAAACCCAGCAACACGTCGGGCATGGCGCGCAGGCCGCCGGTCACGCTGTCGAGGTCGGCCATCGCCGCGAGCATCTGCACGATCTGCCGACGCAGGCTGAGCATGCGCTGGTTGTCGGCGTGGGCTTCCTTGCTCTCGAGCTGCAGGGACAAGACGCTGCCCAGCAACTCACACGCCGTGCGGGTCTGGAAGCTGACCCGCCGCGGCGTGGCGTGGTGGCAGGAAATCAAGCCCCATAACTGCCCGCGCACCACGATGGAGATCGACATCGAGGCCATCGTCTGCATGTTGCGCATGTACTGCAGATGCACGGGGGATACGCTGCGCAACGTGGCGAAGGTCATGTCCAGCGGCGCGCCCGTCAGCGGGTTGTAAGCGGGTATCAGCGGCGATGCCTGGTAGTCGACGTCTTCGATCACACGGATCCGGTTGGCCAGGTACATCCTTCGAGCCTGGGCCGGTATGTCGGACGCCGGGAAGCTCAGGCCAAGCATGCTCTCATAGCCCTGATCAGCCACTTCGGCGTTGACCAGGCCGTTGCCGTCGGCGTCGAAGTGGTAGGCAAGAATCCGGCCGAAACCGGTGATGCGCTTGACCTCGGCCACCGAACGCTGGCACAGCGCTTCAATGCTTTCGTCAACGCTCATCTGGCTGATGAACCCGCGAATCAGCGGGTACACATTGCCATAGGCGGTGCTCATGTCGCCGGCCGGCTCGAACTCGGCCATCAGCACCTGATCATGACGATGCACCATTATGGTCATCGGCTGACCGGCTCTTGAGCCCTGCAGAAAGCGCACTTCACCCAGGTGAAAGGGGTTTTGCTCTTCATCCGGCAGCGCCCGCAAGCGCTCGAGCAGCAATTCGTGTTCGGCGAACACATTGGAAAGCGCCACGCCAATCAACGACTGTGGATCAAGGCCAAGCCAGTCAGTGACATTGGCGCTGACCTGAATGACCGTCGAGGCCGCTTCATTGATGACCAGCAAAAAACCCTGGGGCTGAATGCTTCCGGGGATCTGGATCGGTTCCTGGGCGCACTGCTCTATCGCGCTCTGGAGGAAATCGTCGGTGAGGGTCAAGGTTTGGCTCCTTCAACCTTCAGCGTTTGGGCAAACGGCGTCGGCAATATGTGCCCCGGGGGGTGGCACGGGTGGGAATGGCGCTCACGGTAACAAAAACCGGCCCGGTCAAATACTCCGAATTGGGTGTTTACGCCAAAAAAACCCACCCATTCCCGTCAGGAATCGAGCATCGCGCGCACTTTCGACAAAAAATCCGCCAAGTGGAAAGGTTTCAGGACCATATCCATCCGTTCGCCCAGGAAATCCTGCCGATTTAGAGCGTTCTCCGCATAGCCGGTCATGAACAGCACCGGCAGGTCCGGACGCCAGACACGCCCCCGCTGCGCGACCTTGCGACCGTTCATCTCAGGCATTCCGACATCGGTCAGCAGCAGGTCGATGGTGGCGTCGTTTTCCAGACACGACAGTGCCGTGGTGACATCCGCCACCGGGGTGCAGCGATACCCGGCATCGGTGAGCACTTCATTGACGAACATGCGCACCGACGCCGTGTCTTCGACGATCAGCACATGCTCCCCTGCCCCCGGCGCCGCCACGGCAGCGGGCTGCTGAGGTTCGACGCTCTGTACGTCTGCCGCCGGCAGCATCAGGGTCACTTCGGTGCCGTGGCCGACGACGCTGCGAATCTGCACGTCGCCCCCCGACTGCCGGGCGAAACCGTAGATCGTCGACAGGCCCAGGCCGGTGCCCTGGCCGATGGGCTTGGTGGTGAAAAAGGGGTCGAACACCTTGTCGATCAGGTGGTGCTCGATGCCGACGCCATCATCGCGCACGGTCAGGGCAATGTAGGCACCATCCGCCATGCGCGAATGGCCCTGGGAATAGGTTTCGAAGGTGCTGATCCAGATATTGCCGCCCGCCGGCATGGCGTCACGGGCATTGATCACCAGATTGAGCAAGGCGCTTTCCAGCTGGCCTGCGTCGACCATGGCCACAGCGCTGCGCGAGGTCAGCTCAAGGGTCAGGGAGATGCCCTTGCCGATGGTGCGGCCGAGCAAGTCCTCAAGGGAGCGCACGTACTGATTGACGTCGGACGCGCGGGTGTCGAGGGGCTGCTGGCGAGCGAAGGCCAGCAGACGGTGGGTCAGCGCCGACGCGCTTTTTGCCGAGGCCAGTGCGGCATCGGCGTAGACCAGAACCTTTTCCGTGCGGCCGTCTTCGGTGCGCTTCTTGACCAGCTCAAGGCCGGTGACGATGCCGGTCAACAGGTTATTGAAGTCGTGGGCGATGCCGCCGGTGAGCTTGCCGATGGCGTCCATTTTCTGCGCCTGCAGCAATTGCTCTTCGGTCCGCGCACGCTCGGCCACTTCGTGGGCGAGCCGACTGTTGACCGAGTCCAGCTGCTGCAAATGCGACTGTTCGCGGCGGCGGTGCTCGGTCACGTCTTCGATGAACACCAGGCTCATGCCGGTGACCCGGTACGGCGAAACCTGCCATTCGGTCTCGCGCAGTTCGCCCTTGACCCGCATGCTCAGGGTGCCCATCCAGCGCTCGCCGGTCGCCAGCGCCTCACGAAGCCCATCCAGCGCAGAGCCCTGATCTTCACTGAAGCTGCGCAGCACCGAATGGTCCCCGGCGTCCTGCCCGAGCAACTGAGCAAAGGCGTGGTTGGCTTCGTGGACTTTCAGGTTGCCGTCCATGACCGCGATCGGCGCCGAGACGTTAGCGAAAATCTCGCGAAAGCGTTCTTCGCTGTCGCGCAGGGCGTGCTCGGTGTCACGCACCCGCAACAGCGTGCGCAGTGTCGCCAGCAGCACGTCGGGGTCCACCGGGTGCACCAGATAGGCGTCGGCGCCCGCTTCCAGTCCGGTGACGATATCGCCGGTCTGGATCGATGCGGCCGACACATGCACCACCGGCAAAAGGGCCGTCCGTGGTGCAGCGCGGAGCTGGCGGACAATGTCGAAGCCGCTCATGTCGGGCAGGTTGACGTCGAGAATCAACGCGTCCGGCAAGCGCTCTTCAAGCAGCGCGAGTCCTTCGGTGCCGGTGCCCGCCTCCGACACCACGAAACCCTGACGCTCCAGGCGGCGACGCAGGGCATAGCGGGTCGCGGTGTTGTCATCGACGATCAGCAGCCGGGTTTCAGGCTTCATCGGCAGGCTCCTGAGTCAGCGCCAGCGGAATCACCACATAGAATGTCGAGCCCACACCGGGCTCGCTGTCCACACCGACGCGGCCACCGAGCAATTCGGCGAAGCGTTTGCACAGGGACAGGCCCAACCCTGTCCCGCGCAGGCGTTTTTGCAGCGGCGAGTCGACCTGAATGAAGTCTTCGAACAGCGCGCCATGGAGTTCCTGGGGGATGCCGATGCCGGTGTCAGTCACGGCAAAGCGAATCGAGTCCTCGGACTCCAGCCGCGCCGACACGCGCACTTCACCGCGCTGGGTAAATTTCAGGGAATTTGAAATGAAGTTGCGCAGGATCTGCGCGAGCTTCTGGTCATCGGTATAGAGCCGTGGCAAGCCCACCGGCTGTTCGAAGATCAGGTCCACGGCGGAGGTGTCGACGATGGGCCGGAACATGCCGCGCAGTGCCGAAAACAGATCGAACATGTCGAACCACGCCGGCGAAATGCTGATCCGCCCCGCTTCGATCTTCGCCAGGTCCAGAAGGTCGTCAACCATGTCGCTCAATTCGCGGGCCGCTGTGCTGATGAACGCCACCTGCTTGTGCTGTTCCGCACCCAGCGGACCGTCCAGCTCGTCGGACAGCAGGCTGGCGATGCTGAGGATCGAGCCCAGGGGCGTGCGGAACTCATGGCTCATGTACGACAGAAAACGGCTCTTCAGGTCCGACGCCTCGCGCAGCTGGTCGGCCTGATCTTCAAGCTCGGCGTACAGCGCAAGCACGCCCTGATTGGTTTCATCGAGTTCGGCACGCAGCGAGTCAGTTTCAGCGCGCAAGCGTTCCAGCTCGCGCCGGGTCTCGATTTCGACCCCGGCTGAGCCCTCAGGGGTCTCGCGGGCATTGTTGTCAGTCATCGAGCGTCTCCAGAGCCATTACCAAGACCGTTACATCGTCCCTGCCCCGGCTGTAATCACGCTGCAATACCGCTGCAATCACCGCCGGGTGTCGGTACATCAGACCTGGATAGTCGCGAAGATTCCAACGCGATTGCAGGCCATCACTGAACATGATCAACAACTGCCCGGTGCACTCGGTGTAATCGATCGGCGCAGTCTTGCGGTACTGCAGGCCGACGATGCCGGGGTGCGAGGGGATGCCGCGGGTTTTGTCCTGGCCGATCAGCGACGCACCGATATTGCCGATACCGATGAAGCGCAGCTGGCCCGTCGCGCCATCGAACTGCGCCAGCGCAGCGGCACCGCCACGGCTGCCGCGCATGTCGAAGTGCAAGTCATCCAGCAGCACCCCGGGGTCGGCAAAGGGGTTGCGAATGAACGCGCGGGCGCCCGCCATGCCGGCGTTTTCGGCTTCCGGGCCGTGTCCCAGGCCATCGATCATCATGATCGAGACCTGCTGGCCCTTGATCGCGACTTCCCAGACATCGCCGCAGGCCGGGTCATCGTGCAGCGAATGTTGCGCGATGCCCATGCGCAGGTCCTTCACCACGCTTTTGCGCGGGAAGAAGCGCGCCAGCAGCACGCTGCCACGGGGGTCGCTGTGCACGTCGAAGACTTGCGCCTGACGCAGCACCGAACCCAGGCCAATGCCCTGGGTGCCACGGGTGGAGAAGCCATCGGCCATGCAGTTCTGCACGTCGAACCCCTTGCCCCGGTCGATTGCGATCACCTCAACGCCTGCCGCTGCCCCCGAAACGTCGCCCGGCAGCGCGCGCACGTGCAGCTCACCGCTCTGCGCATGCTTGAGGATGTTGCTCGCCAGTTCAGTGACGACCAGCGCCACCCGGCCGCAATCGGCCTCGTCGAAGCCTGCCTGTTCGGCCAGCTTCTGGGTCGTGCGTCGGGCGTGACCGACCTGACTGACGTCCTCCACGGACAAGACCTGGGTCAGGTGGCTGTGCAGGTTCAGGTCCATTTACAGATCGTCACGCGGGTGCCGGCGCCGGGCGCGGTGTCCAGCTCGAAATCGTCCACCAGGCGCTTGGCACCGGTCAGGCCAAGCCCCAGGCCGCCGCCCGAGGTCCAGCCGTCGGTCATCGCCAGTTTGAGGTCAGGGATGCCGGGGCCTTCGTCACGAAAGGTAAGACGCAGGCCGACGCGCAGGCCGTCCTCGACAATCTCCCAGTCCATGTCACCGCCGCCGCCATAGACCATGGTGTTGCGCGCCAGCTCGCTGACCGCTGTGACCAGTTTGGTCAGGTCGATCAGGCGCATGCCGCATTCCTGGGCCAGCTTGCGCGCGGTCTGCCGGGCCAGCACGACATCCTGCTCGATGCGAATGGGTTGAGTGCCGCTGCTGCGCACGGTCATTGGGAATAGGCTCGCTCGCGCAGCAGTTTCATGCCGCGCTCGACGTTCAGCGCTGTGCTGACGCCGGGCAGGGTCATGCCCAGTTCGACCAGGGTGATCGCCACCGCAGGCTGCATGCCGACCAGCACGGTCTCGGCGTCCATGATCCGCGACAGGCCGGAGATCATGCCGATCATGCGGCCAATGAACGAATCCACCATGTCCAGCGCGGAGATGTCGATCAGCACGCCGCGGGCCGAGGTGCGGCTGATGCGTTCGGACAGGTCGTCCTGCAGCGTCAGGGCCAGTTGGTCATGCATGTCCACCTGGATGGTGACGAGCAGAAAGTCGCCCATCTGCAAAATCGGGATGCGCTCCATGGGCTCATACCGCCTTGGTGAGGGTGACGCCCAGACGGCGCAGGGCCAGTGCGAGGGCATCGGCCAGATTGGCTTTGGTCACGACGCCTTGCAGGTCCAGACCCAGGTGCACGATGGTCTGGGCAATCTGCGGACGCACGCCGCTGATGATGCAATCGGCGCCCATCAGGCGGATCGCGGTCACGGTTTTGAGCAAATGCTGGGCGACCAGGGTATCGACCGTCGGCACACCGGTGATGTCGATGATGGCGATTTCAGCGCCGGTGTCGACTATGCGCTGCAACAGCGATTCCATGACCACCTGGGTGCGTTGCGAATCCAGCGTGCCGATCATCGGCAGCGCCAGAACGCCGTCCCACAGCTTGACCACCGGCGTGGACAGCTCGAGCAGTTCTTCCTGCTGACGCTTGATCACCGCTTCACGGGACTTCTGATAGGTGCGGATGGTGTGCAGGCCCAGACCATCGAGCAGCTCCGACATCTGCAGCACTTGCTCGGCAATCAGCAACGGCTGATCAGCGAAGGCATTTTGCAGTTGGGTGAAGAGCGGGCCCTTGAGGGCGAAGATGAAACTGGCGGTCTGCTGGGAATCCTGACCGGCCAACGCGCGCTGACTGGACAGTTTTTCCAGAAAGTGGCGAACGTCATCCCACTCGGTGGTGGTGATGTTGGCGGAGCCACCCTTCTCCAGCGTCGACGTCAGCAGGCGCAGGAAGTCGGCAACTTGCTGGCGGATTTCCTCGGGCTTGAGATTGCGCGTCGCACCGCTGGCTTCCAGATCGGCGTGCCATTGAACGGCCAGCTGGGATTCGGAGCGCTTGAGCGCGTCTACGGTGATTTGTTGCAATGCTGCCATGAGGGTGGCTCCAGTGAGTGCAGGTCGAGAATTAGAATTAGTCGACGTGAGCAGGCCTGTGAAATACGCGAAAGGGTCAAAAAAACGGCGCAGAACGTTGCGCGGCAGGTTGTTGCAAGGTGTGGACCAAGAAGCTGTCTGACCCTGGGATTGCAGCCGCCGCAGCGGGCGTGCACCGGGCAGACGAGATACGCCTGCCGCGACTAGGTGTCAAGGTAACATCACCCCGCTTTCTATGTTTCTTTATCGGCGCGGTCCTTGCGGACTTAGAAAACGCTGTCGACGACCTGCACGTAGATCGAAAACGCCCCCAGCAAAAACCAGAACACGGTGAACAGCCACGGCGTGCGCATGGAAAACATCAGCGACTTGCGATAGCCCTTCTCGCTGGACTCGTGTTCGCTGAACAGCGGCGAGTCGTCGTACGCCAGGCCCATGGCCGGCTGGCTGCTGAGCAGCTGAGCCTGCTTGAAATGCCAGTGATCGATGATTTCGTACGCCGCGCGAATGCCCGGCCAGGCGTGCATGGAGCTGATCAGCCCGAGCAACGTCAGAAAAGGCGGCACCACCAGGGTGAACATCTTGCCCCACTCCGGATTGAGGTTGGCCATCGACGAGGCGAAGGCGATCACCAGAAACGATTGCGCGGACAGGTAGGCGTTGGTGCGGTTGGACAGAATGGCCGTCTCGTACTGGATTTCCTTGCGGTAAAAATTCAGCCGGTCTTTGGGTGATCCGAACAGCATGGCGTCGGCGACCTGATCACTCGCTGCCTGCTCCTCGGCAGCCGGGTTGCTGCTGGTAATGATGATCGGTGTTTCGATGTCACGGCTCACGAGGATGCCTCCTGCAAATTGAATATGGGACCGGGTTTGGCCGGGAAGCTTTCAGCAATCGTAGCCTCACTTCAAAGACCCGGACGCCCGCGCCATGCAGCGAACCCGCCGCTCTTCGACCCGCTGCGCAAACCAGGCCGTGGTCAGCTTGCGGGTGATCTTGGGACTTTCCAGCATGATGCCCGGCAAAATAGCCCGTGGCAGCGGTTTGCCGGCGGCCTCGTCGGCCATGGCAAAAATCTTCCCGTACAGCTCTGTCTCTTCGAAGGCCAGTGTTTCGCCCTTCTCCAATTGGTTGCGGATGGTCGTGTTGCGCATGTCCAGCCGCGGGTAAAGGCTGCGCACGGCCAGTTCGGTCTGCCCCAGCGCCGGGCCGAAACCGTAGCTGATCAAGTCGCCATCCAGGGCCAGACGTTTGCCGGACACCCGCGCCAGTGCGCTCTGGAACGCTGCATTGCGGCTGGCGTACCAGCCGGCATTGAAGTCGGCGAAGCGGTACAGCGGTTTATCGTAGCTGACTGGATAACCCAGCAGATGGGCGATGCCGAAGTACATGCCGCCGCGACGGCTGAACACCTCATGGCGAATGGAGCCCTCGACCGGATACGGATAATCCCGGGCCTGCCGCTCGGCAAATTCGATGCTGACCTGCATGGGTCCGGCGGTGTGGACCGGGTTGAAGTTGCCGAACAGTGTGCGGCCCAGGGGGACCATGCCGATGAAGTCATCGAAAATCGCGCTCAGGTCTTTCTCCGTGCGGGCGGCGCTGAGGCGTTCGTTATAGGTCTTGCCGGTTGAGGAGCGGATGTCCAGTGCGCTGCGCACCAGCAGATTGGGGATGTGCGCCTTGCCGGCGCGACGGTCGATTTCGTCCTGGGCGATCTTGCCCATGCCGGGGACGGAAGGGTCGACCTGGAAGTTGGATTCCTGCTCGGTCACGGCCAGCACGGAACAGAGGTTCTCAACGCTGGGGTTGATCTTCTGCACGTCAAACGCCCGTTGAATGTCCTGGGCCCAGCCTTGGCGGTCGGCCACATTGGCGGGCAACAACCGCACGATTTCGCTGCGTACCACCGAGGGTTCTGGTGCGGGTTCCTGGCTGCGTTGCGAGCTGCAACCGACCAGCAGCGTCAGCAGGATCAGGCTGGCTAGGGCATGGAGGTGGCGGCTGATTCCATTCACGGTCATGACTTCTCGGTGGTTACTCAAACGGGGTGGCGCGGTATGGACAGCGGGAAGCGCTGCTGATTCAAACAGGCCGTGTGCCAGCAGGACCGCGCAACCGCTAGGACTGGCTTCAGCCGGGAAGGCGTCAATCATTACACTGCAAAATCGATGTCGTACACACCGGCCTCTTCCCGGCTAAAGCCGGTCCCACTGTCACACCGCGTACCCGGTAGGACTGGCTTCAGCCAGGAAAGCGTCGGACATCACGCCGCAAAATTGATGTCGTACACACAGGCCTGTTCCCGGCTGAAGCCGGTCCTACACTCACACCGCGTACCCGGTGGGACTGGCTTCAGCCGGGAAGGCGTCAATCGATACACTGCAAAACCGATGTCGTGCACACCGGCCTGTTCCCGGCTGAAGCCGGTCCCACTGTCACACCGCGTACCTGGTAGGACTGGCTTCAGCCAGGAAAGCGTCGGACATCACGCCGCAAAATTGATGTCGTCCACACAGGCCTGTTCCCGGCTGAAGCCGGTCCTACTGTCACACCGCGCAACCGGTGGGACTGGCTTTAGCCGGGAAGGCGTCAATCATTACACTGCAAAATCGATGTTGTGCACACCGGCCTGTTCCCGGCTGAAGCCGGCCCTACATTCACATCGCGCACCCGGTAGGACTGGCTTCAGCCGGGAAGGCGTCTGACATCACGCCGCAAAATTGATGTCGTCCACACAGGCCTGTTCCCGGCTGAAGCCGGTCCCACTGTCACACCGCCTACCTGTAGGACTGGCTTTAGCCGGGAAGGCGTCAGACATCACACTGCACAATTGATGTCGTCCACACAGGCCTGTTCCCGGCTGAAGCCGGTCCCACTGTCACACCGCGTACCTGGTAGGACTGGCTTCAGCCAGGAAAGCGTCAGACATCACACTGCACAATTGATGTCGTACACACTGACCTCTTCCCGGCTGAAGCCGGTCCTACTGTCACACCGCGTACCTTGCAGCTGGTAGGACTGGCTTCAGCCAGGAAAGCGTCGGACGTCACGCCGCAAAATTGATGTCGTACACACCGGCCTGTTCCCGGCTGAAGCCGGTCCTACTGTCCCACCGCGCACTTGGTAGGACTGGCTTTAGCCGGGAAGGCGTCGATCATTACACTGCAAAATCGATGTTGTGCACACCGGCCTGTTCCCGGCTGAAGCCGGTCCCACTGTCACACCGCGTACCTAGTAGGACTGGCTTTAGCCGGGAAGGCGTCGGACGTCACGCCGCACAATTGATGTCGTACACACTGACCTCTTCCCGGCTAAAGCCGGTCCCACTGTCACACCGCCTACCTGTAGGACTGGCTTTAGCCGGGAAGGCGTCAATCGATACACTGCAAAATCGAAGTTGTGCACACTGACCTGTTCCCGGCTGAAGCCGGTCCTACTGCCAGTATCGCGTTCAGTCTGTGCAGCGGCAGTGGTTCAGTTCTCGGGTAGGTATTACTCTCAACCACCCACCCCCTCAAGAAGGAAGCCCGAATGTCCAGCACAGCGCTCATCGTAGTTGATATCCAGAACGACTACTTCCCTGGCGGTAAATGGCCGCTGGTTGGCGCCGACGCCGCCGCGGACAACGCCGTCAAGGTGGTTCAGGCGGCCCGCGACGCCGGGGATCTGATCGTCTTCATCCGTCATGAGTCCGGTGCCGACGCGCCCTTCTTCACGCCTGGTTCCGAGGGCGCCAGGCTGCACCCCAAAGTCCTGAACCTTGAGCACGAGCCGGTGGTGCTCAAGCACTTCCCCAATTCGTTCCGCGACACCGGGCTGCAGGCGCTGCTTGAAGAAAAAGGCATCGAGCACCTGGTGATCATCGGCTCCATGAGCCACATGTGCATCGACGCCACCACCCGAGCGGCGGCGGACCTCGGCTACACCGTCAAAGTGATTCATGACGCCTGCGCCAGTCGTGACCTGGAGTTCAATGGCGATGTAGTGCCGGCCGCCCAGGTCCACGCCGCGTTCATGTCCGCCCTGGGCTTTGCCTATGCCGAGGTGCTGAATACCGAAGCTTATCTGGCCTGATGAAGGAGAAAACAATGAGCGACAAGAAAGCCGACATTCTGGTCTGGGGTCCGATGCATGCCTCGCTGATGCACCACCTTGAGCGCGATTACAGCGTGCACAAACTCGCCGACATCCACGACATCGACGCCTGGGCCAGCCAACACGGGGCCAAGGTGCGCGGCGTCGTCACCAGCGGCGTGTTCGGCACCGACAATGCCGTTCTCGATCGGCTGCCGAACCTGGAAGTGGTCAGCAGCTTCGGCGTCGGCTACGACGCGGTGGACACCGAGTATCTGGCGCGCCGTGGCATCAAGCTGAGCAACACGCCCGAGGTCCTCAATAACGCTGTCGCCGAAACCGCCATGGCGCTGATGCTCTGCGTGTCCCGCCGCATCAGCGAAGCCGAGCGCTTCGTGCGGGCCGGCCAGTGGCCCAACGGCAAGTTTCCCCTCGGCAATGACCTGTGCGGCAAGACCTGCGGCATCGTCGGCCTGGGGAAGATCGGCAAGACCATCGCCAAACGCGCCGCCGCGTTCGAAATGAACATCGCCTACTTCCGCCGTGGCCGCGCCTACGACGATGTGCCCTACCGGCACTACGGTGACCTTCGGGACCTGGCCCAGGACTCGGACTACCTGATCGTCATCGTCCCCGGCGGCCCGGACACCCAACACCTGATCGACGCCGACGTGCTTCGAGCCCTCGGTCCCAAATCATTCCTGATCAACGTCGCCCGCGGCAGCGTCGTCGACGAGAAGGCCCTGGTCGCCTCGCTGATGGGCTCGGAAATCGCCGGGGCCGGCCTCGATGTGTTCGAAGACGAGCCCAACGTGCCCGCCGAACTGTGGAAGCTGGACAATGTGGTGCTCACGCCGCACATCGGCTCGGGGACCTACGAAACCCGCCAGGCCATGGCCGACCTGGTGTTCGCCAACGTCAGTGGTCATTTCGACAAGGGCACTCTGGTCACCCCGGTCGAGCTGTAACCGATGCTTCACGCGCAGGCCCGACGATGGAACCGTCGGCCTGCTCCCATGGCGGTTAGCCCTCCTGCACACCTTCCCCGTGGACGGGGTGCGCCGTACCGTAAGTCAGTGACTGAACATCGACGCCAACTTTTCTGGATAATGCCGGTCGAACTGCCCCTACCCGCATTCCAGACACCTGAACACGCATTCCGGTCGAGAAAGCCCGATCGAGAGAGAAGGAGAGCCCTGTTTGAATATTGCCGGCGTCATTTTTGACTGCGACGGAACCCTGGTTGACAGCGAACGGCTGGCCGCCGGCCTGCTGCGCGACATTCTCAACAAGCATCAAGTGTTGCTGAGCGTCGACGAAGTGCTGCAACGCTTTCGTGGCGTGCAGTTTGCGCTGTGCCTAGAAGGCCTGTGCCGCGATTATCCATGGCTGCCAAGCGACGAAATCGAACCCGAATTCCGCGCGCGCACCCTGCCGCTGCTGCAGGAACGCCTCGAAGAAATGCCCGGCGCAGTCGAATTCGTGCGCAACCTCTCGCTGCCCAAATGCGTGGCGTCCAACGGCCCGCGCAGCAAGATCGAAACCTGCCTGAGTACGGTCGGCCTGCTGGACGTGTTCCACGGCCTGATCGTCAGCGCCTATGAAGTGCAATCGTGGAAACCGTCCCCGATCCTGATCGAACACGCCGCCGAACTGCTGGGCCTGCCGCCCAATCAGTGTCTGCTGGTGGAAGACAGCATTCCGGGCGTTGAAGCAGGACTCGGCGCCGGCGCCCAAGTGGCGGGTTATGGCGACACGGATTTCTCGGCGTTCATGGACAACGCCAACTTTCATCGCGTCAAAGATTTCGGCGAATTGAAGGAATTGGTACAGCGCATCAGTTGATCGACCGGCCATCCATCCGATCGGCCCTTGTTCATCCCCGGCTAACTCGATACTGTACATAAAAACAGTATCGAGAAAATCCATGCAGCTGATCGACAAGCTGAGCATCCTCGCCGACGCCGCCAAGTACGACGCCTCCTGCGCCAGCAGCGCCGCACCCAAGCGCAGTTCCGAAGGCAAATCCGGCCTCGGATCGAGCACCGGCATGGGCATCTGCCACAGCTACACCCCCGACGGGCGCTGTGTCTCGCTGCTGAAAATCCTCCTCACCAACTTCTGCCTGTACGACTGCCAGTACTGCGTGAATCGCCGGTCCAGCGACGTGCCGCGCGCACGTTTCAGCCCGGAAGAAGTGGTCACCCTGACCATGGACTTCTACCGCCGCAATTGCGTCAGCGGCCTGTTTCTCAGCTCCGGGATCATCCGCTCGGCCGACTACACCATGGAACAGCTGATCCGCGTCGCCAAGCTGCTGCGTGAAGAGCATGAATTCCGTGGCTATATCCACCTCAAAACCATCCCTGAAGCCGACCCTGCGCTGATCGAAGAAGCCGGTCGCTATGCCGATCGCCTCAGCGTCAATATCGAGCTGCCCACCCAGCTGGGCCTGCAAACCCTGGCACCGGAAAAGGAAATGGGCTCGATCAAGCAGGCCATGCAGACCATTTACACCGGTCAGCAAACCGTGCTCAACGAGCCGCGTGCGCCGAAATTCACGCCCGCCGGGCAAAGCACGCAGATGATTGTGGGCGCTGACGAAACCGATGACAGCACCATCCTGCACACCGCCGAATCCCTGTACGGCGATTTCCGCCTCAAGCGCGTCTACTACTCGGCGTTCAGCCCGATTCCGAACAGCCCGAAGAGCGTGCCCCACGCTGCGCCGCCACTGATGCGCGAGCACCGCTTGTATCAGGCTGATTTCCTGCTGCGCAGCTATGGCTACAGCGCGAACGAACTGCTGCAAGGCCCCGGTCATCTGGCCCTGGACATCGATCCGAAACTCGCCTGGGCGCTGGAGCATCGCGACATCTTCCCGCTGGACCTCAACCGCGCGGAGCCAGCGATGATCGCGCGAATCCCCGGCATCGGCATTCGCACCACCAAACGTCTGGTCGAACTGCGCCGCCAACGTCGCATTCGTTACGAAGACCTGACCCGGCTGCGCTGTGTGCTGGCCAAGGCCAAGCCGTTCATCATTACCAGCGACTACCATCCGCGTCAGGCCGAGAGCTCGAGCATCGATTTACGCGAGCAACTGCGCGACAAACCGCAGCCGCAACAGATGGCGCTGTGGGGATGATCATTCTTGATTGCGCCGACTCATTCGAAAACTGGCGGCAGCAGGCGCGCTGGCTGCTGAGCCACCAGATCAACCCGGACCAGGTGAGCTGGAGCGTGCAGCAGGACGCCGACCTCTTCGCCAGCGACGCCGATTACCCGGACGAGCCCGGCCCGTTTCGCGCGCGCATTCCCCTCGAATTGCTGGAACTGCTGCAGAACGCCGCGCAGTTCTGCGGCGACCAGCGCTGGACGCTGCTCTACGAAGTGCTCTGGCGGGTCAGTCACGGTGATCGCACGGCCATGCTGGCCGGCGACAAACTGGGCAGCGAACTGCACCGGCGCTTGAAACAGGTCAGCCGCGAAGCCCATCACCTGCACGCGTTCCTGCGCTTCGTGGCGCTGCCGGTGATCGACAATGCCGAAGACGTCGCGGCCAAGGCGGCGTTGCTGGAGATGTCTTGCCTGCCGGAATACGTCGCGTGGCACGAGCCCGCCCATGACATTCTGCGCACCGCCAGCGAGCACTTCATCGGGCGCATGGGCCGTCATCGCTGGATGATCGCGACGCCCAAAGACGGCGTGTTCTATGACGGCAAGCAGCTGATTCATCAGCCTGAATGCCCGGAGGCGTGGCAATCCCTGGCACGCAACGCCGATGATCCCCACGGCAATCTGTGGCTGACCTACTACAGCCACATCTTCAATCCGGCGCGGCTCAATCCGAAAGTCATGCAGGGTCATTTGCCGGCGCGGTTCTGGAAGAACTTGCCAGAGGGGCCGTTGATCCCGGCATTGATCAGCGAGGCGCGTACCGGCGGGCAGCGTGATGGTCAGGCGCGGGAGATTGCCGAGCGGCGCGGCAAAGTGATTCGGGGCAAACCGGCGGGGGCCTCACCCGCTTCAGAAGCCCCTTAAGCTGCGCGAGTCGGTCTGAGGTTTCCGCGCAGCGTTATTGATCGAGGCTGCTGACGGGATCAAACTCACGATGGGCGGCGGTCTGCATCCCGGCGGTGCCGAGGGGCGTACCCAACGCAGTGCCGAAAAAGCGCACGGCTTCGGTGCTCAGGTCGCGGTGAATGCTTTCTCGGTTGACGCCGATGGCATCGGTACACAGGCCCGGTTGGGTGGCCCGTTGCTCGTCATCACAGGGCGCCATGAACACAAAGTGCCCTGCGCCGGCAAACAACTTGAAATCCGAGACCTCGGGGAGCTTGCGGGCCAATGCTTCAGCGTTCTTGTCGATGGCGAGCAATTCGTCGCCGTCGCCGCTGTACAGCAACACCGGCACGTGCACCTCAGCCAAGGTCTGCCGACCGAACATCAACCCCAGCGGCGCCATCAGCATCAATGCCCCCACGCGGGGATCGGCTTGGGCGTGCAGGTCGTCACGGTCTGCCACCAGTTCGCCCTGGGTTTTGCAGGCGTCACGGTCCTGGGGGCGCTCGGTGCAGTAATGGCGCAGACGCTGCAGATCAGGCTGGGCGCCGGCGAGGATTAACGCCGTTTCGCCGCCCGCCGAATAACCGATCACCCCCACCCGACGCGCGCTGATGTACGGCGACAGCATCGGGTCGATCAGCGCGGCACTGATGGCTTCGGAGATTTGCAGCGGGCGACCATAAAGATTGCTCAGGCTGCCAAGACGGCTGTGGTCCATGTAGTTGTCGCCCGGATGAAACACCGCCACGACGACAAAGCCCTTGCGCGCCAATGACGTCGCGAGGTCGTGCTGCGCCAGCGGCGTGCCGGTGTTGCCGTGGGACAGCATCAGCAGCGGGAAACGACCCATGGCAATGGTGGCGTCTTCCGACGCTTCAATCGGATACCCCTGAATGCGGGTGACGTGCTCATCGTCGGTGGACGGGTAAAAGGCATAGGCGTGCATGGGCCGGGAATCCAGCGGATCGAGAAACGTCAGCTCGTGAAAGCCCACGCTCCAGCTCTGCAGCTCGCTGGCCTGCACCGAAAACAGGCTGCCCAGCAGGCTGATCATCATCACTGCACAAAGACGCATCATTGCAATGCCCCTCACCTTATCAATCCATCCCTGCCGATTCAGACGCTCAAGGCCTGAGGGCCCGTAAAAACGGCGTCTGTCGCTATCTGACCCGCGGGGTTCGATAACATTCCGAAACGTTTGAGGATCAAGGGTGCACAAGGCGGGCCAAGCTCGATGAATGAAAGAAAGCGGCCGCCGTTTGACGCAGAACAGACCGATTGGGCCGGCATTCTACGGTGCTGCAACGAGATTACGCGCAAAGATCTCATAAAGCCTGTCGCGGGGCTGAATGACAGGACGCAAAAGCCGAGGGGGACAGCCGAGGGGGACTGATTTATTTACAGCGCTTCACCGTAAATCAATCTGTCCCCCTCGGCTGCTGAGGGTTTACCGACCGGGAAGGTCGCGTGTATCCCTGCGGGTTGGTCGGGTCAGGCGAACAGCGTTTCGCTGATGTTCTTTTGCGCGGCGGCCATGGCAGCGGCACGCGGCTCCTCACCATAAGCCAGGCCTTCGGCCACAACGAATTGCAGGTCGGTGACGCCGATGAAACCGAACACCACCTTGAGCAAGTCATTATGGCCTACGCCGCTCGGCAGGCCCTGATGCAGACCGCCAGTGGTCGAAACGACGATCACTTTCTTGCCCTTGCACAGACCTTCCGGGCCCGCCTCGGTGTAACGGAACGTGCGGCCGGCCACACAGATCCGGTCGATCCACGCCTTCAACTGGCTCGGGATGCTGAAGTTGTACATCGGCGCACCGATGACCACCACGTCCGCCGACAGAAACTCCGCCAGCGTCGCTTCGTTGGTCTCCACGTCCAGCGTCTGCGCCGCATCGCGGCCCTCCACCGGCGTCCCGGCAGCAGCCAGCGTCGCGCCGGAGAAATGACTGAGTGGCTCATTCGCCAGATCGCGGTATACCACCTGAGTGTCCGGGGCAGAAGCGGTGAAAGCCTCCACAACACTGCGGCTCAACTGACGCGAAGCGGAGTGATCGCCGAGGATGCTGGAATCGATGTGCAAGAGTTTCATAAAGTGCTCCCAAGGTGAGAATCGCCGCCGGGCGATCAAGTGGCGTCATCCTACCTTGAGAGGTAATAAGTGATTAGAGGGTGCAAATGCATTTGATCGTCTCACATACAGGACAATCAAAAGATGGAGCATCGATGCTGGTTTAAAGAATGCTAAAAAACCTGACATTCATAGTGTTCACACCGGCCCCTTCCCGGCTAAAGCCGGTCCCACAAACACCGCGCGCATTCAGTAGATCCGGCTTTAGCCGGGAATGGACGCAGAGCGTCCCAGGATGCATACCCGCGCAGAGCGTGGGCACGATCAATAACTCACACTGTGGAGCCGACTTGCGGGCGAACGCGTCTATCTAGCCGATGCAATTTTGGATGACCCACCTCGTTCGCCAGCAAGCCGGCTCCTACAGAGGAATGGAGTCAGCCAGCAAAAGCCCGGCAGCCGTCAGTAGGACCGGCTTCAGCCGGGAAGCTGTTGATCTGCTTTTGATCTTGATCTTCATACACAAAAAGGCCAGACGCCGCAGAACGCGACTTGGGTGCAGGCTGAACGCAGGTCTCGCGCAGTGGGCCGAGCGGCACGGATGCCGCGAGAGCCGCCCCCCGCCATGGATGGCGGATGGCGGCGGGCCCACGGAGCGAGACCGGAGTGAAGGAACCCGACGAAGTCGGGCCCAACCAGGAGCAAGCACCTTTGGTTACTTGGGGTGCTTTTCCAAGTAACTCGCCGAAGGCGAAACAGTCTGCCCCCAGGCAGACGCTCTTGATTTTAAAGAACCTTGATCTTGATCTTGATCTTGATCTTGATCTTGATCTTGATCTTGATCTTGATCTTGATCTTGATCTTGATCTTGATCTTGATCTTGAAAAACCCGGGGACAGATTAATTTACGGGGGGGTGTCAGAAATTTTGTGTTCGGGCATAACATGAGTAAGAGGTGCATGTATGCCAACCAAAAAGAAACCTGCG